>JBEBXA010000035.1:0-36444 GCA_040391825.1 Pigmentiphaga sp.
GGAATATCCAGGGTCCGGATCAATTGCATGGTTTCCCGGACAAGGCGAGTAACCGGCCTGAGCGGCGCGGTACAAAGGATCAGGTTGTTATACATTTTCGGCGAATGCACGTTTGCGGCAAGCAACGTTCCAGCACGCAATTGATCCGCAATCGCGCTGAACGACAACAAGGCAAACCCCTCGCCACTTTCGGCCAAGGCAACCAGGGTATGCACGGCATTGACCTCGGCCACGATATTCAAGGCGACTTCGCATCTCCGGCAAGTGGCATCGACAACGGCCCGAATGGTGTTCGGCATGCAGGGCAACACCAAGGGATAGTCGGCCAGTTGATCGAAACGTACCGATTCCGGCAGGCCTTCACCCATCCCTGGAACGCAGCCCACCAGCATCAGCTCCTCTTTGAAAATCGGTTCGTAGTCCAGTGTGTGGCTAGGTGCCGGATCGTAAAGCAGCGCTACGTCGATGCGCCCTTCTCTCAGCCATTCTCGCAAACTCACGCTCAAGCCTTCGGTGACGGTAAGCGCCGCACCCGGTAGATGTTCGCGGAAGCGACGCACCAGGCGCGGCGTGAGCGTATGCGCTATGCGGGGCGGCAGCCCCACGATGATTCGCCCCCGCGGCGTTGACTTCAGATCATGTATGTCCTGACGGGCTTGCGCCACGCGCGCAAGAATGGCCCGTCCATGTTCCAGCAACAACTCTCCGGCCTCGGTGGGCGTCACGCCTCGCCCATTGCGATACAGAAGGTGCTCATGCAGCTCGACTTCCAACAATCGTACTTGGCGGCTGAGCGAGGGTTGCGACATTTCAAGCACGCGCGCCGCCCGAGTAAAACTACCGGCCTCTACTACCTGCACGAAATATTCCAGTTGCTTGATATCCACTGAACCTTCCATAAAACGAGGGAAACGCGTCACCGCATCAGCCGATGATATAGAAAAATTCTATATCTGGTAGAGCAGCTAGGCAATATGCGTGGGGACTGACTGCGAACAATAATCAAGTTTGCCCGCCACGTTGGAGCTCATACAAGCCCGTGGCCGTGAATTCACATGCGGGTCCAGACACACGTCTCTGGACCAACAGAAGGAGTTTTTTTGATGAAGAAACAGGATTTGCCGATTGCAGTCATCGGTGCAGGTATCGGGGGTCTAGCTGTGGCCGCTGCGCTGCAGCGCCAAGGGATCGCCGTGGATATCTACGAACAGGCCGCACGGTTCGCCCGCATAGGCGCAGGCATCCAGATGAGCCCAAATGCAATGCGGGTGCTAAGCGGACTGGGACTGGAAAAACCTCTGCTTGAAACGGCTTTTGCTCCGCACTCGTCTTTGAACCGGGAGTTCGACAGCGGTGAAGTCACCAACGAATTCCCCCTTGCCGATTTCGCCAGAGAGCGCTACGGCATGCCGTTTCTGGCGATGCATCGTGGCGATCTGCACTCGGCCCTGGCATCTCTGGTGCCCGCTTCTTCTGTCCACCAGGGCAAACAACTTATTGGCCTGGAGCAACATAGCGACTCGGTACTGCTGTCCTTCCAAGACGGCAGCCAAGTACGCGCTGCTGCCGTAATCGGTGCGGACGGCGTGCATTCACAGGTACGGGAAATCATCCTGGGGGCTGAGAAGCCCCGGTTCACCGGACGGGTGGCCTACCGGACGACCTTCCCAGCCAGCCGGCTTGGCGATTTGGATATCGGCTCTTCGCGTACGAAGTGGTGGGGACCAGACCGGCACATCGTCATCTACTTTATTACTCAGCGCCGTGACGAGGTCTATTTCGTCACCAGCCAACCAGAGGATGCCGGCTGGATGACCCCTGAATCGTGGTCAGCCAAGGGCGACTTGAATACGCTTCGCGAGGCCTACTCAAATTTTCACCCTAACGTCCAATCGGTGCTCGCAGCCTGCCCGGACGTTCACAAATGGGCGATTTTCCAACGCGATCCGCTTCCTTCATGGGGTACGGGGCGAGTGGTGCTGATGGGCGATGCGTGTCACCCGATGACGCCCTATATGGCCCAAGGTGCGGCAATGGCTTTGGAAGACGCAGTGGTGCTAAGCCGCTGCATGGCGAATCAAGGTACGCAGGATATCGACACCGCTTTCCGATTGTTCGAAACGGTTAGAAAACCACGGACGTCTGCTGTCCAAAATGGCTCCAACGCCAATAACTGGATGCGCAAATCAACCAACCCTGATTGGGTTTACGGCTACAACGCGTGGGAAGTCCCGCTAGTAGCGCCCGCTTCCTGACTCAAAAATATTCCAACGAGTGGAGGAGACCAGCACTCGTTGTTCGTAGCGTCCTATTCACAACGATGAAGGTGATGAAATGATTATGAAAAAAGCCAGGATCTTGGCTTGCATGGCCGCTCTGGCCGCTGGCGCCCCGCTCTCGGCCGCACCGGCCTCTGATTATCCGAGCAGGCCGATAAAGCTGGTTGTTCCTCACGGTCCGGGAGGCGTGGCGGATATCGTGTCACGCATATTCGCCGATTACCTGGGGCGGGAGCTTGGCCAGACCGTTGTCGTAGAAAATAAGGCCGGAGCCAGCACGATGATAGGGGCTGAGTACGTGGCCAAAGCTCCGGCAGATGGATACACCCTGTTGATGGCATCAGTCACGACACTGTCGATCAACCCGTCCATCTACCCCAACATCACCTATGATCCCGAGCGCGATTTTTCCCCCGTATCCATGGTGGCCTCCTTACCGTTTTACCTGATAGTCAGCCCCACTCTGAAAGTCCAGAACGTTCACGATCTGATCGCGCTGGCCCGGGCTCAACCAGGCAAGCTCAATTATTCATCTCCAGGCTCTGGCACATCGCCGCACTTGGTAGGAGCCTTGTTTGCGTCGATTGCGAATATCGATGTCGTGCATGTTCCGTACAAGACAACCTCATCGGCTGAAGTCGACATCAATGCCGGCCGGATTCATTTCGCATTTACCGGATCGGGTATGCCGGCTATCAAGGCAAACCGCGTTCGGGGTATAGGGATCACCAGCGCCGAACGAACTTCCGCCATGCCCGAACTGCCCACACTAATGGAACAGGGGCTTGCCGTGGACGCCTCGGTCTGGAACGGAATCGTCGCCCCTGCAGGTACGCCACAGCCGGTTATCGACAAGCTTGCGACCGCACTGGCCAAGATCGCCCGTATGAAAGAGGTCAGGGAAAAAGTGGGGAACCATTCCGGAATCACAGTGGGCAACACTCCGCAGGAATTCAAGCTGTTGATCAAGAGCGAAGCGCAACGCTGGGCCAAAGTCGTACGCGAATCAGGCGCCAAAGTTGAATAGTCAAAATCTAAACTGATGTTCATCACCTGACTGCAATGCAAGTTGCAGTCAGGCGGGGGAAATGAATGAGCAATGCCCAGGCCGAATTGAAACGCCCATGCGCCAATTTTCTTCTGGAGGCGCTCACCGAGATGGGCGTCCAGTACATTTTCTCTAATATGGGGACTGACCACGCTCCCATCATTGAAGAGCTTGCGGCACGCCGCAAGCTTGGTGAAAAATCACCAGCAGTCATTCTGTGCCCTCACGAAAACACGGCTATCCATATGGCGGGAGGTTACGCAGCGATGACCGGCCAGGGGCAAGGTGTTCTTGTACACGTCGACGTCGGTACGGCCAATGTAGCCGCAGGTATGCATAACCTGTTGCGCAGCCGTCTTCCTGTCTTGCTGATGGCAGGCAAAGCGCCGTTCACAACGTCCGGAGAGCTTCTGGGTTCGCGAGACACTTACGTGCATTTCGTCCAAGAGCCCTTTGATCAAGGCAGTTTGGTGCGGCCTTACGTCAAATGGGAATGGACCCTGCCATCGGGAGTTGTCGTCAAGGAGTCTCTACGTCGCGCTCACACAATCATGCAGAGCGAACCCAAGGGCCCTGTCTATTTCATGCTCCCGCGTGAAGTCCTGACCGAACAATGGTCAGCATCGCAAATCACCAGCTATCCGGCGGACCAGTTCGGTGCAGCAGCACCCTCAGGCGCCGACCCTGCATTAATCGAAGACTTGGCTGATCGCCTGTTGGCGGCCAAGCACCCGATTTTGATCACGGCTGCGGCGGGGAATTGCCCAGGGGCGTCCCAGCAGATCGAAACGCTTGCCGCCTTGATCGGGCTTCGTGTCTTTGAATCCAGCAGCGTCAGTAATATTTCTCATGAGGGCGAGTTCTTTTGCGGGTTCCAGCCTGACCGCCACTTTGAACAAGCCGATGTCGGCTTGTTGGTCGATGTGGACGTTCCCTGGTTTCCACGCGACAGCAAATCTGATCCCGCTACTTTCTGGGCGCAAATCGATGTTGACGTCCTGAAGGAAAGCTCGCCCATGTGGACCTTTCCTTCGAAGCTGCGCATACAGGGAAACAGCGCCAGGGTTCTCGAACAACTGATCGCTGAACTACGCAAGCGCGGCGCGGCCGACACGCAAGCTGCGGTAGTTGCCCGCACGGCTGAAATCCGGCTCGAACGGCAGGAGTGGAAGGCAAACGTCGCCAAGCGGGCCTCGAAACCCGGCAAAGAAGGGGAAATCAACCCGCACTATTTCTTTTCCAAACTAGGGGAACTACTGGCCCCTAGCGACATTGTTCTTAACGAAGCCGTACGCAATGCCGCCGCCGTTGCCACGCAGCTTCCGCGCCCACTACCGGGAACGCTGATGCGTACGGCCGGTGGCGGACTCGGTGCTTCCGGCGGAATGGCTCTTGGCATCAAGCTGGCGAGACCTGACGCGATGGTCGTTCAAGTTGTTGGCGACGGCAGCTATTACTTTGGCAACATGGATTCGGTGCTAGCCGTATCGCGGCAATACAAACTGCCGATATTTGTCATAGTGCTGGATAACGGAGGATGGTCCGCGGTGAAGGAGTCGACCTTGCGTGTATACCCGGACGGGCAAGCTGCCAAGCAAGATGAATTCGCTGCCACACTCGCGCCCGAAGTCGAGTTCAGCCATGTGGCCCAAGCCTATGGCGCTCACGGCGAAAAACTGTCAGACCCCGGCAATGTGGAAGCGGTGTTGCAAGCTTGTGTAGAGCGGGTAAGAAACGGCGTGTGCACCCTTCTGCACGTAAAGATCGAGAGACTCTGATGGCGCTTGAACAAAACACGTCGGCTAGCGGCGACACAGCTACCCGGGCCTACCCGGACCTGAATCTCTATATTGACGGCCAATGGCTGGCGGCGGCAGGTCGCGACACAACCGCTGTCCTGGACCCGGCTTCCGGCCAGATCATAGGGAAGCTTCCCTGCGCCAGCACTGAAGACTTGAACCAGGCTTTGGCCGCCGCGCAGCGGGCTCAGCCACACTGGGCCGCGCTTCCCGCTTTCGAGCGCGCCAAGATATTGACTCGCGCGGCAGACCTCATTCGCGAACGGCTCGAGTTCATCGCTCAAGTCATGACATACGAACAGGGTAAGCCATTGCGCGAAGCACGCATTGAAGTCGCCTTCGCGGCCGACGTATTCACCTGGATGGCGGAGGAAGGACGCCGCGCTTATGGCCGGGTCATTCCAGCCCGCCATGCAGACTGGCGCTGGACAGCGCTTCAACAGCCAGTAGGCGTAGTCGCGGCATTTTCCCCGTGGAACTTTCCTGCGACGTCTCCCGCACGTAAATTGGCGGGCCCTCTTGCCGCCGGATGTTGCTGCATTCTGAAGGCAGCCGAGGAAACACCAGCCACTGCGATTGAACTGACCCGAGCCTTGCAGGACGCTGGCCTTCCAACAGGAGTGGTGAATCTGGTGTTTGGCGACCCTGATGCCATCTCTCGCCAACTGATCAGTTCTCCTGTTATCCGCAAGATCACATTCACCGGATCTACCGCTGTTGGCAATCACTTGGCGAGCCTTGCCTCAGCGGCGGGAAAACCCGCGACCCTGGAGTTAGGCGGACATGCTCCGGTCTTGGTGTTCGACGACGTCAATGTCGCTGCCACAGCGGAAATGGCGGTGGCAAGCAAGTTTCGCAACGCCGGCCAGGTCTGCACATCTCCTAGCCGGATTTTCGTCCAGCGACGCGTACACGACGCCTTTCTGGAACACTTTGTGAGCCATACGACCCGGCTCCATATGGGACCAGGACATCTCGACTCCACCACAATGGGGCCGCTGGCGAACGCTCGCCGTGTGCATGCAATGCGCGAGCTTATGCAGGACGCCTTGGAATCTGGCGCCACCTGCCATTTGGGGGGAACGGCGGCCAACGGGGCGGGCAACTTCTGGCCAGCCACCGTTCTAAGTTCAATCAGTCCAGACGCCCGATTGCTTCATCAAGAGCCATTTGGACCCGTAGCCGCGATTTTGCCCTTCGATGACGAAAGCGAGGTAATCAATCGCGCCAATGCTCTGCCTTATGGACTAGCTTCCTATTTATTCACGCGAGATACCGATCGTTGCCTGAGGGTATCCAATGCTCTGCAGACCGGGCTGGTGGGAATTAACACCTTTGTCCTCAATGGACCGGAAACGCCGTGGGGCGGCGTTAGGGATAGCGGATATGGGCGCGAAGGTGGAATTGAAGGCTTGGCAAGTTACACCACGACGAAGTTCGTATCCCAGGGGCCCGCACGCTGACACGGTGGTTATCCTCCCTCCGCGCCAACGAAGTGTTGGCTTCTTAGCCGCCCCCGCGATCAGAAGCGCAACACGATTTTGCCGATGTGCGCATCACTCTCCATCAAGCGCTGCGCATCGGCAATCTTCTCAACCGGGAAAACCTCGGCAACCACGGGTTTGATCTTTCCCGCGGCCAACAACGGCAGGAGATCTTGTCCGCAACGCTGCGTGCACTCGATCCGGTCTTGCAGCGTTCTGGTTCGGAAAGTCACCCCGATCAATTTCAAGCGTTTCAGGGCCAGTAAATCGAGGTCGATAGGAGCCGACTTCGCCCCCAGCCTTCCAACGCTTACAAACCTGCCCAACAACGCCAGGCTATTCATGTTTTCTTCCAGCATCTGGCCGCCCACACAATCGATGACGATATCCACACCGCGGCCGTCCGTGGCTTGAAGCACCGTTTTCGAAAGACCCGAATCGGAACTGTCGATGCCCAAGGTCATGCCGTAGGGAGACAAGCGATCCAGCTTGGCCTGCTGGCGCGAGGTGCCGATGATGACGCTTGCCCCAAAGGCCGCGGCGATCTGCAAGCTTGCAACGCCGATACCGGAACTTGCTGCCGTGATCATTACCGTTTCGCCAGCTTGCAAGCCCGCATTGGTAATCAGTGCATCGTGGGCGGTGACATAGCAATTCGGGAAGGCGGCCGCTTCCTCCCAAGCCAGCCCCTTGGGTACGGGAAGCAGCAGGCGCTGATCGATCGCCAGGTATTCTGCATGGCAGGCCCGAAATTGCCCCATCACAGCATCGCCTTTGACATACGCCGTAGCACCTTCGCCGGACTCGATGACTTCCCCGGCGAACTCCAGGCCACCGACTGAGGCCTCTCCCTTGCGCGCCTTACGGATCCCCGTCAGCTCTCCACGGTTGATCGCAGAGGCGTGTACTTTGACGAGCACTTCGCCAGGGCCCGGCGAGGGCAAAGGAATATCGCGAAGCTCTGAGTATCCTCCGTCAGGGTGAGGAACATTGAATATTGCTTTCATGGTGCATCCTTGTAATCTATTGCTGGCTATTCGGCCCGGATGCTAATGGTTTTAACACTGCTCGGCCATGATTTTCCAAGCGCATGGCGCTCTGTGCTCATATCTAGGCTATGTGGCTGAAGGTCTTGGGGCCGGCACGGGCATCCCAGCTTGTATCAAGAACCAAAGGTCTTCAGAAAACGGGCTCGATTACAAACCCGTCAAGCCGCGCGCCGCCACGACGGCTTCAGTCCGATTGCGCACATTCAGCGCACGAAAAATGGCGGCAAGATGGATCTTGACCGTGCCCTCGCTGATGCCCAGGTCGCGCGCGATGAGTTTATTGGGCTTGCCTTGGGATAACAGGCGCAGCACGTCAACCTGGCGTTCGGTAAGCAACTTGCGCAGTTGATCGATAGACGCCGAAGAGTCGCCCTCTGGGCCGACGCTGTCGTCGGCGAAACCGCTCGCTGTCGTCGCCATGGGAGACAACAGCATTTGCGGTATGTAAACGCCCCCTGCCAGCACCAAGCGCACGGCTGACAGCATGACATCGGGTGAATAGGCTTTGGGAATGAAGCCGAGCGCACCCAGCTCGATGGAAGCGCGCATGACTTCGGGGTCTTCCACCCCCGACAACACAATGATGGGCAAGGCCGGCAGGCGTTCGCGCAATTCTGCTATGTGCTTGTAGCCGTTGGCCCCAGGCATGGTGAGGTCGATCAGGGCCAGATCGAGATCGTCGCTAGCTTCGCGATGCAGTTCCTCTACCGTCAGGGCCATGGAAAATAGAACTTCGGGGCCGAGTTCGGCCAGCTTGCCTTTTACGGCTTCGATGACAAGGCGATGATCGTCGGCAATCAGAATCTTCATACCTGACAAGATAGTCGCGCAAGCCGCCGGGAGCAAGCTCAAATGGCCTCCACCAACGATATAGGCCGCTCGGTGTATGGCTTGGATATACCCCGTCTGAAAGAATCGCCAACACTTCCACGAGAAAGCGGACCATGGGACTGCATTACCGCTACCCGTGCCGGTCCAGTCTAAAGCCAGGGTCGGCATACCGCCTGTTTTGGTCGGCGGCATTGTTGGCCGGCTGCATGCTGGCGGGGAAGGCTGTCGGCATGCCAGCCAGCCTTCCCACGCCTATTGCCGGAGCCGAAGCACCCGAACCCTGGCGGCAATGGCGGGGGGTGCTGTTTCGGATTGTTGCGCCACAAGCCTTGGCGGCAGCGCCCGTGCTTGATATCGCCCCCTTGGCAGGCGTGGTCGCGGAGAGTGAGCCGTCAAGCGCGACTTCCCCCAAGCCTGTGAGTTTCATGCTGGGAACCATCCACTTCGGCAGCCCTGATGAGCTGAACCTGGATAGCGACATACTTTTTGAAGCGATGCGGCACATGCACGTACTGGTTAACGAGGTAGATGGCAGCACGCCCTGGGACGAGCGCAAGGAACGCTATCGCAGTCTTTCAGAGACTGCGGGTTTGCCTGGCCTGATAGGCCCGGCGGCATTTTCCGAGTTGAGCCGGCTCTTGCCAAAGGCGGCCCCGGACTGGTTGCATCGGCTCAAACCGTGGGCCGCACTAGCCTTACTGGAAGCCCGTGGTGAAGTGATGAGCGAGCAGACCTTGGATAAACGTCTTGAGCTCTGGGCGCAAGAGCTGAACATGCCCGCCATGCATCTGGAAACCCTGGATGCCCAGTTAGCGGCGCTGGATTGCGTACCTCCCGGCGAGCACGCCATGGTATTGCAACAACGCTTGCGCACCCCATGGCTGTTTGCCGAGCAATCCGCACGCGTTCTGGACTATTACCGTAGCCGCAATCTTGCCGCTTGGCTGGACGAGATCGATGCCATGGTAGGGCTGGACGCGAAGGCCCGCGCGGTTGAAGACAGAGCACGTCGCTGTCTGCTGGAAACCCGCAATGAGCGTTGGTTGCCGCAGCTTGACGTACTTCTGCGGCGCGGTGGCGCTTTTGTAGCGGTGGGCGCGATCCATTTGACTGGCGCTAGCGGTTTGTTGGAACAGTTGCGGCAACGCGGTTTTTTGATTGTGGCGGAGCCTTTATGAACAAATCGGCCAGCCCTTGGAGGATGCTCCCATGTTGATTCGACGTCAGGTTTTTTGGGGGCAAGGCGCCTTCCTGGCGCCACAGCATTTGCAATGCCAGGAAGAATGGACCCGGTCCTATGGACTTTCTTTGCATGCGCTGCAGGCGCCTTATCCGCGAGGATTTGAACAATTACAGATCGATGAACAGGCGCTGGGCAACGGTGTAGCCAGGCTGGACCGTTTCAGCTTGCTCACCGCCGACGGCTGCTGGATGTCCGGCGGCGCAGCTGGGGACTCCGCACCGGTGGGCAATAGCGCCGTGCCCGAACGCAGTCTGGCCGAATTGGCGATAAGCGATAAAGAGCCGATCTCCTTGCACTTGGTCTTGACCCACGACCGCGTCGTACAGGGGCTGGGCGGCGAACAGAAAACACTGCTGCCCGCCCGCCACGCCTTGCGTAGCGAAAGCGTGGCCGATCCTTATGATCCGCAGGCCCCGGCGGCTGATGTGGACTTCATCGATTTTCAGCCAAGAATCGTGACCAATCTGGACGACAACGCGGCTGCGGTATTAGCCAGCAGCGAGTCGTTCAAGTTCGCCGAAATTATTCCCAATGGGCCCGGGCGATTCAAACTGTCCACGGATTACATCGCGCCCCTGCTGAGCTTGAACGCATCGAGCAATTTGGCGCGATGGACTCGAGCCTTGCGGGATCTGCTGGTGTCGCGCGGACAGGATTTTGCGTCGGTAAAGCGCCAGCGCGGCATACGCGCGGCGTCGACCAGCGCGCAAGAGGTAATGCGCGTGCTGATGATGCAAACCTTCGGGCGCTACATACCGTTGATGCAGGAACACGTGCGCCTTGGCCTGGTTTCGCCCTGGGCTCTGTATCAAGACCTGCGCCGCCTGGTGGCGGAATTTTCGGTGTTTTCGGAAGAAGTGGGGTACTTCGGCGGCCTGCAATCCAACCCTGGCGAAACTGAACTTCCGGTGTATGACCATGATGATCTGCGCCGTTGTTTTCGGATTGCTTTCGCGCGAGCGGAGATTCTGATCAAGGCTTTGACGGTAGGCGCGGAAGTAGGCATTACGCTGGCCTACGACGGGCAGTTTTATAAGGCTGACCTGCCATCGAATTTGTTCGAGTCAGACAAGACCCGCTTCTACCTGACCTTCGAATGCGAGACGCGTGGGCCGGACTTGGCCCAGCGTTTGCAGCGCACCGGCAAGATTGCGTCCACCGAGGAAATGCCCCGCTTGCTTCAAGCCGCCTTGTTTGGCCTGAAGATCGATCTGCTGCCGGTGCCACCTGAAGAATTGCCGCAGAAGACCCCCAACACCACCTACTTTCTTGTCGATACCAAACACCAGTTCTGGCAGTTCATCAAAGACCGCCGCAACATCGCTGTTTTTGCCGACCTGCCACCAGACGAGACCGTGATCAAGCTGTTTCCCGTCGGCGCAGAAGAATAGCAACAATGCGCTCAACCAGGAGTTTTACCCATGGCACGCCTGCTTCATTACTTTTCACCCGTTTTCTCGTTCGGGCTGGAGCTGGACGAAAGGATTGCCGCCGGTAGCGCCGCCAATGCGGCTGAAGCGGTGCAGGCCCATGCGCGCGGCTTGATCGAACGTGCTCGAGCAGCGGCGCAAGCCGCAGGCAAACGGCCTGAACACGTGGAGTCGGCAAGCTTTGCCGTCGTTGCCTGGTTCGACGAAATCCTGACGCGCAATCCCGCTTACTGGAACAGTGTCACCCCTTTGCAAGTCGCGCTGTTCAACACCAATAACGCGGGCAACGAGTTCTTTCATCATCTTTCAGTCTTGAAGGCGGATGAAGACGAGGTGCGCGAGGTTTATTACCATGCTCTGCTGCTGGGATTCGTCGGCCAGTATTACTTCGAAAATGGCGACACGGGCGAACTGGGAAAACTGAAGGAATTGCATAGCCGCCAATTGCCGGTCGCCCCTGCCGCCCTGCATACCTTGCGCGAAGAACCGATTACCCCACAGCCCTATTCCGTCAAGGATCCCGCCGGACCACGCTACCCCAAACAATGGGACAAGTTGCTCTTGAAGGCGGGTGCCGCGATGGCCTTGCTAATTCCGCTTGCCTACTTGTTGTGGCTGCTGGTGGCCAGCCCGCGCGAAACCGGACCAACGGTAGCCGAGATGGTCGACGGCCAGTTGCACGCCTATAGCTGTTCGGACCTGAGCGGCAAAGTGGCGGAGGACGGCGTAACAAGCATAAGCGGCTTCGTGTCGAGGCCCGAAGACATCATAAGGGTGCAAACCGATGTTGCCGCGATCAAGGGTGTGCAATCGCCCACCTTCGACATCAAGGTAAGGATTTGGCCCCACTGCGAAGTGGTGGAGCTGCTCAAGCCCTACCGCGCGCGCAATGTAGACCAGCGCCATGGTTTGCAAGTGACCCCGACCACCGGGCATTCGGATCGGTTTACCGAAGGCGAAAGGGTGACGGTCAAGCTGGTTCAGTCCAACTATGACGGTTATCTCTACGTGGATTACTACACCGTCGACGGCTCGGTCATCCACCTGTATCCCAACAAACGGGAACCCGACAGCGGACGCAAGATCCTGAGCGGGGAACAGTTCAACGTCGGAGAGAAAATCCCTGAGGGGTGGATAGTGGGGCCGCCCTTTGGCCAGGAACTGATCACCGTGGTCAGTTCGCCTACGCCGCTGTATGACACCGAGAGGCCCGAGTATGAACCCGCTTCTACCTATCTGCCCCGTCTTCGGGAGCTATTGAACGCGGGCCAGGCGAATGAAAAGTTGGCCGCCAATTTCCTATTCCTGCAAACCGAACCGAGCGGTAGAGCGCCATGAATTTTCTAGATCGAATCGCCCGCCCCCTGGAGCGCATGCCAGGCATGAAAAACCGCGCGGTGCGAATAATCACCGCGCTCATCTTGTTACTGGTGATCTTCGTGTTGCTGGCTGTGCTGGCCAGGTTGGTGCTGCCCTGGTTACCCATGCGCTTCTGGCAGTTGCTGGCGCTTTGCCTGATCGCCCTGGCTGTCTTGTGGTGGTTCGCCACAGGCGCCAAACGCTTTTCCAGACAGGGGTTCGCCCGCAAGCGTATGGGAGATCTCGGACCCGGCAACCAGGAGGGCGAAAAAGAGGCACTGGAGCGCATGCGCGCCGGCATTTCCCAAGCCAGACAGGCCATCCAGCGTTCTCCGGAAATCGGCAAGGGCCGCGACCCGCTTTACCGCATTCCGTGGATGCTATTCGTCGGTGACGCCGACGCCGATGTTGGCGGCCTGCTGAATGCCGCCAACCGGGTTTCTCCCTTTCCCGCGCCGCAAGCGGCTACCGCTGATGGCAGTTTCTGGCGGTGGTGGTTTTTCAAGGCCATGATAGCAATAGAAACTCCGCCCGCCATCGTATGCGAACCATCAGCCCGGGTCGAACGGGGCCTTTGGTATCAGGCTTTGATGCTGCTTTCAACCGAACGCGACAAGCTGCCTCTCAATGGCATCGTGGTGTGCGTGGCGGCAAGCACTTTGCTTGCCGGGCCCGAAGCGGTCAAGCCTGTTGCAATTCGTCTGCGCAGGCTGGTGGACGAAGCGTTGGAACACTTGCAGGTGCAGTTGCCGGTTTATATCGTGGTGACCGGCCTGGACAAACTACCCGGCTACGCCACGTTCAGCGCCGCGCTGCCCGAACCCACCCTGCAGCAGGCCTTGGGACACCGTCTACCCGAAACCGAGGTGATCAGCGCGGCAACCAGCGGCAAGCTGGAAGACATCTTTCTGCCGATATCGGAGCGCCTGCACGCCTTGCGCATTACCGCGCTACGAGCACAGTCGGCAGCGGCGGGGCGGCGCGCAATATATGAATTCGTTGAACACATTCGCGGCTTGCAGGACGGACTTTCAACCCTGCTGGGCTTGATGCTGGAGGACAACCCTTTCCAGCGAACGCCACGATGGCGGGGTTTGTACCTGACCGGCGCGCCGCTTATGGGAGCAGACGACAAGCGCAGCGGCGCGTTCGTTGGCGATCTGTTCACACGATTCCTGCCCGCCGACCAAGCACTGGCCGTGCCCAGCTTCAAGGGAAACGCGGGCAAGCTGGCAGTGGCGGCAGTCGGCGTAGCCGCCATGATGGGTTTGTCTTTCATGCTGAGCTATGGCTTTGCGGGCGCGCGCAGCGATGACGGCCGCTTGCAGGTTCAGACCCGCGTAGCGTGTCAGGAGCCTCGTGACGCGGGGGCCGGCAGCCGCATTGCCTGGCTCGCACGCTGTGGCCGCACTATCGAGCAACTGGAGGTGGCCAGCGCGCGTACAGGCCTGGGCTTTGGTTTGCGACAAGCCGACAGCGACATCGAACGCTTGAAACAAGTCGTATTGCGTGATTTTTCCAACCTGATTCTGGCCCCTTACGATCAACTGCTGGAAACCGATTTAAGTCGCAAGCAGGTTGGGTTGGAGCATGTGCTGGCGATTGCCCAACGGCTGCGCATGCTGGATCGCTGTCGCAGCGCCAACAGCGACTGCCTGGAACAGGAGGTGCCGCATAACGTGGCCTTTGACCAAAATTCAAGGCTATTCAGCCCTTTTGTTTCGGGTGAGCAGGATGCGCGGGCCGATCGTGAACATGCCGCCTCCTTGCTCACCACCTATATGGGTTATCTGCGCTGGCAACAATCGGCCACGCTGGATGCGGAAGCCCGTCGTCTTCAAACTTTGCTGGGCCGCCTGTTGGCGGCCTATACGCCCCGCGCGCAAGATGTTCGCGCCTGGGCCGACGCCCGACAGGATCCGATTGCACTGACCGCCTTCTGGCTACCGCCCGACCGCGTAGTTGGCGTGGAAACCGGTACCCTGCCCGCCATATCGGCAGCCTTTACCGTAGACACCTGGCGAAACGTCATCGCCCCCATGTTGGCCACTGCGCGACTGGCGGTACCGGAGCGCGAAGGCGCCCTGGAGACATTTCGCGGCCAATATTTCAATGACTACTTTCGTGAATGGGCCCGCTTTCAGGCCCGTTTTTTTGACGGCATCAACTTGTGGCAAGGGCACTATCCGCAGTTGGCCCGCCGCGCCTCCACCGCTGAAAACCCCTATACGCTTTACGCCCGGCCATTCAAACAGCACCTGCTGGGTCTCCCCTTGGCTATCCCTTTAGGCACCCGATGGGCTCAATCCTGGGCTCAGGCCAAGCAAGACTGGCTGGGCGCCTGGAGTCCTTTGGGGCACTTCGTGGGTGATGCGGTCATGGCGCCAATAACAAGCTGGTTCGGTGCGCCTCGGCTTACCCCCCCGCCTTGGCTGCTGGCGGAAATGGAAACCAACGACAAGGTGCTCAAGGCACAAGCCCCTGTCTTTGCGCGTGGCTATTTGCGCCTGCAAGCAGACGGCGCAGGCCAGGATGTTTATGACATCGCAGCTGAAATATTCCGTACCCGAGGCGCAGCCGAGCGCGCCCCCGCAGCCGAGTATGCAGCCCTACTGCAGGCGGTGGACAAGCCCGCCGAAAAATTTGCCTCGGCCTTCCGCGGCGACGACCTGGCTGCATGGAGCTTCGTCCAAGGGCCCGCCAAGCTCTTGCTGTTTCTGACCGTTCAGCAAGCTGCGCAGTTCGTCCAGTTGCGTTGGGCCGACAGCGTCGTCAGCAGTCTGCGCGGGCTGCCCGCCAAAGACCAGACCGACGCGCTTTACGGCGAACAAGGCAAGCTGACCGCCTTCGTCAAGGACTGGCTGCAGCCTTTCATCACCGAGCGTGAGCGCACCCCGATCAAGATTGCCGGCATAGGGCTGCCGCTTTCACCGGCTTACCAGAATATGGTTGCGGCGGAACGTAAGTTTCTCACCTCGCAAATCGATAAACCTTTCATGGCGGGAAGCTTCCAATTCTCGCAGCCTACACGCATCGGCGCGGCGCTTGAGGGACCACAAGGCACCGTGCTGGAAATGGTGTGTCGCGAGCGCTCTTACCATGCATCGACTCGGGCGGAATCCCTGGCTGACGCCACCGCGCAGATTTTCTGGTCTCCGGACAGCTGCGTGGAAGCCCGACTGCATATTTCCTTGCCAGCGGCGCCCGCGGCAGCCGCGCACGATACGCCCGCCGACCCCGCCCAAACAGCCCTACCCACGCCCGGCGCCGCCATACCGATGCCTATCGCAGCGCTTGGCCCTCGCCTGACTTTGATCTACCCCGGTGCCGAAGGCTTCGGCACGCTCATTTCCGATTTCAAGACAGGGTCGCACGTGTTTCGACTGGCGGACTTCCGCACTTCTTACGCTCCCATCCAGTGGAAGGAAATGACACAGCTTCTGCAACAGATCGGCTTCACCAATGCCCGCGTGTTTCTGGACATCCGCCTTTCCGATGATATGCAGCGCTTCCTGGGCGCACGCACCGCGCCGGCAGCGCTGCCCACCTCGATTCTTGAATGAATCCGCCTTGCAAGCGCCCCTTCCTGACCGGAGACCTCCATGGCCATCGATACCGCCGAACTGCTTCAACCCATAGCCGGCAACGACCCCTGCGGCGAAGACGCTTCATTCTCGGATGCCTTCGACCGTATCCGCGAGGCGCGACGCCACGACGACGACTCCTTATCGCAAGGCGAGTGGCAGACCGAATTGAAGTCCGCCGACTGGCGCATGGCCATCGAGCTTTCCAGCGATGTATTGCGCGGCGTCAGTAAAGACCTGCAAGCAGCCGTATGGCTGGGCGAGGCACTGATTGGCCGCCATGGCTATGCTGGTGCCGCCGACGCGCTTGACGTGCTGCATGGACTGCTGGACAGCTACTGGGAGGGTGTGCATCCCCTTCCCGACGGCGAAGATCTGGAGGAACGGGCCAGCAAACTAGCCTGGTTCGATACCTGGGCAACACTGGGTTTGAAGAAAGCGCCTTTATCTTCCGGCACACCAGCGGTCACGCTGGTGGATTGGCAAAGCTCGCGCGAGGTGGACAACCTGGCGCGGCAGAATGCATCCGACTATCAGGAAGCGCTGGACGCAGGAAAATTGACGGGTGAAGCGTTTGACCATGCGGTGGACGCAAGCGGAGCCGATTTCGTTCGCGAGACCCTGGCGGCGGTCGATGCCGCCCAATCTTCCTTTGACAAGTTCCAAACCCTGGCCGATCAACGCTTTGGCCGGCAGTCCCCTAGTCTGGCTGGCTTTGGAGACAGCCTGAAACGAGCGCGCCAGGTCTTGGCTCGATCAGCGCAAAGTCTGGGCCTGGCAGTAGCTGGGACGGATACCCGCAGCTCCGACACTCCCTCGGCCTCCGATCCGGCCGGCACTGCAAACACTTCCAACCATGGCAATACAGTTACCGCTGGCGAAACTGCGAACTTCGCGCCTAGCGCCGTGGCCCCCCAGGGAACAAAACTGCAACTGCCGCCTGTCGATACACAATCGCGTGCGCAGCTTTTACGCTCGGTTTCCGATATCGCGACGCACTTCAAGCGGGTCGAACCCCACAGTCCGGTTTCCTTCCTGCTTGAGCGCGCGGTGCTTTGGGCCGACATGCCGCTGGACCAATGGTTGGCGGAAGTGGTGGGCGATGACGCCGTCTTGGGCTCTATTCGCGACCGTATCGGCGTATCGCGCCAGACCGAATAATCAGGGAAAGCCGGTCTGTGCACAGGCCGGACTCAGCTTGCTTGACTGCAAAAAATAAAAGCTATCGCGAACGGCCTATCTCGAAATCTGGCCGTCTGGCCAATTCCCCGCATGCCCGCAGCTTTCTAGACTGCATCGCATCTGCCACAGCCCCCGGAAAGGAGAGCAACCATGGCCAAGAAGGAAAGTACCCAGCACAAACTCGACCGCGTTCGTGCCCCACGGGTGCAATTGACTTACGACGTCGAAATCGGCGACGCCATTGAAAAGAAGGAGCTCGCCTTCGTTGCCGGAGTGCTGGGCGACTTCAGCGGCAAACCGGCGGAGCCGCTGCCCAGGCTCAAGGACCGCAAGTTCGTCAACATCGACAAAGACAACTTTGACGATGTTCTGAAGGGCATGAAACCACGCTTGCAATTCCAAGTGGATAACCGCCTGGCCAATGACGACAGCCGAATCGGAGTCGAACTCAACTTCAAGAGTTTGAACGACTTCGAACCGGAAAATGTGGTGCAACAGGTCGAGCCGCTGCGCAAATTGCTGGAAGCCCGCCAGAAGCTGGCCGACCTGCGCAACAAAATGGCGGGCAACGACAAGTTCGAAGAGCTGCTGAGCGAGGTTTTGCAGAACACCGACAAGATCGCCCAGCTATCCCGCGAAGTAGCCAAAGACTGACCCGTTCCCGCACGTTTCCGGAGACCTTCCATGGCCGACCCTCTTCAGCAAGACGCAGCGACCCCCGCTGCAGCCGATGCCGATACTGAAACATCACTGCTCGACTCCATTCTTTCGCAGAGCCGTATTGCACGCTCTGATACCGAACGAGAACGGGCGCGAGATCTGATCTCCGAGCTGGTCACCCAGATCGCTGATGGTGAAGTGACGATGTCGCGTGACGCGATCGCGTCGATTGACGCACGGATTGCACAACTGGATGCCGTCCTCTCTGATCAACTGTCGGCCATCATGCACGCGCCCGATTTCCAGCAACTGGAAGGCAGCTGGCGCGGCTTGAAATACCTCATCGACAGCAGTGAAACCAGCACTACGCTGAAGGTCAAGCTACTGAACGCCAGCAAGAAAGAGCTGGTGAAGGACTTGAAGAGCGCGTCGGACTTCGATCAATCGGCACTGTTCAAGAAAGTGTACGAAGAAGAGTACGGCACCTTTGGTGGCGCCCCCTTTGCCACTTTGATCGGCGACTACGAGTTCACCCGCCATCCCGAAGATATGTATTTGCTGGAAGAGATCTCGCACGTGGCTTCGTCGGCCCATGCGCCCTTTCTTTCCGCCGCGTCGCCCGAGCTATTCGGCTTCGAAAGCTTTACCGATCTGTCCGGCCCACGCGACCTTGCAAAGATCTTCGACACGGTCGAGTACGCCAAATGGAAATCCTTCAGAGCATCCGAAGATTCACGCTACGTGGGTCTAGCCATGCCTCACGTGCTGGGTCGCCTGCCCTACGGACCTGACACCGCACCGGTTGAATCTTTCAACTTCCAGGAAGACGTATCGGGCAAGGACCACAACAAGTACCTGTGGAGCAACGCCGCTTATTCTCTTGGCGCCCGCATTACCGATGCCTTTGCCAAGTATGGCTGGTGCGCCGCCATCCGGGGTGTGGAAGGTGGCGGCCTGGTCGAAGGCTTACCCACCCATACCTTTGCCACCGATGATGGCGAGGTTGCGCTGAAGTGCCCGACGGAAATAGCGATTACCGATCGTCGCGAGAAAGAGTTGGCCGACCTGGGTTTCATTCCGCTGGTGCACTGCAAGGGCACCGACTACGCCGCGTTTTTTTCCACGCAATCGTCGCAAAAGGCCAAGGAATACAACACCGACGCCGCCAACGCGAATGCACGCCTTTCGTCGCAACTGCAATACATCTTTGCCGTCAGCCGCATCGCCCATTACCTGAAGACGATGATGCGCGACAAGATAGGCAGTTTTGCATCAAAGACCAGCGTAGAAAACTATCTGAACAATTGGGTAGCGCAATACGTGCTGCTCGATGACACCGCATCGCAGGAACGCAAGGCGCAATTTCCGCTACGCGAAGCCCGCGTGGAAGTCGCGGAAATTCCGGGCAAGCCCGGCGCCTACAAGGCAGCAGCTTTCCTGCGGCCTCATTACCAGCTAGACGAGTTGAGCGTGTCGCTCCGCTTGGTGGCCGAGCTTCCGCAATCGGCCCGCTAATCAACCACCAGGAGTTTGAACCATGGCATTCGACGCATTCATCCAGCTTGATGGGATCAAAGGCGAAAGTTCCGACGACAAGCACAAGGACTGGATAGAAATCCAGAGCTACGGCTTCGGCGCTATGCAGCCTCAATCCAATACGGCCTCGTCCTCGGGCAACTTAGGCTCGGCCCGAGTGGAAGTGCAGAATTTTTCCTTTCTGCACAACCTGGATATTTCCAGCCCCAAGCTGTTCGAGTACTGCTGCACCGGACAAACCATTCCCAAAGTCACGGTCAATCTGAACCGCGCAGGCGGTGACAAGACCAAATACATGGAATACAAAATGTCCGACGTCATCGTGACTTCGGTAACCGGCGGCGGCGCCTCGGCCAGTTCGGAAGACGTGCCGATGGAAACCGTGACGCTGGCCTTCGGCAAAATCGAAATGACCTACAGCAAGGTGGGTATCGACGGCAAGACAGCCGGCAACGCTTCGGCTGGCTGGGATTTGAAAAAGAACTCCAAGGTCTGACACTGACACGGCTTGGGCGGCCAGCCTCATGAAAAGCCTGATCGAACGCTTGAACAGCGCAACTCCGGATGGCGCGCGCAATGACATCTATGCCATGCGCGACGCCGTCTCGCGCGACCTGGAAGCCCTGCTCAACACCAGATCGGAAGGTGCGCGCCTGATTCCCCAGGCATTCGAGGAATGCCGCAAGTCATCATTGACTTATGGCATTCCCGATTTTTCTTCCTACAGCCTGCTCAGCCCCCAAGACCGCGACCGCATACGACGTGCGCTGGAACTGGCCATCTCGCAGCACGAAGCTCGCTTGACGCGTGTCCGCGTAGGGCTGGAACCCCAGCATCAGTACGAACGGGTACTAAAATTCCGGGTAGATGCCCTCTTGTCGCTGGGATCCGACCGCGAGAAGGTGCAATTCGACGCGGTGCTGCAATTGAATACTCAGGCCTATCTGGTGACTTAGGAAGAGGCTGTGCGTTGCGCCATGGCCTGAGTAATGGCCGCGCGCAAAATGGCTGACGCCACCGGCTTATGCAAAACGGAAATGCGCGCATCGGCGATTTCGCGCAAGCGATCAGGCTTGGTTTCTCCGGTAACAAGCAGACGCGCCAGACTGCGCCCGCGCATCTTAGGGTGACGCTCCAGTTCACGCAGCACCTCGAGTCCGTTTTCGCCATCGCGCAGCAGCAGGTCGGTCACGACGACATCGGGTGGGCTGACCCACTCATCCGCCAGAGCCATCACCTCGGACCGGCTTTCCGCGGTCAGCACCGTCGCCCCCCAACTACGCAGAACCAGAGATAAGCCCTCGAGAATATTCGGCTCATCATCAACCACCAAGATAACAATTCCAGAGAAATCCATAGGTGGGGCCGCTTCTGGAACGGGCTGCGGCACCACCGGCTGCCCCCGTGGCACCACGACTGAAACGACCGTACCGCGGCCGGGCCTGGAGCGTAGCTGCAAGTCCATACCCAGCAGATCGCACAAGCGCCGTACGGTAGCCAAGCCCAGCCCCAGACCGCGAGCGCCACGCGCGCTTGGCGCATCCACTTGATAGAACTCTTCGAATACTTTTTCCTGATGTTCTGGGGCTATCCCAACGCCTGTATCCCAAACCTCGATGCGAATGTCGGCTCCCGCGCGACGCGCGCCGATCAAGATCCCTCCATCGACAGTATGACGCAGGGCATTGCTGACCAAATTATTCAGTATGCGCGACAACATGACGTAATCGGTATTGACCCAGAACTCGGTCTTGCGTACTACCAGGCGCAGGTTTTGCTCTTCGGCAACCGGCCTGAAGTTGCGGCTGATTTCCTCGAACAATCTGTCCAGTTGCATATCGACCCGTTGCGGATGCACCGCTCCCGCGTCGATCTGCGATAGGTTGAGGAGCTCGGAAAACAGACGGTCCAACGAGCTAACGCATTGCTGAATAGACTCGATGCGCGACAAGCGCACGGGATCGGTTTCCCCGGTACGCAGGGAGTCCGAAAACAGTGTCAAAGCGTGCAAAGGCTGGCGCAAATCATGGCTGGCCGCCGCCAACAACCGTGTCTTGCCCTGATTGGCGGCTTCGAGCTGCGAATTTTTCAGACCGAGCTCGTGGGTGGCGGCGGCTATCTGGGTTTGCATGATCTTGCGGTTATTGGCCAAAGCCCGGGCCGCTGCGTTAAAGCCGCGTTGCAAACGGCCTACTTCCGCCGTGGCATCCACCGGTACGCGCACATCGCCGCCGTCGGCCAGCTCGTCGACAGCTTCCGCCAGCTTGCGTATGGGCGCGCTGATACGTCTGGCCGCCCACCAACCCGCCAGGCCCACGCCCAGCGAACTGGTGCCCAGCAAGATGACAACCGTCAACCACAAATTGCGACGTGCCGCTTCGATGGAGTCGAGCTCGAACTCGACCATGACCTCTCCCTCTTGCTTCAAATCACCGGCGATAGGTTCGAGCACTTCCAAACCCAGGGGGTCGCCCGGTTTGCTCCAGCGGCCGGCCTGTGCAACGATTTCGCCGTCTTCGGTGCGAACCTGTACTTGCCTGACCCCGGGCTGTTGCTTGCCGACATTGGCGGCCCCCAACAAGGCGCGGCGATCCATGCGCACCAGGGGGTCATGCGCCAGCGTGGCAACCTGACGGGCCACGGCCCGGGCGCTGCCATCGGTTAGAGCTTGCAATTCGCTAATGTGGCGTTGCGCCAGCACCGACATGACTATCAAGATGGCAACGAAAGCCGGTAGCAGACATAGCAGCATCAACCGGATCGCCAGTGGCATGCGTATTAACTGCCTGCGGAATTTGCGAACCATGAACCCCATCCAGATGGCTTGACCAGAAAAACACCCTACGAGATTCTGGATAGAGCTCCGCTGTAACACAAGCGAAAAAGTCGTTGCTAAAAATTGTTTCCAATTTTGTAACGACACACGCTGGCGTAGATGCCATTATCTTGACCTGGACAGTTCGGGGAAGGCCGAGAACAGGGTGAACAGCCACCTGATCCCCCGCATTTTTACTGAATACCCTAGAGTAAAGCATTGAAATGGCAGCCCTGCGCTACCCTTTTTTTCGTCTTCGACTTCACACCGCCAAGGTGCGCAAAGCACTTCTTAGCTCGCTGCTTGCCTGTTGTACCGGTGTAATTTCCAACCCCGGCTTTGCCCAAGCCTCACTCGCGGACGTACTCAGTTTCGGAGTATTGCCGCTAGGCGGAGCGCGCGAATCGCGCACAGACTGGGAACCCCTTCTGAATCAGATGGGCTCCGCCCTCGGTCGCCCCGTCTTGCCGCTTTCGGTCACGTCCTATGAAGGACTGCAACTGGCCTTGCAGGAGAACCGCGTAGAGATCGCATTTCTATCGGGCAAGCTGGCTGTGGATGCGGTTACCGAGTACGGTATGGAAGTGTTGGCGCAAGTGACTCGGCCTGATGGCCTGCCCGGCTATCGCGCAGTGTTGATCGCACGCAAAAACGGCCCGATACGCAATTTGGATGACGTACTACGACTACCCGGCCAATGGAGTCTGGGACGCGGACAAAAGCCTTCCATGTCAGGCTATATGGTTCCAGTTTTGCAACTGTTCGGACCGGCGAATATCCAGATCGAAAAGCACTTCAAGCGCGAGCTCGTCGCCGGACACCAGTCCACCGCTCTGGCAGTCGCCAATGGCGAGGTGGATGTCGCCACCAACAACACTGCCGACCTGCAGCGCTTTGCCGCTCGCTTCCCCCTGGAAGCCAGCCGTCTGCAGACGATCTGGCAATCAGACCTGATCCCGCATGGCGTCGTTGTGATGCGCAAAGCCCACCCTGCTGCCTTGCGCGAAAAAGCCAAAGCCTTTTTGATGGCCTATGGCAGAGGTGAGGGATACAAGGCCGATCAAGAGCGCAACGTATTGAAGCAGTTGCACGGCCTGGCCGGCTTTCTGCCCGCCGACAGTGGAATGCTGTTACCCATGCTGCAGCTTGAATATCAGCTTGCTCAGCATCAGGCTTTGTCAGGGAACTGGGTAACTGAAGCAGCCCGCCAAGCCAGACTGGACCGCCTCGCGAGCGAATTCGAAGGGCAGAAAAAAAAGCTGCATCTCGGGAGTCATACCCCCTAGGTGATATGGAACCGCGCGCTTAGCCGGTTCACACTGCAAGGCGACGATCTTATCCTCACAGGAGGAGCGCCATGCAAGCCAGCGCCTATTCTTCGACAGCTCGACAGGCCTTGCTGCTGACAGGGCTTACCCTGCTGGCGGCTTGCGCTGCTCCACCCTCGCCATCCCAATCACCTGCCGCGCCCGCTATCGCCACACCGCCGCCTTCAAGCCCGGCAGTACGCCCCCGAGCGCCTGATCCCGTACCGCCCCCGCCACGCACCGTGGCAAGGCCGCCAGTGACGAAGCCGACCGCGAGTGTCCAGGATGCGGCTGCGCCAGTCGAAGCTTTGGGCACAGCTTTCGCCACCAAATATGCCCGCTTCGAACCCGCTGCATTCACCACCTTACCTGGCTGGAGCAAGGACTCGATCCGGGACAGCATGGAGGCATTCAGACAAAGCTGCCTGGCCCTGGGCAAGAAGCCGGTATGGAATGAGCTATGCCAGGCTGCGGAGAAAATCGATGCCCGCAACGACAATCTGACCCGCGCCTTTTTCGAGCAGCAGTTCTACGCCTACTCGGTACTGAACCCTGACCAGACCGATGAAGGAGTCATTACCGGCTATTACGAACCCCTGCTGGAAGGTAGCCGCACACGCAGTTCGCGCTATCCCTACCCGGTACACGGCATACCCGCCGACTTGCTGTTTATCGATGCGCGTACCGTAGCGGCTGACAGCCGCCCCTGGTTGCGCCTGAACGAGCGGCGACTGGAGCCGGCTGCGGCCAACACCCCCGGGGCACGGCAATATGAACTGGGATTGAACGGAATGACCGCGGGTATCCGCGACAAACGCTACCGCGTTCGTATTGAAGGCCGGCGCATCGTGCCGTACTGGACGCGGCAAGATATCGAACGGCGCGTGCTCGACGCCCAGGCGCTGGCCTGGGTGAACGACGCCTATGCCCTGTACTCGATGCAGATCCAAGGCTCGGGCAAGATCCGCATGGCGGGAGGTGAAACGATACGCGTCGCTTACGGGGAGCAGAACGGCCATCCATTTCTACCGCAGGCATCCAGTAGCGACACCATCGCGGTAGGCAGCGCCATCAAGACCCGAGGCTTGAAACTGGGGGGCGCGAGCGCCGCAGCAACATCGGCGGCGGCGGCCACTCCAGTGGCTGCTGCCCCCGCTCCATCCACCCAGCGCGACCCCGAAGTAGCCCGCCTGATTGCCGCGCTGCAGGGCACGCGCCCCGCGCCGGCTCAAGCTCCAGCCGCCACGAGCAAACCCCTTACCGCGCCGCCCATCCTGGCCCCGGCGGCACCGGCAAGCTCAGCCTCCGTCCCGCCGCGCAATGCCGAAGTGGCTGCGATTATTGCCGCGTTAAGCGGAAAAGGGCCACCGCCGGCAACTCCAGTCTTGAGCGCTAGACAAAGCGATGAAGCAATACCTGTCGCCGTGGCAAATAGTGGCGCCGGCGCTACCGGCACCGTTACCGGCATTCCGGACCCCAGTTATGTTTTCTTCCGCCTGATTCCCGATAGTGCGCAAGGGCCGCTAGGCGCTCTGGGTGTTCCCCTTACCGCGGGCCGCTCGATTGCCGTGGATCCGCGCACTACTCCGCTGGGATATCCGGTTTTCGTATCGACTGGCGAGTCGGGTACGTCGAACCCAGCTCTTAATCGCTTGATGTTTGCTCAGGATACCGGCGGGGCCATCCGTGGCTCGGTGCGAGCCGACTACTTCTGGGGCTTCGGCCCCAGCGCCGGCAACAGTGCCGCCCGCATGAAAGAAACCGGCCGTATGTGGTTGCTGCTGCCGCGAGACCTACAAGCCAGCGCAGTGACAGCCGCCATCCGGACCCGCTCTGTCGGCGGTGGCGGACCGCTACCTGAATGCGTGGTGGCCGACATCGATAACTGCGTCGAGGAATAGCAGGCCCCGAGCATCCGGAATAGGCCATTCGGCGAATGGCCTATCGGTCTCCCTATCCCTAGACTGGCTCATCCGTACCACCCGGCGGCCCATGACATGCTGGACGAACTCCTTCCCTACTATGAAGACGAGCTGACGCACCTGCGCAAGCTGTCCAAAGAGTTCGCGGCACGCTATCCAAAAATAGCCGCGCGCTTGCTGATGGATGGCGACGTCTATGAAGACCCGCATGTCGAGCGGCTGATCGAGTCGTTCGCCTTCATCGCATCGCGTATCCACAAGAAACTGGACGACGATTTTCCGCAAATTACGGAAGCTCTGCTGTCCATGCTTTACCCACATTTCCTTCGCCCTGTGCCATCGATGTCGATTGCACAGCTCGCCCTTGCGCCAGGCGCGGAAACCAGCGGAGCCCAACACGTGGAACGCGGCTCTGCCCTGTTGACCCGCTCGGTGCAGGGGGTGCCGGTACGCTACCGCAGCGCCTGGCCCGTGGATGTATGGCCGGTGGAAGTCAGGGAAGCGCGTTGCGAGTCGGTGGAACGATCGGCATTTTCCACACGCAGCGGCGACACCATGGCGACTGTTCGCATTCGCCTGGAGACCAGCGGCAAGATCGGCTTTTCCCAACTGGGAATCAAGCAGTTGCGCTTTTATCTGGACGGCGAAAGTCCATTGGTCCACGCCTTGCATGAACTCCTGCTCAATAGCTGCGACCGCGTCCTGATTACCGACGCCGGCGGCCAGTCCGACATCCCCCCGCTGGTGCTGAACGCAGACTGTTTGCAGGCCGTCGGCCTGGATGAAGATCAAGGCTTGCTCGATTACGACCCGCGTTCCTTCCTGGGCTACCGATTGATCCAGGAGTATTTCGTGCTCCCGGAAAAATTCCTGTTTTTCGATCTGAATGGACTTGATCTGAGCCGCTTTGGACGGCAGATCGACATTCACTTCAACATTCCGCCCTTTGGCCGACATGAGCGCCTGGCGCGACTGGAACAGACGGTGGACGCAGGCACTTTCAAATTGCACTGCACCCCTATCGTCAATCTGTTCACGCAGGTTGCCGAGCCGATACGCGTCAACCATGAAATGCATGAGTACCCTGTCATTCCGGACGTGAGGCGTCCCTTCGGGCTGGAAATTTACTCGATTGATAGTGTACGCAAGCACTCTCGTGGCGCGTCGCGCGAGCAAGTCACCGAGTTCCTTCCCTATTTTTCAATGCGCCACGGCGACCAGGCCGGGGATGGCACCTATTGGGTCGCGCGCCGCGTCGCTTCCACGCGAGTTGACGATGACGGCACCGATATGCGGATTTCCTTGGTGGACGCAAACATGGACCCCTCCACGCCCGCTGTCGACACCTTGTCATTGATCTTGACTTGCACCAATCGGGACTTGCCATCCATGTTGCCTTTCGGCGGCGATGACAGCTTGCTGCAATTGGAAAATGCGGGGGTGGTAGCTGGCGCTCGCCTATTGAAAAAGCCGACTCCGACTGCGCGCGCTCCGATGCGCCTGGCCAACCAATGGCGCCTGATTTCGCACTTGGCGCTGAATCATCTTTCCCTGGTTGATGGCGGGCGCGAAGCCTTGCTTGAGATCCTGAGTCTGTATAACTTCACAGACTCGGCCAATCTGCGCAAACAAATCGCGGGCATCGTGGAAGTGTCGGGTAAGGCCGGCGTGACACGGGTGGGGCGTGCTCCGCGTCAGGCCTTCGTGCGCGGCACTGACATTACGCTGACCTTTGACGAGAATCAGTATGTTGGCAGCGGCGTCTACGTGCTGGCGCAAGTATTGGACCGCTTCTTCGGGCTGTATTGCACTGCCAATTCGTGGACGCGCCTGAGCATACGCAGCCTGCAGCGCGAGGAAACACTAGCTACGTTCGCGCCGCGCGCGGGCGACCAGCACCTGGTGTAAGGCTATGCACACCACCCCGCCCGCCCAATCTCGCGCAGCTCCCGACAACCCTCTTGATGCCTTGCTTGCCCAGCCCGAGCGCAGCGGTTTTTTTCAGGCGGTGCGTCTGTTATTGCGTACCCATCCATTGCGGGGCAAGAATGCACGTATTCCGGAAAATTTCTTGCGCTTCAGTTCAAACATCGGTTTGTCCTTTCCGCCTACTGAAATTGCCGCAATTTTTCGCCGCCCCACCGATGAACCCGATGGGCCACGCACCATGCAAGTCAACTTCATGGGCTTGGCCGGAATCTCGGGTACTTTACCTCGTCACTACACCGAATGGCTGATCGCCCTGCGTCAGGCGCGAGACCCAGCCACGCAAGAATTCTTCGATTTGTTCAACCACAGGTTGATCTTGCTGTTCTGGCAAGCCTGGGCACGCCATCGCCCTGAAATCGCCATGGAAACCGGTGCCAATACCGGTTTGCAGCGCCATGTATTCGACTTGGTCGGCATGGGTACGCCACAGCTGTATCAAAGCCTGACCTTATCGGGCTCACCCGCACCGCGGTCGGCAAGCGGGCTGCGGCACACCCACCAGGCTATGCCAGGCAATGCACTGGGCTATTACAGCGGTCTTATTGCTCAACGCCCCCACGGCGCAGGCTCTCTCGCACAGATTCTTAGCGACTATCTAGGGGCAGCGGTCAAAGTCGAGGCTTGTGTCGGTAGCTGGCAAGATGTGCCCACGCAAGATCAGA
The DNA here is from genome assembly GCA_040391825.1 of Pigmentiphaga sp. Lineage (GTDB taxonomy): Bacteria > Pseudomonadota > Gammaproteobacteria > Burkholderiales > Burkholderiaceae_B > Pigmentiphaga. The sequence continues at coordinate 28,180 of JBEBXA010000035.1, forward strand.
CACGCCTGGGACAAGCAGCGTCCAGCCTGGGGGCGCAGTGCCTGCTGGGGAAACGTTTCTGGGATAGGCAATCCACCTTGCGATTACGCGTTGGGCCTTTACTTGGCGCCCACTTTGAAGCCTTGTTGCCGAACACGGATGGTCATACCGGGCTGCTGGATAGCGCGGTGGAATTGACCCGATTCATGACTGGCCTTGCGCTGGATCTGCGCATACGCCTATGTGTGCAGGCGAACGAGGTGCCCGTCGCCAAGCCACGAGCATACACACCCGGAGGGCGGCAAATGATGCGCCTGGGCTGGAACACCTGGTTGGCCGGACGCCGCAGCGCACTGCCAGCCGACGAATGCGAATTTCAATTCAGTGCGACAGGAGGCCAATCATGGCGGTGAACTTACGAGCGCTGATCGCGCGATTAAATGCCAGTTGCAAGAACGCCATGGAAGGCGCAGCCGGCTTATGCCTGTCGCGCACCCACTACGATGTCGAGATCGAACACCTGTTGAGCAAACTGATCGAGATCGAAAACACAGATTTGACACGCATCTTGCGGCAATTCGATATCACACACGAGCAACTTGGGCGAGAACTCGAAAACACTCTGGCCACGCTTAAAAGCGGCAATACGCGAACACCGGCACTGTCTACGCACCTGCCCATGCTGATTGAACGCGCTTGGGTATTCGCCTCGGTAGAGTATGGCGAATCGCGCATACGCAGCGGGCACCTGCTGATCGCCCTATTGGCCGACCATGAACTGCGCCGGCAAATACCCTCGCTGAAGTCCATCCTGGGGATCAACCTGGAGTCGTTGACCCAACAGTTCCACGCCATTACGGAAAAATCGATAGAAGCCCGCGATGCGCAGGCCTTGCCGGATATAAGCTCGATGCCGGCAGGCGATAGCCAGGGCTCGCCGGGCCAAGCTGCCGGCAAACCCAGTGCTTCGCCTAATCTGGATCGCTTCTGCATAGACCTGACGCAACGTGCGCGCGACGGCCTCTTGGACGCGGTCTTGGGCCGTGACGACGAAATTCGCTTGATGATAGATGTGCTGTCGCGCAGGCGGCAAAACAACCCTATCCTGACCGGCGAGGCCGGCGTAGGCAAGACAGCGGTAGTGGAAGGGCTGGCGGCGCGGATCGTAACCGGCGACGTACCGCCCGTCTTGCACGGAGTCAGCTTGCTTTCCCTGGACCTCGGCCTGCTGCAGGCAGGCGCCAGTGTCAAAGGCGAATTCGAAAACCGCTTGAAAGGCGTGATCGACGAAGTCAAACGCAGCCCGAAGCCCATCATCATGTTCATCGATGAAGCTCATACATTGATCGGGGCAGGCGGCGCGGCGGGGCAAAACGATGCGGCGAATCTGCTCAAACCCGCCCTGGCCCGCGGAGAAATGCGCACTATCGCGGCAACCACCTGGAGCGAATACAAGAAATACTTCGAGAAGGACCCTGCCCTGACCCGCCGCTTTCAGGTGATCAAAGTTGACGAACCTTTGGATGCAAAAGCGGTTTCCATGCTGCGCGGCGTCGCCAAAGCCATGGCCAGCCACCACAAGGTGCGAATACTGGACGAAGCCGTTTCCGAAGCCGTCAAACTTTCTTCGCGCTATATCGCGGGGCGCCAGTTACCCGACAAGGCGGTCAGCGTACTGGACACAGCGTGCGCCAAGATCGGGATCGGGCAGCACTCCACACCCGCCGCGGTAGAAAACGCCCAACGCCAAATAGAAGCGCTAGCCGCCGAGCGAAATCAATTGCAGATGGAAGCCTCCAGCGGTGCGGATCACAGCACACGATTGACAGATATTGCCGCAGAGTCCGCCAAACTCGACACAGAGCTGGCAAGCCTGAAGGAAAAATGGGAGCTCGAAAGCGGTTTGGTAGAGCAAATCGGCAAAGCGCTTGATGCTGTGGAAAAGCTCGCGGCCGACAGCGCCGAGCGCCCTGCCGCCGCCCAGGAAGTCAATCGCCTGCGCGACGACCTGGTCAAAGCCCAGGGCGATAGCCCCATGGTCCACGCCATGGTGGATGCCAATGCGGTCGCGGAAGTAGTGGCGGGCTGGACCGGCATACCGGTGGGCCGCATGGTTGCCGACGAAATCGAGTCGATATTGAAGCTCGACGCCTTGCTGGGCGAACGAGTCATCGGCCAAGACCACGCATTACAGACCATTGCTCAGCGCGTACGCACCTCGCGCGCCAATCTTGAAGACCCCAACAAACCCAAGGGCGTGTTTCTTTTGGTGGGTACCAGCGGAGTAGGCAAGACCGAGACCGCAGTAGCTCTGGCCGACATTCTGTATGGCGGCGAGCGCAATATGATCACCATCAATATGTCCGAATACCAAGAAGCCCATACGGTATCCAGTCTGAAAGGATCTCCTCCCGGCTATGTTGGCTACGGCGAAGGCGGCGTGTTGACCGAAGCCGTACGGCGCCGGCCCTACAGCGTGGTGCTCTTGGATGAAATCGAGAAAGCCCACCCCGACGTGCTTGAGCTGTTCTTCCAGGTATTCGACAAGGGTGTAATGGAAGACGGCGAAGGGCGCGAGATCGATTTTCGCAATACGCTCATCATCCTGACCTCAAACGCCGGCACCGATCTGATCATGCAGGCTTGCGGTGCACAAGACGCCCTGCCACCAGTGGATGAACTGCGTGAACGACTGCGCCCGGAATTGCAGGAGTTCTTCAAACCTGCCTTCTTGGGTCGCTGCGCGGTAGTGCCCTATTACCCGCTGCGCGACGAGAACATGAAACGCATCGTGCGCCTGAAGCTGGACAAAATCGGCCGCCGGATCCGACAGAATCATGCAGCGCAATTCGCCTACGACGAGGCTCTGGTCGAAGCTGTGGCGCAACGCTGCACCGAGGTCGATTCAGGCGCACGCAATATCGACAACATACTGAATGGCACCTTGCTGCCTGAAATTGCCGACCAAGTGCTGGCGCGCATGGCCCAAAGCCAAGCCCTTACGCTGGTTTCGGCGTCTATCTCGGCAGACGGAAACTTCAGCTATGGCATTTCCTGAACAGGCCTAGCCATGCCCATTTCTACCGACGAGCGCCTATACGACTTGATGACCCCTTTGGGCGAGGACGCGCTGCTGGTGCAAGCCATGAACGGGCGGGAACGCATATCCCAACCATTCGAGTTCCAATTGATGCTGGCTTCCGAGCACGAAGACATCAAACCGGAGGATCTGCTGGGCCAACGGGCCAGCCTGCGGGTCTACACCCGCGAGGACGAACGCCATTGGACGGGTCTGATCGCGAGCTTCGAACGCATGAGCGAAACTCGTGAAACCGATGCGGACACCGAGATTACCCGTTATCAATGCCTGATCGTGCCATGGTTCTGGTTCTTGCGGCATCACGAAGACTCGCGCATTTTCCAGGACATGAGTATTCCGAAAATCGTCGAGACCGTGTTCCAGGACTTTGGCTTCGGCGACTACGAAATCCAGCTTAGCGGCGATTACCCCGATCTGGTCTATTGCACTCAGTATCGTGAAACCAGCTTCAACTTCGTATCCCGCTTGCTAGAGCGCGCAGGTATTCATTATTTTTTCCGGCACGAGGAAGATGTCGACATCATGGTGCTGACCGACAATCACGCCCACAACCCGATGCTCGAGCCTTCCTCCGTACGCTTTCACGACCAGATCCTGCTGGAAGACGAAGACGGCATTTCCGCGCTGCACCGGCGACTTGCCGTGCGTACCGGACGCTTCGTTGCCACCGACTATGACTTCACCCGGCCGTCAACTGATCTGCAAGTTTCCATCAATTCCTTGATACAGGCGGGCAACAACGCCGACTATGAACGCTACCACCACCCCGGGGGCTATACCGAACGCGAGGAAGGCGAGCAACTGACTCGGGTACAAATGGAGGCGGAGGAAGCCGACTACGAAACCCTGGACGGCGCCAGCAACGTTCGCGCCATGACATCGGGCCACGCTTTCGAGTTGTACGATCATCCCGTCAGCGAGATGAACGAGAAATACCTGATCATTGCAGTCGAACACAAGGGCACCAACAACTTGGGCGAAAGCGGCGCCGACACCGCCAGCACCTACTCCAACAAGCTATTGATCATGCCCCTGCGAGTGGTCTACCGCGCCCCGTTGACTACGCCGCGTACTCGTGTGCAAGGCCCTCAGACCGCCGTGGTAACCGGCCCCAAAGGCGAAGAAATCTACAGCGATGAGTACGGCCGCATCAAGGTGCACTTTTTTTGGGATCGCCGCAGCGGGCGAAACGACAAGAGTTCCTGCTGGCTACGCGTGGCCCAGATATGGGCGGGTCGGCAATGGGGCGCAATGTTTATCCCGCGCATCGGGCAGGAAGTCATCGTGGATTTCCTGGACGGCGACCCCGATTCACCCATTGTTGTAGGCAGTGTCTACAACGGCGAAAACATGCCGCCCTACGCACTGCCTGCCGAGCAGACCAAGTCCACCATCAAGACCATGTCATCCAAGGGTGGGGAAGGTTTTAACGAAATTCGCTTTGAAGACAAAAAAGGCGAGGAGCAGATTTTTATCCATGCGCAGCATGACTCCGATCTGCGCATACGCAACGACAGCCGCAACAACGTCGGCCAAGACATGCACCGGACCATAGGCAATGACTTCATCAACGAAATGGGCCGAGACAGGCACGACACCATCAAGCACGACCGCATTGCCCATATCGTCAATGAAGACCACTTGCGGATAGACGGCCAGCAAGCCATTGTCGTGGGCGGCACACAGTCGGTGGAGGTGCAGGACGCTGTCGGCGAATCCTACAAAAGCCACATCGAAAATGTGCAGCAGAGCTACACGCTTAAAGCCGGCATGAATGTCGTCATTGAAGCGGGCGTGCAACTATCGCTGAAGGTAGGCGGCAGTTTCATCGACATTTCCGCCAGCGGGATCGCCATCAAGGGGCCCATGGTAATGATCAATAGCGGGGGTGGCCCCGCCTCGGCCGAGTCCGGAAAAATGAGCAGTCCGCTCAAGCCCCTGAAACCGACCGCAGCCACCACCGCCGAACCCGGAACCTTGCCGAAAAGCGGCGGCGACAGCAAAGAAAAAAGTCACGACCCTGCCTCTAAGGAAGCGCAGGACAAGACTCATATGATAGAGATCGAATTGAAAGACGAAGATGGCCAGCCGGTGGCGGGGGAGCGTGTCAAAGTCAAACTTCCCAACGGGCGGATAGCTCGCAAAACCACCAATAAGCAAGGCCTTGCCGTCATCAAGAACATTGATCCGGGCAACTGCGAAATCAGTTTCCCCGGGCTGGATGACAAGGCGTGGGAATAACGATGGCAACACACACCGTAAGCCATGGCGAAAGCATCGCCAGCATCGCAAAGAACCAGGGTTTCTTGTGGAAAACCATATGGGAGCACCCCAATAATGCGGGCTTGCGCACGAAGCGCAAAGATCCCAATCAATTGGTGGCCGGCGATGAGTTGTTTATCCCGGAAAAGGGCAACAAAAGCGTTAGCCGGCCCGTGGATGCCCGACACACCTTCACCCGCAAGGGCGAACCGACTCGCTTGCGCCTGCGCATGACCACACAGGACGATGCACGCGCCAACGAAGCCTACACACTCACTTTCGGCACCCAGGTCATTCATGGTGTAACCGATGACGATGGCAAGATCGACCATCCTATCCCAGGTGAAACCCAGAGCGCCCGCCTGACCATGTCCGAAGGCCAAGAGGTCTATGACGTGGAAATTGGCGGCTTACCCCCCGCCAATGAGAACCAAGGCATACAAAGCCGTCTGGAGAACCTGGGCTTTGACTGCGGCGGAGAACGCGGCCAGATAGGCGAAGGCACACGCCGCGCCATCAAGCGCTTCCAGGCTCAACAAGGCTTGCAGATCAGCGGCGAAGTGGACGCCGCCACCCAGAACAAGCTGGAAGCGCTACACGTTTGAGGAGTCAATAATGGGACTGCTGGAAAGCGTCGCCGGTGCCGGTTCCGATGCAGCCAACAGCGCTGCCGGACAAGGCTCAACCCTGGGCGGCCTGGTGGATGACGCCGCCGGAAAACTTGTTGGCGGTGTGGCGGGCAAGCCGAATGGAACACCCTACTATTACCCGCGCGAGGCACTGAACGAAACGCTTGGCCAACCGCAGAAACTCTACTTCAAGCCAACCGCCATGGGTTCCGAGGGCAAAGACGAAAATCGCGGCGACCGCCCCTTGCCGATCGCCTTTATTCATTACGGTAAAAATCACCGCGACATGAGCGACACCTTTGCCGGCAAAGGCCCACCTGGCCACGGGCTTGCCTGTCGTGACGCACTATTGCGTGAAACCATATTGCTATTTGGTTTCGTTGCGGCAGCCAAGCACGTCATGCAGACCAATACCCAGGGCGCGATCGGCCAGGCGCTGGAAACCGTAGGATCGCTATTGGGAAGCGGCAAGACAAGCGGCGCGGTCACCCCTGCGCAGTTCGCCGCCATACAAGCTACGGTGCAAACAGTGGGCGACAAGCTCAACACCGCCAGCATCGCCTACCCCGCCTTGCATCAAGCCGGCATAGATCTTCATCAAGCACGTGCCGACTTTGGTGTTCTTTGCGCGACCGCTTTCAACGCCGAGGGCGGAGAAGGTGGTGGCCTGCCCTCTTTGCCCATTCCCGGCGGCATGGGTCCCCTGGCTGCGGTAGGCGGCTTCATTGCCGATATTCCCAAGTATCTATTCAAAGTTCAGGACAGCTACAAAGCCATGTATCAGGCTGCCCGCAGCCAATATGAAAGCGGCATCGAAGATGCTTGCCGCGCGTTCGCCGTCGACGCGATCAAAGACGGGCGCAGCCCCAGCTACCGCATTTGGTTCGAGAAAGACGAAGAAGAAAAAAGCGACGCACCAGAAGCAATCGCCGCGCCGGTTCCCGAATCAAAAGGCGGTGTGCTGGGCGAGGTGGACAAGAAACTCGACGAAGCGATTGCAGCCAAGGACAAAGCTGTCGACACAGCGACCAGAGCCCAGAATTTTCTAATCAATCAGCTCGAAACCGCCGGCGCGAGCAGCCGCCCGGGCAGCGCAGCGCTATCGGCTGCCTTTGCCACGTTTTCCGGCGGCATCCGCTGGGACGAACCTCGCACCGACCCAAAAAATCGCCACAAAATAGTACCGGCACCAGAGCTTCTAGCTGCAGCTTTGGGTAAAGGATGCGGCATCGATCCTTTACCTGGCTTTGTCGCTGAAGTGATCAAGGAGATTACAAAAACCTCGGTACTGATGCTGGAGCGCATCTACACCAATCTCTTGATGACAGAAGCGCAAGCCGAAATGAGGCCTATGGTCCTGCTTTCAGTGCGGGAAACCCTGAGCCGCATGTTGGTAGACCTCCCCTTCAAACTGCTTGGACAGGATGTACCCACTGAAAACAAAAGGTCTGAAGAACCTTCGACCTTGGGCAGCGTGAGCGTAGATAGAAAGCAATTGCAGAATAAGGGCGCGGAATTGCTGCGCGACTTTATTACCAAGCAAGCGCATCACATCGACGTCATCGTCGACTTCATCGTTGACGAGTTGAGCCAGCAATTGGAGGAACTGCATAAATCAGCCCAAGACAAGGAAGCCATGACCATGGAGACATTCCTTGGCGCCGCCCCCATGCTGCTTGCCTTGCTGGTGCGCAACACCTTGTTCCCTGTTTTCAACCTTATGCTGGAAGCTTTTGGCCTGGGAGACACTGTAGGCCGGACAGTTTGGAACCCGGTACGAGACAAGATCAAGCAGGCGGGCGAGATCGCGCAAGAAGTCAAAGAAAGGAAGGACAATGCGCTGTCCGCCGCCGAGCAAGCGAAGCAAAGTGGTCAGAAGATAGACGATGCCGTCAGCAAGTTGGGGGATAACAATTTCAACTTTCTGAATCCGCTGGAAAGCCTCAAGACCATGAATGACAAAGTCCACGATGTTCGCAATGCCGGAAAAGATGGCCTGAAGGACGTCGTAGATACCGCAATGGCCGACCCCATCGCCGCAGCCAAGGCAAAGACTGCTGCAGGGGATGCGCCTTTTTCCGGAGTTCGAGTCGCGGAGGGCGAAGCGGTGCGGCCGTCCAAGGGGGATATCGAGGGAGTACAGAAAGTGGTGCTCAGCACTGAGGCAGCTTAGGAAGTCCTTCACAGATGAAGAAGTCTTTCACTATTGTTTGGAGCTGGTGATTAGCGGCGTTAGGGTTGAGTTCTTAAGTCAGGCCGTTGTGTGGCCCCGTTGCCGGCGGCTCAGAGGCTTGC
>JBEBXA010000036.1:0-34259 GCA_040391825.1 Pigmentiphaga sp.
ACGAGGGTAAGCCGATGTGTCGCAGCCCATGCGGCTGGCATTGAACACCTGGGGAACCAGGCAGCAATCGGCCAAGGTCGGGGTGTCGCCAAAGCAATATGGTCCGAAACCATGGGTTTGCAGCAAGCGTTCGACTGCCGCCAGACCTTCTGCAATCCAGTGGTCGTACCAGGCTTTCTTCTGCGCATCCGAAACACCCAGCACATCCGTCAGATAACGCAGAATGCGCAGGTTGTTGACCGGATGGATATCGCAGGAAATGGCGGTGGCAACTTCAAGTACGCGTGCCCGCGCCATCGTGTCCTGGGGAATCAGGCGCACGGCGGGATAGCTCGCATCGAGATAGTCGATGATCGCCAGCGATTGGCCCAAAGAAACATCTGCATCGACCAGCATGGGGACATTGGCTGAGGGATTCTTGGCTACGAAGTCGGCTGTGCGATGTTCCAGGGTTCGGATATTGACCCCTTGGTAATCGTACGGCAGGCCTTTTAGCGCCAGCGCAATGCGTACGCGATACGAGGTCGAGCTATTAAAAAAACTGTAGAGTTCCATGACAGGTTTCCGTTTCTCAGACCACACGTACGTTCAGTGTGCCCAGGCCGGCCACGCCGCCCTCCATCACATTGTCTTTGACCACGGCGCCGACTCCTTCGGGCGTTCCCGTATAGATCAGGTCGCCTGGTTCCAAACGGAAGTAGTTGGACAAGTAGGAGATGGTTTCAGCCACTGACCAGATCAGTTTGGAGGTGTCGCTGCGCTGTTTGTCCTGACCATCGACTTTCAGCCAAAGTTCGGCCTTTTCCAGGTTGCCGGCCTCGGACGCTTTGTGCAGGGGGCCAATGGGAGCACTTTGGTCAAAGGCCTTGCCCAGTTCCCAGGGACGTCCGGCCTCGCGCATTTTCATTTGCAGGTCGCGACGCGTCATGTCCAGGCCCACGCCATAGCCCCAGACATAGTTCAGGGCATCGTCGACCGCGATATTGGCCCCGCTCTTGCCGATGGCAGCTACCAATTCGATTTCATAATGGTAGTTGGAGGTTTCAGACGGATAGGGCAGGTCGAGCACGGTGCCGTAGGGAACCGGTACGACCGCATCGCCCGGCTTGCAAAAGAAAAAGGGCGGTTCACGGTCGGGATCGAAACCCATTTCGCGGGCGTGGGCGGCGTAGTTACGGCCAACGCAGTAAACGCGACGCACGGGGAAGGTGTCATTGCTGCCAACGACGGGAACGGCAACAACCGGACTCGGTTCGAAAACATGGGACATGATGAAAGGAAACCTTAGTAGTAAAGAAGAAAGCGGGATCAGGAAATGCGTTGTTCACGCAGCAAGCCCAGAGCAGCTTGAACCGGACGATCAGAGTAGCTGAATAGCGTGACGTCGCCCATTGCCGCCAGTTGGACCGGTTGCCAGGAAGGAACGACGAAGACGTCGCGGGGGCCAAACTGGAAGACTTGTTCGCCAATACGGGCGCTACCGTGGCCCTCCACCACCGAAAACACCGTGGCGTCGGTAGTGCGATAGCTTTTACCTTCGAAACCGGCCGGCAGCATTTGCATGAAAGTGGCCATGGTGGGCATGGGGTAGCCGCCAGTTGCCGGATTTACATAGCGCAGTTTCACGCCATCCCAGGGGTCGAGCTCCCCATGTTGGGCAAGACGTTCAAGTGCTTCGCGGCTACGCTCGTAGGGGTAGTTGAATATGGGTGAGTTGCCGTTGGGTGGCGTGTAGCGCACGGGTGCCATGTTGTAGCCGAAGCGCACGAAGCTGTCGTCTTCGGGCCGCATGACTGGTTGGGAGGCCTCTGGGTAGCCCTCCGCAAACCCGGCGTCCAGAGAGCGGAGCAGGGGAATATCCAGGCCATCCAGCCAGATGACAGGCTCGCCGCCTTCTTCGACCGTCGGGTTGCCGTGGTCATGCCAAGTCCAAGAGGGAGTGATGATGAAGTCACCCGGATTCATGGTGGTGCGCTCGCCATTGACGGCGGTGTAGGCGCCTTTGCCCTCCACAATGAAGCGCAAGGCCGACTGGGTGTGCCGATGGCTGGGCGCGACTTCACCAGGCAGAATCAATTGCAGGCCGGCGTACAAGGTTTGCGTGATGGCCGATTGGCCCCGCAGGCCTGGGTTTTCAAGAATCAGCACGCGCCGCACGGCTTCTTCGGCGCTGATGATGGACCCGGACTCAAGGATGTCTGCGCGCAGCGCATCGTACTTCCAGATCGTGGGTAGACATTGGGGCTGAGGGTGTACGGGCACCAGCGCGTGCAAGGACTCCCACAGTGGAGTCATGTTTTTGTGTGCGATGCGGTCGTAGTAAGCGGTACGAACCGCATTGCTGCCAGAGTTCTGCATGGAAATCTCCGTACTGGAACGCTTGTCTGTTCTATAGCATTTTCTGCCAGAAGGCCGGGATGCGGGCGTGTTCGCGATCAAGGCGAACCTGTCGTCATAACAATGGGACGATTATGCAAGCGGGAGGTATGTGATTTGAAATGAAATTATCTTATCAACCATACTAAAAGAGATATGGGAGACTTGGCCAGCCTGGCGTTAATATCGATAGATAAGCCGTGCCGGGGCGATGTGATGACCTATTGTGTGGCGACCTGTGTTCAAGATGGGCTGGTGTTTTTGGCCGATACTCGCACGAATGCGGGGGTGGATCACGTCAGCACTTTCCGCAAGATGACGGTATTCGAACGGCCCGGCGAACGTGTGCTGGTGCTGCTGACCGCGGGCAACCTGGCCTTGACGCAGTCAGTGGTGCAATTATTGACTGACCCGCCCAGTCCGGCCCATGCAACGCTTTGGAGCACTCCAAGTTTGTTCGAAGCCGCCGGCTTGGTTGGTGAGGCGGTGCGGCAAGTGCATCACCAGCACGCAAGCGCGCTGCAGAAATTCAATATCGAATTCAATTGCAGCTTTCTATTGGGTGGACAGATCCAGGGACAAGAGATGCGCTTGTTCCTGATCTATGCCGCAGGAAACTTCATTGAATCTTCGACCATGAACCCCTATTTCCAGATTGGCGAGGCCAAATATGGAAAGCCTGTTCTGGACAGGATACTGACCCCGCGCACGCCGCTGGATGAGGCCGCCAAGTGCGTCCTGATCTCGATGGATTCCACGCTGCGTTCCAATGTGTCGGTAGGTTTGCCGCTGGATTTGCTGATCTATGAAAAAGACAGCCTGCGGGTGGGGAAGTTCGCTTTGATCGACCATCGAAACCAGTATTTCCAAATGATCCAGGGCAAGTGGGAAGAGCGTTTGCGGCAGGTCTTCTCCGACATTCCCGACCCCCAGTGGTGCGCGCTGAATAGTTTGCCCGCAGCACAGGGGTTTTTACGCGCTGATCCACCGCGGGCGACCGGCATGAGCCCCTACGCCGCTACGGACACCGCCGAGCCGTGCCAAACCCTGGCCCAGGGCAAGTGCCCACAAGCGCAGGGAGACTAAAGCATCGGGATGCGCAGCCAGCTTGGGTTCAGGGGTTGAGCGTAGCCGTCATGGTGATCTTGGCATTCAAGACTTTGGATACTGGGCATCCAGTCTTGGCGGCGTTGGCGGCGGCTTCAAAAGCCTCTTGATTCGCGCCGGGAATTTTTACGATGACGTCCAGGTGAATGGCAGTGATCGAGAACCCTTCGCCGACTTTTTCCAGGGTGACGCTAGAGGTGGTTTCTATACTGTCGGCCGTCATGTTGGCGCTACCCAGTTCTTTGGAAAGCGCCATCGAGAAGCAACCGGCATGCGCTGCCCCTATCAGTTCTTCCGGATTGGTTCCGGGTTCGCTGCCGAAGCGGGTGTTGAATCCGTAGGGCGCTTGCTTGAGGGCGCCGCTTTCGGTAGAGATGGTGCCTTTTCCATCTTTGATTCCACCTTTCCAAATGGCAGATGCTTTTTTCTTCATGAGTACTCTCCTGAGATAAGCAGTTCAGGAAATAGCTTAACGCCTGGACGTCATGTGAAGGCAAGCGCTTGGCAAGTTGCTGTAACCATCTTTGCTCACCGAGCCCGAGATAAGTCGTGGAAGCGGGCGTGCTGGAGGCCTTTGGTTCAGGAAAACACTTCAAAACAAGGCGTTGACTGTTGCAATCATTGCTTGGCTAAAAGCGTCGATGGCCGCAGGTTCGGTTGCGCCTTTTTTCAGTATCCGAAAAAAATCCACTTCTACTTCCGGCGCGACCAAGGCTTGAACCGCAACTTTGTAATGGCGGCAGGCGGGTAATGCAAAAGAGGGAATGATGGCGGAACCTACGCCGATTTCGGCAAGGGCAATTTGCGTTTCGATGTGATTGACTGAGGTGTGATCCAGGTGCCGGTTACTGTTTTCGGGCAGATGTTGTTCGATCAATTGCTGGACCACATTCGTAGGCTGCAAGCCGATAAGAGGCGTATCGGCCAGATCTTCCCAATGAATTTGTCCGATATGTTTAAGGGGGTTGCCCCGTTGAGACGCGGGTGCGCCTGAAACGAGAAACAAGCGAGAACTGAAAAGTTTCGTGCGGCTGATACCGACTGCCGATTTCAAAAAAATCCCGAACCCGGCATCCAGTTCGCCATTGCCCACCATCTCTTGAATGGCCGAGGGCTGGATTTCCAGAACCCGAAGCTTGACGTGTGGATGGTCTTGTCTAAATGCGGCGTAGGCGCGCGGAATCAGTTTGTTCGCCACGAGTGGTGTTGCTCCCACCCTTAACGTCTGGCGCGCGCGAGTTTCTATTTCATTGACTTCGGCGGCGGCGGCTTGCAGATCAGTCACGGTGCGGCTTGCCATCGGCAGGAAGCGGGCACCGGCTTCGGTAAGTGAAATGACTCTTGTAGTGCGGTCGAACAAGCGGCTGTCGAGCTGGGTTTCCAGTTCTCGTATGCAAGAGCTGAGTCCCGCCTGTGTAAGGTGGAGGCGCTCGGCGGCTTTGGTGAAGCTACCCAACTGTGCCGCGTATACAAAAGCCTGCAACTGCTTGGTCGAAATATTCATAAGGAACTCTTTTGAATTCAATCGATATTGTAGCTTGTCGTATCTATTTCGATGACCCAAGATTCGTTGACAACAATGTTGCCGCCGCCCTTGTGCACACAGGAGATAGAAATGCTTCGCTCATACCCGGCATTGGTTTCGTTTGGTCCATCGTGGTGTTCCGGCCCTGCATTCAAGGCGGCGGCTCTCGTCGGTTTTGCCGCCTTGGCTTATGGTCCGGGCGAGGCCAAGGCTCAGTATCCTGATAAAAACATCACCCTGGTCGTGCCATTCGCCCCGGGCGGCCCCACCGACGCCAGCGCGCGCATCATCGCAAGAGCTCTGGGCGCACGCCTGGGCCAGACCATCGTCGTGGACAACAAGGCTGGAGGTGGCGGGACCGTGGGCCCGATGGCAGTGGTCCGCGCGCAGCCCGACGGCTACACATTGCTCTGGGCCGGCACGAGCAGCCTGGCGATGGGGCCCGCTCTTTACCCTAAGCTTGCCTACCACCCGGTTAAGTCCTTCACACCCATCAGCCAAGTCGTGCGTAGCCCCCACCTTCTGGTAGGCAGGCCTGACCTTCCCGCCAAAAACATCAAGGAGCTGGTGGCCCTTGCGAAGGCCCAGCCCGGCAAGCTGACGTTTGCGTCCGCCGGGGCGGGTTCTTCTACCCATCTGACCGGTGAGATGTTCAAGATGATGTTCGGCGTCGACTTGCTGCACATCGGCTACAAGAGCGGCGGCCAAGCGGTTGGCGATGTGGTCGCCAAGCAGGTGGATCTGGTGTTCGATGCGATTCCCACGCTGCGGCCTCACATTAACGCAGGCACCTTGATTGCCTATGGCGTTACAGGCGTCACGCGCAGCCCCTTGATGCCGAATGTGCCGACTGTTGCCGAACAACTAGGCAAAGAGTTTGACGCCTATAGCTGGTTTGGTCTGTTGGCTCCCGCGGGTACGCCGCCTGCCATTGCCGAAAAGCTCGCCAAGGAATTGGCTGCCGCGCTTGCCGACAAAGAGGTGCGCGGGCAACTCGAGAACACGGGCTTCGACGTGCTGGGAACGACGCCTGGCGAGTTCGCGAAAACCATAGAGGTGGAAGCGGACAAATGGGCGGCGGTCATCAAGAAAACCGGCATATCGAACGAATAGCCAAGAAGCAGGCCTGTCAAGAGTAGGAGTCGTAATGATGGTTGGAAAAGAGGCGGCACGCCCTGTGCTGATCGCGGGTGCGGGGATTGGAGGTTTGGCTGCCGCTCTGGCATTGCTCAGGAGAGGTATCGATGTTCAGGTGTTTGAGCAGGCCGCAGAGCTGAGGGAAGTCGGGGCGGGTGTTCAGATCAGCCCCAATGGGTCTCGCGTGCTGGCCAGCCTGGGTATTTTGGAGGCGGTACGCGAGAGCTCGTGCAAAACCGAGGGCAAAGAAATCCGCCTGTGGAATACCGGGCAGACCTGGAAACCCTTCGATCTGGGTGATCAGGCGGTGAGGCGTTTCGGCTATCCCTATTTCACGGCTTACAGGGTGGATTTGCACAATGCGTTGATCGACGCGGTCAAAAGCCTGAAAGCGGATGCCATCCATCTTAAAAGCCGGTGTACTTCATTGGTTCAGGATGAACGCGGCGTGACGCTTAAGCTGGACGATGGCCGACAGTTCGCTGGAAGTGCCTTGATTGGAGCGGATGGCGTTCATTCGCTTATCCGCAGCTGCTTGTTCGGCGCTGACTTGGCAAGCTACGCGAACATGATCGCGTGGCGCGGCGTCATCCCGATGGAGCGGGTTCCCGAGCATCTGCGCCGCCCGGTCGGCACCAACTGGGTAGGACCTGGCGGCCATATCATTCATTACCCCCTGCGCAGGGGGGAGCTAATGAATTTCGTCGGCTACCTGGAGGGCCGCAGATGGGCGGCCGAATCCTGGACCACGCAAGGTACTGCTGCTGAATGCGCCGAAGACTTCGCGGCTTGGCATGAAGACGTTCATGCACTGATTCAAGCTACCGACTCGCCTTTCAAATGGGGCATGGTGCGCCGACCGGTGCTTGAAACCTGGAGTATCCAGCGGGTGACCTTGCTTGGCGACGCTTGCCATGCGATGTTTCCCTTCCTGGCGCAAGGAGCCGTCATGGCCATGGAGGACGGTCTGGTGCTGGGCCGTTGTATCGCACAGTGGCATGACGATATTCCTACTGCGCTGCAAGTCTACGAGGGCGTTCGCCGAGCGCGTTGCGAAAAAGTTGTTGAAGGATCAGCGCAGAACGTCGGCCGCTTCCATAACCCGCTTTTGGCGGATCCGGTCGAAGGGCCTTTGTATGTGGAAAGGGAGTGGGCTTCGCAACAGGTGCAGGCGCGGTATGACTGGATCTTCGACTATGACGCCGCTTCCGTGGCGCTCGAACATCCCTCCAGTGTGGAGGAAGCAAAGGCATGAGTACCGAAAGCGATGTGTTCGATCGTCAGCATTTCGGCCAGGCGATGGGGCCGGGGCAGCGTCCGGCACTGCTGCTTGTGGACTTCACCGTGGGGTTCAATGATCCAGCGGCGTTTGGTGGTGGAAACATCAGCGATGCGATTTCCCATGCTACCGAGTTGCTCGCTTTTGCGCGGAAACAGAGTTGGCCCATCGCCCATACGAAAATTGTTTATGCCAAGGACGGCAGCGACGCCAACATCCATTGCCTGAAGGTGCCGCGCCTGCTGACGCTGACCGAGGACAATCCCCAAAGCGATTTCGTACCCGAGCTTGCCCCACTGCCGGGGGAGGCTGTGATCAGGAAGCGTCTTCCTTCCGCTTTCTTCGGTACGGATCTGTTGGGAGTGCTGGTGGCAAAGCAGGTCGACACTTTGTTCATCGCTGGGTGCACTACCAGCGGGTGCGTGAGGGCAAGCGCCCTCGACGCAATGTGCCATGGCCTGCGTCCGATGATCGTATCCGAATGTGTGGGGGACCGTTCCCTGAGCGCGCATGAGGCCAGTCTTTTTGATCTCGGGAAAAAGTATGCGGATGTCGTCGGCCTGGACGAAGTGAGGAAGATGTCGGAAGCATTCAGACCAGGGCTGCGCTAGCCGGCGTCGTATCAAGGAGGGCAGTACATGGCAGTTAGCGATGACTACCGGGCCGCAATGTGGAATGAGGTGTTGACCTTATGCAGGCTCCAGCCGTCCGAAGGGGTAATCGTCCTGACAGGGGAGTCCAGTCACCCCTTGAACATCGACGCCGCGATGCGGGCGGCCCTGGCCTTGGGCACCCGTGCGTTTCGCATGGATCTGCCGCCAGTGGCGCCGCGCCAGCCCGGCGGCGCAGAGCGTACTTCCTTCCTTGGCGTTACACCGCTTTCCGGCAACCGTTTGGCGCTTGCCGCGCTGAAACAAGCTGATCTGATCATAGACTTGATGGGCTTGCTCCACTCACCAGAGCAAACCGAAATCCTTGGATCGGGAGCACGTATGCTGATGGTGGTGGAGCCACCGGAAATCCTGGCGCAAATGGTGCCTTGTCGTGATGATAAACGCCGAGTCATGGCCGCCGATAAGCGCTTGCGCGCAGCACGAAGCATGCGGGTGAAGTCCGCGGCAGGGACCGATCTACGAGTGGAGCTGGGGCAGTTCGGCACTTTGCCAGAGTACGGCTACGCGGATGTGGCAGGCCATTGGGACCACTGGCCCAGTGGTTTCATATCGACCTGGCCTAAAGAAGGAAGCGCCCAGGGTCGTGTCGTCATCGACGTAGGAGACATGTTGTTTCCTTTCAAGCGCTACGTGGAAAGTGCTCCTATCGTTCTGGAAATAGAAAATGGCTATATCACTCGCATCGAAGGCGGGTTCGAGGCGCAATACTTGCGTCGCCACATCGAGTCTTATCAAGACCCGGATGCCTGGGCGGTAGCGCACTTGGGGTGGGGTTTGCAGCCCAAAGCGCGTTGGACTGGACTGGGAATGCGCGACAAGAAGCAGTCTCTGGGCATGGATGCCCGCGCCTACTACGGGAATTTCCTGTTTTCCACCGGCCCCAACGCTGAGGCGGGAGGGCAGAACAATTCTGCGTGCCACGTGGACATTCCCATGTCTCGGTGCTCGATTTTTCTTGATGGCGAAGCGATGGTGCTGGATGGAAACATCGTGGCCGCGGATCAGCTGGTCGAAACGGCAATCGCGCAATAAACCAGAGTGTTTGTCCGGGGGCAAGCCGCGGCGATGACATATGCCGGATGCTTGCTGCGGCGTTTTCCTATCGGAGCTGTGATGAAAGAAGGTGGTCTTCCCATTTTGATCGCAGGTGGCGGAATTGGCGGCTTGGCCGCCGCGCTGGCGCTGCTGCGCCGAGGCATCGACGTAGTCGTCTACGAACAGGCGTCTCAACTGAAGGAAATAGGCGCGGGGGTGCAGATCAGCCCCAATGGAGCCAGGGTGCTGCAAGATCTCGGCATCCTTGATCGACTTCAGGAAACCTCCTGCGAAACACACGGAAAGGAAATCAGGCTCTGGTGTACGGGGCAGAGTTGGCCCCTGTTTGACTTGGGGAACGCCGCAGTCGAGAAGTTCGGCTTTCCCTATTTCACCGTTTATCGGGTGGATTTGCACAATGCTCTGATGGAAGCGGTGCTGCGCCTGAAGCCCGAAGCAATCAGGCTGGCATCGCCATGCAGCGGATTTGAGCAATACGGCGAGTCAGTCGCCTTGCACTTAAAAAGTGGGGAAATCGTTCAAGGTGCGGCATTGATCGGCGCGGATGGAATCAATTCGGCGATTCGGCAGGCAATGTTTGGCCTCGATCGAACCGAACTTGCTGAAATGTCGGTGTGGCGCGGCGTGATTCCCATGGAGAAAGTGCCGGCTCATCTGCGTCGCCAAGTGGGCGTCAATTGGGTAGGGCCGGGCGGCCATGTCGTGCACTACCCCTTGCGCAATGGCGAACTGATGAACTTCGGGGGCTGTCTGGAGAAGCCCATGAAGCTTGCGGATTCTTCCGGGATCAAGGGCACGACGCAACAGTGCCTCCAGGATTTTCAAGGTTGGCACAGCGATGTGCTTACCCTTATCGAGGGCGTGCAGACCCCTATCAAGTGGGGCATCGTGCGCCGGGCATTGACTCAAGAGTGGACCCAAAAACGTGTGAGCTTGTTAGGCGACGCCTGTCATGCCATGTTTCCGTTTCTTGCTCAGGGCGCAGTCATGGCGATGGAAGACGGCCTGATTCTGGCGCGCTGCCTGGCCAGCGAGGGTCGTGTCGAAACCGCGTTGCAACGCTACGAAGCGGCGCGTAAGCAGCGTACGTATGCTGTTGCCGAGGGCTCGTCCGATAATGCGGCGCGCTTTCATAGCCGCGCCTTGGCCGACCCGGTTGACGGCGCCGCACATATCGAGCGGGAATGGGCTACGCAAAAGGTCAGCGCCCGCTATGACTGGATTTTTGCTTACGACGCCGCAACCGTGGCTATCTGACGACAAGCCCTCCAACGCTTTGAGACTTTGCCCAAACCCATGTCGACGATTACAGCAGGATCTGCAGAGGCTTATCATCTCTTTGAGAGCGATTACTTCACTCTTTTGTCGGGGCTGGTGCTGCCCAAGGTAAAGCTTGCTTATCAGACCTATGGCGCTCTTAACCAGAAGAAAGATAACGCCATCCTTTTTCCCACTTGGTTTAGCGCCACGCACGACCAGAACTCATGGTTGATAGGCCCCGGGCGTCCTCTGGACCCCAGCAGGTACTTTGTCATTAGCGTGAATCTCGTCGGCAATGGCTTGTCGACTTCTCCTAGCAATACACCTGCGCCATTCGATGGCCCGCGCTTTCCGATTTTCCATATTCTGGACAATGTCCGGCTTCAGCAGAGAATGCTGGCCGAAGTGTTCGGCATCGAGGTTCTGGACATGGTTATCGGCCGCTCGATGGGCGCGCAGACGGCTTTTCAGTGGGCGGCCAGTTATCCGGCTCAGGTGCGGCGGCTATTCGCCCTGGCCGGCGCGCCCCGGACTTCTGACTTTACTTATACGCTCATCAATGCCTTGAAATCGGCCCTGCAAGCCGACGCGGTCTGGGATGGCGGTGAATATAGTGCGCAACCCCTGGGTGGTCTGAGGGCAATGGGCCAAGCCTATGCGGCCTGGTGTATGTCGCCTGAGTATTATCAAGGTGCGCTGTACAAAGCTGAGGCGTCCAACTTGCTGGACTACATCGCGACTCGCTGGACGAATAATTTTGCACACCGCGATGCCAATAACTTGCTTGCCATGATGCAGACTTGGCAGAGCGCGGATATTGCAGCAGACCCGGTTCATGGTGGCGATTTTGAACGGGCCCTGTCCCGCATCCGGTGTCCGACCATCATCATGCCCACTCGTACCGATCAGATCTTTCCGTTGACGGATTTCCGCGATCTGGCGGCCAACATGAAAAACGCCGAGTTGATGGTGCTCGATTCGGTTTGGGGCCATCGGGCAGGCGCTCCCAATTCTGACCCTAAAGACATTGCGCTAGTAGACAAGGCGATCAAACGCTTGCTTGGCGCGCGGATATAGCAAGCAGAAATGCAAAAGGCCTTCGCTTGTGGCGAAGGCCTTTTGTTTAATACTGGTGGGTCGTGCGGGGATCGAACCCACGACAAACGGATTAAAAGTCCGCTGCTCTACCAGCTGAGCTAACGACCCGAAGCCATAAATTATGGCGAATTTAATCGACGCTGTCAAATGAAATGATAGTGTCGACGCCCTAAAACTTGTGAATCACGACGCCACCATGGCCGCGCCTAGTTAGGCTGTCATCCGCGCCTTGCGGCGGGGGATAAAAATCCCCCGAACGCTGTGTTCTATTTAAGCAATTCCAGCCTGTCTTTGGCTGTTTGTGCCGCGGGAACGCCTGGGTAGTCGCGCACAATGCGTTCCAGGGTGGTACGGGCGCCTCGGCGGTCATTCAGCTCAACCTGGCTGCCGGCAACAACCAGCAAGGCATCGGGAGCGCGTACGTTCGTGGGGTAGTTCTTCACCAGGGCCTGTTGCTGCGCGATGGCGGACTTGTAGTCCTTCAGGGCGTAGTGGCTGCTGCCGATGTAGAACTGCGCGGCCGGCGTATAGGGGCTGTTGGGGTAGCTGCGTACGAAACCCGACAAAGCAGGTATGGCATCGGCATAGTTGCCGTTGCGAAAAAGGTCGATAGCTGCGTCGTAAGAGCGCTTTTCGCCCGGATCAACCGTGGCTTGCTGGCCGTCGATGGAGGCGGTTTGAGGTTCGAGCCGCTTCAGGCGGGTGTCGAGATCAAGATATATGTCTTTTTGAGCTTGCTGGGTGTCGGCCACCTGCTTGGTCAGAATTTCGGTCTGACCACGCAGGCGGGCGATTTCTTGCTGCAATTGTTCGATCTGGCCGGCCAGTTGTAGCTGGACCTGCTGGCTATGCGACAGAGCTTCTGTCAGCTTGCGGTCTTGTTGGTCGGCGCGATCGCGCGCTTCCTTGCGCAAATCGATGATGGCCTGGCGTGCTTCGTCGTCTGAAAACAGCGCGGCGTGGGCCGGAAAGCTGGATAGACCTGCACTCATGCAGAGTGCGGCAGCCAGGAGTCGAGTGCGGGAAGCGCGAAACGTCATTGCGGTAGATCCTTAACGGTAGGCGATGTCGGCGCGGCGGTTTTCAGCCATCGAGGCTTCGTCGGTACCGGTGGCCTTGGGCTTTTCCTTGCCGAAGCTGACGGCTTCGACTTGGTCGTCGCGCACGCCCATGAGCACCAGCATGCGGCGCACGGCTTCCGAACGGCGTTGGCCCAGTGCCAGATTGTATTCGCTGCCGCCGGCTGCATCGGTATTGCCTTCGACGACGACTTTGCGGTTACGGTTGGAGCTCAGGAAGCGCGCGTGGTTTTCAACCAGCGGGCGATACTGATCCTTGACGGAATAGCTGTCGAAATCGAAGTAGACCGAACGTTGGGCGAGTACGCCCTTGGGGTCGTTCAGCGGATCCAGGCCTTGGCCGGTAGCGTCAACGTTGGCGACACCACTGCTGTTGGCGCCATTGCTGGAAGAAGTGCGGTCTTCGACGGGGACGTTACTGCTTTCATCGAGTTTGACAGGGCTGCTGCAAGCCGCGACTACCACGGCGAGGCTCGCAATAACGAACATCTTCAATGCGCGAGTAGACATGATTATTTCCTTGGGTGTTTCTATAGGGGTGAGTAGGGTTAGGAAAAAACGCAATGAGCTGAATTTACGACACTCAAGTGTCACATGGACAGCACGCCGTGAACCGTTGCAATAAGTAAACACAACGGTGCAACAACGCGACAGCACTGTCCGGGTTCAGTTTCATCTAGTTCAGGAAAGGCCCCCAAGTGGGCTCACGTACATCGCCGCTTAGAACCGATAGTGTCTGCTTGATGCGGCCGTCGCTTGAAACAGCCGCAAGTACGCCCCGGCCACCTTGCGCCGTTGCATAAAGAATCATCTTTCCATTGGGAGCGAAGCTGGGAGACTCGTCCCGGCCGCCGTTGGTGAGGACAAGCTCATTGCCGGTGGCAAGGTCAAGCGAAGCTATCTGGAAGCCGGAGCGGCGGGTGATGTACAGCAAGGTTTTGCCATCTGGCGACAGTTGGGGTGAAATATTGTAAGCCCCTTTGAACGTAACGCGCTCGACTTGATTGTTGTCCAGATTCAAGCGGTAGATCTGGGGACTGCCGCCGCGGTCGCTGGTGAACAAAATGGCGCGACCATCGGGGGTGAAGTTGGGTTCGGTGTCGATGCCGGGCGACTGCGTCAGGCGGCGCAGGCCAGAGCCGTCGGCATTAAGCATATAGATCTGGGAAAGCCCGTCGCGCGTCAGCACTACCGCCAGACGATTGCCGTCCGGAGCCCAGGCGGGCGCGCTGTTGTTGCCCTTGAAGTTGGCCACCGGCACGCGTTGGCCATTGGAAATGGTGTGAACATACACGACCGGCTTGCGTGATTCGAAACTGACGTAGGCCAGGCGCGACCCGTCAGGCGACCAAGCGGGCGAAATGATGGGCTCACGCGAACGTAGGGCGGTCTGGGCATTCTGGCCGTCGGCATCTGCAATCTGCAATTCGTAGATGTTGGCCCGCTTAAGTACATAAGCGATACGTGTTGCGAAGACGCCACGATCGCCCGTCAGCTTTTCATAAATACGATCAGCGATCTGGTGAGCGGTGCGGCGCATTTCATTGGTGGTTGACGAAAACGCCACGCCGTCGATTTGAGCCTGCTTGAGAGTGTCGACCAGGCGGTAACGGATGTCGTAGCGGCCATCTGCGGTGCGCTGCACGCTGCCCACGGCCAAGGCATCGGCGCCGCGGGTTTTCCAGGCGGCAAAGCCAATGACGGACGAATCCGACAGTTGGGCGTCGCTGGCATCGACCAAGCGGAAGATGCCGGTACGGCCCAGGTCGGCGCGGATGATTTCGGCGATGGCTTTGCCCTGCGGGTCATTGGACTCGAAGTCGGCAATCGCGATCGGGTACTGATTGGCGCCAGCCCCCGATATTTGCACCGTTAGCTGGGCCTTGCTTGGCGCTGCGCCAAGACTGAAGGCGACGGCTGCGATGGCTGCCATGCAATGCCGCAGGCGTAAGCTGAAACGGATGCCGAACAGGCGCGGCCCGATGGCGTTGAGAGAGGGGGGGGCGGTATGTGCAATGGTCATCAGTCGAACATCCGATATTGAACTTCTATGTTGGATTCGAAACGGCCGGAAGCCGGGCGCGGAAAGGGGTCGCAACGCCGAATTCCGTTTTCTACGGCGCGGTCGAAAGCCGATACGCCGGAAGAGCGTTGCAGGCGCGGGGCACCAGCCTGCGCGCCGCTGGGTAGTAACTGGACACGGAATACGGCGGTAGGGTTCCCGCCTGATCCGTTATTACTTGCACTATAGATGACTCCGGGTCTGATGCAAGCGCGGATCAAATCGGCATAACCCGGATCGCCGCTGGCGCCTGCCCGCTGGTTGCGGTCATCGGTGCCGCCTTCACGGCCGCCTTCAAGTCCGGCCGCGCGCGCGGTTTCGCTGCGAAAAGCTTCGCGCAATTTGCGATCGCGCTCAGCCTGCAGTTTTTTCTCGGCTTCGGCTTTTTTCTCTGCCGCCAGCTTGTCGGCGGCAGCTTTTTTGTCGGCCGCGAGTTTTTCGGTGCGCTCCTTTTCCAATTGGCGCTTCTCGATTTCCTGCTTTTCGGCCAGTTTCTTCTCTTGCTCGCGCTTGTCCGCCAGTTTTTTATCAGCTTCAAGTTTGCGCTTTTCGCGTTCGCGCTTCTCAGCTTCCTGTTGCGCCGCTTCACGCTTTTCAGCTTCGCGCCGCTTTTTTTCCTGCTCGATGGCGATATCGGGCTTGGCCGGCGTTACCTCGGGTTCGGGCAAGGGCGGGGGGGGAGGCGGCGGCTTGACGGGCTGGGGTCGAGGCTCTGGCTGCGGCGTGGGCGGCTCGGGCTCGGGCTGATTGGGCGCCGGCAAGCTGGTCCAGAGTTCAGCCTGGACCGGGCCTGGCGATTGGTTATTCCAGGACAGGCCGATGATAAGACCGGCCAGCAGCAGCAAGTGGACCAGGAAAGCCAGGCCGAAAGCCTTCCACTTTCCGGGTTCGGGAGGAAGGGACTGGGGACGATGGGAGCGATCGTTGGGCGCCATGGGCGATCAGGAGCCTTGTTGCTTGACCAGCAAACCGACGCGCGCAACGCCTTGGCGCTGCAGTTCGTCCATAACCTTCAGGACGGATTCGTACTCGGCTTTGCGGTCGGCGGAGATGACGACCGGCTGGTTGGGGTGTTCGGATTGCCGCTCGCGCGCAAGGCGGGCCAGGTCTTTGCGGGCTATCGGTTGCGGGGTGCTGTCGCCGCGCTCACGGTCGCGGATCGAGATGGCGCCATCGGCAGCCAGAATGACTTCAAGCGGCTTGACAGGAATCTGTGCGGCTTTGCCTACGGTGGGCAAGTCGATCATGCCTGGCGACATCATGGGTGCGGTCACCATGAAAATCACCAGCAGCACGAGCATGACGTCGATATAGGGCACGACGTTGATCTCGTTCATGGCTCGACGGCCGCCACGGCTGCCGCGATTGCTGGAGCGGGCTGAGGGCATCAGCGCACCTGTCTTTGCAGGATGTTGAGGAATTCGTCGATGAAGCTGTCGAAGCGGATCGACAAGCGATCGATGTCGTGTGAGTAGCGGTTGTAGGCAACCACCGCGGGGATGGCCGCAAACAGGCCGATGGCCGTGGCGACCAGGGCCTCGGCAATACCGGGCGCGACGCTGGCGAGGGTGGCCTGTTCTACGTTGGCAAGGCCGCGAAAGGCGTGCATGATGCCCCACACCGTGCCGAACAGGCCGACGTAGGGGCTGACCGAGCCGGTTGAGGCGAGGAAGCTCAAGTGCGACTCAAGCGAATCCATTTCGCGTTGATAGGCCGCGCGCATGGCGCGGCGGGAGCCGTCCAGCAAGGTATTGACGTCATTGACTTTGCTTTGGCGGCCTTTGACGAACTCGGCCATGCCGGCTTCGAAGATGCGGGCCAAAGCGCCGTGTTCGCCCCGTCGAGTCGAGATCGATTGGTGCAGCATGTTGAGATCGCCGCCGGACCAGAAGTCGGCTTCAAAGCGGTCGGTCTGCTTGGTGGCGCGCTTGATGGCGATGCTTTTGCGGAAAATGTATGTCCACGACATCAGCGACACGACAGCCAGGACGGCCATTACGCATTGCACCGTGAAGCTCGCCTGAGTAATCAGGGACAGGATCGACATGTCCTGGTTGACGTTCATGCAAAGTCCTTTGAGACTGTTGAGAGTTAGAGCCGACGAATCAGGCCGCCGGCGGGTTTGTTTCAAATGGGGCAAGCGCCTGGGCCAGATTGGCGGGTAGCGCTCTGGGCCGCAGGGTCAGGCGATCCACACATCCTACCTGGACCTTCCCCGAGGTCAGTAATTCACTTTCGCGCTCGCAGGTTTGAGCAAAATCGATGGAAGCCTTGCCCAGTCTCGCCACGCGACAGCGGATGGTAAGGTGATCGTCCAGCTTGGCCGGCTTGCGGTATTGCGTGTCCAGGCTGCGAACAATAAAGATGCAGCCAGTATCGTCCGCCATTGCATTCTGTTCGAACCCAAGCGATCTTAACCATTCTGTGCGCGCCCGCTCGAAGAATTTCAGATAGTTAGCGTAGTAGACCACTCCACCGGCATCGGTGTCTTCGTAATAGACCCGTATCTGGAACTGGAAATCTTGCGCAAGCGAGCGGGTCACGAGGGTAGAGCCTTCGAAAAGCGGTGGACGGGAATCACGGGATATTTGCGCCATGGGGCGAAATTGTAAACAACCCGGCGGCTCCCCGCAGCGCGGCGAGATATCTTGATGTGGGCAAGTGTGACGGCATGTAAAGCAGGAAACTTTAGCGCCTGGAAGCCGTCTGACCGCAGGAAGCGTCGATAGCAAGCCTGTGCGGCTTCGGGTGCGTGGGTGGCGCCGTCCGGGTATTCGACGCTTCCACCTTTTTTACGGAACTGGCTGGTTGTCACCGGTGTGTCATGCAACGGGGTTAAGCTGGAACTCGAACGTATTCTGTGCTTGGCACAGATCGGGCCTGTGACCTGGGGGATGCCCAGGCACAGGCCCGTTTTCATACGAATAGATCGCCTCCCCCTGCTTGTGCGGGTGGGATCAGTCCAAGGTGGCGATAAGTGCTTTGCGTGGCAACCCGGCCGCGCGAGGTGCGCTGCACGTAGCCGTGCTGAATCAAATAGGGCTCGATCACGTCCTCGATCGTATCGCGTTCTTCACCCACCGCCGCAGCCAGACTATCCAGGCCGACCGGTCCACCGTCGAATTTATGCACAATGGCATCCAGCAGCTTGCGGTCCATGACGTCAAGTCCGGCGGGGTCTACGTCGAGCATGCTGAGAGCGGCTTGTGCGACCGCGCTGGTAATGACGCCGCCGGCTTTGACTTCGGCATAGTCGCGTACGCGGCGCAATAAACGATTGGCAATGCGGGGTGTGCCGCGCGAGCGGCGGGCGATTTCGTGCGCACCGTCTTCGCCGATCTTGGCCTGGAGCAAGCCGGCGCTTCGAGTAACGATGGAAGTAAGCTCTTCCGCGGTATAGAACTCGAGGCGGGCGATGATCCCGAAGCGATCGCGCAGAGGATTGGTGAGCATGCCGGCGCGGGTGGTGGCGCCTACCAAGGTAAAGGGCTGTAGATCGAGCTTCACACTGCGGGCCGCCGGGCCGTCCCCGATCAGGATGTCGATCTGGAAGTCTTCCAGCGCCGGGTACAGAATTTCTTCCACGACCGGCGACAAGCGATGAATTTCGTCAATGAAAAGGACGTCGTTCTTTTCCAGGTTGGTGAGAATGGCGGCCAAGTCACCCGCACGCTCAAGTACCGGGCCGGAGGTTTGACGCAATTGCACACCCATTTCGCGAGCGACGATGTGAGCCAGCGTGGTCTTGCCCAGGCCCGGCGGCCCGAATAACAGGACGTGGTCCAGCGACTCTTGGCGTTGCCGGGCCGCGGTGATGAAGATTTCAAGCTGCTCGCGAATGCGGCGCTGGCCGACATATTCGTCCAGCGCCTTGGGGCGAAGGGCGCGCTCGATCGCTTCTTCATTGGGGGATGCGGGGCGCGGCGAAATAACGCGGGTATCGGGCGCGTGGTCGTCGCGGGTGGAAATTTTGTCAGACTGGATCGCCATGTGGGTACTTTGCCTCGTGTTGGGGGTATGTTAGCCCGGTTGGCGCTTCTTACCCTGTCTGATCGGCCTGGCTGGCCGCTTATACCTCTCAATCGCTGACTGGATCGAATAAGGGCATCTTTACGTCTTGTGTGGATGTTTACAAGTTCATCAACCGGCCCAGCCGCCACCGGGCCTTAAAAAACCGTCCTGTCGCTGACACGTGAGGACAAGCCGCGTAGAGAAGGCCGGGCACGCGTCAGAAGCCGGAAATCAGAAATCGAGCCGTCCATATAGCTCATCAAAGGGACGCATGACATGTTCGCGATAAGCCGGGCGGCTCTGCAGGCGCTGGTACCATGCGCCGACGTTGGCCAGCGGAGGTCGTTGAATGTCGAGTTCGAAATAGCGGTAAAGGGCCGTGCCCGCAGGGATATCAGCCAGGCTGAACTCGTCGCTGCCCAGAAACGCTTGCGTGGCAAGTATCCGGTCAAGAAGAAGGAAGTGCCGACTGCATGATTCGACGTGCTTGCGTATTAGCCCAATGTCTCGCTGCGCTGCCGGTGTACGGTAATAGGCCCAGAACACGCCCACCAAGAAATCCGGCTGCAAGCTAGTCTGCGACCAATCCATCCAACGCTCCGCTGCCGAGCGCCGACCCGCATCCTGGTCCCAGAAGCGCCCGGCGCCATAACGCGCGGCCAAGTATCTCAGCACAGTGTGAGACTCCCAAACAAGCAAGCCTTCGTCATTGATAACTGGAACGCGGCCATGAGGATTCATTGCCAGAAACTCAGGCGTATCGACCAGCCCGGCATCGCCGCCGGCCGGAATATGCTCGTAGTCCAGGCCTAGCTCGCCCAGCAGCCACAGCACCTTCTGCACATTAAACGAGTTCGGCCTTCCCCATACCTTCAGCACGATCACCTCACCGGGAAAATATGCCTGAATTCTAAAACCAGTGTATTAACCATGGGGCTGTGGGTCGGGGGCAATACCGGCGATATCCGCGTGTCGCCGCCTCTTACGCAGGAAGTCCATCCGCCGCAAACACCTCTGCAAGCAAGCTACGCAAGCAACCTACGCAAGCCGCGAACGCAGGCTGCCAGGACCGGTTCGCCATCCTCGCGTGTTGAAGCACGCCGAGGGCTTCAGAAGGGAGCGGGGGGAAGTCGTCGGGCGCTGTCTGAGCAGCGCGCAGCGATGCGAGTTCGCCCGACGCCCCGCGGACGAGGAAGACGACGGGAAGTCCGGCAAGCGCAGCCTTGCCGGACCGTGCGCCCACGCGAGGATGGCGAACCGGTCCTGGCAGCCGTCTTAACCGCTCAACATCGCAGGTAAATAAAAACCAAGCCTCGGACATCCGGCAAAGTATTGCCCGCCGCCCCTGGCACAAGAGCTACGCAAGCGTAATAAAACCTAGCGCGCCAAGGCCTTCAACGCCAACTTGATTCCCTCCGACACCTCAACCCCCGCCGGCAAAGTCTTCAAAGCAGCGACTGCCTCACGATCCGAATACCCCAAGGCCACCAAAGCATTCATCACATCCACCTGGCTATCCACCACAGCCGCCTGCCCCGGTCCCAAGTCGGCACCCAACTTGCCCCGCAACTCAAGCAACAAACGCTCGGCAGTCTTCTTCCCGATACCGGGAACGCGAGTAAGACGGCCCGCTTCCTGTAAAGTAATCGCCTGCGCCAACTCGCTTACCGTCATCCCCGACAACACCGCCAAAGCGATGCGCGCACCCACGCCGCTGACCTTGATCAACTCGCGAAACGTCGACCGTTCCGCAGCCGTGGCAAAGCCATACAGCACGTGCGCATCTTCGCGTATCGCCAAATGCGTCAGCAAGGTCACCCGCGCGTTTAGTTCCGGCAGCGAGTACAAAGTACTCATCGGCACGTCCAGTTCATAGCCCACGCCATTTACATCCAGGCAAACCTTGGGGGGCAGTTTCTCGACCAGGGTACCAGTCAGGCGTCCAATCATCAGGAAGTTCCAATCATCCGCCCGGCACGCAGGCGGGTGCCTTTTCGGCCGAACGAGGGGTGAGAGCCAGCCGCACGCAGGCGGTCGGCCAGCGGGGCCACGTGGGCATGACAAATCGCGCATGCCAGCGCATCGGCGGCATCGGCGGCGGGAGCACCGTTCAAAGCCAGCAGATGTTGAACCATCATCTGTACCTGGGTCTTGGCGGCGCGGCCGGTGCCGACCACCGACTTCTTGATCTGCAGAGCAGTGTATTCGTGGACAGTCAGCCCGCTGTCCGCCACGGCACAAAGTGCGGCGCCGCGCGCTTGCCCCAAGAGCAGCGTGGATGCCGGGTTGGCATTGACGAAAACTTTTTCGACCGCGGCGCAGTCGGGCGAGGTGTCGCGCACGATCTCGCGCAGACTGTCCAGTATTACCTTGAGCCGTCCGGCCAGCTCGTCGCCAGCGGGCACTACGATAGTGCCACTGGCGACGTAGCGCAGGCGCATTCCATCGGACTCGATCACACCAAAACCGGTGCGTCGCAAACCCGGGTCAACGCCTAGGATGCGCACGGCTTAATGGCGGAAATGACGGGTGCCGGTCAGGACCATGGCGATGCCGCGCTCGTCGGCTGCCGCGATGACCTCGCCGTCGCGCATGCTGCCGCCGGGTTGAATCACGCAGCTTGCGCCGGCGTCAATAACCACGTCCAGGCCATCGCGAAAGGGGAAGAAAGCGTCCGAGGCAACCGCTGAACCCGCCAACGTGAGCCCGGCATTTTCCGCCTTGATGGAGGCGATGCGGGCAGAGTCGACACGGCTCATCTGGCCCGCGCCTACGCCCAAAGTCATTCCCTTGCCGGTAAATACGATGGCGTTGGATTTGACGAATTTCGCCACTTTCCACGCGAACAGCAGGTCTTCCATCTGGCTGGGGGTGGGGGCGAGCTTGGTCACCACTTTGATCTGGTCGAGCGGCACGTTGTAGGCGTCAGGTTGCTGCACCAGCCACCCACCGCCGACGCGCTTGACGTCGAAGGCGTTGACGCCGGCGCCCATGGGCACTTCCAGCAAACGCACATTTTTCTTGGTGGCGAAGATATCGCAAGCGCCTTGATCGTAGCTGGGAGCCAGAACGACTTCGGCAAACTGTTTGCTGACTTCCTGGGCGGTGGCCGCGTCTATGGGGCGGTTAAAGGCGATGATGCCGCCGAAGGCCGAAGTAGGGTCGGTCTTGAAGGCCTGCAAATATGCGGTCAGGGCGTCGGCGGCAATGGCCACGCCACAAGGGTTGGCGTGCTTGACGATAACGCAGGCCGGGGTGTCGAAAGTGCGTACGCATTCCCAGGCTGCATCGGCGTCCGCGATATTGTTGTAGGACAGTTCCTTGCCTTGCAACTGGCGATAGTTGGCGAGCAAGCCAGCCGCAGGGGCAGCGTCGGTATAGAAAGCCGCCGATTGGTGCGGGTTCTCGCCATAGCGCATGCCCTGGGTCTTGCTTACCTGGAAGGTCAGTGTGTCGGGGTAGTCTGCGCGTGCCGGTACCGCGTCTTGCGCAGGGGCATCGGTCAGGCTGGTCAGGTAGTTGGCAATTGCGCCGTCGTAGGCGGCTGTATGGGCGAATACTTTCTTGGCCAGATTCAGGCGCAGGGCATAAGAGGTGCCGCCGGTTTTGTCGATTTCTTTCAGGACCTGCGCGTAGTCCGCGGGGTCTATGACTACCGCTACGCCGCCGGCTTCGGTGCCGTGATTTTTGGCGGCTGCCCTCAGCATGGCAGGCCCACCGATGTCGATGTTTTCCACCGCGTCCTCGAAGGCGCAGTCAGGCTTGGCGACGGTTTCGCGAAAAGGGTAAAGATTGACCACCAGTAAGTCGATGCGGCCGATCTCATGTTGGGCGATGGCGTCCAGGTGGGCCTGGGAGTCGCGTCGCGCCAGCAGGCCGCCGTGGATCTTGGGATGCAAGGTCTTGACGCGACCATCCATCATTTCCGGGAAGCCGGTGTAGTCGGATACTTCCTGAACGGGCAGGCCGGATTGGGCCAGCAATTTCGCGGTGCCGCCGGTGGACAGCAGTTGCACTCCGCGGTCGTTCAGCGCTTTGGCAAAATCGACGATGCCTGACTTGTCTGAAACGGATAGAAGCGCGCGTTCAATTTTCATGATTGGGTAAATGGATAAAGGCGCGCCCGAGGGTAGACGCAAAAGTGGATAAAAAACTGCTTCCCGACGGGGCTCAGGCCTTGATCTGGTAGAAGTCGAGCTTCTTGCGCAAGGTGTTGCGATTGATGCCCAGCATATCAGCCGCGCGCGATTGGTTGCCCTGGGCACGGTCCAGGACAACTTCCAGCATCGGTCGCTCGACAGCGGTCAGCACCATATCCCAGATGCCGCTGGTTGTTTCGCCGTCGAGATCCTTGAAGTAGCGGTCCAGCGTACGGCGCACGCATTCTTCAAGCGTATGTTCTTTCATTTTTTTTATCCTTGATGCGTGATCTAGGCTGCAAGCAGACGCTTAGGCCGCAGATCGGTCGGTCGATCGAACCAGGCGGCTACCGCGTGCCATTGGTCGCGCGTGTTTTCAATTAAATTCATATGGGCACAGAACTCAGCCCCTCCGGGCAACTCGCCCAGATACCAGCCTATGTGCTTGCGTGCGGTGCGAACCCCGGTGTATTCCCCGTAAAAGCGGTAGTGGTCGTCCAGGTGTTCGAGTAGCAACTCGCGCATTTCCGCAGGGCTGGGGCCGTCCAGGTGTTGGCCGGTGCGCAGATAATGCTCGATTTCGCGGAACAGCCACGGTCGGCCTTGAGCCGCGCGCCCAATCATGACGGCATCCGCCCCGGTCAGGGCCAGAACGTGCGCAGCCTGCTCGGGCGAGTTGATGTCGCCATTGGCGATGACGGGAATGGAAAGCTCAGCCTTGACCATGGCAATGGTGTCGTACTCGGCCTTGCCCATGTAGAGATCTTCACGAGTGCGGCCGTGCAATGCCAGCGCTGCGATGCCGATGTCTTGGGCGCGTTTGGCCACGCGCAGGACATTGCGTTCGGCCCGGCACCAGCCAGTGCGGGTTTTCAGGGTAACGGGTACTCCCAGCGGTGTGCAGGCGCTTACGACCGCATCGAGAATGCGGGCGACAAGATCTTCATCGCGCAAGAGCGCCGAGCCCGCCGCGACATTGCACACTTTTTTGGCGGGGCAGCCCATATTGATATCAATAATGCGCGCGCCTTTGTTCACATTGAACACGGCAGCTTCGGCCATCATTGCAGGGTCGCTGCCGGCAATCTGTACGGCAACCGGATCGCTTTCTCCGGCGTGATCGGTCCGGCGCGAGGTTTTGACGCTGTTCCAGAGGCGAGGATTGCTGGCTGCCATCTCGGATACTGCATGGCCGGCCCCCAGGCGTTTACACAACTGGCGAAACGGACGGTCCGTCACGCCAGCCATGGGTGCGACAAAAACGTTGTTCGGAAGCTGATAGGGGCCAATGCGCATGACAAGATAGCGCTGGTTTCCCGGGCAAAGGGGAACCGGCGCGCCGGGAGAAAAATTGGAAAGGGCATGAATTGTACCGCCCCCGGGCGCAATCAGGTGTTACGCGGCCCCTGGTCTCAGCTGCGCAAGCCTTCCAGCAACTGCCGAGCCAGGGGGCCGCGTAGCGTGCGCGAAACGTCCAGCCCAAGCAAGGCCAGCCCGCAAGCATGTTCGACTGGGGCCAGTCCGGTCGCGAAAATTCGCGGCATCAGGTCAGTCAGGCCGGCTGTGAAGGCACGGTCGGCGCGCCGGGCGCGGGCATACTCATCCAGCAAAGGGGTCACCGGGGTAAGAGGGTCGCGCAGTAGTGGGGCCAGCGATTGCGCCAGGCGGGCGGCGTCGCGCAATCCCAGGTTCATGCCTTGGCCTGCAACCGGGTGTAAAGTTTGCGCCGCGTTGCCGATGGCTACGCTGGAGCCATCGACCAGGGCGCGGCGCAAGTTGATGCCTAGGGGGTAGACGTGGCGCGGCCCGGCCAGGGTGAAGTCACCCAGGCGTGAGCCAAATACCTTGCCCAGCGCCTTGCCGAAATCCGTGTCGTTCAGATCATGCAGACGTTGCGCATGCTGCGGCCGACAGCACCACACCAGGGCATAGTGGCCGCTATCGGACTGCTTGGCGCTAGGGTAAGGCAGCAAGGCGAGCGGGCCTTCCGCCGTAAAGCGTTCCCAGGCCCATCCCGGCCGTGGCCGCGAAGCGCGAACGATGGAGAGCACGGCGTGCTGTGAATAGGCACGGTGCAAGGCGCTTGTTTGCTGGTGGCCAAAGGTGCCGCCCTCGGCATGAACGCAGACCGAGCTGAGCCACACCTCATCGCCCTGTTGAATGCGGACCCCGCCGCTAGTCTGATCCAGGACCTTGGCTGGCGCGCCCGGCCTCAGCGTTACGCCGGTTCTGGCCAAGGCGGTGTCCAGCGCTTCAATGATGGTGCGATAGGCAAGCACAGTGCCAAGGGCCGGTACGCCAAAGTCCTGATGGGATATATGGGTGCGTCCCAAGCGCCCTTGCTGTGAAACGTGGACGTCCAGAATGTCGGCGCCCCCGGTCGGCCAGGCCCCGAGTGAACTTAGCAAGACGCGGCTGCCATGGTTCAGTGCCATGGAGCGAGGGTCGGATTGGGTATCGGCGCTGCCTTCGGTCGCTCGTTCCGGGCGGCACAGCACGATACGTTCTGGATGCCGGGTAGCCTGGGCCAGCAGCAGCGCAAGTGTGGAGCCTACCGGGCCTGAACCCAGGATAGTGACGTCGGCATCCATGGCGGTCAGCGGCGCATCAAGGCTTCGATCTCGTCCGCGTCGACGGGGACATCGCGGGTGATCAATTCGCAGCCGGTATCGGTTACGACCGCATCGTCTTCGATACGTATGCCGATATTCCAGAACTGCTCCGGTACGTCGGCGGCGGGCCGTACATAGATGCCTGGTTCTATCGTCAGCACCATGCCAGGCTGCAAGAGGCGCCAGGGGCGGGGCGTGTCTCCCGGGGCCGAGCCCGTTGGTTCACGGTAATCCCCGACGTCATGGACATCCATGCCTAGCCAATGTCCCGTGCGATGCATGTAGAAACGGGTGTACTGCTGCGACTCGATTACGCCGTCCAGCGTCCCTTCGAGCAGGCCGACGTCTATCATGCCTTGAGCCAATACACGCACGGCGGCTTCATGCCCTTCATTCCAATGCGCGCCAGGGCGAGTGACGGCAGCCGCAGCCTCTTGTGCGGCAAGAGTCAGGTCGTAAAGCGCCCGTTGAGGGCCGCTGTAGCGCCCGCTTACGGGAAAGGTGCGGGTGATGTCCGATGCGTACCCATCCAGTTCACAGCCGGCGTCGATCAGGAGCAGATCGCCATCTTTCAGTACGGCATCGCTGGCGCGATAGTGCAGCACGCAGGCATTGGATCCGGTGGCGACGATGGAGTTATAGGCTACCGACTGCGAACCATGACGGCGGAATTCATGAAGCAACTCTGCTTCGATTTCGTATTCGTGCAGGCCGGGCCGCGAGATCTGCATGGCGCGCACATGGGCACCTGCCGATATCTGCGCCGCGCGGCGCATGATGGCGACCTCGCTGCTGTCCTTGATCAGGCGCATCTCGGCCAGTATGGCGCGCAGGTCGAAGCTTCGAGCGGGTGTGCTGGAGCCGCTGCGGCCCATGGTGCGCACCTGGTCCAGCCAGGCGCGCAAGCTTCTGTCGAAGCGCTGATCGCTGGCCAGGGGTACGTATAGGGCTTCCTGGTTGGCAATCAGCTTGGGCAGTTCAGCGGCCAGCGATTCGATCGGAAAGGCTTGGTCGAAACCGAACTGCTCAGCGGCGGCGTCAGGGCCGATCCGGTAGCCATCCCAAATCTCGCGTTCAAGGTTTTTGCTACGGCAAAACAGCAGGGATTGATTCTTCACTCCCGCTATCAGCACCAGCCAAGCCTCGGGCTCGGGGAAACCGGTCAAGTAAAAGAAGTCGCTGTCATGCCTGTAAGGGAATTCCGAGTCGCGGTTGCGCGCAACTTCTCGGGCGGTGGACAGGATGGCTATTCCGCCGCCCTGGGCGCGCATGGCTTCCAGTAGGCGGGCGCGCCGTGCGGCGAATGGCGTGAAATCCTGGGCGGGAATGCTCATGGCGGGAATCCGGAAGAGACGGCTTGACGGAGGTTTATTGTAGGCTGGCGTCGAGGGAGGCCAGACGTTGAGGAGTGCCGACGTCTATCCATCGCCCCTCGTGGCGCTGTCCCACCACCTGTTTGCGGCCGATAGCACTACGCAGCAATGGCGCCAGGCGAGCGGGTTGGCCGTCAGGCAGGTCCGCGAACAATGCTGGCTGATAAATGCCTATGCCGGTGAAGGTCAGGCGTGGGCAATCGGGCAGCGTGTCATGCACTCCTCCCGTCGCGTCGAGCTGGAAATCGCCGATCGGGTGGTGATCGGGGTTGTCGGCCAACAGCAACCAGGCCTGCTGCTCGGTTTGCCTGAGCGTCTGCGCCAGTTGCCGTGCAGCGGCTGGGTTCCAGTCGCACCAGATGTCGCCATTGATGGCCAGGAAGGGGGCCGAGCCCAGCAGAGGCAGGGCTTGCCGGATGCCGCCCGCGGTTTCCAGCGCCAGCGCTTCCGGGGAATAGTGCAATTGCACGTTCCAGCGGCTGCCGCTTCCCAGTTCTTGTTCGATTACGGCGCCCAGCCAGGCGTGGTTGATGACGATATCCCGGAAGCCGGCCTGCGCCAGACGCTCGATGTGCCAAACGATCAGGCTTTTGCCGCCTACGCGCAGCAAGGGCTTGGGCCGGGTGTCGGTAAGGGGGCGCATGCGTTCACCGCGCCCCGCGGCAAGAATCATTGCTCGCATCAGAACGTATAGCCTACCGTGGCTTGCCGGTTTTCGAGCTTGTCGAGCAGGCGTAGTAGCGGTTTGAGAGCAATATAGCGTTGCGCTACCTGCCGTACATACGCGTTCACGCGAGGCATATGGGCCAAGTAGCCGCTTTTGCCGTCACGATGAGACAGACGGGCAAACACGCCCAGGATGCGCAGATTGCGCTGCAGACCCATCCATTCGTAGGCTTGGTGGAATTCGGCAAAGTCCTGGCCCACCGGCAGGCCTGCCTTGCGAGCCATTTCCCAGTAGCGGATGCCCCAATCAAGCTGCTGGGCTTCATCCCAGGTGGTGCGGGCGTCGGTCAGGAGTGAAACCAGGTCGTAAGTAATCGGGCCGGCCACGGCATCCTGGAAGTCAATGACGCCGGGGTTGGGGCCGAAGTGGGTTCCGGCCGGCAGGTCGGTCACCATCAGGTTGGGGGAGTGGAAGTCGCGGTGGACCAAAACGACAGGTTGGGCCACGTTGGCTGCGGTAAGGGTATCGAAGACCTTTTGCAGATCGGATCGGGCGGCAGCATCCAGGGGGCTGTTGCAATGTTGCGCCGCATACCATTCTGGAAACAATTCGAGTTCAAGATTCAGCCGCGCGCTATCGTATGGGGCGAGCCCGGTCGTTGCGCTTTGTTGCATTTTGACCAGGGCGGCGAGCGCATCCATGTACAGGCGGTGCGTATCGTGAGGAGTCGAGCCATTTTGCAGGTGAGCGAGGTAGGTAGTGTGGCCCAGGTCGGATAGCAGCAGGAAGCCTTGCTCCACGTTTTCCGCCACGATGTCGGGTACATGGATGCCGGCCTGACGCAGCAGCCCGGCTACGTGAAGAAAGGGGCGGCAGTCTTCCCGTTCCGGGGGGGCATCCATCACTATAAGTGTGCGTTCGCCGCTATTCAGGCGGAAATAGCGCCTGAAGCTGGCGTCGCTGGAGGCGGGGCCGAGCGTAGCGGCATCGAGTTGCAGCGAGGCGGGCAGGGTGGAAAGCCAGGCCAGCAGCTGGTCGATACGGGGGTCGGAGCCAGCTTGGCCGGCTTTATTGATAGTGAGGGAATTCATGCCTCCTATAATACCGACCGATATCGCTTCCTTGGTATCTTTGTTGACGCGTGCGGCAGCTTGTCGCGTATTCTTCCGACTTGATTTCAGTTTATTTTCCGAGGCCTGTGCGATTGATCCGGTGGTTCAGCTTACTTGCCGCAGTAGTGGCGGCGCCTCTCGCCTATGCGCAAGAGGCCTTGTCCGAACCGTCGACGCCCGCAAAGGCGGCCGAAGTGTCCGGCCCGGGCCTGCGCCTGTCTCCTGGGCTGCGTGAACGCCCTGGGCGTGATCCCAATGATCTGCCGCTCTTCATGGAGGCCGACAGCCTGACCGGAGAAGGGCAGGATGTCTTGCGTCTGGAAGGCAATGCGCAGGTGCGTCGTACCGATACCGTCCTGAAAGGCGACAATATCGAGTATCGGCAGGTCGAAGACGAGGTCGAGGCCTTGGGCAATGTCCGCCTTATCCGCGATGGCAATGTGCTTACCGGCCCGCGGCTCAAACTGAATCTGGGCCAGGGCACGGGTGAAGTCGAGCAGGCGCGGTTTTTTTTCGGAGCCAACGGCGGCAGCGGGTCGGCGGATCGTATTGAATTGCTGGGGCAAAATCGTGTGCGCGCCGACCGGGTCCGTTATACCGGCTGCGATTGCGATAAACCCGCTTGGGAAGTCCGGGCGAGGCGCATCGATTTTGATTACAACGTAGGCGAAGCGCAGGGGTACGGCGGTGTCCTGTACTTCAAGGACTTTCCCATCCTGGCTGCGCCGCTGATGTCCTTTCCGATAACGGATGCCCGTAAATCCGGCTTCTTGTCCCCCACTTTCGGCGTGACCAATAAAAGCGGGCCGGAGTTATTGCTGCCTTATTATTTCAATATCGCGCCGAACCGCGATGCGACCTTGATGCCTAAATACATGGCACGGCGCGGATTGCAGTTGGGCGGCGAATTTCGCTACCTGGAACCCAATTTCAGTGGCGAAACCCGTGCTACTTATCTGCCCAACGATAGCGTTTCTAAAACCGATCGTTATTTTCTGAGCTCGCAGCACCGCCAACGCCTGAGCAATACCTTGGGTTTCAACTGGAATTTCTCGAAGGTTTCGGACGACGCGTATTTTCGCGATCTATCGGTGCTGGGAACCGGTCTGGCGTCTACCGCCACGCTTGAGCGCTCGTTCACGCTGAATTGGCAGAGCGGGTATTGGGATGCTTATGGGCGCGTGGTGAAGTACCAGACTTTGCAGGATCCGCTGGCTCCCATCGTGCCGCCCTACGACCGCGAACCGCAGTTGCACCTGACCGGGGCTCGTTACGATTGGCATGGCCTCGATATGCGTTTGGAGGCCGATGCGACGCGTTTCAAAAACCCCAATCTGGTGTCGGGTGCGCGAACCTATGCCTATCCGTCGGTGTCTTATCCGATGATTCGTCCAGGTTCGTTCCTGATCCCCAAGATAGGGTTTCATGTCACGCAATACAACACAGACTCTTTCCAAGGCAGCGCGGCCCAGAACACCTCGCGCAGCGTACCCATCGTGTCGTTGGATACCGGGTTGATATTCGAGCGCGATTCGCGTCTGCTGGGGCAAGCGGTTACCCAGACCCTAGAGCCGCGTCTGTATTATCTGCGGGTGCCTTATCGTGATCAGAGCACTTTGCCGATCTACGACACTGCCCTGGCAGATTTCAATTTCGCCCAGATTTTTTCCGAGAATCTTTTCTCTGGCCAGGACCGTATCGCCGAAGCCAATCAGTTGACGGCGGCGCTGACTTCGCGCTGGCTCGACCCGAAAACCGGGGTTGAGCGTGCCCGGGTTACTGGTGCGCAGCGTATGTATTTTAGCGATCAGCGGGTGACGCTACCCGGCGAAGAGCCCCGCTCTGACGGGCGTTCGGATTTCCTGGTGTCGGTTTACGGCGCCCTGACGTCCACGCTTAGCGGAGAGACCACGGTGCAATACAATCCGAAGATTGCACGGATTGCCCGTTCTACCATTGGCGCGCGCTGGAGCCCACAACGTTTGAGCACGATTTCGTTGGCCTATCGCTACAAGCGGGAAACCGTGAATCTGCCTGGGCAGGATCAGATTGATGTGGCTTTCCAGTGGCCATTGGCGCCGAACTGGTTCGGCATCGGTCGCGTTAACTATTCCTTATACGAGAGCCGGATCGCGGAAGCCGTGGCCGGGATCGAATACAAGGGTGGCTGTTGCTGGGCTTTCCGCATCGTGGGACAACGGTTTGCCGTGGCCAAGAACAACGCCACTACAGCCATGTTTTTCCAGCTTGAACTGAATGGGTTCGGGGGTATCGGGACCAGCCCCTTGAACACCTTGCGCCGGAGTATTCCGGGCTATGAATTGATCAACCCGCCGCCTGAAAAAGGGACGGTGTTTGAAAGGTACGAATGATGCATTCCAAGGCTATGCCCAAGAACCTGAAAATCACCCGGCGTGCCGGGTTGTCTTGCCTGTTGCTGTCCCTGTTGGCCGCTGGAGCCGTCAGCGCCCAAGGCTTACGCATGCCCGGCGAAGCCGCCGGCGGCTCGCGCGGTGGTCCGGCCATCATCAGCCCGCAGCTTACTTCGCCGGGGGCGGTCACGCCCGCGCCCGCGCCTGCACAGAGGTCTGCTCCCGCTGCGCCCGGTAGTCGCGTTCAGTTGGGCGACGCCATCGTGGCAGTGGTCAACACTGAAGTCATTACCAGGCGCGAACTTGATTCCCGCATGCAGGCCGCCAGCGCTGCGCTGGCTCGCCAGCAAATCGCACAGCCTGACAGCGCCACGCTCGAGCGTCAGGTGCTGGAACGGATGATCGTCGACAGAACCCAGTTGCAAGAAGCTGCGCAAACCGGCATCCGTATCGACGATCTCCAGCTTGATCGGGCGATCAGCCGCATTGCCGAGCAGAATAATGTGACGGTGTCGCAAATGCGTGATCAGATCGAGCGCGAAGGAGTGCCGTTCTCGGTTTATCGCGAAGATCTGCGCCATGAAGTCACCTTGATGCGTCTGCGCGAGCGCGCCGTCGACAGCCAGGTCCAGATATCCGAGCCGGAAATAGACGACTACTTGGCGCAAGAACATGAGGCCGCACCCTCTGAGTTGACGCTGGCCCAGATTCTGGTGCGTGTGCCCGAAGGTAGTCCCTCCGATACCGTTTCAGCCTTGCGCCGCAAAGCTGAAACCCTGCTTGAACAGGCTCGCGGCAACGCCGATTTCGCGCGTCTGGCGGCTTCCTCGTCAGACGGCGAAGAAGCTTTGCGTGGTGGTGACCTGGGCACGCGTGCAATGGACCGCTGGCCTTCCATTTTCGTTGACGCCGTAGCCCAGCTCAGTCCGGGGGGCATCAGCGGCATCATCCAAAGCGGAAATGGTTTTCACATCATCAAGCTGATCGACCGCAAATCCACTGCTGGCGGGGCAGGCGGTGCGCCTGCGGCGATGCCGGTGCAACAAACCCATGCGCGTCACATCCTGATCCGCACCACGGCGGTCCTTACGTCTGATCAGGCGCGGGAACGGCTGGCCAATATCCGCCAGCGTATTTTGCAGGGCGGTGTAAGTTTCGCCGACATGGCAAGGCAATATTCCAATGACGCATCGGCTCCGCAGGGCGGCGATCTAGGGTGGCTTTCACCTTCGGAAACCGTGCCGGAGTTCGAGCGCGCCATGGACGGCTTGCAGCCCGGCCAGGTTAGCGAACCAGTGCAGTCGCCGTTTGGCTGGCACTTGATTCAAGTCGTTGAGCGACGTACCCAAGACGTAGGCCGTGAACGCCAGCGTGCCGCAGCCCGTCAAGCCCTGTTTCAACGCAAGGTCGATCAGGCTTATGAAGATTGGGCCCGTCAATTGAGGGACAAGGCGTATGTGGATGTGCGGCTGGGTAATGCCCCCAGCCCCTTGGACTGAAATGCACCCCTTGCGCCTGGCACTCACTACAGGTGAGCCCGCTGGGGTCGGGCCCGAGTTGTCCGTCGCCACTGCCAAGTGGTTTTCCGCGCAGCGTGGTCTTGGCGGGACAAGCACCGAAGCGGCGCAACGGCTGGCTCGCGGCGAGCTCATCTTGATCGGCGATCGCGACTTGCTTGCCGAGCGTGCGGGCGGAGTCGATTTGAGCAAACTGGGCGGAGTGCGGATTCAACACGTGCCGCTGCGGGCGCCTTC
Source organism: Pigmentiphaga sp. (assembly GCA_040391825.1). Taxonomy (GTDB): domain Bacteria; phylum Pseudomonadota; class Gammaproteobacteria; order Burkholderiales; family Burkholderiaceae_B; genus Pigmentiphaga. Next base: position 32,694 of record JBEBXA010000036.1, read on the forward strand.
GCAGGCCGGCCGCCTGGAAAGCGCGAATGCGCCCTATGTGCTGGAAACGCTGGATACCGCCATTGGCTTGATCGCCAGCGGCGATGCCCAGGCCATCGTGACCGCACCCGTGCACAAAGGCATCATCAATGACGCCGGCGTGGCATTTTCCGGTCATACGGAATATTTGCAGGAACATGCGGGCGTAGCCAAGGTTGTCATGATGCTGGCGGGAGGAGGGCTGCGAGTGGCCTTGGCCACCACACACCTGCCTTTACGCGCGGTACCCGATGCTGTGACTGCCGATACCCTGCGCCAAGTGCTGCAGATCCTGGACAAGGACCTACGCCTGCGCTTCGGCATCAGTCATCCTCGAATCGCCGTGTGTGGATTGAATCCGCACGCGGGCGAAGGAGGTTACTTGGGCCGTGAAGAAATCGATGTCATCACGCCGGCGATTAGCTGGGCGAAAAACCAGGGAATCGATGCCCAGGGCCCGTTTCCCGCCGATACCCTATTCGTGCCTAGCCACGTCGCGCAATTCGATGCGGCCTTGGCCATGTATCACGACCAGGGTTTGCCGGTGCTCAAGCACGCCAGCTTTGGCCATGGCGTCAACATTACTTTGGGCCTGCCCTATGTGCGCACCTCGGTCGACCACGGTACGGCCCTGGATCTGGCCGGGACCGGCAAGGCCGACGCCGGAAGCCTGCATGAGGCGGTGTTGACCGCTTTGCTGATGGCCGACGCCGGTATGTCAGCTCCCCCCTCGCAAGACCTCGCGTTTCCACCCGGAGTTTCCGCATGAAGCATCAAGCGCGCAAGCGCTTCGGTCAGCATTTCCTGGTCGACGAAAGTATTACCGAATCCATCGTGCGAGCGGTCAATCCGCGGCGTGGCGACAACGTGGTCGAAATCGGTCCGGGCCTGTCGGCGCTGACCCGACCCTTGCTGGACAAGCTTGACCTGTTGAAAGTGATAGAAATCGATCGCGATCTGGCGGCACGGCTGCGCAAGCAATATTCCGAAGAGCGTTTGCAGATTACCGAAGCCGACGTGCTGACGGTGGACTTCGCACAATTCGGCGAGAAGCTACGAGTGGTGGGTAATCTGCCCTACAACATATCGAGCCCTCTGCTATTTCATTTGATGGACCATGCCGATCAGATCCACGATCAGCACTTCATGTTGCAACGCGAAGTGATCGACCGCATGGTGGCTCAGCCCGGTGATGCCGACTACGGCAGGTTGTCGGTCATGCTGCAATCGCGCTACGACATGGAAAAATTGTTCGATGTTCCTCCGGAAGCGTTCAACCCGCCGCCGCGCGTGGTTTCGGCGGTGGTGCGCATGATGCCTTTGCCGCCTGAGCGCCTCCGTGCGCGCAGCGACAGCGCCTTGTCGGCGACGGTCGCCAAATCGTTCGCACAGCGTCGCAAGATGCTGCGCCGGGGTTTGGGCGATTGGGCGGCGCTGGTGCCGTGGGATGAGCTTGGCATCAAAGACAGTGCGCGAGCCGAAGAGTTGTCGCTTGCTCAGTTCATCGCACTGGCGGATACCCTGCACGCGGCAGGCGTGGTGAAGTAG
>JBEBXA010000037.1:0-34194 GCA_040391825.1 Pigmentiphaga sp.
GGTAGTCCGGCAAGCGCAGCCTTGCCGGACCGTGCGCCCACGCTGGCCCACCCCGGCCGAGACGGACTGCCGTCTTAAGAACCAACACGGGCACCTTGAAACAGGATTCGAACTTCTCTCCCCCTAAGGTCGTTGGCGTAGTTTTTCTCACCCCCTCATTTCCTTTCCTGGCAAACAGACCCTGACCCAGTTCTTAAAACAACCACAATCGTGCAGACCGGCTCAAACACGCCTCCGAGCCCGCTTATTGCCGCCATCGCCACGAACAGCCCCACCTTGTTACACTGGTCACCTTTGTTGCCTAGCCGGATATCGTGCCTCCCATGAGCGATGCGCGCCCCTCTTCCCCCCGCCCTGTTGTCCTGATTACCGGCGCCGCGCGCCGTATCGGGCGCGAAGTCGCGCTTACCTTCGGGCGTGCTGGCTGGGATGTGGCCGTCCACTACGCCACTTCGCGCGACGAAGCCGAGCAGACCCAGGCCATGTTGGCCGAACTGGGCAGCCAATCGTGCTTATTCGCCTGCGACTTGGCCAACCAAGAGCAACTGTCAGCGCTGGTACCCGCAGTCAACCGTCATTTCGGTCGCATAGACGCACTGGTCAATAACGCCGCCTGCTTCGAATATGACGACGTCGATTCGTTTGGCACCGTCATGCTCGAACACCACATGCTGCCCAACCTGGTCGCGCCGGTCATGCTGACACGTGCCCTGGCCAAGGCCATTGCCGAACGCGGGCCCGAGGCTCGCGGCGCGGTCGTCAATCTGCTGGACCAGAAGCTCTGGAACTACAACCCCGATTTTTTCTCGTACACACTCAGCAAAGCCGCGCTGGAAGCCGCCACAACCATGCTCGCGCAAGCGCTGGCGCCCGCCGTGCGGGTGCTGGGAGTCGCACCGGGGCTGACCATGATCAGCCACCTGCAAACCCCGCAGCAATTTGCCCAAACCCACGCGATGGCCCCTTTGGGCCACGCCAGCAAACCCGAAGACATCGCCCACGCAGTCCTGTTTGCCGTCCAGAATCCGTCCATGACCGGTACCACGCTCTTGGTCGATGGTGGGCAGCATCTGGTCGGCTTTGCCCGTGACTTCAGCATGATGTCTCCCCCGGCTGGCACTGTGCCCGCCACCAACTCCTGAACAGAAGCACGCCATGCGTACTCGCCGCATTTTCTTTAACCGCCTGGCCATCGATACCCGTATCGGCATACTCGACCACGAACGCGGCGCCACCCAGCCGCTGCACGTCGACGCCGACTTCGATGTCGAGGTCGCGGACATTCCCCGCAACGACGGCATTCATGAAGTGCTCGACTACCGCCGCTTGCGAGAAACCATCATCGCCGAATGCACACACGCCCATGTGGATCTTCTGGAAACTTTATGCGACCGCTTGGTCGCGCGCTTGCTGGCGCAGTTTCCCGAAGTGCGCCACATGCGGCTGCGCCTGGCCAAGCCGCAAGCATTTGCCGATTGCGCAGCGGTCGGGATCGAAGTGTCCGGCAGCCGCGAGGACTTGTCGTGAACATCAACACGTTGACGGCGCCACCGCTAGCCACGCCTGCCGCAGCCGATGCTGCCCGCGTAAGGCTCAAGCTGGAACGCGAACGCAACAAGCTGGATAAGCGCCTGATGCGCGAAGCGGGTCGCGCCATAGGCGATTTCAATATGATCGAAGCCGGCGACCGCGTCATGGTGTGCCTATCGGGCGGCAAGGATTCGTATGGGATGCTGGACATTCTGATGAAGCTGCGCGAACGCGCACCCATCGATTTCGAGATCATTGCCGTCAACCTGGACCAAAAGCAGCCAGGCTTTCCGGACGACGTTCTACCCGACTACCTGACACGGCTGGGCATACCCTTCCACATCGAGACCCAGGACACGTACTCCATCGTGACCCGTGTCATCCCGGAAGGCAAAACGATGTGCTCACTATGTTCGCGGCTGCGGCGCGGCATTTTGTACCGCGTCGCCGACGAACTCGGGGCGACCAAGATCGCGCTGGGCCATCATCGCGATGACATCCTGGCCACCTTCTTCCTGAACATGTTCTACGGCGGAACACTGAAAAGCATGCCGCCCAAATTGGTATCCGACGACGGCCGCCATACCGTCATCCGCCCCTTGGCCTATGTCAAGGAAGAAGACCTGGTCAGCTATGCCCAGTGGAAAGGTTTTCCCATCATTCCCTGCAATCTGTGCGGCACGCAAGACAACCTCAAGCGTCAGGAAGCGGGAAGGCTTATCGATGAATGGGAAAAGAATTTTCCGGGCCGCATCGAAAACATCTTCAATGCTTTGTCTCGCGTTACCCCATCGCACTTGATGGATCGCGAGCTGTTCGATTTCGCTAACCTGAAGCCCAGCGGCGTACCCGACAGCAATGGCGACACCGCCTTCGACCAGATCGACCCGCAACCCGCTGCTTCCTGCGCAAGCGAGCCGGGCGAAGCACTAGTAGAGCAGGCGATACGTTTTCTTCCCGGCGGCACCCCCCGTTGAACCAGGCTTGCGTCCTGAATGCGCGGGGCCTATCGCGCCGCTTTCCCAACGGGGTGCAAGCCCTTGCGCCTCTGGATCTGAGTATTGCCGAAGGCGAATTCGTAACCCTGCTCGGCCCTTCGGGATGCGGCAAGACTACCTTGCTACGGCTTTTCGCGGGCCTGGACACGGCTAGCGGCGGCACCCTGGAACGCCACGACGACATCGACCGCCTGTCTTACGTATTCCAGGATGCGACCCTGATGCCTTGGGCCTCGGTTGCGCGCAACGTCCAGCTTCCGCTGGACCTGCTGCGTGGCAAGCAAAGCCTGACTCGCGGCGACAAGCAAGCCAAGGTAATGGACGCTTTGCAGCGTGTGGGCTTGGCCGATTTTGCCAAAGCGTTTCCACGCGAGCTCTCGGGTGGCATGCGCATGCGGGTGTCGATAGCGCGCGCACTGGTCACCCAACCCTCATTGCTGCTAATGGATGAACCCTTCGGTGCGCTGGACGATATCACTCGACAACACCTGGATGACGAACTACTTACGCTCGCCCGCAAGCAAAACCTGACAGTGGTGTTCGTTACCCACAGCATTTTCGAAGCGGTTTATTTATCCGACCGTGTGATCGTGTTGTCTCGACGCCCCGGACGCATCGTGGCCGACGTCCCGATCAATGCGCCGCGGCGCGATGCCGCCTTTCGCGTGTCTTCGGAATTTGCCATGCATGCCGCCCGGCTCCAGGCGGCTTTACTGGCGGGACAAGCATCATGAAGCTCAGCCTGCGCCTGATCGCCCCGGTATTGGTAGCCATCATATTTACGCTGTTGTGGCATGGCTTGGTGCGCGCCTTCGAAATACCGATATACATCGTGCCATCCCCGGTCGACGTCATCCGCACCCTGATCCAGGACTGGGGCCTATTGAGCGGCTCGCTCTGGGTCACGCTGCAGATTACCGGCTTGGCCTTGCTGGCCGCCACCATCACCGGCGTGCTGCTGGCTTTCCTGTTCGTGCAAAGCCGCGTGATCGAAGCCAGTCTTTTTCCCTACGCGGTGTTGCTGCAAGTAACACCCATCGTCGCGATTGCACCCCTCATCATCATTTGGGTGCAGAACACCTTGGCCGCGCTGACGATTTGCGCAACCATCGTGGCCGTATTCCCCATCATCAGCAATACCGTACTGGGCTTGCGCAGCATCGACCCAGGCCTGCTGGACTTCTTCCGCTTGAAGCGCGCCACGCGCTGGCAGATACTTTGGCGGCTGCGCCTGCCTTCGGCCCTGCCCGCTTTTTTTGGCGGCTTGCGCATTGCCTGCGGCCTGGCCCTGATCGGCGCCGTCGTCGCCGAATTCGTAGCCGGCACCGGCGGCGCTCAAACCGGTCTTGCCTATCAGATACTGCAAGCGGGCTACCAGATCAACATTCCACGCCTGTTCGCCGCGCTCTTGCTCATTACCTTGGCCGGAGTGATACTTTTCGCGCTGATGACCTGGATTTCCCATGCGGTGCTGTCGCGTTGGCACGAAAGCGAGCTGACCGACTAAAGCGACCACCTCCATCTTTTCCTTTTGCCGGAGTAAGTGTTATGCAGATATCCTCCTTGCTGGCGCGTCCATGGCTTGCCGCGGCCCTTGCATTCGGCCTTTGTGCCGGCGTGCAGGCCCAGGCTCCCAAGTCCGGCACCGACAAGATCGTGTTCGGCTCCAATTGGTATGCCCAGTCCGAACATGGCGGCTTCTACCAGGCGCTGGCCGAAGGTACTTACAAGCGCCATGGGCTGGATGTCGAGATCCGCATGGGCGGCCCTCAGGTCAACGTCGCGCAACTGCTCTTGGCCGGCCAATACGACCTGGCCATGGGCGACGATCTGCAAACCTATAAAGCGGTCGAACAAGGCCTGCCGTTAGTGACCTTGGCGACGACATTTCAGCAATCGCCTACGGTCTTGGTATCGCACCCGGGGCCCAAGACCCTCGCCGACCTGAAAAGCCGCACCTTGTATATCGGCCAGGCCAGCGAAACCACTTATTGGCCCTGGTTGAAAACCAAATTCGGCTTTACCGACGCGCAAAAAAAGCCGTATACCTTTTCGGTGCAGCCTTTCCTCGTCGATAAGAATTCCGCCGTCCAGGGCTATCTGGCGTCCGAACCCTACACTATCGAAACCCAGGGCGGCTTCAAGCCCACGGTGTTTTTGCTGGGAGAATATGGCTACCCTCCCTATGCGCAAACCATCATCGCTACACAATCGGGACTGGCCGCCAAAAAAGATGCGATGCGCCGTTTTCTGCAAGCCAGCGCCGAAGGTTGGAAAAGCTATCTGAAGAACCCTGCCCCCGGCAACGCGCTCATCCTGAAAGACAACCCGCAGATGAGCAAGCAACTGCTGGATTACGGCGTGCAAGCGCTGCGCAATGCCAAACTGGTCGATGGCGGCGATGCGCAGACCCGCGGTCTGATGACCATGACTGACGCCCGCTGGAAAAAAACCTACGACTTCATGGTCCAGGAAAAGCTGCTGAGCCCGAAGGTGGATTACCGCAAAGCCTTCACCACCGAACTGATGGATCAAGTGCGCGTCCTGCCTTGAAGGCATGATGACGCCGCGGTTTTCATGCACAACGACGAACTCGACTGCTTCTACCAGGTAGCCGTCTGTAAAGGTATCAGGAAAGCCTCTGAACGGCTGGATCTGGCGCCCTCCGCCGTCAGCCGCCAGATCGCAAGACTGGAAGCGCAACTGCAGATCAAGCTGTTCGACCGGAACAGCCGCAGCATGACGCTTACCCCTGCGGGTGAAATCTACATGAATTATGTAGAGGGCATCCGCCAGGGCGAAAAACTGGTACTGGAAGAGCTCGATGCATTGAAAGGCCTGCGTACCGGCCATGTGCGCATACGCTCGATCGAGGGCTTCGCCACCGAACTGGTCGCCGCCAGCATCGTCGCCATGCAAAGCCAGTACCCCGGCGTCACTTTCGAGCTGGCGATAGACGGCAGCGATGAAATCATGGCGGCCATCGCAGCCGGCCACACGGACGTAGGGCTGGCCTTGTCACCCCGCCCTGCCAACGGCGTCGACACGGCATTCCGTATTGACGCGCCCTTATGCGCGGTGGTCTGGCCAGGCCACCCCTTGGCCCAGCGGCAGTCGGTCTCGCTGGCAGACCTGACTGCCTACCCCATGGCCTTGCCATCCCCCGCTACCGGTATCCGCCATCTGCTGGACGCGGTCTGCCGCGTGGAAAAGCTCAACCTTGCCCCGGCTTTCGTCACCAGTTCCATCGCCGCCATGAAAACCTTCGTGCGCCATCATGGCGGTGTAGCGATCCTGCTGAGCGTATCCCTGCAACGCGACATCGATGCCGGTGCCGTGGTCGCCATTCCGCTTGCCCATCCTTTGCTTGAACGCACAACAGTCGAGGTCTGCGTGCTGGGCCGCAGACGGCTCAGTCCTGCGGTCAGCACGTACCTGCGTTGCCTGCGGACCCAAGCGGCGCCAGGCTCGGCCTGATCAATCCAGGCGCACACCCGCGCGCTTGATGAAGCCATTCCACTTGACCGTGTCCTTCCGCACGAACTCCGCCAGCTCTGCCGGGGTGCTGGTGGCAAGATCCGCCCCCTGCTCGGACAAGCGTTGCTTGACCTCCGGTGAATTCAAACTGTCGACCACAGCATCATGCAAGGTCTTCACTATCTGGGGCGAAATACCGGCCGGCCCCATCACCGCGTACCACAACGAAGCGTCAAAACCGGGCAAGCCCGCCTCTGCCAGGGAAGGTAGTTCGGGCAATACCGGCGTGCGGGCGGGCGTCGTGACGCCAATCGCACGCAAAGCGCCGGTGCGTATGTGCGGCAGCACCGTCGGCAGGCTTTCGAAGGCCATTTGAACCCGTCCGGCCAGCAAATCGACCAGGGCGGGCGAAGTGCCTTTGTAAGGGATATGTTCGGTTTGCACTTTGGCCAATTGGTTGAACATGACCCCGGATAGGTGCTGGATGGAGCCGGTACCCACAGAGGAGTAGTTCAGCTTGCCGGGATTGGCCTTGGCATAAGCGATCAGCTCTTTCAAATTGTTGGCGGGCACCGAGGGGTGCACCACCAGCACATTCGAAATCGTCGCCACCAGAGTGATGGGGGTAAAGTCTTTGACCGGATCGTAGGGCAGCGTGCTGTAGATGTTCGGCGCGGTAGCGTGAGTCGCCGCACTGGCCAATGTCAGGGTGTAGCCATCGGGCGCGGCGCGCGCCACCAAGGCAGTCCCTATGGTGCCGGTAGCGCCCGGACGGTTTTCCACTACTACCGTCTGCCCCAGACGGGCCGACAACTGCTGGGCCAAGGCGCGCGACAAAATATCGTTGCCGCCGCCCGGTGTCCACGGCGATACCCACTGTATGGGTTTGCTCGGAAAACTTTGCGCGCCGGCGCTTTGCCATCCCAGAAGGCTTGCAAGCAGCAGGCCTATCGCCGGTACTTTCCATGTGTGATTCATGATAGTTCCTTCATTGTTGATCAAGAAGTGATCTCTGCACAAAATCAAGACGGTCCTGTCCAAAGAACAGCTCGCCGTCGACGACAAAACTAGGCACCCCGAAAACCCCAGCTTGCAAAGCCTCTTGGGTATTGGCGTCAAACAGAGCCGAATAGCGCGGCTCGCCCGCCTTGGCGCACAAGGCCTTGCCGTCGTAGCCTGCCCGGTCGGCAATGCCTGCCAGGGTGGCGACATCGGAAATATCCAGGTCATGTACCCAGACGCCTTCCAGAATGGCCTGCGCCAGCGGCCAAACTTCTTGCCCGCTCTGTTCGGCCGCCAACACCAAGCAGGCAGCCGATCTTTCATCCACGGGATGGTGCCGGGGTTGATCCTTGATGGTCATCCCCAGAAAAGCCGCCCAACGTTGGCGCTCAACCGAACGGTAGGCACGGCGCGAGGGATGCAACTTGGCCAGCGGAGCACCGCCGGTATCCTTGAACATGCGCAGCAGGTCGACCGGCCGGTACACAATGCTGGCTTGTGACTGGGCCACAATCTGGTGCAAACGGGGACCGGCCATGTATACCCAGGGTGAAAGCAGCGAGAAATAAAACGTGACCTTTTTCATTGCCCTTGTCTCCTGTCGCCTTCGTTTTCGCCTTCAGCCGTCCGGACGATGATGGCGGCATCCAGCGCAAGCGCCCCTTTACCTTCCGTGTAGACACGCAACGGGTTGATATCGATAGACTCCAGCAGATCGGCATGCAGGTCTGCAAATACAGATAGGCGCACCAAAGCATCGACCAGGGCCTCGATATCGGCCTTGGGTTTGCCGCGAGCACCATTCAGCATGCCGAAACCCTTTAACTCGGCCAGCATTTTCCTGGCACCGACACGATCCACCGGAGCCATGCGCAAGGACACGTCATTGAGCAACTCGGCAAAAATTCCGCCGAAACCTATCATCACGACCGGACCGAATACAGGATCGCGCTGAACCCCCATGATCATCTCTATGCCTTCCTCGGCCATAGGCGCCAGCAACATGCCATCGATACGCGCCTGTGGCTGCGCAATAGCGACAGCGCTGCGGATGTCGTGCCAAGCCTTGCGCAGGCTGGCTTCATCCTCAAGATTCAGGGCTACTGCATTGAGCTCGCTTTTGTGCAGAATGTCTTGCGACAGCACTTTCAATACCAAGGGATAAGCCACTTCGACAGCCGCTCGCCTCGCTTCGTCGAATGTCGTCACGACGCGCTCAGGCAAAATCGGAATTCCCGCCTCGGCCAGTATCTGCTTGGCCTGATATTCGTTACTACCCTCGCAGAGCTGCCGCCGCGATATGCAAGGCAGTCGAGCACGGTCGATAGGCGAATCAGGCGGCTGACTCAAGCTATGCAGCGCCGCTACCGCCTTAACTGCACGCGACGCATCTTCGTAGATCAAATAGCCGGCGTCGGCCAGATCGTCCTGCAGATCTGGCGGAGCCAACATAGACAGAATCAGAACCGCATCGGGAAATTCCGACCGCAAGTCCTTGAAGATTTCCCTCAAGGGCTGCTGCAGATGCGGCGCATAAGGCATGGCGGTCAGGAAGAAAATGACCGCCTCGTAGCCGCCTTCACGCAGCATCGTCCGCAGGAAATGGCGGAACACCTGCATGTCGCTCCAGATCTGGGCCGTGCCATCCACTGGATTGCGAACCGCGGCCAAAGGCAGGAGCGCCTGCAGATCGGCCTGAGTCGCGGCAGGCAAAGCTTCGAGCGCCAGGCCGTGGTCTTCGGCGTCATCGGCCATCAACACCCCGACCCCGCCTGACACGGTGAAAATGCCAAGCTTGCCCTGCGGCACACGTTTGCCGCTTCCCGCCGCATAAGCAACATCGAAAAACGATTCGATGGACTCGGCGCGGTACACCCCGTACTGGCGAAACAAGCTGTCGAATACCCGGTCGTTGCCCGCCAATGCGCCGGTGTGCGATTGCGCTGCAAGCTGTCCTACTTCCGAGCGTCCCGCCTTCACCATAATGACGGGCTTGCCCCGCTCCCGCGCAAGCTCCAGCGCATAAACCAGTTTGTCGGGACTGCGGCAGCCCTCCATATAAGCCATGATGACGTCGGTCTGCTCATCCCTGGCAAAGTACGCCAGGCAATCGGCCATCTCGACATCGCACTCATTGCCGGTCGTCACCCAAGCCCCCAGTGGCAAACCACGGCGGCGCGCCATCACCAAGGCCTGTCCGCCAAATGCGCCGCTCTGGCTCACCAGCGCCGTACGGCCCAGACGGGGCAGGCCCAAATCCACCATAAAGGCAAAACTGGCGATCATTCCAGTGTGAAAATTCATCACGCCCATGCAATTGGGACCAATGATGCGCATGCCGCTTTCCCGCGCCAGAGCAGAGAGTTCAGCTTGCATCGCCGCGCCTTGTTCCCCCACTTCGGCGAATCCCGCGCTGAATACCGTCATGGCGCGCACGCCGCGATCGGCACAGGCTTTTGCGGCGTCCAATACGGCGCTGGCGGGCAAGGCCACGATGGCGTGATCCAGGCCGGGGGGCAACTCGGCAATCGTAGTCAGTGCGTCCAAGCCTTGAACCCGCCCACCGCGCGGATTGACGGGATAGATGCTCCCCGCATAGCCATGCGTTTTCAGAAACTTGATGGGTCGTCCGCCGATTTTGGTCGGGTCGGACGAAGCGCCGATCACGGCAATCGATGATGGCGCGAACAAGGGGTCGAGCGAGTCCAATCCCATGACTTTATTTCTGTGCGGCATAGTGCAACGGGCCTCCCAGTAGAGCGGGAAACCCGCAAGTTTTGACGGCGATCACGTCGATATATTCGGCGCGGGCGGCCAAACCTTCGGCCAGACAAGCCCTGGCTTCGTCCACGACTGCCTGCCGCAACTCCTGTCCGATGACGATGCCGGCGGATACGTCGGCCAAGTTCGACATAGCATCTACAAGCGACGGCGGCCATACTGGATGAACCGTGTCGGGAAGCTCGCTCACGGCCGCTCCACGTCGGCGCAAATCGGCCAACTTCGCCAGACCGGCAGCGTTCAATCTTTGGGCCAGCAAGGCTCTGGCTTCGGGCTGGGGAGCATCTTCGCTCTTGGCCAATGCCCGCTCGGCAAAGAAAAGATGCAATAGCGCCCTACATTGAGGGCCGGCAGCCAATGCGGCAAACGTCTGGCGTTCACGCGACATCCCTTGCTCAAACTCATACCGGCTGGCGTCCAAGATCAGCGGAATCACCTCCAGGGCAGCCTGGCGCCCCGGGAAAAACTGTTGGGCAAGCTCGGTGTATTCCTGCAGCAAACGCACGCGTGTGGCCGCGTCCAGTTGTTCCGGCTCCAATGCATTCGATCGTCTCCAGCGAGCTTTCCCAAGCAGGGCCACCTGCGCATATCGGGCCGCATGCATCGCCACGTCCCGTTCGCAAACGGAATCGAGCAGGCCATTTTTCAGGGCGGCGTCGGCATCCAGGGCTTGATTGCGTACGACCATATCCAAGGCCGCACGCACACCTGTCAGCCTAGGCAAACGCTGGGTGCCGCCCGCGCCCGGGATCAACCCCAGATTAAGCTCCGGCAGCATCAGGGAAACATTGCGCTCGCCCAAGCGCGCATGGCAGGCCATGGCCAGCAACACGCCCCCGCCTATGCAGCGCCCATGCAGCGCGGCCACCACTGGCTTGGCGCAGGCTTCGATGCGGGCGCCCAACGTCGTAAGGCTGATCGTGCCAGGCGCATCCGCCTGGCCCAGTTCGCGCAAATCACCGCCGCCGGAAAACATCGGGCCACTAGCTGCGATGACGATCGCCCGCACGTCGGCGTCGTGCTCGTAGTGGTCCAGGCTTTGCCACAAGGCGGCTCGGACATCAGCGCCAATGGCATTGACCGGCGGATTGTTGATGGACAGCACCATCACGCCGTCGCGCAGCTCGGAAAAAACTAATTGAGGATTAAGCAGGGGGGAAGTCACACAAACCGCCATGTCGATTTCATGCGGTCGATTCTGCTTGGCAAGGCTGCCGGCAGACAAGCGCGCCAGAAGAACACTGCGTTGCCACGCACGCAACACAGCGAGCCGGGCGCGCCTACAGGGCTAGAAGCGGCCCCGGAAGCGCTGAGCTGTCTTTGTCAGCGTGTCTCGATCTTCTCTATCACTTGATCCAGGTAATCGCCGTTTTCTTCATGCGACAACACCCGCACCGGCAGCCAGTCATATTTGGCCGCCAGCCATACTTCCACCTTCTGCCCATCATCGTGATCGCGTTCGCGCACCAGATGCACGGCATCCACTTCGCCCAGCGGGGTCTCTAGTTTCTGCTTGCCCGCCACCTTGAAACGCCAATTATCGACTCGGCTGGATCCTGCCACCCTAAACGGCAATACTTTGCCCGGGCCGAAGGCGGCGGGGTCGGTTCGACCTATGGAAGATAGCTGCAATAGCACCGACATGCGGTCGTGGGTCTGGCCCTTCAACGCTTCTTGTTTGCCACCGGAAAACCGCACGCTGCCTGCCGCCGCGTCGAAGTCCACCGCTTTCACTTTCTTGTTTCGGGTTTCCTGGTAGCGAAGCGGCACCAAACCCTGGTCCCCAATACGGCCGGTGCTTTCCCAGACAAAGCTGAAAAACATGAAACTGCCGCGGTTGACCAAACGATAGTCATCGCCGTTACGCGTCCACTCCAGCGTACTGTCGACATTGATCTTGAAGCCCTTTGCCGACGCGTTCAGCTTGTAGGTCAGGAGGGTGGATGGCGGCGGGGACACCGCGGCCATTAGCGGACTGGCCACGAAACCCGCGGCAACCGCAGCCACTGCAAGGCATGAACGCAGGAAACCCCTGCGGGTAGAAAGAATCGTAGGTGTCATGGCAATGGCGCGGGTGCGGCGAGGCTGCCCACGTCTAAAGTGATCAGGATGCATTCATCGTACCGGACATACTGGAAGAAACGGTTAGAGCCCCGCTTGCGCTGCGCGTTCCCTCGCAGCGCAAGCGGGTACGCTGCTCATGTTACTGTTGATTAATCTCAGCATTCCCCTCCAGACCCATGAAACTTGCCTCTTTGCGCGACGGTTCGCGCGACGGACAACTCCTCGTCGTCTCTCGCGACCTGAAAACCGCCCACTTCGCTACCGAGATCGCACCCACCTTACAGCGGGCACTGGACGACTGGAACTTCATGGCGCCCCAGTTGCAGGATCTATACGACGCCCTGAACGCCGGGCGCGCCCGCCAGCCCTTCGAGTTCGACGCTGAAAAATGTGCATCGCCGTTGCCCCGCGCTTTTCAATGGGCCGACGGATCCGCCTATGTGAACCACGTCGAACTGGTGCGCAAGGCGCGCAATGCCGAAATGCCGGAAACGTTCTGGACCGACCCCCTGATGTATCAAGGCGGCAGTGATGACTTCCTTGGACCCAGCGACGATATCGTGTGCTCCTCGGAAGCATTTGGTATCGATTTCGAAGGCGAAGTTGCCGTCATTACCGGCGATGTACCCATGGGCAGCACTGCCAGCGAAGCCGGCGACGCCATTCGCTTGCTGATGCTCGTCAATGACGTATCGCTGCGTAATCTGATTCCGAACGAACTCAGCAAGGGATTCGGCTTCTTCCAAAGCAAGCCGGCGACATCGTTTTCACCCGTTGCGGTAACACCAGACGAACTAGGCACCGCCTGGCGCGACGGCAAGGTGCACCTGCCGCTTACCGTCACCTGGAATGACCAGATAGTCGGCCGGCCGCAAGCGGGCACCGACATGATATTCAACTTTCCCGCCCTGATCGCCCACCTTTGCAAAACCCGTAACTGCCGGGCCGGCAGCATCATCGGCTCGGGTACCATTTCCAACAAGGACTCGTCGGTAGGTTACGCTTGCATTGCGGAAAAACGTTGTCTGGAAGCCATCGCCACAGGCAGCGCCACCACTGATTTCATGAAATTCGGCGACAGCGTCCGCATCGAGATGTTCGACACCGACGGCGCCAGCATATTCGGCGCCATCGACCAACTTGTCGCCCCGCCGCAATAGGGCCGCACGCCTCTATTCATACTAGGAAACCACTATGACACCCAACCCCGGCAACCCTTTTGGTTTTAGCATTCCTGGCATGCCTGGCTCCGGTACGGCGGGCAGCGCCAACCCGGTGCTGCAAAGCCTGGAGATGATGCAGCAAGCATGGGGCAATCTGGGTGCTCTTTCCAAAGCCGTGCCAAGCGCGCCACCTCTGGAGGTGGATGAGCTCGACCGCCGTATTACCGATCTGCGCGCCATTGAAAACTGGTTGAATCTGAACCTGACCATGCTGCGCGCCAGCATCCAGGGCCTGGAAGTCCAGCGCGCGACCATCTCTACGCTGCGCTCGTTTGCACAGTCTATGGGCAGTGCCTATGCAGCGCCGCACGATAAGCACTCTGGCGAAACACCCCCCTCTCCGCTGGAGGTAGTCCTCGGCTTGCGCCCCGCCCCCGCCGAAGCCGGAAAACCCCCGCCCCCAGCCGACGAAGCAAACCCCGCGGCGACAAGCCCCGAACCACCCCGGGCATCGGCTGAAGCAGCGCCAAACGCTCCTATCGAAGGCATACCCGGCGCCCAAGCATGGTGGAATCTTCTACAAGAACAATTCAATCGCATTGCCTCGGCAAGCGCTGCCAGCATGCCGCAGGCTAGCCCTCCGGCACGCAATGAAACCCCTGCCGCCGCCCCTCGACCCAGAAAAACCGCCGCAAAAAAACGTGCGACGCCCACTAAAACCGCCCGCAAAACCAAGGGCAGTTCATGACGCAGCAGTTTCCCTGGGCGCACGCCACCCATTCGGACTGGCGCGTATCGGCGTCCTTGTGCTTGGCGCAAATCGAGCAAGCCAGCCGCACGGGTGCGGGAGCAGGCGCCACCCTCGGCTTTCTCTACCTGACTGACCACTACTCCGACAGCGCCTCCGACATCCTGGCCTTTGTGCGTGAACGCACCGGCGTCACTCACTGGACCGGCGCCATTGGCGTAGGCATTGCCGCCGGCAGCGCCGAATACATCGATGAACCCGCCATGGCTTTGATGCTGGCGGATTTTTCACCTGACGACTTCCAGGTTTTTTCGGGCAAGACCCCGCCCCCCGACAAACTGGACCGCACGCCTGACGGACGCCGAAAAAACTGGACCGCCCTGGTTCATGCCGATGCATCCACCCCCGACCTGCCCGACCTCATCAATGATATGAACGGCAAGCTGGCTGGCGAAACGCTGTTCGGAGGTCTGTCCAGCAGCAGGCACGCGTCGACACTGATTGCCGACGACATCCTGGCAGGCGGTCTTTCGGGCGTCATCTTCTCCGAAAACATTGTCGTTGCCGGCTGCGTAAGTCAAGGATGCCAACCTATCGGCCCGGTCCATCGCGTCACCGACGCGAACGGCCGCCTGCTCAATCGGCTTGATGGCGAACCCGCGCTCGACGTACTGTTGCAAGACCTGGGTGCGCCCAAAGATCTTCCTGCCGCCATGCGCTCCGGCCAAGCGCCCAATCAGAAACAGCAAGCAGCTTCCGCCGTGCAAATGCTACAGGGCACTTTTTTGGGAGTAGGCAGGGGCGAGGCATTCATACGCGGCGACTATCAGGTGCGGCCGCTGATCGGCGTCGACCCGCATGTGCGCGCACTGGCCATTGGTTCCGAACTGGATGCGGATCACGTCGTCTTCTGCCGGCGCGATCGCGCCGCTGCGCAAACCGACTTGATCCGCGCTTGCACCGAGTTGCGGGAAAACATAGAAACCGAACATGGCGGGATGCAAAATATCCGCGGCGCACTCTATATTTCCTGCCTGGGCCGCACCGGCACCCTATTCGGCGGACCTTCGGCGGAAATGCAATTGGTTCAGCAGCAACTGGGCGATATTCCCTTGATAGGCCTGTTTGCCAACGGCGAAATCTTCAAAGACAGACTATATTGGTATGCGGGGGTATTGGTGACATTCCTCTGAGCCTTCCAGCGCCAAGGAGCGCAGTCATGAACACATCTACCCGAAATTTCCCGGCAGCAGACCGTCTGACATGGCTTTGCGCGGCATTGCTGCTTGCCGGCGCAGCGCTCTTTTCTCAAGCGGCCTTGGCCGCCGGCCCCGCCGCTCCCAGCGCGGGCGACTGCCCTGCAGTGCTGAACACCAGTTTTCCCCGCCTGCAAGACGAAGTCCCGCAGAATCTCTGCCAGTATCGCGGCAAGGTCCTGCTGGTCGTCAATACCGCCAGTTACTGCGGCTTTACCCATCAATACGAAGGGCTGGAACAGCTATACGCCAAATACAAAGATCGAGGCTTGGTCGTGCTGGGCTTCCCATCCAATGATTTCGGCCAGCAGGAACCCGGCAGCGCGGAACAAATCGCCGACCTCTGCTTTAACACCTATGGCGTGAAGTTCCCGATTTTTTCCAAGACCGTGGTAACGGGCGCGCACGCCAATCCGCTTTTCGCCAGTCTGGCCAAAGCGACCGGGCAGCAACCCAAATGGAATTTCCACAAGTACCTGCTTGATCGCAATGGGCAAGCTATCGCCAGCTTCCCCAGCAAGGTCGAACCCAGCGATGCGCAGGTCGTTCAGGCAATTGAAAAACTGCTTAAGCAACCGGCCGCTTGAAACTGTCGCACGCCTCTTGCCTTTAAGGCATGGACAGCACAAGTAAATCTTTCGACATGTCCTGAAGGCGCTCCCGAGTACGGGCGCGCTGTGCCGCGCTTGCCATATTCAGCATGTCCGCAGTCAGCTGTGCCCCGCCTTCCAGCATCCGGCGCTGGCGGTCTCTAGCCTCTGGTGCGGCAGGGGCTGCGATTTCGGAAAAATAGGCCCGCAGGCGGTTTGCGGTGTCGCTGGCAGTGCCGGCGCCGGCAGTATCCACGATGGCCAAAAATCGCTGCTGGCGACGATGCCGCTCCGCCAGGCGCCATTGCGCATCGCTAACATCGCTATCGACCCAAGCTTCTATCCTTGCCTGCTGCGTCGGCTGCAATTTACCCAGCCAGAATTCATAACGCCCCCTGAGCCGTTCGACACGCAATTTGCGCTGGGCCTCGGGACGGCTATCAAGATGGTCTTTACGGAACTCTTCATTGCTTTCGTCCAGGCGGGCCACCAAGCGCTTTTTATTTACCGGCCCCAATTGCCCCATCACGCCGCCAAACTCCTTGGCCACTTGATTGCCCACATGCAGTAAATGCTGGATGATCTGCTGCTGCCATATCGCGACTTCCGGCGCAGTCAAAGGTGTGTTTTGGTTCAGTCTGGCTTGAGCCTCTTCCAAAAGCCGGACATATTGCGGAAGTTCAGCGCTGCGGTGCCAAGCCAGTACACGATTCAGGCTCTCCCGAGCGGTATGCTCAAGCCCGCCAGACAAAGCGAACCAGTCGTTCATCCGGTGCGCCAGCATGGTGTCCGCGTGGTTATAGGCCAAACGCAGCGAACTGCACGCGGCGGTCAGCAATAGCAGCAGACCGATCATTGCGCCGCGCACACGTCCCAAATCCTTGAGCATCATCCTATGGACCTCCCGCAACAAGTGTAGCTCGGGCTTCCTTTGGCGCGGCCTGATGTGGACTAAGGCTGGGGCTCTGCGATTCACGCCTACCGATAGGTGCTTCGCGCCGGCTCTAAAGGCAGCAGGGCCCGCCACCCCAGACGATCGAGCGTTGCCCGTATGTATCAAGTTGGAAGCCGGAGCCTTCGGAATCATGCGATTGTCGCCAAGGTGCCTTAAACTGCCACGCTTTCACCCCTCTATTCCGGAGTAGCGCCTCATGCTTAACATCGTGATTCTCGCCGCCGGCATGGGCAAGCGCATGAAGTCGGAGTTACCCAAGGTACTCCATACGCTAGCCGGCCAGTCCATGCTTACCCATGTCCTAAACGCGGGTCGCGCGCTGGAGCCCGCGGGTATAGTCGTGGTGGTGGGCCACGGGGCCGATGCAATCAAACAACATTACGCGAATGCCCCAGACCTGGCGTTCGCCCTGCAACAACCACAACTAGGTACCGGACACGCCGTCCAGCAAGCGGTGCCTGCGCTCAAGGAAAAGGGGGATGGCAAGGACGTCACCCTTGTCCTGTATGGCGACGTTCCGCTGGTAAGCGCCCAAACTCTGCAACGCCTGCTGGATACCCGCGCCTCGCAAGCTGGCGCAGTGGCGGTCCTGACCGTTGAATTGGCCGATGCCACCGGCTATGGCCGCATCGTGCGCAACAACGCCGGCACCATTAGCCATATCGTCGAACACAAGGATGCCACTGAAGCCGAGCGGGCCATCCGCGAGGTCAATACCGGCATACTCGCCGTACCGACTGCCGCGCTGAAGAAATGGCTGGGCGCGCTCAAGAACGATAACGCCCAGGGCGAGTACTACCTGACCGACATCATCGCAATGGCGGTTGCCGATGGCGCGCCGGTGCTGGCCGCCCAACCCGACCATGACTGGGAAACCCTGGGCGTCAACAGCCGCGTCCAGCAAGCTGAACTAGAACGCATCTACCAGCGCGCCCAAGCCGATCGCCTGCTGGAAGCCGGGGTCACGCTGGCCGACCCGGCACGCTTTGATCTACGCGGCTCATTGATCTGCGGACACGACGTGTTCATCGATGTAGGCTGCGTCTTCGAAGGCCGGGTCGAGCTTGCCGACGGCGTTATCGTCGGCCCCCATTGCGTACTGAGCAACACCACCATCGGGCCCGGCACCCGCATCGACGCCTTCAGCCACCTGGACCAGGCACGTGTCGGCGTCGAGGCCCGGGTCGGCCCTTATGCCCGCTTGCGGCCCGGCACCGTCCTGGGCGACAGCGTCCGCATCGGCAACTTCGTCGAGATCAAGAACAGCACGTTCGCCACAGACGCCAAGGCCAATCACCTCAGCTACGTGGGCGACGCCACCGTGGGCGCGCGCGTCAACATAGGCGCCGGCAGCATCACCTGCAACTATGACGGCGTCAACAAACACCGAACCATCATTGAAGACGATGTTTTCATCGGTTCGGACAGCCAGTTGGTAGCCCCTGTTACCGTGGGCAAGGGCGCCACCGTGGCAGCCGGTACGACCCTGGTCCAAGATGCCCCCGCCGGGCAACTGACCATGTCCCGCACACGCCAGACCAGCATAGCTAGCTGGCAACGGCCGGAAAAGAAGAAGCCCTGACCTTCGGAAAATGGGTAAGCAACAGTTCTCCTTAGGGGGAACTGTTGCCTTTGGGGGCTGCCCTACAGCACGATGCGCGTATCGAACTTGCTACGGTGCGTGGAAAAAAAAGTCCGCACATTTCGAACATTTGCCTGCGCGGTAAACATCCGGTGCACCAAGGCGTGGTAGGCCGGCATATCCCATACTTGAACGACCAAAACAAAATCCGGCCCGGTCGAAACCCGATAGCATTGCGTAATGGCGGATTCATCCGCCACCCGCTGCTCGAACTCTTCCAGATTTTCCGCCGCCTGCACCGCCAAGGTGATTTCGATGATCCCGGTCAGGCCGGCATGCACTTTCTCGGGTGACACGATAGCCACTTGCTTTTCGATCACGCCGTCGGCTACCAGCTTACGCACCCGGCGCAGACAGGTGGGCGCAGATACATGAACTTGCGCCGCCAACTCTTGATTGGTGAGCGATGCATCCTGTTGTAAAACGGTCAGGATACGGCGATCAAGCTCGTCCAGCGGGCTCTGCGCTTGCGAAAGTTCCGTCATAGTCGCCATCAATTTGAAATTATTGGAAAATATATATCAATAAATGATCATATTGATCTTGTCATATTAGATATGAAATTAACGGAAACAATATTCATAAATTAGAAATTACATTTCTCTCTAAAAGCACCAAAATCTTGCCCAACCTGTTTGTTCAAGAGAGAACACTATGTGCGGCATCGTCGGCGCCGTCGCTCAACGCGACATCACCCCAGTCTTGGTCGAAGGCCTGAAGCGCCTGGAATATCGCGGCTATGACTCCTGCGGGGTAGCTGTCCACATTGACGGCGAAATAAGGCGTTCACGCAGCACCTCACGAGTGGCCGAACTCGAAAACCAGATCGCAAGCAACACCCTGAGCGGCTTTACCGGCATTGCCCACACTCGCTGGGCCACGCACGGCGCCCCAGCCACCAACAATGCGCACCCGCACTTCTCGAACGACCACAATGGCCAGCCCCGCATCGCGCTGGTCCACAACGGCATCATCGAGAACTACGAAGAACTGCGCACCGAGCTGCGGGCGGCGGGCTATGAATTCGAAAGCCAAACCGATACCGAAGTTATCGCGCACCTGCTGAATCAGGCCTACGATGGCGACCTCTTGGCAGCCATGCAACAAACCGTCAAGCGCCTGCAAGGCGCCTACGCCATTGCCGCGTTCTGCCGTGAAGAGCCCCACCGCGTGATTGGAGCGCGTCATGGCTCGCCCCTGATCGTGGGCATAGGCGAAGGTGAAAACTTCCTCGCCTCGGACGCCATGGCGCTGGCCGGCACCACCAACAGCATCATTTACCTGGAAGACGGCGACGTCGTCGATCTTCAACTCTCACGAGTCTGGATCGCCGATATCCACGGCAACCCGGTCGAGCGCGAAGTCCGCACGGTCATCGCCCACACCGCCGCCGCCGAGCTTGGCCCCTACCGCCACTACATGCAGAAGGAAATCTTCGAGCAGCCGCGCGCTATCGGCGACACCCTGCAAGACGTGGAAACCATCAGTCCGGAACTGTTCGGGCCCGACGCCGCCGCCATCTTCAAAGACATCGACTCCGTCCTGATTCTGGCTTGCGGCACCAGCTACTACGCCGGCCTGACCGCCAAGTATTGGATCGAAGCAGGCGCCCAGATTCCAGTCAACGTCGAAATCGCCAGCGAATACCGCTACCGCATCAGCGTGCCCAACCCGCGCAGCCTGGTGGTAACCATTTCGCAATCCGGCGAAACCGCGGACACCCTGGCGGCGCTCAAGCATGCCCAGAGTCAGGGCATGACGAAAACGCTCACCATCTGCAACGTGAGCACCAGCGCCATGGTGCGCGAATGCAAGCTCAGCTTCCTGACTCGCGCGGGCGTCGAAATCGGCGTCGCCTCTACCAAGGCGTTCACCACCCAATTGGTAGGTCTGTTCCTGCTGGCGCTTACTCTGTCAAAAATCAAGGGCCATCTGAACGAAGAAGAGGAAGCCGAGCACATCCGTGCCCTGCGCCACTTACCCGTCGCGATCCAGTCGGTGCTGGCTCTGGAACCTCAAATCATCGCCTGGGCCGAAGAATTCGTGCGCAAGGAAAACGCCCTCTTCCTGGGTCGCGGCATGCACTACCCCATTGCCCTAGAAGGCGCACTCAAGCTGAAAGAAATCAGCTACATCCACGCCGAAGCGTATCCGGCAGGTGAACTGAAACACGGGCCCTTGGCCTTGGTGACGGATCAGATGCCGGTGATTACCGTCGCGCCGCAAGACGAACTGCTGAAGAAGCTTCAGTCCAACATCCAGGAAGTGCGCGCGCGCGGCGGACGCTTGTATGTGTTTGCCGATGCGGGCAGCAACATCCATTCGGAACCCGGCATGCACGTGATTCGCATGCCTGAACACTATGGATGGCTCTCGCCCATCCTGCACGTGGTGCCGATGCAATTGCTGGCCTATCACACCGCTTGCGCGCGGGGGACTGATGTTGATAAGCCGCGTAATCTGGCCAAGAGCGTAACGGTAGAGTAAGGGCTGGGACGGCGGGCCCCAAGCCCGCCCAAAAGGCTGAACTCAGAACCCACACAGTTCATACAGCACAATGCAACTGCCTCGCCCACAAATTACGGATAGGCTCGAGAAGGATCGCCCAGCACATCCTCCAACACACCCATAGACTCAGCAAAATTTTCAACTTGAAGTTGATGGGCGGCACCAGGGATTGAATGAACCCTGAGCTTCGGATTTGCTTGGCGGAAGTCCTGTATATTTTCTTCCAGGATCACTCCGCTGCCGCCCGCCACGATCAAGACAATCGAATCACACGTCGCCGCAGCCAAGTCTTTATAAGGATCCTGCTCGTGAAAGTCTCTATAGGCAACCTCCGCTGCGCGGACGTCGCAGGTACTGAGCCATTCCGCTCGGAGCTTAAGCAAAGGCTCTGGCCACAACGCTCGACCTCCTGATCGTAACAAGGCCTCTGCTTCACCGCGCTGAGCGGCTTTCACCAACTGTATCGATCCGTCCAGCGGTATGGGATAAGGACGCCGGCCGGGCCCACTCGCTGGTGGATCAAGCATCACAAGTTTCTGGACATTGTGCTGTGGCCTGCGCACCAGTCTCAAGCCGATCCTGCCCCCCATTGAGTGCCCAATGACAGTAACCTTTGTTAAACCGGCAGCTTCCATGAACGCTTGCAAATCATCCGCGCAGACATCAAAGCCATAGTCGAGATGTGGGCCGCTTTCAGAAAGGCCACGCCCCCTGACATCCAGCACGTAAACATCAAAGAACGCGCCAAGCCTATTCGCTACCTCAATCCAAAGCACTGCGGGGCTGACGACACCCGGAACGATGATGATCGCCCCCCCCTTGCCACCGAATCGCAAATAATGCTGCCTGATACCGTTAGCTCTGACATGGGCGCCATATAGGTAATTGCACAGATGTTTCACGCTTGAATTCTGACCGTTGTCTCATCCGGGAACGCCCACCTGAAACCAAGCTTCCAGGTGGGCAGAAAATGCTCAATCGATCGAGATATTGGCATCCTGGGCGATTTTCCTATAAACAGGCGCTTCTTTCTTCATGTAGGCGACAAACTCCTCAATGGTGCCTCCATAAACATTGAAACCCGCCCGGAACAGTCTTTCGCGCACTTTCTCATCCTTGAGAGCGGTGTTGATGGCCTTATTGAGTGTGTTAATTGCTTCTTTCGGTGCCCCGGCCTTCAAGACAATTCCATACCAGGACACAGCCCAGACGTCTTTGAATCCTTGCTCCTCGACTGTGCTGACATCCGGGATTTGAGGCATGCGATCTTTATGCGCTACACCCAACAAACGGACTCCAACTTTTTGTCCAATCAAATGTTCAACAGTAGGATAGGGAGCAAAAACAATATCGATTTCACCTGTTAACAGGCCGCTGGTCGCCTGGGTAGCGTCCTTGTAGGGAACCCCCATCAATTCAATACCTGCGGAGCTTTCCAGCATCAGCGGACCGAAATGGTTCGGAGCACCCACACTCATGCCGTATTTGATCGACCCAGGATTTTTCCTCGCCAGCTCCACCAGTTCGGTAATATTTTTCACACCCAAAGAAGGCCTTGCGACCACGACGTATTGATTGGTTGCCAAAAATACGACAGGGTCAAAATCTTTATCGGCATCGTAGGGCAGTTTCTTCCGTGTTGCCGGATTCAAGGACAAGGTGGAAGATGACGCCATGAACATGGTGTAACCATCAGCTTGTCCTCTGAGGGTTCGAGAAGCCCCTATCATGGTGTTTCCACCGGGTACGTTCTCAACCACCACGGCCTGTCCCAAAATCTCCGTGAGCTTATCCGCTATCGTCCTTCCCAACACATCGGTCACGCCGCCCGGGCTGCTCGTCACGATCAGCTTCAAGGGTTTGTTGGGGAAGCTCTGTGCGGTGGACAGACTCGGAGCCATCACGCAGCTCAAAGCGACAAGACCGCTTGCCAAGTACTTAAGTGGAAGCTTTATATATTGCTTCATCATCATGTAATTTCTATCAGCCACCTTAACCCCTTATTTGAAAAATAATGAAAACAGTTGCGCTCTACTGGGCATAAACTCTGTAAGTCAAACCAGCTCAGCGGACAGTGCGCATTTGGTGACCTTCATGACGTTGGTAAGCATGGCCATATACCCACAGACGGCAACCAGCTCAAGCGCCGAAGCCCGCCCCAGCTTTTCGACCAAAGCACTGAAAAGCGGACTGCTTACACGCCCTTGAGCCACCAAGGCCGAGCAAAAGTCGTACACCGCCGCCTCATCCTCGCGCATCGTCGAAGGACGTTCTCCTTTTTCCAGCGATTCGATAGTTGCAGGGTTCAATAGGGCGTTCTTGACTGAACCCAAGGTCATGAAATCGACCAAGTCCTTGCTCCGATGCCGGCCAGCTGCAATCAACATGGCCAGGACTCTCAAGCGTTCAGGAACTCTCAAACCGGATCGAAGAAACTCGCCCAAAGCTTGAGTCCGCTCAGCCATTTCCGGGGAGTACAGCATCGCTGCAAAGAGAGCAGGTAGCTCCCCCTCATAGCGCAGTTTTATCGCCTCCGCCACTTCGCGTTGACGGTCTGACATTTGTTCAGCATTCAATTGGGGATATCTCACAAGGCTCTCCTAATCGTTAGGAACAGAGAATGCGGGCTCAAAGCCTGCCAGGTAGCCGGGGGGAGACGCTTTGGAAACGTTCAGCACCATGCCGAGCGTCCCGTAGTAACCGCAGATGACCATGACGTCTATGGCAGCGCCTTTACCGAATTGGCTCTCGAACCGGTCGAATAAATCATCCGAGACCTGCCCTTCTTTATGAATGCTGGTACAGAAGTGATAGATCAGACTTTCCTCAACATCCATCCCCGCTGGCTCTTGCTGGTTCGCGATAGCGTCAATGACCGCTTGCGCCAGACCGAACTCATGAGCCTCCCAAGCGTGAACGTAAAACTCCAGCTGAGCAGAGACGTGGCGCGCAGTAACAATGATCGCGAGCTCGCGCAGCTTCGGCGAGACTGCCGTACTAAAACGGCAGTACTCGCCAAGATGCTGAAGGCGATCCAGAATCTCAGGTACATAAACCAGAGGAACAAACGGGCCCGACAAGCCGCCTTGGGAAGAAACAGACGGCTTTCTTCGCTGCATGATTGCTTGATAAACCCGGCGCTGCTCCCAGGACATGTCTTCTAGCGCAAGGGGAGGATATCTATTCATTTATGTAAAACCCATGACAAGAAAATTCAGCACTGCTTCCAGCTGCGACGCGCGTCGACGGTCGCAGCCCATACGTCAATCAATTGAAATGTTGGCGTTCTGTGCGATTCTCTTGTAGACCGGTGCTTCCCTCTTGATGTACTCATCTAGCTCTTGGGGAGTGCCCCCATAGATAGTGAGGCCGGCGCGCGTCAACCGCTCTCTGACGCCTTCGTTTTTCAAGGCAGTGTTGATAGCATGGTTAAGTTTTTGTACGGCTTCGGCGGGAGAACCTGATTTCAGCACTACTCCATACCAAGCCTCGCCCCATACGTCCTTGAAGCCTTGTTCTTCGATAGTCGGGGTGTTGGGTAGCCGAGCCATCCGCTTCTTGTGTGCAACACCCAGAATGTTTACACCCAGCTTTTGATCAATCAGATTCTCGACTGTGGACAAGGGCGCGAACACAATATCGACCTCGCCGACCAGAAGGTCTTTGGTAGCCGAAGCAACGTCCTTATACGGTACACCCATCATCTTGATACCTGCCGAGGCTTCCAACATCAGCGCGGCAAAATGAGCAGGAGATCCGACGCTCATTCCATACTTGATGTCGCCGGGCTTTTTCTTTGCCAAATCAATCAACTCGGAAACCTTTGTGATTCCCAGAGAAGATCGTGCAGCCAGCACATATTGATTAGCTCCGACCAGCACCACAGGAACGAAATCTTTGTCGGCGTCGTACGGCAGTTTTTTTCGCGTAGCAGGATTGAGAGACAAGGTTGAAGAGGAGGCAAGAAACATGGTGTAGCCGTCGGCTTCGCCTCGGATGGTACGGCCGGCGGCAATCATCGTATTGCCGCCTGGCACGTTATCCACCACGACGGTTTGGCCCAGAATTTCACCCATTTTTTCCGCAATGGGTCGAGCCAGCACATCGGTAGGACCGCCCGGGCTACTGGTTACTATGAGCTTCATAGGCCTGCTCGGAAAATTCTGCGCGGATGCCTGGGCGTGTGCAAGCACGCAACTCAGCGCCAGTAGGCTAGTCACCAAAGCTCTTGATGTGACAAGCCGTTTTAACTTAAAAGAACTATCGTTTTCATAAAACATCGCACGTCTCCTCTACATTGCCGGGATCTTTATTCTCAACAATCACCCAGACCATTGTTCAATCAATCCTTTGATCCGCACTCGCGATACTGAAAGGCTTCAAGCTGAAGGATCTCCTAAGCTCCCCGCAAGCGGCTCCAAACTCCTTTGATTCCGTTTGCGCGTTTGTCTTCACCGCCTTCACTCCAAACGGGCTCGGCAACAGCGCCGTCCTCAGGCACCAAAGTTTTTACAAAGGCATCAAAGAAGCGATCAGCCATGACTCGAGCTGCGGAGTCAACCAGCCGTGCACCGATTTGTGCCAGCTTTCCGCCAATCTTGGCTTCGGTGGAATAGGCCAACAAGGTGTTCTCGTCATTGATCTCAGTCAGACTGACGCGCGACTCTCCACGGGCAAAACCTGCCGCCCCGCCCGATCCCTCAAACAGCATTGAATATCCCTGTGGGGCGATAGGTTCAGTGATTTGAATCGTCCCCTTGAAACGAGCCTTGATCGGGCCAATTGCAGTAAGCATGGACACCTCATACTTCCCTTCACCCATTTCGGTAATGCTCTCGCATCCCGGCACACAAGCTTTGAGCACCTCCATATCGTTCAGCGCAGCCCAGACGATCTCTCGCGGCAGCGGTAAATTCCTTTCTCCGACCAGTTGCATTCAATTTCTCCCTTTGATGCTTTATTTACTTGGAGGACTGCCTGAAGCCAGGTGCCTGCTCAATTCGCTCGATCAGCGTCTGGGAAGCCAAAACGTCTGCGTACTTACTTGCCATATCGAAAAGGTTCATGGCATGCGACGCCTGGATGCGGTCGTAGACAGCATCGTAAGGAACCGCGACCTTATAGTTCGCCGCGGATGCGTCCACGACGGTTGCCCTGACGCAGCCGCTGGTCGAACAGCCCGTCACGATCAGCGAATCTACGCCCAGGTGAACGAGGTAACTGGCAAGCGGTGTTCCTGAAAATGCGCTGGCGTGAATCTTCGGCAGCAGCAAATCACCTGGCTGAGGCGCAACCTCCTTCACCATTTCATAGCCCTTGGCGTCGACCTCGAGCAAAGAAGGCATCTTGGAAGCAAGCCCACCCCTATCATGCTCGGTCTTTGGAGCCACGTGAGGGTAGATAACAGGTAGCGACCTTGCTCTGAACGTGCGGATCAGCTCAGCAATTCGGGGAATTGCCGACCACGCATACTCCCCACAGGCGGTTCGATATTCCTTAATGGCTTCAAGTATCGGTACATTGGCTGTACCGCTCGTCCTGTATTGCACATCAATGACGAGCAAAGCAGGCCGTTTCCCCAAGCCCATTGCCGCCCCAAATCCAGCTAGCTCATAAAGCTTGAGATCGTCCTCGGAAAGGTACGCATTCCACAACGGATTCATCCTGCCCTCTCAATTCACTTTTTCGCCAGAAACCCTAAGCTCTTCAACCATGGCTTTTCCTTTATCCAGGATTTGCAAGTCATCAAGCCACAAGCTGCACCCGCGCATAGGTAAATCCATGTGGCACGGTGTGTCATTGTCACCCCCGAACTCTGAATTGGGCCCCGTGGAGAACAGCACATTTCCATGAAATGAAAGTGCATTCATGATGTATTCCTTGCTGACATCCCGTGCCGCCGCGAACTGGTCCCACCTGGCACGCTCATTCAAACCAAAGCCGATGTGCGCGATGGCAAAGCCACGGGGATCGCCGAAGCTGTCGATATAGTTTCTGATCAACTCGGCGCTTGCGCCTTCCCCAACGATACGAGTGATGTATCCCTTCTCTATCGTGAAGGTCACCGGCGACTCCACATAGCGTTTGAACGCGCAAATGATGTCGCCCGGAGCCAGAACGACCTGGCCGTTCACCCCTCCATCATTGCCCTGCGTGAATACGAAGCCCGACGGGAAGTGATCCCAGCGACCAGGTTCGTCGGTATAGCCGTACTCAGCCACGACTCCGTACTGAGAAAGTTCATAAAGCACGTCTGTTCCGTGCTTCGACTTGATTCGGAGCCGTTTTGATTTCAGGATCAAGTTCCGGGCATATTCGCAACGCCGGCGCAAATCCAGGGTTGGGGCCATCTGCTTCAGAATATGCAAGGGCTCGGCAACTCGAAGAATGCGAGTCCCCGCTGCCTGAATCTCGAGCTGTTCGGCAGAAAACAGAAGGCCCATCAGATCAACAACCATGTCTGCCTTCTTGCAGGTTTCCAAGGCAAGCGCATGCCCGCTTAAGGGGTGTCGCCCCATCACGGCTGCAGCCACATCCTGACTCCTGGGCACGCTTACGTGCATCGATCTCGCGCCAAGACGATCAATGGCAGCCAGTAACGCGTTCACATGCTCGACTTGCTCGCCGGGTGCATTCAACACCACCACGGTTTCGTCAGGCTTGACCTGGCAAAGCCGCATCTGCCGCTCAAATACGGCCAGCGCGTCAGCATCCACAAAAAAATTCGACACCTGTGTCTCCTGCTATATCTACAGCGCGCTTCCAATCCATTTGTCAATGAAGCGCGAACCGGTCAATGGGCCTGCTTTTGCCTTGCTTCACGAATCAGCGCAGACACCTTGTCCGGAGACAAAGGCAGATTCCGCACACAGACGGCGTATCGCTGCAACGAGTCTTCGACCGCATTGGCTACCGCTCCTCCAACCGCTGCAATGCCGCCCTCGCCGGCCCCTTTCACCCCCAAGGGGTTGTTGTATGCCGGTGATCGCTCGAGGCTGATTGCTTGAACGCATGGAAAGTCGGTAGCGGTGGGCAGCAGGTAATCTGCCAGGCTGCCAGTCAAGAGCTGCCCGCTCTCGTCATAAACCAGATGGTCCAACAAGGTGCCGCCCAAGCCCTGCACCGATGCACCGATCGTTTGGCCGTGAACCACCTTGGGATTGATCATGCGCCCGACATCTTCAACGGTCAGGAACCTCAATACCTCGACAAGGGCGGTGTCAGGATCAACCGTCACATGTGCAAGCTGTACGCCGAAGGTGTAGGCCAGCTCAGTGCTGGAGTAAACCTCTTCTGACTCCAGTGCCTGCAGGAGTTCATCATCCTTGGCCGAAGCAGGTCCCAAAGCCGTGAGGGAAGCAAGGACTTGGCCGTCCTCATCAAGAACAGTTCCGTTTTTCCAGAACATAGAACCCGTTTCTGCTCCATTTCTTTGAGCCAGAAACTCCACAATCTGGGATTTCAATTTTCGGCTTGCCAAGACAATTGCGCTTCCGCCCATGACTGCCCCGCGACTGTGGTAAGTTCCCCAGCCTTTTTTTACATAGCTGGTTGATCCGTGAAAGACATCGATGAGATCACTCGAGATGCCAAGCTCATCGGACAGAATCTGCGCTAGGACTGTTTCATGACCCTGTCCAGCAGAAGAGATGCCCGTATACAGGTGAACCCGACCCTCAACCGTTACCGACAAGCGTGCTGACTCACTGGGCCCACCTCCACTGGATTCGACAAAACAAGCAATACCGACACCATGAAGCTTGCCGTTCACCTTCTTCCCGCGCAGCGGCAATAGCGAGTCGTAGTCGAAAGCCTCCAGGGCCTGCTTCATTACGCTCGGATAGTCGCCCGTGTCGTAGTAGGCAACCGGCCCGCCTGGAGTCATCGCACCGGCGTCCCAAGGCATTTGCTCCGACCGAATCAAGTTGCGCATCCTGAACTCGGCTGGATCCATTCCCAAGTCCTTCGCAGCTAGATCAACAATACGCTCGCGGAAATAGCTGGACTCGAATCGCCCTGGCCCCCGGTAGGAACCAAACGGAGTCTTATTGGTTAGTACCGTACGCAGAGTGAACGCTGCATGTCGAATTTGGTAAGGCCCGCACATGAACTGCAGCCCTTTACCCGGCGCAACACCGCCGTTTGGACGGATATAGGCGCCCATGTCGACGACAATATCTCCACGTAGACCCAAGATATGGCCATCTTCATCGACTGCTATTTCAACGGTGCATTCCATTTCACGGGAATGATTCGTCGCCATCAAATGTTCCGCGCGGTCCTCAATCCATTTGATAGGCCGCCCGCACCAGCGCGCAGCGAAAGGAATAAGAAAGTCCTCGGGATAAAACTCTCCTCGAACCCCGAATGCTCCCCCCACATCCACTTCGATCATCTCGACTTGGTTCTCGGAAATATCGAGCATGGAGGCAAGGATTTCGCGATTGCGGAACGTCAGCTTTGTCGCCCCCCACACCCTCATCTTCTCCGTCAAGGCATCCCACTCGGCAACTAGACCACGCGTCTCCATGGGTGATGCCGTATGTCGGTGCACATAGAAGGTTTCCTTTCGGGTATAGCTGGCGCGCAAGAAAGCTTCGTCGACACCGCCCTTGCTCACTGTGGAATGGCTGGCGATATTGGTACCCACATGAGGATGAACCACGATCTCATCCTTCAGCGCGCTTTGGAAATCAGGAACCGGATCGAGGTATTCGTAGTCGACTTCAACAAGGCTGGCAGCGTCTTCAGCCACGTAACGGGACTCCGCCAAAACCAATGCCAAGGGTTCACCGACATAGACAGTTCGTCCCAGCGCCAACGGTTTCTGAAGAAACCGCTCTTGCCCGGGAAGCTGGGTGAACGGTGACATCGGAATCGGCTTCAGGTGCTCAGCCAACTCGTCAGGACCAAGTACCGCAAAAACGCCCGGCAAGGCGCGGGCTGCGTCGAGATTGATCTCGCGGATGATGGCTTGAGCGTGAGAACTGCGAACCACCATCGCATGGAGCATATTCGGACGAGCCACATCATCAACGAAGCAGCTGGCTCCAGTCAGGAATCGCTCATCCTCTCGCCGTTCAACATTCTTGCCGATCTCCGGAGCATGTTCCTGAGCGCACTGCTCAATCGCCGGACTCACTTCAAGCGTGACCATCGCCTTCCCACTCTTGATTTAACGTTGAGAAACTTCAATGACTGCATCAACAATCGGGGTGTACCCAGTACAGCGGCAGACATTTCCCGACAGGGCGTCACGCACCTGCTCAGCCGAGGGCTTAGGACATCTCTTCAGCAAAGCAGTCGAACTCATCAACATGCCTGGGGTGCAGAATCCGCATTGCAATGCATGATGTTTACGAAATGCAGCCTGGAGCGGATTGAGTTTTCCTTCTTGCCCCAACCCCTCCACTGTCGAGATCTCCCGACCTTGCGCCTGCACGGCGAACATCAGGCACGACCGCGCCGGCTCGCCATCCACCAGGATCGTGCAAGTCCCACAGACGCCATGCTCACATCCGACATGCGTTCCTGTCAGTCGCAACTCATGCCTGAGAAAATCCACCAGTGTGCATCTAGGCTCGGCTTCACCTTGCATAGGCTTGCCATTCACCATGAGGTGAATCGTGATCCTTTCTTCAATCATGCTCTTTCTCCAACGTTGGAAGAGCTTGTTGCAATGCGCGGCGGATCATGACCCGAACCAGCTCCTTCCTATACGCTGCGCTAGCGTGCAGATCCGAACGCACTTCAACAGTGCTTTCAACCTGATCAAGAAGCGCCTCGACCATAGACGCGTCTGGAACGTTTCCCTCCAAGCCTGCTGCTAGTTCTGATAGAACCGTCGGCATCTCAGTAGCGCCATTGACCACGATCCGCGCCCAGCTAACCCTCCCGTCGTCTTCGACATCAAGCAAGACGATTGCGCCTGCAAGCGCAAAGTCACCACGCCGCCGTGCGAATTTCTGCAATCCCCAACGGCGATTCGAAGGCCAGAAAGGGAAATGAATTTCTGTAAGCAGTTCGTCAGGCTCTAGAACTGTTGAAAATATTCCGCAGAAGAACTCATCGGCCATTACGGTACGAACGCCCCCCTGCTTGTTCAGCACAAGCTTCGCCCCGCAAGCCACACTGAGCGCAGGCCAATCGCCAGCCGGGTCGGCATGGGCAAGACTCCCCCCGATCGACCCTCTGCTTCTGATAGGTATATGTGCCACGCTTTCCATCGCCACTGGCAACAGAGGAAAAAGGCGAGCCACGATATCGCTATGCTCAAAATCGCTATGCGTAGTCATGGATCCTGCAACCATCGATCCAGACTCATCCACTCTAATGCCGCGCAGCGACGCAATGCATCCAAGGTCCAACAGCGTTGATGGGGCAGCCAGCCTCAAGCTCATCATCGGGACCAAACTCTGCCCTCCCGCGATCGGACGGATGTCGACCTCTGCATCACTCAGGGCTGCCAACGCCTCCTCCAGGTTCTGAGGACGCAGGTAGCGGAATGCTTGAGGCTTCACGCCAGCTCCTTAGCCGGGTTGCTTACTGGAACTTGGGTCGCGTCATAAGAAAAAATCCAGTCGCGTTGCTCCATTTGAGCGTCCCATGCGGCAGTAAGCCAATCTTTGGCCTGAGCCTCATTATTGAACTCAGGCACCCGGAAATACTTCACATTGCTCGATGACAAATCGACCACTCGTGTGGTCCGATCAATACGAGCCTTCTCATAGCATTGCAGTCCTTCCACCAAACTATCCGGATTCGCTTCCAGGCTGCGAGCTAGGACCAGACCATCTTCGATTGCCATATTGGCCCCCTGACCGTGATAGGGGAGCATCGAATGGCAAGCGTCGCCCAAGAGCGTGACTCGCCCCACCGACCACTGCGGCAGGGTGTCATGAACGAAAAGTCCCCACTTGGAAGGTTGATCAATGTTGTCGATGATGGTCTGGATATCTTCGTGCCAACCGGCGAAGTCACTCTTCAGTTCACTGCCGCCCCCTTGCACGATCCACGAATCATGCTTCCACTCATCTCGATCAATATGGCCTACGAAGTTGATCAGCTCACCGCGCCTGATCGGATAGAGACTAATGTGCGCGTCTTTGCCTATCCACGTTTCTCCATTGCGGTCTCTCATGGATTCCGGCAAACGCTCGACGGGGACTGTGCCACGCCACACCACCACTTTCGTGAACTTCGCTTCTGCAACGCCGAACAACTGTTGCCTGACTTTCGAGTGAATACCATCAGCGCCGATCAAGGCATGACCTTGTACTTTTTCGCCGGTTTGAAGTGTGACCTCGACCGAATCATCATCCTGAACAAAACTGATGCACTCCGCGCCGAGCTGAATGGTGCATCTTGGCTCTTGCCGGCAACCATTGACTAAGGCCTGATGCAGATCCGCCCTGTGCATATTGATGTGGGAGAAGCCGTACTTTGCGATCATGGCCGCATTCGCCGCGGGTCTGCGCGGTCCAATACCGTTGTCCCACATTCGGAGCTCACGTTCTTTCGGAATGAAGCAGTCACGCTCGTAATCGGCCCGCAACCCCAGTTCATGCAATACCCGAACCGCGTTCGGACTATTCTGAAGCCCCGCACCTACCTCACCTAGGACAGGTGCACGTTCCAGTACGTGAACCGAATAGCCTTTCTTCAATAATGCAAGGGCAGCCGTCAACCCACCAATACCACCGCCGACGACAATAATTCGAGCGTGCTCATTCATTTTTTCTTTCCGGGTCCGAAAATGCGGGGTTAGCTGTTAGCCCTCGTCATCAAATGGATGCCTCAAGCTTCTGCTTGATTGCCAGTAGACGTTGGGCGAAGTCTGAAAGAAGCGGCGCTACTCGTTGAGTGGGCCCCGCCAAAGAGATGGTGATGAAATCGTTGTGAAGCTCAACTGGCACCGCAATGGCATCCAAATCAGTGGAGTATTCGCCAGCCGCAATGAAGTAGCCGCGTTCACGCCCCTGCTCCAAATCCTGGAACAATCCTTCCTTGGTCGTGATTGTTCTTGGAGTCATAGGCTCAAGCACACGCGCATCCACCCACTGCCCGAACTCTTCAGAGCTCATCATGCTCAAGATCGCTTTGCCATTGGCCGTTGAATGCAAAGCTCGTATATCGCCTGGCTTCGCCGCATAACGCACGGGCCTCAAGCTATCCAAGGTGTAGATGTAGCGCAGCCCATCGCCGTGCCGCTTGCCTACGGTGACGGTTTCATTGGTCTCGTTGCGCAACGCCTCCAGATCCGCAGAAAAACGAGAAATAAAAGGGTCGTTTTCAACGATGGTTTTGGCCAGGCTATAGATGCGGCTGTTCGGATAAAGCTCTTTACGGCCCCCGATGCTGTAGAGATAGCCACGCTGAAGCAGGGTTTGCACTAGCCCATGGCAACTGCTGACGGGCAGATCACATCGGGTGGCCAAGTCCCGCAAAGTCAATTGGCATTTCGCTGCTTCAAACGCCTCAAAAATCATCAAGGCGCGATCAGCGCTACGGACGGTAGCGTTCATATTTGTCTTCCTTAATTCAAAAATCGAGACGTTTAACACGAATGCCCGTGTGCTTAGGTAAGTCGCTTGCACTCGGCCGGACGGCGAGTCCTAGACACCGCATTTGCAATTCTTCCGACCAACTAATTCAACATAGAGAATTATTATTCATATTTGCGAATTTAGTCAACTAACTGCCAAACTTATGAAACACCCTCTGATGGATTATGGGAAATCGGCCATAATTCGAGCCAAATGGATAAAAACTTGCCTGGGATTTCTCTAAAGAAAACGCGAATGAGGCTGATTTTTGACGAAAATTACCCCGATCAAGGCATTTTTTGACACATATTTCTTAATAGTGAATTATTTTTCACAATATAGAACACTAAAAGCCTGGATTTTATGACCCCGAAAAAAAGCCACCCCCTGCGCGTGCCGACAAAAGGCCCAGGAATAGTCATTCCTGGTACTGCCAAGAGAGGAGTTGGCAGCCATGGGCTATGCGGGGATTCTCTACGCCAATGCAGCGCTACAAGCTGCAATGCTTGCCATGAAGGCCGCGCTGGCGCATTTGGCTGCGGATGATTCATTGGCAGGCGCAGAGGAAAACCTGATTGGATTCCTTGAGCGCCAAGAAGCGGTCAAGTTCTCTACTTGGAACGACGTTATAGCCGTCAACAAGGCAAGTCGGGCACCTCAGCTTTCGCTGGGTCTAATAGGTTTAGGCTAGACGCGTTCGCTGCACAGCTCGGGTACCAAGGTACCCGCCTCAGCTGGCTTGGAAACGGTCGATAGTCTGACTATCGGTCTAACGAGGCGTCTTCGTGTCGAATTTCCAAGCTGCGGGAAACGCTGCTTCGGCTCGCCCCGGATATATAGGGGATTACCGTGTGGGCATTGGCTTAAATTGTTTTTATTAACGGCTTGCCAGAATTTATCAGCCGTCGCATTATGCTCCGCTAGTAAAACTCAAC
>JBEBXA010000038.1:0-33846 GCA_040391825.1 Pigmentiphaga sp.
CGGCCGATCTTGAGCTTGAAGGTGTCGTGGCGGCGCGATTGCAGCAGCGACTCCGCTTCTTCGATATCGCGTCCGGTGTCGCCGCTCGCCAGGGTCCAGAGCACCGGCAGACGGTCGCGAACAGGGCCGCCCAGTAATGTGGCTACCGATACGCCCAGGCGTTTGCCTTGGGCGTCCAGCAGCGCGGTTTCCAGTGCAGACTTGGCAAGCGTATTACCGCGGGCCACTTTCTCCAGGGTTTGCATGGCCGCATGGATATTGGCGGCGGGTAATCCCTTCAGCGCCGGCGCGAGATAGGTGTCAATCGCCAGTTTGATACCTTCGGGGCTTTCTTCGCCGTAACTCAAGCCGCCTATGGTGGTCGCTTCACCCAGGCCCTCGATACCGTCGGTGCAGCGCAAACGAACGATAACCAGCGTTTGCACGTTCATAACGGCCATCGCCAATTGGTGGGCGCGTATGGTGGGAAGGTCTACCAATACGGCTTCAACGGCTTCGATGCGGGGAAGTTCCATACTTTTCTGGTTCCTTGGCAATTTTTTCTTAGTATGTAGCTCGATTTTTCGATCGTCCAAGACTATATTTATCCCTTTCCATACCCTGAGGGTATCAATGGACCTCAAGCAGCTACGTTACTTCCAGGCCGTCGCGCAGGAGCTGAATGTCACCAGGGCTGCCGAGCTCCTGCATATGGCGCAACCCCCGCTCAGCCGGCAGATCCAGGCGATGGAAGCTGAGCTGGGTGTGCTTTTGTTCGAACGTACCGGTCGTTCACTGCGCTTGACGGAAGCCGGCCGCTTTTTGCTCGAGCATTCTCTGCAACTGACCGCGCGCATGCATGAGATCGTGGAAGGTACGCGCCGGATCGGTCAGCAAAAGCGGCGTTGGTTCGGCATCGGCTTTGTGCCCTCGACCTTGTACGGTTTTGTGCCGTCCCTGATACGCAGCCTGCGCAGCACCGATTTGCAGGTGGACGTGGGTTTGTCGGAACTGACGACTTTGCAGCAGTTGGAAGCGCTGAAAGCCGGGCGCATCGATATCGGTTTCGGGCGTATCTTGTTCGACGATCCCGCCATTGAGCGCAAAGTGCTGATGGCAGAGCCGTTGATGGCCGTGTTGCCGCGGTCGCACTCTTTGTTTCGACGCCGTAAGGCTCGTCTAGGAGTCAGCGCGGAAGAGTTGGCGCAACAGCCATTTATCTTGTATCCGGCGCGGCCTCGTCCCAGCTATGCGGACCATGTGCTGTCCTTGTTTCGCGCTGCGGGGCTCGGGCTGAACGTTGTCCAGGAGGCCAATGAATTGCAGACCGCCATTGGACTGGTGGCCGCAGGTTTGGGGGTAACCGTCGTACCGGCGTCAGTGCAGCGTTTGTTGCGCGATGACATTGCTTACGTGCCGCTGGCTACGCCAGGGTTTACCTCTCCCGTGATCATGAGCTATCGCTGCGGAGACGCTTCCGCTTTTCTGGAACAGGCAAAAGCACTGGCGCAGGACTTGGTGGCGCAAGAAACTGCTGCACGGGCTGACGACGAGGCCTGAGCCCGGTTTTTCTGCTTTCCAGATAGCACACTCTAGCTGATTGATGTGTTTCGCCATCGCTGATGGTGTGGAGACGGCTGTCCCCATTTTTCTTATTCGTGCCCACATGGCGATGCAAGATTGCCTTGACTCGCTTTTCGCCCATCGATATCATGTTTCTTTTAAGAGAATATGTTTCTCTGTAAAAGAACATCTTTTCCTGGAAGAGCCATGCCGAAAGCGAATTTGTATAACTGGAACGACTTGCCGAGGGAAGTTGTGCGCAAGGGAGTGGAGCGCGTCGGGTTCCGCGGCGATGACGCTATCTGTGTCATGAATTGGCTCACTCCGGGAATGGACACCAATCCACATAGCCACACCTTCGAGCAACTGGTGATCATCGTTCAGGGGCGGGTGCGCTTTCATCTGGGCGACGAAGTGATCGAGGGGGGGCCGGGCAGCATGATCCGCATTCCCCCGCACGTCGTGCATTACGCCGAGCCCGTAGGCGATGAGGTCGTCTTGAATCTGGACATCTTTGCGCCGATGCGGGAAGACTACAAGCACCTGGTCGAGTACCAAGGGCACGAGTTCGAATAAGCGACTTTGGCGCCAGCAAGAGACCAGCCATGAATCTCATCAACAGTGAATTCCGCAGCAAGCTTCGGCAAGGTGCAGTCTTGAGCGGTACATTTATCAAGACACCCGCCTATCAGCACGTTGAGATCGCCGGCGCGTCCGGGCTCGATTTCGTGGTGCTCGACGCTGAACACGCGGTATTCGATCCATCCCAACTCGACCAGTGCCTGCTGGCTGCCCGCAGCACACCCGCGGCAGCGCTGGTGCGCTTGCCCGATCCCAGTCCGCACACCGTGTTGCGTGTGCTGGACATGGGCGCGGCCGGGGTTCTGGTTCCTCATGTTATCGACGCTGATTGCGCCCGTGCCATTGTTGCGCAAACTCGATATCGCGATGGCACCCGTGGCTATAGCAATTCACCGCGCTCGGGCGGTTACGGCGCATTGGCGATGGCCCAGCATATGGCGCAAGCCGATGAAGGCGTCAGTGTGCTGTGCCAGATCGAAGATAAGGCCGGCGTTGACAACATCGACGCTATTGCGGCGGTTCCCGGAGTTGATTGCCTGTTTATCGGCCGGGCCGACTTGGCGGTGTCGTATGGCGTGACCGACCTTGACCATCCTTTGGTGGAAGGCGCGATAGAGAAGGTAATTCGCGCGGGTGCCTTGGCCGGGGTAGCGGTAGGTGTGTTTTTAGCGGATGCCCAGACCTTGGGGGGCTATGCGGCACGCGGCGTCGGCCTGTTCGTGATCGGCTCCGATCAAAGCTGGCTACGCGCCGCCGCCCTGGGGCTAGCCGCGCAGGCCCGATCGCTCGCGCCGGGCCGTTGAGCTCTTTGCATTCTTTCTTTTCAGGATCATCCCACATGAATTCGAATCAAGTCTCCGCATCAAGCGACAGCGCCCTGAACCCCATTGTTGAAAGCCTGGTGAAAGGGGCGATCGATCTGCATTGCCATAGCGGCCCCTCGGTCATGGATCGCTATCTGGATCACATCGAAGCCATGCAAGAAGCGTCCGAGGCAGGCTTGAAGGCCGTGCTGTTGAAGGATCACTACTACTCGGCCACGCCCGTCACCTATTTGCTCAACAAGCATTTCAAAAATTTGGGCGTGCTGATGCTATCGGGTGTGCCGCTCAATAATTCCGTGGGCGGCCTCAATGTGCATGCGGTCGAGCACGGAATCAAGCTGGGTGCGCGCCTGGTGTGGATGCCGACGTTTTCATCGGCCAATCATATTGATCACCATAAGCAAGATCATCACTTCACAGAGAAGTTTCCCCAGACCAAGAAAAAAATGATCGAGCCCATTCCGCTGACGGTGCTGGATAGCTCGGGCAAGCTCAAGGACGAGGTCAAGGATATTCTGGACTTGATTGCGGAGGCTGACGTGGTTTTGTCGGCGGGGCATCTGCATATCTCGGAGATCTGGCCCCTGTTCGATGAGGCGCGCAAGCGAGGCGTCAAGCGCCTATTGGTAAACCACCCCACTTATGTGGTCGATGCCACGCTGGACGACATGAAAGAGTTGGCGCGTCAGGGCGTGTATATGGAACACTCGATGTGCATGTGGGTGCCGGGCTCGAAATTCAAATTCTACGAGCCGGAATTCCTGCGCCAGATCATCGAGGCCGGCACGGTGGATCTGACCATCCTGGGGTCGGATCTGGGGCAGAAGGGTAATCCGCGCATCGTCGATGGTTTCCGCAGCGTTATCCAGACTTGCCTGGATCTAGGCTATAGCGAGGCAGACATCCGTAAAATGACTTCTACCAATGCATCGACCCTAATGGGTATCTGAGGAGAGGTATGAAGAACAGCGCCGCGCAAGGGCTTAGTCCTGAGGCAGCCCGCGAGCCGGAGAAAACCGGCCCCGCCATGCTTGAGTCGGTGGGTATCGTGTTCACGATACTCGACCATTTGGCTGCGGCCCGCCGCCCGCTGGGAGTGACCGAGCTCGCCTTGGCCATGGGCGAACCCAAGCCTCGGGTTTATCGGCACTTGGCCTCTTTGCGCCAGATCGGCATCGTCGAGCAGGATCTCGCCAGCGAAAAATACCGCTTGGGCGCCAAGCTGGTTTCCTACGGAACGGCGGCGGGCGAGCAGTTCGACCTGCGCCTTATTGCCGATCCGTACCTGACGCAACTGCGCGATCAGACTGGCCAAACGGCTTTGCTATCGGCGGTGACCAATGATTCTGCACTGGTCATCTCTTCAGTGGATTCGACCAATCAGGTTTGCATCACGGTCAAGCCGGGCAATCGCGTTCCGCACCACTGTTCGGCGCAAGGGCGCATTGCTCTGGCCTACTGCGATCCCGCTTTGCAGCGCAAGATACTCAAGCGCGAGCTTCAGGCATTTACTGATCGCTCCATTATCGAGCCAGCCAAGATCTTGAAGCGACTCGAGAAAATCCGCAGGAATCTATTCGAGGAAGCCAATGGCGAGGTGCTCGAAGGCATCAACGTGTTGGCGGCGCCGATTTTTCGCGGAACAGACAAAGGCGATGAGTTGCTGGGCACCATCGGCATCATCGGTGCGAGCCGGGACGTACCCTCGCCCCCGTCGGAGGTTTCGGTTGCCCAGGTGCAGCATGTGGCTGCGCTCCTGACCGAACGCTTGAACGGAACTTCTTATAAACATCTCGTTTCCCCGAACCCGAAAAAATAGTGCGGTGAAACGTGCCGGCGCGAAAATACAAGAGATAGTCAATGTCTAGACTGGAAATGATGGTGGGGTCTCTGCCATTGAAGAACCCCGTGATCTGCGGCTCGGGCGAACATACGATGACGGCCGACAGCATACGCGCCGCATTGCGGCGGGGTGTCGGGGCGGTAGTCGCCAAATCGGTGAATGAGTCCTTGGCCGCCAAACACCAGTTGGACAAGACCGACTACGCATTGTTTAGCAGCGACTGGACGCGCCTGCCCTGGGATTTCAAGCCGCCCGCCGACGCTCAGTTGTTATGCCGTTCGGGCTTGATTCAGCAAGAGTTCGGCAGCTGGATGGAACAGGTCGCCAAGCTTGATCGCGAAGCAGCCAAAGAAGATGCCTACGTCATTCCCAGCCTGATACTGAGTGATCTTGAGCAGTGCGCGCGCTATGCAAGCGAGATCGAGCAAATGGGCTTGCGCCTGCTTGAGGTCAATATCGGCGCACCGCATGGCGATGAAGCTGCTAAGGGGGCGATCGTACTCGAGCGCGATGTTGCACGTATAGAAGCGATAGTGAGCCGTCTGCGCAAGGCTACCAAATTGCCCCTGTGGATCAAGTTGACGGGACAGAGCGAGGATGTGGGCGCCTTGGCCGATGCCGCGCGGCGTGGTGGAGCCGATGCCGTCGTGATGATGGGGCGTTTTATGGGTTTCTTGCCGGACCTCGAAACCGAGGCTCCTATGCTGGGCACCTCTGCCGCATTGGGCGGTTCATGGGCCTTGCCGCTTACCGCCCGCTGGTTGGCGCTGAGCCGTAAACGCCTGGGGAGTGACTATCCGCTGCTGGCCACCAACGGCGCACGCAGCGGCCTGGATGTCGCCCGCTTTTTGCTGGCGGGTGCCTGTGCGACGGAAATGACGTCAGCGGTATTTACCGGGGGTTATGACGTGCTCGCTCGCAGCATTGCGGAACTCGATGATTACTTAAAGGGCCGCGGCAAAACCGCGGTCCAATTGCTGGGCGTGGCGGCCGATAGGCTGGAAAGCTATGCCGACCAGAACGAGCGACCAGCTTACTGGCAGGAATTCGTTCCACCCGCCATGCCTTAGCGAGATCCCGCTGCGCGGCCAGCCGGCCCGTGCAGCGGGATCTGAACAATGCCGGCACCCAGCGACTCACTGCTCGATATGAGCTCTCTTATGCCCACACGCGGCAGGGGCGTTGTCGCGCCAAAAAACTGGAGACTTCCATGAAGACCAAACCTAACCACCCATCGATCTTGCTGCGTACAACTATCGCTGCATTGATCGGCCTCGGCACGATATCTTCGGCCACAGCGGCCGAAGATGCCTATCCCACCAAGCCCATTCACCTAATCGTTCCCTTTGCACCGGGCGGCGCAGTCGATATCGTTGGCCGCCTGATGGCGCAATCGTTGACGGAAAGTCTGGGCCAGCCGGTCGTGGTTGAAAATAGGCCCGGTGCGGGCGGCCTGCTCGCCATGGAGCTGGTGGCCAAGGCAGCCCCCGATGGGTATACCTTGGCCGTTGGTGCTGCCGGCCCGATGACGGTCAGCCCCGAGCTGTTCAAGGATCGCAACTTTGATCCCCTCAAGCGCCTGGATCCCATCATCTGGTATGCCAGCACGCCAGGCATTCTGGTCATTAATCCCAAGGTGAAGGCTGACTCGGTCGCCAGCCTGCTGGCCTTGTCCAAGGCCAGCGCCAAACCGATGGCGATGGGCTCGGCGGGCAGCGGCAGCATCAATCACCTGATGGGGGAGTATTTCCAGCAAGTGACTGGTGCCCACTGGCTGCACGTGCCGTATAAAGGCAGTGCTCCGGCCTTGACCGATCTGGTGGGGGGCAATATTCAGGTCATGATGGATATCGTTCCCACCGCGACGCCGCTGGTGCGCAGCGGCAAGATAAAAGCGCTGGCTGTCACCACGCCTAAACGCTCGAATATGTTGCCTGATGTGCCGACGGTGGCAGAGTTGGGCTACCCAGGGTTTGACGCAAGTTCCTGGCTGTCTTTGAATGCACCGCATGGCACGCCGCGTGCCGTCGTTGAAAAACTGAACAAAGCTTTGAACGAAGGTTTGCTCAAGGCAGACGTGCGCAAGCGCATCACTGATATCGGTGCCGAACCGGAAGGGGGAGCGCCCGAGCGAGTCACGGAACGCCTCAAGGTCGATATCCCACGTTGGGGAAAGCTGTTGCAAGCAGCCGGGGTAACGGTTCAGTGAGGAATACTAGGCCGAGCACAGCGCAGGGCCGCCATCGCGCCTTAAGCGCCGGTTTGGCCCGATAGGCTGACGCTGCCCTTGGCTGCGGAGCGTGATCCCGGCAAAGGCCGGTTGCTGCCGGCATGATAGGTGAACACGGCCGAGAACTTGACTTGGTCAGTGTTGTTGCGATTGGCTGCGTGCAGGGTATTGCAATGGAAGAACATGGCATCGCCCGCTCGCAGGCTGGGGACGATGGCCTGTTCTATCAGCGCACGATTGTCGGTTTGGTCTTCTCGTAGAAATTTCTTTTCGTCGAAACGTTCTGGTCCGAGCAAGGCCCGATGCGAGCCGGGCACCAGATGCAGGGCACCGTTGTGATCGGTTTCTTCGCCTAGCGCCACCCAGACTGATACCATTTCGTCATGTTCGAAAGACCAATAGCGGAAGTCGCGATGCCATCCCGTCAGGGTGCCATAGCGCGGGTGCTTGGTCATGATGCAATTGTGATGCGCCAGTGACAGCATCGCGGCTTCGCCGAAATAGCTCGTCATCCAGTCGCGTATGCCTTCGCTGGTGGCAAGCTGGCGATACGCTTCGTCGCGCGACCAGGCGTCAAGCAGGCGGCGCACGGTATGCCCACCCTCGGCCTCGCGCGAGGCGGGGGCGCCGGGATAGCCCAGATCGGCTTCGTATTCGATAGGCGCAACCTGCGCGCTGAGTTGCGCCTGGGCAATCTGCCGCAGTAATGCGCACTGGCCGGGATCGAGCATATTGCGCACGACGACCAAGCCGTCCCGGCGCAGAGCCGCTATTTGTTCATCGCGAGACAGACTGGCACCCATACTTCACATACAAGATAAATAGAGAAGGGCACCTAGCATACGCTTATCGGGTGCATTCGTGCGATTGCACCCGGGCGTTGCGTGGTTTTTATTCGACTGTAATCTTGTTGGTCTTGGCCAGTTCGGTCCAGCGCTTGGTCTCGGCGCGGATGAAGGTCGCGAACTCTGCCGGCGTGCTACCTTGCGGATCCAAGCCCAGTTTTTGCAAGCGGGCATGAGTTGCCGGGTCGTGCACCGCGGCTTTGATTTCCTTGGCCAGGCGCTCTATGACGGCGGGTGGTGTGCCCTTGGGAACAAAGAAACCGTTCCACTCCAGAACTTCAAAATCCTTGAAGCCGCTTTCGGCAATGGTGG
Organism: Pigmentiphaga sp.; assembly: GCA_040391825.1. Classification (GTDB taxonomy): domain Bacteria; phylum Pseudomonadota; class Gammaproteobacteria; order Burkholderiales; family Burkholderiaceae_B; genus Pigmentiphaga. Next base: position 8,179 of record JBEBXA010000038.1, read on the forward strand.
GTGTGTCCGGCAGCACTTTCATGCGGGTGCGCGAAGTTACCGCCAGCGCCTTGAGGCGTCCGGATTGCACGTAGCTCAGGCCGGAGGCGGCGTTGGCAAAGTAGGCGTCAACCTGCCCACCCATGACGTCGGCCAGGGCGGGTGCGCCGCCTTTGTATGGCACGTGCAGCATATCGATGCGGGCCTGGTTTTTAAGCAGTTCGCCGATCAAGTGGGCAGGGCTGCCTGGGCCGTAAGACGCATAGGTGACCTTACCGGTGTTCTTGGCGGCATAGTCCAGGAATTCTTTGAAACTCTGATACGGCGCTTTGGGGTTGACGACCAAAATATTGGGGACGGTCAGTGCCAGCGAGACCGGGATCAGATCGGTATCCGGATCGAAAGGCATTTTGCGCAAGGCCGGGTTGACTGCGTAGGTCGATGCATCGTAAAGCACGGTGTAGCCGTCCGGCTTGGCCTGGGCGACGGCTTGTGCGCCGATGATGCCGCTGGCGCCAGGCCGGTTGTCGATCACCACCTGTGTTTTCAAGGCGCTGCTGAGCGTTTGCGTAATGATGCGGGCCGCGTTGTCTGCGCCGCCGCCCGCCGAATAAGGTACGACGACCCGGATCGGGCGGCTGGGATAGTCTTGGGCCAGAGCCGGCGCCGCGCAAGCGAGACCGGTGACGGCAATGAGGCTAGTCTTGATCAGGTGTGGAAAGGACATCGTGCGCGTCTCCGCTTTCAGGCGATAGGGATGGTGGAAATTGCTGCCGCTTTGCGCCGTAACGCTTGCTATTGGGGCTTGATGTCGATGCGCTTGACCACGGCTGTCCACTTCTGGGTGTCTTGCTTGAGCCGGGCGCTGGCTTGCGCGGCAGAGGAACCAACGGGGGTCAAGTCCAGCGACGTGAGCTTGTCGCGAATGCTTTGCTCTTTGAGCGCGTCTTGTACGGCTTGTTGCAGCGTGTCGAGTACGGCTTGCGGTGTCCCGGTCGGCGCCATCAAGTACTGGTTGAACGATGCATCAATATCGGAGAGCCCTACTTGCGGTAGCGTCGGGACGTCAGGCGCCATCGGCGAGGGCGTGGACGAAGATACCGCCAGCGCAGTCAGCCTCCCTGTTTTGACATGGGGCAGCACGGTAGGCGTGGTCAGGAAACCGCAATCGACTTGTCCACCCATGACGTCGGTCAGGGCAGGACTGGGACCTTTGTAAGGGATGTGATGCATCTTGATGCCGGCGGCGTGCAGGAACAGTTCGGCGGCGAGGTTGCCCGGCGAGCCTTGCCCGCCCGATGCGTAGCTGAGATCGGATTGCTTGGCGCGCACGAGCAGATCCTTCACGGAGTTGATCTTGCGCGCAGCGTTGCACACCAATATCTGGTTGAAGCTGGCAACGAGAGACACCGGCACCAGGTCTGCGCGGGGATCGAAATCCATTTTCTTGTACAGCAGGGGGTTGACCGTGATGGCGGTATCCGGCGTGACGAGCAGGGTATAGCCATCGGCGCTGGCCTTGGCGACTTGCTGTGCAGCCAGGCCGTTATTGGCGCCAGCGCGATTTTCAACAACTACGGGTTGTTTAAAGCGGTTTGAAAGTCTTTCGGCCAGGATGCGGGCCACCAGATCGGAGGGAGCGCCAGGGGGCGAGCCTGTCAGGATACGGATAGCTTTGGCGGGGTACGGCGCTTGCGCTTGGCTGGGGCTTGCCGCCAGGGCGGTGAAGGCGGCGAAGAGAGCCAGGCAGGTCTTGGATATTTGCATAGTCTCGCTCCAAAGCTTGAGGGTATTGCTTAGACTGGGTTTATGAGATGGCGTTTGCAGCCTGTACTTGCCGCAGCAAAATTTGCTGCGGCGAGCGTTCGGGCTTGGCCATGGCCGACACCGGCAGCAGATAGGTTTGCTCCAGCATGAATTGCCCGGTCATGGCTGCGTGAGGCGTCTGGTCCGAGAAGCAGATCCAGGTGCTGCCCGCAGGGAAGGCTATGCTTTCTTGCGAGCCGTCTCGCTGATAGTCGGCATCTGCTTTCATCCGATCGTGCAATTGCAGCATGAGGTGATCGTATTGGCTGCGGCGCGTTTTTGTGATGTTCAGCTTGTGCAGCAGCCAAGCCACGCTAGGGCGGTACGCGGGCATAGCCGGCAGGTAGCGGCGGGCCAGGGTGTCGAAGTCTTCCCCTACGCGCCACAGACGGGTATCGCCTTGAGGGTTGATGTTGGTGAACACGCGCAATATCCGCTGCTGCCCCGTGGGGCGCGAAGGAAACGCGTCGACGTGCAAGCGGGTATCGTCTTTGCGCCATGACATCTGCCAGGTGCCGATGCGATGCAGGCGCAGGCTGGTGGTGGGGCTATGCAGGGCGCCCAGATAGGTGGGCAGCAGGTATTCCAGAAACTGGTGGGTCGTTTCGTAATAGCGCCGCACCAAGGCCCTGATCGCGTCCTTGCGCGCGTCTTCGACGGCGACGCCAGTCAGTTTGCCGGTGGTGGCATTCAGGCTGATGTTCTTGCGTTTGGGGTCGACCAGCGCCGGATCCAGCAATGAGCTATCGGCTTCGTCCAGCACAAAACGCAATTCGGGGAAATACAGGACCTTGCCTTGTTCCAGTTCGGAAACCGGCGCGGCATGGCCCGCCGTGGCCGGGGCCGCGTTCCATGAGCGATGGTCTAGCGTAACGATGCGACTAGCTTGGGTCATGGCAGGGTAGCGCGCCAAGCAAGGATTAACTAGCGAGCGCTTTTTCTATGGTTGCGTGAAATTCGGCGACGTTGGGTTCGCCCAGGTAGCGCTTCAGGATACGCCCTTCTTTGTCGATCAGAAACGAGGTCGGGGTGAGCTTGACGTCGTTGAAGCTGCGCGCGATGTCGCCTACCGGGTCAAGTGCGACCTTGAAAGGCAGTTTGCGCGACTCGGCAAAGTTCAGTACGTAGTTGGCGGGGTCGTAGCTCATCGCGACGGCTACCATTTCATAACCCTGCGGAGCATACTTGTTATAAGTATCTACCATCATCGGCATTTCTTTGACGCAGGTGACACAACTGGTTGCCCAGAAGTTCACAAGCACAACCTTGCCGCGCAGGCTTTCAGTGGTAAATTTTTCACCTTTTATCGAGGTGAAGGTAGTGTTGGGCGCGGTGTTGGCAGGCGCCAGAGCGAACCAGGCTCCTGCCGCAGCGATGGCTGCAACCGCAAGAATAGCGATTAGTTTGGCAGCGCCTCGCTGGCTACGCATACTTGCCCGCTTGCCGGGTATAAAGGTAGAAAATGAAGACATATTGGTCAACGAATTCAGAGGGATGTGCAAACCCAGGGTTGCAATCGGAGACGGCCAGCACGAACCGCCGCCATATTCTGACCATTATAGGCCTTGCGGCCGGTGGCGCTGTTTTGGGTTTGCCGCCAGGCGCTCAGGCGCAAAGCCTGGCTGACATCACCAGCGGCGAGGCCAGCGCGGGCCTGAAGGAAGCTTTGCTGAAGGGTGCCGAAACCGCCGTCAGCCAACTGGGTCGATCGGGCGGCTTTCTGAACAACGCCAAAGTTCACATTCCTTTGCCAGACGCTTTGCAAAAGGCGAAGTCAGTGCTCAAACTGATGGGCCGTGGTCAACAGGCCGAAGAATTGGAAGTGGCCATGAACCGCGCTGCCGAAGAGGCCGTGCCGGAAGCCAAGGCCTTGCTGGTGGACGCGGTCAAGACCATGAGCGTGCAAGATGCCAAGGGAATACTGACCGGCGGCGACGATTCCGTCACGCAGTACTTCAAGGGTAAGACCGAAGCCACGCTGACCCAGCGTTTTCAACCTGTCGTGGCCAAGAGTATCGATCGGATCGGGCTGGCGCAGATGTATAACCAGTATGCGGGTCAGGCTGCGCAGTTCGGGGTTTTGAAAAAAGAAGATGCGACCGTGCAGCAGTACGTTACGCGCAAAGCGCTGGATGGCCTCTATCTGATGATTGCCGAGCAGGAACGCAGTATTCGCAGCAACCCGGTCGAGGCGGGCAGCGCCTTGTTGAAAAAGGTATTCGGCGCGGTGCGCTAAACAGTCCGCGCACTGTTTACGGCCCCACCAAGAAAAACACCCGGCAAGCCTGCTTTGTGCAGGTTTGCCGGGTGTTTTAAATACTGCGAAAGCGACTTCGTATTTCCTGCGGACACTCCCGCGCATGAAATCGGGCTTGTTGCCGCCTTACATGCTGCCGCCCTGATTGATATTGGTGGTGGTTTTGGTGTTCGAGCCAGAAGCTTGTTCGTCGTCGGCTTTTACCTTGGCGAGGTCTTGTAGCTCTTCTTCGGTGATGTAGTCGAATACCTTGACCACTTTGGTCACCCCGCTGACGCCTGCCGCCAGCAAAGCAGCCCGTTTGCCTTCGCGTTCGGTCACACGGCCCATGAGGTAAGCCACGCCGCGTTCGACGTTGATTCGGAACGAATTAGCGAAAAGGTCTTTGGCATCAACCAGCGAAGCCTTGATCTTGCTGCCGATGAACAAATCATTGGAACGGGTCGCAATGGAGCTGGGCAGCGCAACTTGTAGCTCGTTGACGATACCGCGGATATTTTCCACGCCCTTGACCTGTTCTTCCGCGTCAGCCTTGGCGGCTTCGTTGGGGACTTCGCCGGTCAGCAGTACCTTGCGGTTGTACGCGTTGACGTTGATGTGGCCCTTATCGCCATAGCGGCCTGACAAGCGGTTGCTGGCCTTGAGTTCGATGTTTTTGTCTTCGACCTGGATGCCAACGGTACGGCGGTCGGAGGCGGCCATGGTCGTACCCAGCACTGTGCCTCCTACGACGAGCGGGACGCAGGCCGATAGTGCCCAGGCAGAGCTGGCCACCATCAGGGCAAGCGCGATAGGGCGCGCAAGCCCCACCAGTTTGCGATGCTGCATTAGAGATCTCCCAACAATTGTGCGTCGATGCCGTCGCACAGGGCGTGCAACAGCAATATGTGAACTTCCTGGATGCGCAAGGTGCGGTCATGCGGAACGCACAGATGCACATCGTCTTCGGTCAGCATTTCACCAATGCGCCCGCCCCCTTTGCCGGTAAGGGCGATAACGCGCAATTCGCGCGAGTGCGCGGCTTCAATGGCGTGTATGACGTTGGTGGAGTTGCCGCTGGTGGAAATGGCGACCAGGATGTCGCCGGGTTGACCCAAGGCATTCACTTGCTGGGAAAAGACCCGGTCATAGCCGAAGTCGTTGCCTACGGCAGTCAGGATGGAGGTGTCGGTATTGAGCGCAATGGCGGCCAAGGGCAGGCGATCGCGTTCGAAACGGCCTACCAATTCAGCAACAAAGTGCTGGGCATCGGCGGCTGAGCCGCCATTGCCGCAAGCGAGAATCTTGCCATTGCCGGATAGCGCGAAAACCAGGGCGTCGACGGCAGCCGCCGCGGCGCCGGGCATGGTTTCCTGGCACTGTTCATGTAGAGCGATCGCGTCGCGGAAATGGGCGGAAATGCGGGCAGTGAGGTCCATGGCGAGAATTATCTCATGCAGTAAGGGGCAGAGGGCTGACAGCGTAAGCGACAAATGTGTCCACTGTAACCGGTCATGACTAACCCCCTATTTTACGGATCGCCGGCGGGTTTGGCACAGCGCCTGCTCGATGAGCCTAAACGGCATCAAAGGCGGAGGGTATCCAGCACGGGACATCTTGTGCTTGTTCAAAGGCCAAAACGTCGAAACGGCAGGTTGGCAGTGGTCCGCGCCACTGTGTGTGTAGAAAGTAACGTGCCGCACTGATGATGCGAGCCTGTTTATAGACGCTCACGCTGGCGGCGGCGCCGCCATGACTGTTGCGACTTCGGGCGCGCACTTCGACAAAAACCAGTACCGCCCCATGTTGCATGACCAGGTCGATTTCCCCTTGCCGGCATGAAACATTGCGAGCAAGCAATTGCAGACCCGCTTTTTGCAGGAAGACCAGCGCCCGGTCTTCGGCCACTTTGCCAGCGTGTTGGGTGGGAGAGCGCCGTGGCTCTTCCTTGGGACGGCCTGGGGTATTTGGCGGCGGTCTGCAGCGTTTGCGCCGGGCGCGCAACTGGGCGGCTTGAGCTACAGCGTAAGCCGGGTCCGGGGCGTGGGTGTCCACCTGGGGGGAAGAACCGGGGACGGTAGCCATCGGCTTGGCGCGCTCACGTGGCTTGGATAGAGAAAAAGATCTCTTGCTGGCAGCGGATGGTTTGGGCATCACTGCCTGGCTCGCGGTATTCTGCGGGCATGGAAAAGGAACTTGATATCAGCACCCCGGTTGACCGGCCGGAGGCGAGCCCAGGTGCATGGGCGCGCGTGGCCGAAAAAGTAGCCATGCAAAATTGGCCGGCCTCCACTTTGTACGTGGTGGCAACCCCGATAGGTAATCTGGGCGACCTGACGATGCGCGCCCAGATCTGCTTGCAGCAAGCCGATGTCATTGCCGCCGAAGACACGCGCATGACACGCCCCTTGCTGGATGCTTGGGGAATACGTACCCCTTTGATGGCGGCCCACCGGCATAACGAGGCACAGGCCGCACAGGCTATTGTGGCGCGCTTGGCCAAGGGGGAAAGAGTCGCCTTGGTGTCCGATGCGGGGGCGCCGGGCGTGAGCGATCCGGGAGCCCGTGTAGTGCGCGAGGTCAGGGCGGCTGGATATGCCGTGGTGCCGCTGCCCGGCGCGAGTGCGGTGATCGCAGCATTGATGGCCAGCGGTACGACCACGGATGAAAACCCCGCGTTCGCCTTTGCCGGTTTTCCCCCAGCCAAGGCCGTGGCCCGCCAGCGCTGGTTGACTCAGTGGTGCGCCTTGGCGGCGCCGGTGGCTATGTATGAATCTCCGCACAGACTGGCCGCGACTCTGGAAGATTTGTTGAGCGTGTGCGGTGCGCAGCGTAGGGTGACGATTGCACGAGAGCTGACCAAGCGTTTCGAGGAGATCGCCACGGTGCCTCTGGGCGAAGCAGGTTCTTGGCTGCTTGCTTACCCGCAGCGCGCGCAAGGCGAGTTCGTACTTATCGTGGATGCACCCCCCGAACCTGAGGCGGCCCAATTGGACGCGAATGCCGATGAAGTGTTGCGGGCTGTGCTCGAAGTATTGAGCGTGCGGGACGCCGCCAAGGTGGCCGCACGGATTACCGGCATTGCGCGTGACGTCTTGTATGCACGGGCGCTGATCATCAAGGACGAAGGGCAGGGCGAGCAAGGATAGCCCCGGCCGTGCCCTGGTGGTGTTTTCCATTGCCGGAGCTGTGCGAAGTGTAGGGGCTCCAGCTTGCCGCTTTTCTTGGGCCAGCGCCGTGCTGGGCGCGCTGTTTTTGTCCTGTCGCGGGCCTATTTGTTGATGCGCGCCGCCTCGCCAGCCCCCAAAACTGCAGAGATTCTGGCCGCAGCGGCAATGAGTTCACGGACGGTAGCCGGATCGGCGTGTGCTGGCAGGTAATGGATGGACGCCACGATGGCCAGAGCGCCGAACAGACTGCCGTCCGCTTGGAAAATCGGCGCTGCCAAGGCATTGATGCCAGTAAACACTTCTTCAGGAGCTTCTGCCCAGCCTCGCTGCTCAACCAGCTTGATTTCCGCGAGCAGGCGGTCGCTATCGGTGATGGTGTTGGGCGCACAGGCAAGCAGTGGTTGCGCAAGCACTGCTTCGCGCAGTGCGGGAGGGCCGAAAGCCAGGGCGATCTTGCCCTGAGCGACGGTGTGAAAGCCTGGGAATTGCGTGCCCGGATTGAGAAGAATTTCCAGCGCGCTACGACCGCGGACCAGGTCCAGGACGACCACCTTGTGCAGATCGAAAGTAGTGATGACGATGGTGTGTCCGACACGGTCCCGCAGGTCTTCCATTGCGGGCTTTGCCAGGGAAACCACATCGAATTGCTGAACCAGTTTTTGACCCAGTAGAAACAGCCGCCAACCAATGCGATAGCGGCTGGTGCGCGCGTTCTGCATGACATAACCTTGTTGTCGCAAGGCGGTCAAATGGCGGTGGACACGAGCTTTGGGCATGCCTAACGATTCTGCTAGGTCGGTGACGCCGCACTCGCTAGCGTGAGCCGCCAGCAGTTCCAGAATTCTCAGAGAAATGACCGAGGTCGAAGAGACCGCTGGATCGCGATTGTCTGCAAGGGTGCTGGCCGCACCCGGGTTGGCTCTGGGTGCGACGGCGGGTGTTACCGGCAACGGCTGTGTGTCTGAAGGCGAAAAGCCCATGGCGGAGTCATCCACGAATTCACAAGATACGGAAGGCGTAATGGCCCCCGCAAAAGCTGTATTGGACCACGAAGGCGAATCGGGGCGCACGGGCTTTGCATCTGGGTAAGCGGTCAGGGCAGATTCAACATGCGTTCGCCGTAGATATGGTAGCTCTGCAGTTTGGCCTTGCCTGCATCGTCGGCCCGGACATAGCGGATGGAACTGCGCGAGCGGCATGATTGGGGCAGGATAAAGCAGCGTATGAAGCTGGTATCCGTACTTTTGGTGGTAGGCGCAAGCACCGGTGCGTGTCCCAGTTCGAACCAGGCCGATCCGGCGGGGTGGACGGTCGTGGTGCCCTGGGTTTCGATCGTGATTTCGCCTTTCAGGCAGCAGCGTATGCCTGGTCCCTGGTGCACGTGGGTGAGGGCGACGCCACCCGGTGGAAAATTGACCCGATCGCAACGCATAAGCCAGTCGAATTGTGAGTCGAGCTCGATCTCCTGCTCTAGCTTGAGTTCGGACTTTGCACCGGGGGCGCTGCGTAAATAGCCATCGCCAGGCGCAGGGCCAACCAGTTCCCAACGCCACAGCACAGCGCCTTTTTCTCCGGCCAAGAGCCCGAGCTGATCTTGTCCTACCCAGGCCGAATCGGGCCCATGGTGCTGGCTGCCTTGCTCGAATTCGACCGTAACACCCCCTTCAAGCACGTACAAAGACCTGGGTCCGCGAGGTAGGTAAATGGGGGCATGCGCGGCCGGGATGCTGTCCTCGTACAGGCGTAAGACGAATGATCGCATAGGGTTTCTCCTTGTGGACTGTCAGAAAGCGGCGCCCAATGAAGGGCTCTCAGAGTGCAATCATATACTTTGTATTGATAGTCAATACACTGATATCTATTTATGGTTATCCATAGGTATAAACTTAGATAATGACGCGATAGAATAATTTATGATACGTAGGTATCGACCATCGATACAAAATTGGGAGAGAGGTAATGCCTTCAAACGCAGCGGCGCTGAACCGGCCGGTAGGCGAAAAGTGGTATGTAGGTCGCAGCAAGGACCAATGGCGGGCTTTTAGTTCAGCGTATGTAGGCTGGATGCTGGACATCATGGATCTCATGCTGTTCGCAATGGTGATTACCTACATCAGCGCCGATCTGCATTTTGATAGTGGCGCGGCGGGGGTCATTGCATCGATGACCTTGTTGGCGACGGCGTTCGGCGGGTTGATTTTTGGCTTTCTGGCCGATCGTCTGGGACGCACCCGCTCGCTGGTGCTAAGTATTCTTTGCTACTCCGTTGGTACCGCCCTGTGCGGTTTCTCCCAAACCATCACACAGTTGATGATTTTCCGTTTTCTGCTGGGCCTGGGCGTGGGAGGCGAATGGTCGGCAGGCGCGGCGCTGGTCACTGAAACTTGGCCGGCGGAACACCGCGGCAAAGTCATGGCCTGGGTGCAAAGTGCATTTGCCGTCGGCTACGCTTTGGCTGCCGTTGTTGCGGCAATGGTATTGCCTTACCTCGGATGGCGCTGGGTGTTCGCGGTTGGCCTGGTGCCGGCGCTATTTGCTTTCTGGGTCCGGCGCCATGCGTCCGAGCCCAAAATCTGGTTGGATCAGAAACAACGGCTGGGGGTCGGTGAGACCTTGCGTATGTTGTTTGGAGACCATTTGCGAAGCACCTTGGTCGGTTTGGCATTTACCGCTGCGGCTATGTGCGGTTATTGGGGCTTGTTTACCTGGATTCCCACCTACTTGGCCACGCCGACAAGCGCCGGTGGGGCTGGCCTGACCCTGACTAAATCCACGACATGGATCGTAGTGATGCAGATAGGCGCGGCGCTGGGTTTCATCTGCTTCGGGTATGTTGCCGACAAGATCGGGCGTCGACTCGCATTTATTTTGTTCTTCTTATTGTCGGCGGTGGCGGTTCCGCTGTACGTACAAATCGAATCTAGCTGGCTATTGCTGGCGTTCGGGCCAGTGGTGGCCTTTGTCGGCACCGGTTTTTATAGTGGCTTTGCTCCGACTTTCGCCGAGTTGTTCCCTACGCAGATCCGGGCTACGGCGCAAGGCTTCATTTACAACACGGGCCGGGCCACCAGCGCACTGGCACCCGCCGCGGTGGGGTTTTTCTCGGCGTCTCATGGGGTAGGAAGCGCATTGGCGGCGACATCCGGCTTTTTTGCTCTAGCTGCCGTCATCGTGTTTTTCTTCCTGCCTGAAACAAAGGGCGAGCGACTCGAATAGGCCGGGCCCTATCCCTCCCTATGCTGGTCAGGCGCACCTGCTTCTTGCTCATCGTGATGACTAAACAGCAGGTGCGCCAAAATGTACTAGCGCACCACAATGACCGGCGCGATATCTATGCGTGTTTGCAGACGTTGTGCGGCTTGCAGCGCGCTTTCACGATTGGCGTAGGGCCCGATGTGTACGCGGTGCAGGTGGTCGGTGTTAACCAGGCGCACAGGCTCGGTCCAGTCGGGAATCTGGCTGCGCAGCCGGGCCAGCAGATCTTCTGCATTGCGTTGCCCGCTGAAAGCGCCCACTTGCAGGAAAACGCCGCTTGCCGCGGCGAGCGATACCGGGGCTGTGGCAGTCGAGGGAACTTGCACTGGTAGCGGCGCAAGTTCTTGTGGCGGGGTATTGCGGGGCACGTCGCTGACCGGCAGGGTGCTGGCTACGGCATTGTCTGGATTGCCGAGCGCTGCGACAGAGGCGGGTGATGGTGCAACGCCAGCCAGCTTGTTCGTATCGCTGCGTTCGGCACGTATGCGCGCAATTTCCTCCGGCATGAGGCGCTCGACCACGACTTCCCCCCTGCCGGGGCCGATGATGCCGAGTTTGTGTGCGGCGGTGTAGGAAAGGTCGATCAAGCGGTCATCGTGGAAAGGGCCGCGATCATTGACGCGAACCAAGACTGATTTGCCCGTTGCAACCCGGGTGACGCGTGCGTAGCTGGGTATGGGCAGAGTGGTATGCGCTGCCGTCATCCCGTACATATCGTAGATTTCGCCGTTGGAGGTTCGCGCACCATGGAATTTTCGGCCATACCAGGAGGCGACGCCGCGTGCCCGGTAGGGCTGCTGCGTAGTATCCGGCACATAGCGCTTGCCGAAAATCACATAAGGTTTGTTCGCGCCGCTGGCCAAGGGTTCTACCTGGGGCAGAGCGTCGGGAATCTGGTCGATGTCGGCCGGCGGGTTCGCGCCCGGGCCGTCGTCCTTGTAATAGCCGCCGCCACCTGAAGTTTTGCCCGGGCCGCTTTTGGGGGTGGTGCCGCAGGCCGTCAACAAGAGCGCCGAGCAGGCAGCGAGCAGGACCAGTTTGCTGCGGATCATGGGCTGGAAAAGTGGCTTCATCGGTCTAGCGTCTCGGGCCCGGAGGCTTGGTCAAGAGGAAGGGGCATCGGGTCAGGCGAAGCGGGCTCATAGACGTCGAATTGTTTCTGAGCGCGATGCCGCACCAAGACCTGGCCCTGCCCGGCAAAAATCGCCGCCAGTTGTTCCACTACGTACACCGAGCGGTGCTTGCCGCCGGTACACCCGATGGCTACAGTCAAGTAGCTACGGGTGTCTTGCATATATTGCGGCAACCAGGTCCGAATGAATGTGGCGATGTCGTCAATCATGCGGCCTACATTGGGAATGGCCGCCAGGAAGTTGGCAACCGGCGCATCGCGTCCGGTCAGGGGGCGCAATACCGGGTCGTAATGAGGGTTGGGCAGACAGCGCACATCGAACATCAGGTCGGCGTCCAGCGGTACGCCTTCCTTGAAGGCGAAGGATTCGAAAGTCAGGACCAAGGGCAGGCTGTCGGCCTGGACTACATTGCGGACCCAGGCGCGCAGTTGCGCCGTGGTCAACCCGGTGGTGTCAATGACGTGGCCCAGATCGCGCAGCGATCCCAAGAGCTCGCGCTCGTGCGCAATACAGGCTTCAACCGAGGGGGCGATGCCCTGATAGAAGAGTTTGTCGGTAAGGGGGTGGCGGCGGCGCGATTCGGAATAACGCTGTACCAGCGTGCCGGTATCCGCATCGAGAAATACCACGCGTATTTCGGTTCCCAGCGCGCGCAGGGCATTGATGGTGTCCGGCAGGTCGGCAATCGCGCCACTGGCCCGCCCGTCGATGGATACGCCGACCCACTGCAGGCCGTCGTCGTGAGCGGCGGCAATCAAATCATGCAGAAAGCGTACGGGAAGATTATCGACGCAGTTATAGCCTGAGTCTTCCAGGGTGCGCAGGGCTACGGACTTGCCCGATCCAGAAATACCCGTAATGACAACGACGCGTAACACGAAGCGGGTGTGCCTTTGTTGAATGAAGATCGTCTACGACACCGCTGGGCTGATACCTGCGGGCGGCCTAAGCGCCATTCTGGATGGCTTCCATCTGGCGTTCCATGAAGTCTGTCATGGTGTCGATGCCGCGCAACTGCAAAATGACATTGCGCACGGCAGCTTCCACCAATACCGCAAGGTTGCGCCCGGGAGCCACTGGCAACACCACCTTGCGTATGGGCAAGGCTAGCACGTCTTGAGTAAGTGCTTGCAATGGCAGACGTTCGAAATTGGCCTCGGGCGCGGTATTGCGGACTAGTTGCACGATCAGCTTGAGCTTCATCTTGCGCCGCACCGAGGTTTCGCCAAAGATGGCGCGGATGTCGAGCAGACCCAGCCCGCGCACTTCCAGCAGGTTCTGCAGCAAATCCGGGCAGCGGCCTTCGATCATATTGGGAGCGATGCGCGAGAACTCCACGGCATCGTCGGCGACCAGGCCATGTCCGCGAGAAATGAGTTCCAGCGCCAGTTCGCTCTTGCCCAAGCCGGATTCACCGGAAATAAGCACACCCATGCCCAGCACATCCATGAACACGCCATGCGCGGTGGTGACCGGGGCCAGGGTCTTGGCCAGATAAATACGCAGCAGATCGATGATCTGCGCCGCCGACCGGGGCGAAGTCAGCAAGGGGACCCCTTGCTGCTCGCAGTGTTCTATCAGTTCGAGCGGGGCCGACAGGCTGTCGGCCATGATGATGGCAGGTACGCCGCCGGCAATCAGTTCATCCAGATGGTGGACACGACGGCGTACATCGACACGGGTGTAATAAGAGAGCTCTTCGTGACCGAAAACCTGGATCCGTGCTGGATGGATAAGGTTCAGGTGGCCGACCAGGTCGGCGGCGGCCAGACAAGTGGCGGGAAGCGGCGACCGGCTTGCATGGGAACGGCCGGCCAGCCAGCTTAATGCGATCTCGTCGGCGTTGTCGTCAACCAGCTGTTCAATTGTAAGCATCGGGGCACGCAAAAAAATGGGCGGCCGCCAGGCGGGGTGCCGGGCTTAGACCGCGGCGTCGGATTGCGCGGGTTCCCAGTGGGTCAGCAGGGCATGGATGGCGCTTGCGGACGGTTCCGTCGCCAGCGCCTCGCGCAGGGCCCGATTCGACAGCATCTGGGCCAATTCAGACAGGATTTCCAGGTGTTGCTGCGTCGCTTGCTCGGGCACCAGCAGGAACACCAGCAGTTGAACCGGTTTGCCATCGGGCGCTTCAAAGCCGATAGGCTGAGCCAGTCGGACAAAGGCTGCAACGGCTTCGGTCAGACCCTTGATGCGGCCGTGCGGAACGGCCACGCCTTGTCCCAGCCCTGTCGAACCCAGGCGTTCGCGAGAAAACAGGCTGTCGAAAACAACCGATCGGGCAATGCCGTGATTATTCTCGAACAACAAGCCGACTTGTTCGAACACGCGCTTCTTGCTGGTGACTTCCAGGTCGAGAAGTACGTTTGAGGGGGGAAGTATCCGCGAGATCAGATTCATAAATATTGGCGCCGGTCTGCGTCGATACAGAATGCAACAACTGATGGACCGGGCGGCATCTTTCAGAGATGGAGGCCGATTATAGCCAGGAGGGGCAGTCTGTCACCAATTGGGGGAAGAGAGCGTTGTTTGGGGGGGATTACCGGTGCTGGGCGACGTAGTCAGTACCCCGACCCGGAGCGCGTTACCAGCACCTTCTGGCTACCCGGGTCGGCTATTGTCGCTTTACAAGTCAGCGACTAATTGTCTTTTGGGGGCCTCTTCGAGCCTTGAGTTCTGGACCTTGGTCTTGTATTTGATGACCTGCCGGTCGACCTTGTCGATCAGGGCGTCAATGGCGGCATAGAGATTTTCTTCTCGGGCCTCGCAGTGAACGTCTTTTCCCCTGAGGTGGACGGTGATGTCGGCTTGATGGGCCAGCTTGTCCACCGAAAGCATCACCTGGATGTCGATCACGTGATCGAAATGTCGCAGTACGCGTGCGATTTTGTTCATAACGTACTCGTGTATGGCAGGAGTCACTACAAGGTGATGTCCGCTGATGCTCAGATTCATGTAAAGCCCTCCTAGAAGCGGTGTACCGAAGAAGTTATCTTCGGGCCATGCCGGCAACTACAAGCTACCGGCACATCGTGGCACAGGCGTGCCACTTTGCTTGCGTCGCACCGGACGAGTCCGGCTTTTGGGGCCACGCAATCAAAGTAGCGGGCATATGCATTACAACAGTACTAAACAGCAGATGGGCGCCTTGTTGGGGCTTTCAAGTACGGTTAAACCCCAGGGGTGGTTGACTAGATGCCTTTGCGCAACGATACGGCGGGAATTTTGAGGGCTTCGCGATATTTCGCCACTGTTCGGCGAGCAACCACGATGCCTTGTTCCCCGAGCATCTGCGCGAGTTGGCTGTCTGAGAGTGGTTGGGTAGGATCCTCCGCACTGACAAGTTGCTTGATAAGCGCGCGGATGGCGGTCGAGGATGCTGCACCCCCCGTTTCCGTCGCGACATGACTGCCGAAGAAATATTTAAGCTCAAACGTACCTAGCGGAGTAAGCATGTATTTCTGCGTGGTGACCCGCGAAATTGTCGACTCGTGCAGCCCTAGTGTATCTGCTATTTCGCGCAATACAAGGGGGCGCATGGCGACTTCGCCATGGTTCAGGAAACCATGTTGGCGTTCGACTATCGCTTGTGCAACGCGCAAGATGGTGTCAAAGCGCTGTTGTACGTTGCGAATCAACCAGCGGGCCTCTTGCAACTGCGCCGAGAGACCCGGGTGAGCTGAAGCGCGTTCCGATTTCAAGATCTGCGCATACAGTTGGTTGACTCTCAGGCGAGGCATGGCTTCGGCGTTCAGCATGGCTTTCCACTGCTTGCCGACCTTGCGTACGGTTACGTCGGGAACGACGTAGTCGGCGGCGGGCGAGGAGTAGTGCGAACCGGGCCGGGGGTCTAGCTTGCGGATCAGTGCTTGTGCGTCGCGCAGCAGGTCATCATCGCAAGCGAGCACCTTGCGCAGTTTGACGTAATCGCGCGCGCCCAGCAGGGGCAGATGTTCACTGGCAATAGCGCGGGCGCACTGCAGCGTCTCGGGGTCGCGAGCTTCAGGCAAGCAGTCGGTATCGGGGTCGCGCAACTGCAGGCTCAGGCATTCCGACATGCTGCGCGCCCCTATGCCGCAGGGGTCGAAAGACTGCAGCAACATAAGCGCAGAGCGCAATTCATCGGCGCTTACCTCGGCCTGTTCGGGGAACATGCCGAGCAGATCTTCCTGCGATGTGTTCAGGTAGCCGTTGTCGTCGAGTTCGTCGATCAGCGCTGTGACCAGCACGATATCGCGAGGTGTGGCGTGCGTCATCGACAACTGTTCGAGCAAGTGTTCACGCAATGACGGTGATGGAGCTGCCAACTGGGGCGCCGTGTCGTCGTCGTGTTCGGACCCGGGACGATGGAGTTCGGGCAAGTCGGGCGGGTCCGAGTTTGGCGAGGACTCGGGATCGGCTGCGGGGGCTTCGATCTGTGGAGCCTCTGCGCCGCTGTGGGGTTCATGGTCGGCGCTGCCGCTAGGCTCATGCATGCTGCCGTTGGCGTCCAGGCTTACCGCCCCAGGCGATAGCTCGTCTTCGCGTTCAAGCAGAGGGTTCTCTTGCAGGAGCTGTTCGATCTCGCGTTCGAGTTCGAGCGTGGATAGCTGCAACAACTTGATGGATTGCTGCAGCGCAGGTGTCAGCGCGAGGTGCTGGGAGGTTCTGAGTTGAAGACCGGGTTTGAGCATAGGCCCCGCCTACATGCGGAAATGTTCTCCTAGGTACACGCGGCGTACAGCCGGATCGCCGACGATTTCTTCCGGATGCCCGCTGGCGAGCACCGTCCCTTCGCTGATGATGTAGGCGCGGTCGCAAATACCTAGCGTTTCGCGTACGTTGTGGTCGGTGATGAGTACACCGATGCCGCGCCCCTTCAGGAAACGCACGATACGTTGGATTTCGATAACTGCAATGGGGTCGACACCCGCGAAGGGTTCGTCGAGCAGGATGAAGCGCGGGTCGGTGGCGAGCGCTCGGGCAATTTCCACCCTGCGGCGTTCTCCGCCCGACAGAGAAATCGCAGCATTGCTGCGGATGTGGCCGATCTGCAATTCATCCAGCAAGGCTTCCAGGCTTTCGTCGACGCGTTTCGCCGACAAGACGGCGCCTTTTTCGTCGCGTTGCAGTTCAAGCACCGCGCGAATGTTCTGCTCGACATTCAGCCGGCGAAATACCGAGGCGTCTTGGGGCAGATAGGACAAGCCACGTCGCGCCCGCTGATGTATGGGCAGCGCCGTGATTGAGGTGCCGTCGATGTCGATGCTGCCGGCATCGGCCGGGACCAGGCCTACGATCATGTAAAAGCAAGTTGTCTTGCCCGCGCCGTTAGGGCCGAGCAGACCGACTACTTCACCTCCACCCACTTGTAGCGAGACATTCTTGACGACCGTGCGGCCTTGATAGGATTTGCGCAAGCCCTCGGCGCGCAGTGTGCCGACGTTCTTGACCTGCCCTTCAATGCCAATCGATGCCGCGGACGCGGTGTTGGCCGAGTCCGATGAATGTGCTGCGTTCATGGCTTGCCTTTGGTCGGGGTGGCGGCGCAGCCCGTCGGCGCAGCTTGGCCGTTGGCCGGCTTGTTCTTGGGTTGGATCACTGTGCGAACCCGCTTGTTGGGCGTGTTGGCCTGGGGGCCGCCCACTGCGGAATAGGTTTCTGTGCGCTGGTAATAGGTGATGCGCTGCCCGCGCACTTCATCGATCACCTGGCCGCACGACAGGCGCTTGGCGACGGCTCTCGATATGAAATGGATAAGCTCTTTGCGGCCATCGAATTCGACGCGTTCGCCTTCGCCTTCAATGAACTCGTCGGAAGCTTCGCGGCGTTGACGCACGAAAACCAGCTTGCCCTTATTGGCGGTGGCGACACCGAACTGATAGCCCTCTGGGTCTTCGCGCAATTCAAGCTTGTCCGCGCGCAAAGTGAGTGAACCTTTGGTCAGCACGACATTGCCGGTGAACACGCTGGTTTGCGCCAGGTCGTCGTAGCGCATGGCGTCGGCGTCGACCAAGGTGGGTTGTTCGCTATCGGCGCGCGCGGCAAGCGCGGGGCTGGTCTCGAAAGCCAGCGCGCTCAGGGCAAATACCGCGTAAGCAGCATAAATTGAGAATCTTGTTAGGGGCACGATATATTTCTTATCCCTTGGAAGGCTGTCGTTGCACAGGAGCCGCCGGACGCGGCGCCGTGCCGGGGAGGATTTGAACCCGGGCGCGTTCGGCCACCGAGAGCTCGCGGCTGACGTTGTCGTAGCGCATGCCGCGGCCCTCGATGCGTGATTGCCCATTGAGAATAACGGCGGGAAGCTCGGTAAAGGCGACGTCCTCATCAGGCAGCAGTGTCATTTCTTCGCTGCGGATGTTGAGCTCGGCGCGGCCCTGGTCAGCCAGCCTGCGCAAATGCGCGTCGCCCGTCATGACGATGCGCGCGCCGTCCTGATCCATGCGAGCGTGATTGGACGTGCTGATAGTGGTGGGGCGATCGGGGCGTTGGTTGAAAACGCGCAGCCGGACTACGTCGGACGAGTCGTCGTCGGGGTAGTGTTCGAGGCGGTCGCCTTCCATGCGTGTCAGGGGGATGCCGTTGGGGTCGCTGCGCACCATGACGAAATTCTCCACATAGGAATCGATTTCATGCGTCATGCGCTGCGGTGGATCCTGAATGACCGCGCGCTTGGCGTAGTCGGCCGCCCACCACGTGCCTGCCACCAGGGCAATCAGTAGGGCGATCGATACACCGGAGGCTAGGCGGTCTTTCATGGTGATCCCTTATTGGGGAGAGCCGGAGGTGAAGGTTGTGTGGCTGCGGTTGGAAATAAAACCACCCAGCCGGCCTTGTGCGGCAAGAATCAGGTCGCAACACTCGCGTGCGGCGCCCTTGCCGGCCGCTTGGGTAGCAACCCAATGGGCGGCTTGCACCACGTAGAAGGGAGCTTCGGCGACACTGGTGGCCAGTCCGACGCGTTGCATGGCTGCCAGGTCGATGACGTCGTCACCCATGAAGCCGATATGTTCGAATTCCAAGCCATGGCGCTGAGCCAAGGCGTTCAGAGCCACACTTTTGTCCCGTACGCCTTGCTGTACTTCGGAAATGCCCAATTCGGCCGCGCGGCGCGCCACCAATGGCGAATCGCGACCAGTCATGAAGGCGACTACTACGCCGCTTTCCTGCAGCATGCGCAAGCCGAAACCGTCGAGTGCATGAAAGCGCTTGATGGCTTCGCCATGTTCGCCGTAGTACAGCGTGCCATCGGTGAGGACGCCGTCGACATCGAACACCATGAGCCGCAGTCGCTCGGCTCGCTCGCGGATGTCTTGCGAGACACGCGCCAGGATCAGCGCTTCTGCTGGGTGGGGGAGTTGGAAAGTTGCCATTAGAGCGTCAAAGCACCTTTGCTGCCATGAGGTCGTGAGTATGTAAGGCGCCAACCAGCACGCCGCCTGCATCGAGCACCAGCAACTGGTTCTTGCGGTTCTCGTCCATATGCGCCGCGGCTTCCGTGGCCAGGGCATCCGGGCCGATGGAACGCGGGTTGCGCGTCATTCCCGCCACTACTGTCAAGTTGCGGATATCGCCTTCGCGCTCTATCAAACGGCGAAGGTCGCCATCAGTAAAAATGCCGACGACCCGGCCGTCTTCGGTTACGGCGGTCATGCCCATGCCTTTGCGGCTGATTTCAAGCAAGGCATCGGTAATGGATGCGGTGATCGGTACGACAGGAATGTCCTTGCCCGTGCGCATCACATCGCGCACATGGGTGAGCAAACGCCGGCCGAGGGCGCCGCCTGGATGCGAACGCGCGAAATCATCAGGCCCGAAGCCTCGCGATTCCAGGCAGGCAACGGCCAGTGCATCGCCCAGCGCCAGTGCGGTGGTGGTGCTGGCGGTGGGAGCCAGGTTAAGCGGGCAGGCCTCCTGGGTAACGCTGGCGTCCAGGTGAATATCGGCAAGCAAGGCCAGTTCGGAGTCGGGGTTGCCGGTAATGGCGATCATGTGTCCGCCCAGGCGTTTGACCGATGGCACGATAGTCAACAATTCGCCGGTAGTGCCGGAATAGGAAATTGCGACCAGCACATCGGCAGCGGTAATCATGCCCAAGTCGCCATGGACGGCCTCGGCGGCATGCACGAAAAAGGCCGGGGTGCCGGTCGAGGCAAGAGTGGCTGCAATCTTGCGCGCGATATGGCCGGATTTGCCGATGCCGCTGACGACGATGCGCCCTTTGCAGGCGAGCATCATTTCGACCGCACGGACAAAAGTCGTGTCGAGATTGTCGGACAAGGCCTGCAAAGCCTGGATTTCCACCGCCAGGGTGCGACGAGCGGAGCCGAGCACATCGGCAGGTGCCGACGCGCCGGGAACGTAAAGCTGGGGCTGTCCGTTTTCGGAGGCGTTCATGATGGGCCAGTGACTAAAGTTGCCGGCGAAATGACGGCTTAAGCGACAATGCTGTCAAGCGCGCCAGCTTCGCAGCATTTTGGTCATTTAATTGCGACGATCAGTCAGTATAGTAGCAAGGGCATGATCCTTGCTTGATCTAGCTGCGGTGGGTCATGGCATACTAGTAAGCTGTCGCGTCGGCAACCGCGAGGCGCTGGTATTTTCTTTTTTGGTGTGTCGAGCCCTATGTTTCTGGATCCGAACTACATCCGTGATCATATACGTACGGTGCCCGACTGGCCCGAGCCTGGTGTCCAGTTCCGGGACATCACGCCGCTGCTGCAAGACCCTCGCAGCTTTCGGGTTTTGATCGACCTTTTCGTCTATCGCTATATGAATCAGCGGCTGGATCTGGTCGCAGGCATCGATGCACGAGGTTTTATCGTAGGCAGCGTCATTGCCCATGAACTCAACCTGGGTTTCGTGCCGGTACGCAAGAAGGGCAAGTTGCCCCACGACACCATAGTCGAACAATATGAGCTCGAATACGGCACTTCTACCGTCGAGATGCATGCAGACGCCGTGCGGCCCGGGCAGCGTGTGTTGCTGGTAGATGATTTGGTCGCGACGGGCGGCACCATGTTGGCAGGTATGAAACTGCTGCAGCGCTTGGGCGCCAATGTGGTCGAAGCCGCGGCCGTCATCGATCTGCCCAAGTTGGGTGGGTCCACCGCTATCCGCGAGTCTGGGCTGAGCCTGTATACGGTCTGCCAGTTCGACGAATAGCTTAAGAGGGCGCCTATGCCCTCTCTTTCGGGGCCTTTGGCGCCCTTGAAGGCGCGCCAAAGGTTTCTCAAGGCTTCAGGAAACGCTTCAAATAGCGCCCCGTATGGCTTGCCGGCGTGTTCGCGACATCTTCCGGCGTGCCTTGCGCCAGGATGTAGCCGCCGCCATCCCCGCCTTCCGGCCCCATGTCGATCACCCAGTCCGCGGTTTTGATGACGTCCAGATTGTGTTCGATCACGACCACGGTGTTGCCCGTGTCGACCAAGTGGCCCAGCACTTCCAGCAGCATCGCAATATCGTGAAAGTGTAGACCGGTGGTGGGTTCATCCAGGATATACAGCGTGCGCCCGGTGCCCCGCTTGGAAAGTTCCTGCGATAGCTTGACTCGTTGCGCCTCGCCACCCGACAGTGTCGTGGCGCTTTGGCCCAATCTTATATAGCCGAGCCCGACCTCTATCAAGGTTTGCAGCTTGCGAGCGACGGCGGGCACGGCCTCGAAATAGGTCAGGGCCTGCTCGACGGTGAGGTCCAGCACTTCGCTGATATTGCGGCCGCGGTAGCGGATCTCCAAGGTTTCCCGGTTATAGCGGCTGCCATGGCAGACATCGCAGGGCACGTAGATATCCGGCAAAAAGTGCATTTCCACCTTGACCATGCCGTCGCCTTGGCACGATTCGCAGCGGCCGCCCTTGACGTTGAAGCTGAAGCGGCCGGGATCGTAACCGCGCGCCCGCGCTTCCGGCACCCCGGAAAACAATTCCCGTATGGGCGTAAACAAGCCGGTATAGGTGGCCGGGTTGCTGCGAGGCGTGCGGCCGATCGGGCTTTGGTCGACGCTGATGATCTTGTCGTAGTGCTCCAGGCCTTCGATAGACACATAGGGAGCGGGTTCCGCCTGGCTGTTGTACAGGTGGCGCGATACCGTGGTGACCAGGGTGTCGTTGATCAGTGTGGATTTGCCCGATCCCGATACCCCGGCAATACAAACCAGTCTGCCGGAGGGAATGCGCAAGTCGACCGATTTCAGATTGTTGCCGGTGCAGCCGCTCAAGGTCAGCCAAGGCAGTTCGGCCTGGCCATGCACAGGACGGCGGGCGGGCAGGGCAATTGTCTTGTTGCCGCTCAAGTATTGGCCGGTCAGCGATTGCGGATCGGCCACGATCTGCGCGGGCAAACCTTGGGAAACGATCTCGCCGCCATGTTCACCGGCGCCGGGTCCCATATCCACCACCCAGTCGGCGGCCCGGATCATATCTTCGTCGTGCTCAACCACGATGACGCTATTGCCCAGGTCGCGCAAATGCCGCAAGGTTTCTATCAGGCGGTCGTTGTCGCGCTGGTGCAGGCCGATCGAGGGTTCATCCAGTACGTACATCACCCCGGTCAAGCCAGAGCCGATCTGGCTGGCAAGCCGTATGCGCTGCGCCTCGCCGCCCGAGATGGTATCTGCGCTGCGGTCCAGCGACAGGTAGTTCAAGCCGACATTGTTGAGGAAAGACAGACGCGAAGAAATTTCGCGCACGATGCGATCGGCAATGTCGCGTTTGGCGCCTACCAAGAGCAGTTCTTCAAACCAGCGCAGGCAGGCGGCAAGCGGCAATGCCTCAAGCTCGAAAATGGCCAGACCTTGCTCGCCTTCGCCGACCTTCACATGGCGGGCCTCGGCGCGCAGTCGCGAGCCGCCGCAATCCGGGCAGCTCTTGATATTGCGGTACTTGCCCAGTTCTTCGCGCACTGTGCTGGACTCGGTTTCCTTCCAGCGTCGCTCCAGATTCGGAATGACGCCTTCGAACGGGTGGGTGCGCACCGTGGCGCGGCCCTTTTCGTTCATATAGGTAAAGGCGATTTCCTGTTCGCCGGAGCCAAATAGCACGCGCTGCTGCACTTCCTCGGGCAGCTCTTCGAACGGCGTATCGACGTCGAAGTCGTAGAAGGCCGCCAGATTGGTCAACAACTGGTGATAAAAAGGGTTGCGCCGGTCCCAGCCGCGTATGGCGCCGCTCGCCAAGCTAAGTTCGGGAAAGGCAACCACCCGTTTGGGGTCGAAGAACCCGACACTACCCAAGCCATCGCAACTGGGGCAGGCACCGATAGGGTTGTTGAAGCTGAACAGGCGCGGCTCAAGCTCGGGCAGGCTGTGGCTGCATACCGGGCAGGCGTAGCGGCTGGAAAACAAGTGTTCGTGCTTGCCGTCAACCGAGCTGGAGTCAACATCGGCATCGAGTTCCAGCACGATGGCCCGGCCCTCGGCCAGGCCAATGGCGGTCTCGAAACTTTCGGCCAAGCGCTGCTGGGCTTCCGGGCGCACCCGCAGGCGGTCGATCACGACGTCGATATCGTGCTTCTCGTTTTTCTTCAGAGGCGGCACGCTGCCGATATCCATGACTTGCCCGTCCACCCTGACCCGCACAAAGCCCTGGGCTTGCAAGCTCGCGAACTCGTCCTCAAAACTGCCCTTGCGGTCGCGTACCATGGGCGCCAAGATGGCCAGCCTAAGGTCGGCAGGCATATTCAGGGTGGCGTCAACCATCTGGCTCACGCTCTGCGCCTGCAGAGGCAGCAGGTGGGTAGGGCAGTAGGGTGTACCCACGCGAGCAAATAGCAAGCGCAGGTAGTCGTGAATTTCGGTTACCGTGCCGACTGTAGAGCGTGGGTTATGGCTGGCGGCCTTCTGTTCGATGGAAATCGCCGGCGACAGGCCTTCGATCAGGTCGACTTCGGGCTTGTCCATCAACTGCAGGAACTGGCGGGCGTAAGCCGACAGGCTTTCCACATAGCGGCGCTGGCCCTCTGCGTACAGGGTATCAAATGCCAGTGAAGACTTGCCGGAGCCCGATAAACCCGTTACCACCACCAATTGATGGCGAGGCAACTCGAGCGACACATTCTTTAAATTGTGGGTGCGCGCACCCCTGATCCGGATTACATCCATCAACGATTCCTGAGCCCATCCGGCTGAAAGCCAACTTGGTACTATAGCGCGCTGCAACATCGCGCGGCTACCGCGCCGATCGCTTCACTTTGCGGAACCCTTGCATACCGATGACCGCTTCGACCTCTTTTCGCATGACTTCCTCTGAACGGCGGGCCAGTCTTTCCTTGGCTACCCTGTTCATGTGCCGAATGCTCGGCCTGTTTTTGCTGCTGCCGGTATTCGCGGTGGCGGCCCAAACGCTGCCTGGCGGCAATGATCCCGCTCGTGTCGGGCTGGCGCTGGGTATGTATGGTCTTACCCAGGCGTTTATGCAAATCCCCTTCGGCATGGCCTCCGACCGCTGGGGCCGCCGGCCTGTTGTGGTCTTCGGACTGCTGCTGTTTGTGGCAGGCAGCATAGTGTGCGCGACTACCGATGACCTGTTCTGGATTACCGTGGGCCGGGCCATACAGGGCTCAGGCGCGATTTCGGCGGCGGTAACCGCCTGGCTGGCCGACGCCACGCGCGACGAAGTTCGTACCAAGGCCATGGCCGTTATTGGCGCCTCTATCGGCCTTACCTTCGCGGTATCGCTGGTGTTGGCGCCCATTGTGGTGGGCTGGGGCGGGCTGACAGGCTTGTTCTGGACGATTGCCGCGCTGGGTGTGGCGGCCTTGGGCGTAGCCGCCTGGGTAGTGCCTGCCGCGCCGCCTGCGCCTGCGCAAACCGCAAAAGTGCCTTTGACCAAGGTATTGATGCACCCCGACCTCTTACGTCTGAACCTGGGGGTGTTCACCCTGCACCTGATCCAGATCGCCTTGTTCGTGGTGGTGCCGGCGGCACTGGTGCAAACCGGCGGCTTGAGCGCTGCCACTTTGTGGAAAGTGTATTTGCCGGTGGTGTTGGCCTCGTTTGTGGTCATGGTGCCCATCATCGGTATTACCGAACGCTACGCCACGCACCGTAAAACCCTGCTGGCGGCAGTCGGCGGCTTGGTCCTGGTATGCGTATTTCTGCCTTGGGCCCAAGCGCACTACACCTGGCTGGTGGTGGCCCTGATCGCCTTCTTCTCGATGTTCAACATACTGGAAGCCATGCAACCCTCGCTGGTATCCAGGGTGGCGCCCGCACATCTGAAAGGACTGGCGCTGGGCTTCTATAATACGAGCCAGGCCACCGGCTTGTTCGTAGGTGGCGCGCTGGGGGGCTGGTTTGTGTCGCACCTGGGTTCGGCAGCGGTCTTTCAAGCGACGGCGGTGCTCGCGGTAATATGGCTGCTTGTCGCGTGGGGCATGAAACCTTTGCCGGCGCGCAAAGCCCGCGAAACCGTTGGCAAGGCATCGAGTCCGGCCCCGTAGGCGTTTCTTGTCCCATATACGCGTGATCACGCATTGTGGTCGCGGGGTTTTCAACCAATGATAGGTTTTTACAAACAGCTTATGGCTGCGCCGGGCGGGTGTCGATACAATCCAGCCGCTATGCTGCTGCGCAGCCTTATCGAATACGGAATCAACAGGAGAGTGGTATGGCATCCGTCAACAAGGTAATTTTGGTCGGCAATCTCGGGCGCGATCCCGAAGTTCGCTACAGCCCCGATGGCGCGGCTATCTGCAACGTATCCATCGCGACCACGTCAACCTGGAAAGACAAGAATTCCGGCGAACGCAAGGAAGAAACCGAATGGCACCGGGTGGTGTTCTATAACCGTTTGGCGGAAATCGCCGGCGAATACCTCAAGCGCGGCCGCTCGGTGTATGTGGAAGGCCGCCTGAAAACCCGTAAATGGCAAGACAAAGACACCGGCGCCGACAAATACACGACCGAAATCGTGGCTGACCAGATGCAAATGCTGGGTGGCCGTGAAGGCGGCGGTGGTGGCGGTGAAGGCGGTGGCGGCAATTACGGCGATTCGGCGCCTTCGCAACAGCGCTCCGGCGGCCGTCCGCAAGGTGGCGGCGGGCAACAGAAACCCGCGGCATCGCAAGGATCGGCACCGAACTTTGCCGACATGGACGACGACATCCCGTTCTA
>JBEBXA010000039.1:0-33804 GCA_040391825.1 Pigmentiphaga sp.
GGGCATTTTTGCCGCCGGGCCGCTCCCAAGGCAAAAAGCACCCCCTCGGGGGGCAGCGCCGGCACGCAGTGCCAAGCGTGGGGGCATTATTCCCTACTATTTAGCGGCTTCCTTGCCCGGATCCTTCACTTGAGGGATCTTTGCGAACTCGATGTTGAAGAGATCGTTACCGCGTTTTTCCACTTTGCGGATGTAGATGTCCTGGACGATGTCGCGAGTGGCAGGGTCGATCATGATGGGGCCGCGCGGGCTTTCCCACTTCATGCCTTTCATCGCTTCGACCGCCTTGGCACCATCGATCTTGCCATTGAGCTTCTTGATTGCTTCATAGATGGCGTGCATGCCGTCGTAGCCGCCTACCGCCATGAAGTTGGGCCGGATGGACGTGCCATAAAGCGACTGGTAGCCCTTGACGAACGCTTTGTTGGTGGGAGAGTCGTGGGCGCCCGAATAATGGAAGGAGGTGACCAGGCCAAGGGCTACATCGCCCATGCTGTTCAGGAACATGTCGTCGGTGGCGTCGCCGGTGCCGAGCGCACGGATGCCGGCTTGTTCAAGCCCGCGTTCGCGATAGGCGCGCAGCAGCAAAGCAGACAATTCGCCCGATGGGAACCAGAGAAAGGCCGCGTCAGGCTTGGCATCCTTGATGCGTTGCATATAGGGGCCGAATTCGGGGCTTTTCAGGGGAACCGCGACCTCGTTGATGATTTTGCCGCCGCCCGCGGTGAAGGTTTTGCGGAACTGGGCATTGGCATCCTGGCCGGGGCCGTAGTCGGCGTAAAGCGAATAAACCGTCTTGATGTTGTTCTTGAGCGCCCAGTCTGCAATCGCATAGGCGTTTTGCGGCAAGGTCATGGAGGTGCGCACGATATAGGGGGAGCGCGCGGTGATCACCGAGGTAGCGGCGTTCATGACCACCATGGGAATCTTGGCTTCGGTCGCCAGGGGCGCAACTGCCAAAGCATTGGGGGTGAAGCCGAAACCGGCCAGAAATTCCACCTTGTCGCGGGTAATGAGTTCCTGGGCAAGACGCTTGGCGATTTCCGGATTGGCGCCGCCTACATCTTTCACGATCAACTGGATTTTGCGGCCTGCCACCACGTCGCCATGCTCATGCAGGAACAGTTTGGCGCCGTTAGTCATTTGCAGGCCGTACTCAGCCTGTGCGCCAGACATTTCGGCGACGAAACCGATTTTAAGAGGTGTTTGAGCCGCTGCCACGCCGCCTAATGTCATCCCCAATATGCAAGTCCATACGCGTATTTTCATTCTGTACTCCCCCCGATCGGGTTTCATCTAGCTTGGAAGATAGGCGACCCAGGGGTCGCCGCTACTGAAAATGCTTACTGCGTGGCGGCAAATTGCCGCTGGATAGATAGAGTGCTCCAATCCTTGCACTACTGAAAATCGAAATTATTCTAATAATCGATATTTTTGGGACATGCTGTCAAGAGTCCGGGTGGTAAACCCCTAAACTGTTTTGAGTGCAGACTTCGAATACCACCCTGTCATTCTGCTGCCATCCCAGATAAAGGAAACGTGCTGCGATTGGCGGCAGTGGCGCAGCGCTTTGGGGCGGAATACGGCTACACACTGTCCGCCGCCGCGCCTGACGCTATCGTAGGCGATGCCCCAGCTATTTTCCATCCGCAATACGCGCGCCAGTGCCTGGCCGGCAGCATAGTTGTCGGGATCGTAAACCTGGGGCAGGTCGGTAAGCCGCCCACGCAGATCGTGCAGAGATGCATGCAAATCGGCCAAGTAATGACGCATATCGATTTCGATGGCAGGCTCGAGTGTGGCTTGCAGGAATACGGTGCGGTGATACATGGTTTCCGCGACCGCGGTTTCCAGGCTTTCACCAGCGTAATAAACGCCCCAGCTGCCGTCCGAAAACCGGCTGCCGGCTGGGTTCAAATGCGTAAAGGCCGCCATGATGGGCGTCGTGCCGGGGCCGGATATGCGTTCTTCACGCGGCACGAGTTGCAAGCTGCCGGTTTCGTCGCGAATTCTCGGGTTGGTCAGATTCTCGATGGCGAAAACCACGTCGAGGTCCTCCGGCCTGGCGACGCGGTCATACAGGCTGGTAGGGGGAAAGCGGCTGGGAACCAGGCGGTGACAAGGGGTCCAAGAAACCTCCGCCACGGGCGTGGAGCTCATGTCCAACCCCCGCGTTGTGCATCTAGATAGGTGCGCACTACGTATAGATCGCTGGTCAACCCGCTAAGCAGGCGGTCAAGCGCGGGCAGGCCGCCGAATAGGGGCGCATGATTGGGCCGGCGTAGCCAGGCATCGGCGCGCTCGGGCACGGGTAGCAGTACATGCAAGGCTTTATAGATGCCGAATACCAAGGACAGGCGTTCGAGGGTGTCGCGCGGCAGTGGTGCCGGTGCGCGTCCGTTTTTCCACCGGAACATGGTGGATCGGGGTATGCCCAGCAGGGTGGCGGATTCCTCGGCGCTGAGCCGCCAAGCCAAGGCGATGTTGAAAAACGTGCGCAAAGCGGCGTCGCTTGCAGCTTGGGTGTTCAGGTCGGGGGTTTTGGAAGCGGCGATAGGCATGTTGCATTCCCCTTACTCGGTTCCCTGTCAGGGTAGTTCAATTTGAGACTATTTTCAATAAATATTCTCATATGGTACATGAAAGCCCAGGTGGGCTCCCGACTGTTCTTGGTGTTGCCGCTCAGGCGATCTACCTTGCAGATCGGCCTTGGAACTGGCGTCAGGAAGGAAAAAATGGCAGCGAAAACAAGACAAATATCGGCAATAAGCTGTCGATTTCACAAAGTGACAGCTTCCAATTCCCGGGGGCCTCGCCGCTGGGGTTAAAATTGGCGCGCAATGACCATATCCAATGAAGTCGCCAGGCGACGCACCTTCGCCATCATCTCCCACCCCGACGCGGGGAAAACCACTCTGACCGAAAAGCTGCTGCTTTTCGCCGGTGCGATTCAGATCGCCGGTAGCGTGAAGGCGCGCAAAGCGTCGCGTCATGCTTCGTCCGACTGGATGGAGATCGAAAAGCAACGTGGTATTTCCGTGGCTTCGTCGGTGATGCAGGTCGAGTACCGCGATACGGTCATCAACCTGCTCGACACCCCGGGCCACCAAGACTTCTCGGAAGATACCTATCGCGTGTTGACGGCGGTGGATGCCGCTCTGATGGTGATCGACGCCGCCAACGGGGTCGAGCCGCAGACCATCCGCTTGTTGCAGGTATGCCGGGCCCGCAATACGCCCATCATTACCTTCGTCAACAAGATGGACCGTGAAGTCCAGGAGCCGTTGGAACTATTGGCTGAAATCGAGTCTCATCTGGGTATGGACGCCATTCCGTTCTCCTGGCCAGTGGGCATGGGCAAGGCCTTCGGCGGCGTGTTCGATATTCGCCGTGACCGCATGCGGGTATTCCGCGCGGGCAGCGATCGCGCGACTCAGTATGACGACGATATTATCGATGGCCTGGACAACCCTATCATCGCCGAGCGCTTTGGCTCGGCTTACGATCAGGCCAAAGGCGAGATCGACCTGATCGGCGGCGCCTCCCCCGAGTTCGACCAGGCGCAATTCCTGGCAGGTAAGCAGACGCCGGTGTTTTTCGGGTCGGCCATTAATAATTTCGGGGTTCAGGAAGTCTTGGATGCCCTGGTTGATATGGCTCCCGCTCCCGGGCCTCGTCATGCCTTGCAGCGCGAAGTCATCCCTGACGAACCCAAATTCAGCGGGGTGGTATTCAAGATCCAGGCCAATATGGATCCCTCCCATCGCGACCGGGTTGCTTTCGTGCGTGTCTGTTCGGGGCGTTTCGAGCGTGGCATGCGGCTCAAGGTTTGCCGCACCGGCAAGGAAACCCGGCCGAACAACGTCGTGTCCTTCTTGTCCCAGCGACGAGAATTGCTTGAAGAGGCCTATGCCGGCGATGTCATCGGCATTCCCAACCACGGTGTGCTGCAACTGGGCGACGTGCTGACCGAAGGTGAAAACCTGCAGTTCACGGGCCTGCCCTTTTTCGCGCCGGAATTGTTTCAAGCTGTGGAAGTTGCTGATCCGCTGCGCACCAAACAACTGCGTACGGGTCTAACTCAACTAGGCGAAGAAGGCGCTATTCAGGTGTTTCGCCCCGTTGCCGGCGGGCCGCTGTTGTTGGGCGCGGTCGGACAACTGCAGTTTGAAGTGGTTGCGCATCGTCTCAAGACTGAATACGGTGTTGCCGCACGCATGATGCCCTCGCGCTATTCGATGGCGCGTTGGATTACGGCGGAAACCCCCAAGGACTTGAAGAAATTCATGGACTCCAATGCGCAACATATCGCGTACGACGTGGTCGAGGCGCCGGCCTTTCTGATCGGGTCGTCGGCCCAGTTGCGCGTTGCCCAGGAGCTGTATCCTAAAGTTAGCTTTCACGCATTGCGTGAACACGGCGGACAGGTATTCCAGACGAAGGTGGGGGACTCGGCTTTCGCCTGAGTTGTACACAAGATAGCTAGTGATCTGGCATGTGCAAGCATCCGGATCGCTTCGAACGAGGAATACGATATGCGCAACCGCATCGTCTTCGCGGTGGCAGGATTGGCAGTACTGGCAGGAGCGGGCTTGTTGCTTGGCTTGTGGCTGTCTTGGCACGCTCCGGTAAAACCGATAGAAGAGCCGGTTCAATTGAGTGCGCAGGGGCGCCCGGGCGAGGCGCCCGTCGCCGCTGTGGATGCGTCGACGTATCTTCCGGAGCCGCCGCAGCCGCGCATGGACGGGACGCGTGGAGTCCCGGCGCGGCGAGTGGCGCCTCAGAATGCGATCCCCATGGTATCCGCAGCCGACGATCCGCAACCGGATACGCTTATTTCCACGATCATTCCCGATCTTGAGGCCTTGCAAGAACAATACAACCCCCAGAGCAGCCTGCCGGCTTTACCTATTCAGCAACAGCCCTTGCCCCAGGTTGCCACGGTGACTGCGGGAGGGCTTGGGCAAGCCGACGGCTCCGCGCCAGCCAACGGGCGTGTGCCGGTTTTGGGCGAAGAGGCCTGGATAGTTCGATTGCGTGACGATATTGCCCAGTGTGCCGCGCAAGGCGTGGTTAGCAGGGGAATGTGCATGGAACAGGCGCGGTGGAAGCACTGTGGGCCGAATGCGGGGTGGGGCAAGATTCCCGAGTGCCCACAAACTGGCAACAACTGAATGAAAAACATATAAAAAAACGGCGCCTCAAGCGCCGCTTTTTTTGCGCCGGCGTGCAAGCCGGCAATAGGAACAAGCCGTTGCTGCTTAGCTACCGGCAACATCCATTTGCGATTGCAGATAGTTCTGGACACCGACTTGGTCGATCAAGCCGATCTGGGTTTCCAGATAGTCGATGTGCTCTTCCGTATCGTCCAGGATCTGCTGGAACAGGTCGCGCGAGACGTAATCGCGCACGCTTTCACAGTAAGCAATCGCTTCTTTCACGGTGTCCTGGGACAGCAGTTCGAGCTTGAGATCGCAGTTAAGAAGCTCGGGCACGTTCTCGCCGATCAACAGTTTGTGCAGATCTTGCAGGTTGGGCAGGCCGTCAAGCATGAAAATACGCTCGATCAGCTTATCGGCGTGCTTCATTTCGCCGATGGATTCTTCGTATTCGTGTTTGCCCAGTTTGCCGAAGCCCCAATGATTCAACATGCGGGCATGCAGGAAATACTGGTTGATGGCAGTCAACTCGTTCGTGAGTTGCTTGTTCAGGTGTTGAATGACTGTCTTGTCGCCTTGCATGCTAGTTCCCCTGCAGAATTCTTGGATTGTGCAAGGTTAGCACCTACCGCGCGCAATAAGGCGTATTGTGCGTCATGTAGTGATAAGCTCAGAAAGTGACTAACGAAACCGATATTAGAACGGTTCGCGCTACGCTGTCGGTTCAGGCGGCCTTGGCGATGTGATGAACGGGAAAACGGCGGCTAGTTGCCACTGCCGGCATCGCTTCATTGGCTGCCGGTGTGGTTTCATACGGCTGGTGGCGGGCGCTGGCACCGGCGGGCAGGTATTCGCATGCAGCTTCGGCGCAGCAGCCGCAGCAGGTGGCAACACCCAGTTCAAACTGGAGATCGGCCAGGGTATTGGCGCCAGCGTCAACACTGGCGCGGACCTGACGCTCGGTAATCGCATTGCAGACACAAATGTACATGGCGTGCCGTTGGCGGCAAAATTCTAAGCCGCATTCCATGAATGGTAATGAGATTAATTATTGATAATATTTCTCGAATATGCAAGTCGAGAAGTGTATCTACCCTGCCGCCCTGGCGAGAAGCGTCGTTTTGTTACCCGGACACTTCATTTTGGGGCAGATTTTGCGTGTGTCGCCTGCGGCGCTTCTAATGGCCCCGGAGCGGCCCAAACCGGGTGATCGCGCCTAGGGCGTCCGCAATGCCTTCCGCCAACTGTTCAGCCATTGCCGAGCTTACCTACCTCCGGGCTTTTAAGCCGTCTCCCATCAGGACTTGCAACGCCAGTGTGCCGCAAACCACTGGCTGATTCCTGCCGCATTGCAACTGGCACCAAAAAATCAATACAAAAATCGATGTGTAAGAGCCTGGGCGTGCTTCGGCTCCAGAGGCGCATAAGCTAGTTTTTCTCACACTCAAAGCAGGATATATCGATTGTCCGGAGTAAGCGCTTAACCAAGAATACTCGTCATTGCGACGCGGTAACTGCATTCCCGAGAGTCGGTGATGGAGGGGACGCGGGTTCGCGATTAGCAGACTCATGGCGAGGAGAAAACTTGTTAAGTTCAGCGCGTGTCCTAGATCTCACTTGGGTGCTTGGCGGGCCGTTCGGCGGCCAAACGCTGGCCCAGCTTGGCGCCGAAGTCATCAAGATCGAGCCGCCAGGAGGTGATTCGTCGCGAGGCGTTCCGGTCTACAAATTCGATGGCGACAGTTCGTTTTTCCTATCGGTGAATCGCGGAAAAACAAGCGT
Source organism: Pigmentiphaga sp. (assembly GCA_040391825.1). Lineage (GTDB taxonomy): Bacteria > Pseudomonadota > Gammaproteobacteria > Burkholderiales > Burkholderiaceae_B > Pigmentiphaga. Next base: position 6,942 of record JBEBXA010000039.1, read on the forward strand.
GTCGATCGATTTGAAGTTACCGCAGGGGCGCGCGGCGTTTTATGACCTGGTGCGTGTCAGCGATGTGGTTGTATATGGTTTCGCTCCTGATGTGCCTGCGCGGCTCGGCCTCGATTTGGCAAGTTTGCACAAGATCAACCCCAGGATTGGCGTCGCTCAGCTCATTGGGCTGCATGACGAAGGAGCTTATGCCCGCGCGCCAGCCTATGACTTGATCGTGCAGGCCCTGGGGGGGGTCATGAGCATCACCGGCTCGCAGGGCAGTGAACCCTCGCGGATCGGATATCAGATCGCCGATCTGGCTGGCGGGCTATACCTTGCCTTGGCCGCGTGCGGGGTGCTTTACAAGGGCTTGAAGGAAGGCAAAGGGGTGCATGCGCAGATTTCCTTGCTCGATTGCCAACTGGCACTACTGACTTGGCAGGCGCAGAACTACTTCATCTCGGGGGACATCCCGAAGGCGATGGGAAGCCGTAATCCCATGATCGCGCCGAGCGAAGCGTTTTCATGCGCCGACGGCGAGTATCTCGCCATTTCCCCGACGGGGGAACATTTCTGGCAGAACCTGTGCTCGGTGCTGGGGCGTCCGGATTTGGCCTGCGATGAAAGGTTCTCGACGCGGGGCAACCGTGTGAAGAACGTTCTTGCATTGGTTGAGGAGCTGGCCCCGATCTTCAAGAAGAAAGATGCCGCTGAGTGGAGCTCTACCTTGTTCGAGGCCCGTATACCCGCGGGCAAGGTGCTCAACGTAGCCGAGGCGGTGCGTCAGCCGCTGGCGGGCCTGCGCAATATGGTTGAAGGCGTGGTCAAGCCGGAGACGGGCAATGCACTGGAATTCCTCGGCAATCCGTTCAAGTACGAAGGCAGCGGCAAGCTGCCTTATCCCCCCGCCCTGGGTAGCTCCACCCGCAGGGTGTTCAGCGAGTTGTGCGGCTATAGCCAGCAGAAAATCGACCAATTAATTCAAGCCAACGTTCTATTTACCGGAGAAGACAATTGACCCGTCCAAGCGAAATAAAACCGCGTGAAGGCGAGCAGCGCGGTACGACCTACGAAGACTACGTACTGGAGGATGAACTGCCACCGCTGCGTTTCACGATCACTCCCGAAATACTGAAAGAGTACGCCTCGGTCGTTGATGGAGATCCTGCGGGCTACGAGGTCGAGGGCCGCAAAGCGGCATTGCCGTCGGTTCTGCAGGTGTACTTCATGGCTGTTTTGTATAGCAAGTACCCGCCGCAGCAAGGGGGCGTGATGGGCGCCAATCGATTCCGCTTTCATGCCCCTATCTGGGCTGATGAGTCGATTGATGTCGTGGGGACCGGGCGCATCGAAAAGAAATTTATTAAACGGCAAAAGCGCTATGTCAGCTTTTCCGCTGATTTCAAGACACCTGATGGCAAGCTGCTTGCCCAGGCCGTCAACGTCAGCCACTTTCCGGAATGAGCCATCATGGAAAAGACTATTTTCATTACGCAAGAAATGATCGACCAGTATGGCCGTTTGAATGGAGATAACGACATCATTCACTACGACGCAGAGTATGCGCGTCAACGAGGCTATAAGGACACGTTGGCGCATGGGCCAATGGTGATGGGCTACGCGGCTGAACTGGCCGCGCGCAAGTACGGCGCGGCATGGCATACGCATGGGTCGATTGACGTCAAGTTTGTTGCGCCGACCTATCCAGGCGAGGAACTCCTGGTCAGTATCGATGACGATGGCGCCGTCGTGGCCAGGGCCGGGGACACGGTAAATGTCGTTGGCACGGCACGACTGAATTGATGCCCGTGCGCGGCCCTTGCCCTGTACGGCGGGTCAATGGCTGCGCATCGACTACATGACTGTCAGGAGTCTTCATGCAGAATCCATGGGACGGAATTATTCCGTCGATCGAACAGGATGCGTACCGCGCCGCGGGCTGGGGCCACGCCTCAGGCATCGGAAGCCGTCCGGCGTTGTTGGTAATTGATGTGCAATACCGGACAGCGGGAAGTGTACCGAAGCCTTTTTTCGAGGCTGTCCAGGAATATCCCACCTCGTGTGGAGATGTGGCATGGGAAGCGATTCCGCGAATTTCAGCCTTGATCGCGTACTTCCGCCGTCGTGGCTTTGCAGTCATGTTTCCGCATGTGGCGCCGAAAAAATCCTACGACTCGGGTCGTTTGGGCACGAAGATACCCGCCGCCCTGGGGATCGGAAAACGGGGTTATGACTTCGTTGCCGAGGTGGCTCCTTTGGAGTCCGAGATCGTCATTCCCAAGATGCATCCAAGCGCGTTCTTCGGCACGGCGCTGACCAGCTACCTGATCGACGCCGGGGTGGACACGCTCGTCGTCACGGGATGCACGACGTCCGGTTGCATACGAGCCAGCGTAGTCGACGCATTCTCGAACAATTTTCACGTGCTGGTTCCGCATGATGCCGTCTACGACCGCAGTTCGATTTCACACGCGGTAAATCTGTTCGATATGGAGCAGAAATACGCGGATGTTCTCTCCACTAACGGCGTCATCGAAAGATTGAACGCTATTTAAATCGCATCGTCGCAAGACACGGCATCAAGAAGCGAGATCGTCAATGGAAAAATTCGAAACCAAAATGGACCGCTATCCTTATTCGTCGATAGTGAGCCGTCCTACTTACGAGTGGCCCAATGGAACTCGCTTGGCGGCCTACTTTGCACTGAACATCGAGGCGTTCGAGTTCGGTTTGAACCCTGGCAATGATTTCACGTCAATGCCTGGCCCTCCCTATCAACGAGGCTATGCGTATCGCGACCTGGGAAACCGGGTCGGCGTTTGGCGCATTCTGAAGTTATTCGAGGAACTGGATATTCCGTTGACGATTATCGTGAATGCATCGGTTTACGATGTCTGCCCCGAAGTGCTCGAAGCGTGTCGAACCCGCGGCTACGAGATCGTTGCGCACGGCCGCACCAATTCCGAACGCCAGATCAATATGTCTGAGGACCAGGAAAGGCAAATGCTGCGGGATGTACGCGACCGGTTGTTGCATGAAGAGGGGAAGGCACCCGCCGGCTGGTTAGGCCCTTTTCTGTCGCAGAGTGAGCGCACGCCCGAGCTCTTGAAGGAAGCGGGATTCGAATACATGCTCGACTGGTATTTTGACGAACAGCCTATGTGGTTTCGCACCGACAACGGTCCGATCATGGCCATCCCCTACCCTGCAATGGAGCTTAACGACCTGCCCGCCTACGTCAACCGAGGCGCAAGCGACGAGGAGTTCGAAAGTATGTTGAGTGATGCATTTGACGAACAACTGCGAGACTCAGCTTCCTATCCCCTGGTGTACAGCGCATCGCTCCACACATTTTTGAGCGGCCAACCTCACAGGGTATTGAAGCTACGCCGTGTCCTTCAACATATCAAAGCTCATGGCGATAGAGTTTGGTTGACTACACCCGGTAAGATCGCCGAACATGTGAAACGTCTTCCAGACGGCATTTTGGTCAACGGGCTTTGATCGCTCGGAGGCAGTTCGGCATCCTATCGAGGGTCTATGAGGCGACTTCCGCCGTTGAATGCCATCCGGTTTTTCGAAGTGGCGGCCAGGCACGAAAGCTTCGTGCGCGCAGCAACTGAACTTCATGTTACACACGGGGCCGTTAGCCGGCAGATAGCACTCTTGGAAGATTGGCTGGGGGTGCTGCTGTTCCGGCGGACGGCCCGCCAGGTGAGCCTGACGGAAGCTGGCCGCACTTTGCTGAAAGAAGCCGGCGCCGCGCTTGACCGGCTAGAGCTGGCGGCAACGCTGCTGCGCCAATCGAATAAGCTCGTTACCTTGACCGTCAGCGCAACGCCGACGTTCAGCATGCATTGGCTGATCCCACGTCTGAGCAGTTTTACGCGCCGATGCCCTGACATCCAGATCCGCCTGACATCGTCGCTCGATCCGGTGGATTTCTCTCGCGACAGCTATGACGTGGCCATCCGGCGGCTAAGCTCCAAGTCAAGCGAGCATCGAGTATCGCTATTCCCTGCGATCCTCATGCCTATCTGCAGCCCCCAACTACTTGGGACAACACAAACTGATGTCGCCGACCTGACGTCTCATACGCTGATCCACACCGCCACATCCGCCGCGTCGTGGCCGAATTGGCTAGAGTCGGTCGGCCAGAAGGATTTGCAGTCCGGAGGTACGCTTTATTTCGACCAGTTGTATTTTGGCGTGCAGGCTTGCATTAACCGAATGGGTTTTACTATTGCGCCTGCCGTGGTTCTGATCGACGACATAATCTCCGGCCGGCTCGCTCTGCCTTTCCCGCGCTTGCCGCTTCCCGATGACACGATTTATCACGCTACGACATCAGGTGGAAATGGCCTTGACGATGCCGTGCGCGAATTCGTGGAGTGGCTCCAGGAAGAAGGCAAGGCTTCGTATGAGCTTACGCGCGACTTGACCCAGTAGCGTCTGTTTTTCTGCATCATCCCCTCATTACCTGCTGCGAGCAGCTAAGTCGATCGACGAAGCATCCGCGTGCGTGAGCTCCGGATAAAGCGTCAGATTTACTGACCGATCGTCTATTTTTAATAGATTGTGGATTCGCAGCGCCTCTATAGAATTTGTTCGTAGGCGCGTTCTTGAACGCGTTCTCCATCCGGCCTCGGATGTGAGTGAATCGCCCTTCTTCCCTGTAGAGAAAACATGAACGAACAGTCCAGGCGACATAGCGAATACAAGGCTATCGATATCGTGGTGAATGTATTTACTCCTTTGGAGTTCGAAGAAGGCCGTATCGCTACTGACGATCATTTTCGCAGCAAGACCCGGCAGAACTCCGAGTTTGCCCGTGGCATCACCATGGAACGCTATCTTCAGAAAATGGACGCGGTGGGTATCGAGCGCTCATTGCTGATCGCCGTGCGTATGGGCGACTTGCGGGTCAAGGGTTCGGTAGAAATCACCTACGAACGGGTTCGGGATATTTGCAGCCAGTATCCGGATCGGTTTTCCGGGCTTGCGGGCGTGGATCCGACAAAGGGGATGAAGGGCTTGCGTGAGTTAGAGATCGCGGTCAATGAGTATGGCTTCGTTGGCGCGCATTACTACCCGCATTGGTTCGACATCGCACCGGATGCAGCGTTGATGTACCCCTATTACGCGAAATGTTGCGAACTGGATATTCCGATCATGATGCAGATGGGCAATTGCCTGATTTATCAGCAAGATCGCCGTCTGCCGACGGTGGCGCGCCCCATCATGCTTGACCGCGTAGCGATCGATTTTCCGAACCTGAAGTTGATCGGCATCCATCTAGGGTATCCGTGGACGGAAGAAATGATCGCGATGGCCTGGAAGCATCCGAACGTGTACTTGGCTGGCGATGCCTATGCACCCAAGCATTGGCCGGAGTCAGTGCGGCATTACGCCAATACATTCGGCCAGGACAAATTCCTGTTTGGAACCGACTGGCCAGTGATTGATCCGGAGCGGGCAGTTCGTGAAATCGACGAAATCGGTTTTCGGCCGGAGTCGAAGCGAAAAATGTTGCGGGATAACGCGCTATCGCTGTTCAAGCTGCCGGCTTGAACAGCGATGATCTTTGATCGATTTTATCAAGGCTGAAGGACGCTATCGTGAATAAATCCTACCTGTTCCATGCGTTTCAAATGATGTTTGTGTGGTTTACATTGACTGCTGCCAATGCCGCAGACACGTTCCCGTCCCATTCTTTGCGGGTGGTCGTGCCTCAGGGGGCCGGTGGGCCCGGGGATACCAATGCGCGGATCTTTTCAGACAAACTGGGAAAATTGCTGGACCAGTCGATCTACGTAGAGAACAAGGCAGGCGCGAGCACCATCATCGGCGCGGAAGCGGTTGCGAAGGCTGCGCCTGACGGCTATACCTTATTGTTCGCATCGGTGACGACGCTGGCGGTCAACCCTTCCTTGTTTTCCAAGTTGCCTTACGATCCGATCAAAGATTTCGCGCCGCTTGCAATGGTGACATCACAGCCGTTTTTCCTGATCGTCAACCCGTCTGTTGAAGCCAAAAACGTACAGGAACTGGTTGCGCTTGCCAAGAAGAGTCCCGGGAAATTGAACTATGGATCGTCAGGCGCGGGTACGTCGGGCCATACCACTGGGGCCTTTTTCGCTTCAGAAACAGGCATAGACGTGGTGCACGTGCCTTACAAGAGTGCCGGTGCGGTGCAGGTCGATCTCATCGCCGGGCGCGTGGACATGGCATTCCGGGCGATCGACGGCAGTTTGCTTTCGAGTATCCAGAAGGGGCAACTGAGAGTGCTGGGTGCAAGCGGAGCAAAGCGTTCTCCCTTGCTGCCCGACGTGCCGACGATTCAAGAGCAGGGGGTGTCTGGATTCGAGTCTTCTGTTTGGAGCGGCTTCGTTGCACCCAAGGGAACACCCAAGCCGGTCATAGACAAACTATCCGCCGCTTTGCTCAAAGTTGCCAAAGACCCGGAGGTGCGCGAGCGCATTGCGGCTAATGGAGGCGAGTCCACTGCACTGGGGCCGCAGCAGTTTGCATCGTTGATCGAGGCGGAAACAATGAAGTGGGCGAAGGTGGTGAAAAGCTCGGGGGTGACGCCGGATTAGCTTGCGCGCACGCGTGGCGGTACAGGTGCGATAATTCGACACATATGCTGCATTCTCCAAGGAGGGAGGCTATGGCGTCGTTTCCGCCGGTGCAGGCGGTGGTTCGCACCATTGACCTCTTGCAGGCCTTGAACCGGCAGCCAGTGTCTACGCTGGATGTCCTGCACAAACAGACTGGAATTCCCAAACCGTCCATCATCCGCCTGCTGGAATCGCTGGCGTCCAAGGGTTTGGTGCGTCATGCGCCTCAATATGGCGCTTATTACCTGACTTCCTTGGTCAAAGCCCTATCGGACGGCTACCACAGCGAACCGCGCATCGTCGAAGCCGCGCAAGCGCGCCTCGATGCCCTGACGCAGTCGATCAAGTGGCCGGTCGCCATTGCCGTGTTCGACACCGATGCAATGGTGGTGCGCTACAGCACCATCCCCAATTCACCCTTATCGTTGTTGCATTCCACCATCAATATGCGGCTGAGTCTGGTCAGCCGGGCAATCGGACGTGCCTACCTTGCGTTTTGCGAGCCCGACGAGCGTGAAACGATTCTGGCATTGCTCAGGCAGTCGAAGAACCCCGAAGATGCCGTGGTGAATGATATGGAAAAGGTGCAAGGAATGATCGAGCAAACCTGGGCCCAAGGCTATGCCCTGCGCGATCCCAGCGTGCGGCCAGTGTCGGGCACACTGGCCGTGCCGGTATTCGATGGCCAACACGTGGTGGCCTCGTTCGGCATGACCTGGTTCGCTTCCACCTTGAGCAATGCGGAGGTGGTAAAGCGCTATCTGGAACCGCTGCTGGAGGTATCGCGGGCCATTACGGAAGATTTGCGCAAGCTCTAGGCAGCCCAGGCCACTACGACGCTTAGGCGGTGGCGGCCCCAGGCATGGGGTAGTCGGCTTCGTTGCGGACCACGCCGGGTTTGCTGGAAAAATCCATGCGCGGCGGACCGAAAATGTCGATTAACCAGCAGTCGCCCTCGCTGACGTTGCGACTGGTGTGCAGCACCTTGGCCGGAATGATGGTGACCGACGGGCTGCCTATTTCGACGTGCTCGTCTTCTTTCCATTCGTTCAGGTTGGGCGTCCAGGGCCAACGCAAGTGATGAACGTAAGTGCCCTGGATGGCCAGTGATGCTTGCTCGAAATCCGCATGGGTGTGAGGGCTGATCTTGGTGACGTCGCGCGGTACCAGTCGTTTGGCCAGAGGGTTCACCATCAGATTGGTGCTGCGGAACACGCGCATGTTGGAACCGGGCGTGACGTGGTCTGCCAGCACGTAGTGGCGCAGGCGAAACCCCCCGGGTGGGTCCGGCCAGGGCACGAGGGGCGCTACTTCGGCCGCGCCGTCGGCATAGACGGATTGATTGACCGAGGCTTGCAGCAGGTCGACGGCGCGGTTCGAGAACACGCGCACGATAAGGCCCGGGCTGGTGACATCGATGCGGCTCGCACCAGGCGGCACAATGCTGAGGGTTTCAGCTGCCGTGTCTATGTGCTCCGCGCCGGCGGTGATGCGTGTGGCGCCGCTGTGGGTGAATACGAAGTATTCGTCGGGATTGTCGTCGCGGGCCAGGACGGCGCCGGCTTCGACTTGCGAGACGGCAACCACGAAATTGGCGCCGCGCGTCAGCCAGGTGCGCACACCCGTACTTTCCTGCTGGGGCGGCGATTTATAATGGGCCGCGTACGTAGCAGGCCGAAGTTGTGCGGGATTCATTTTCAAAAACCTCTGGGCGGTCGGTGGATTCAAGCCGTGCGGGCGGGGCTGTGCGGCATGGATATCGATTGTGCGGCCTGCCGCAATAGCGATTGGTCCGAACCAACGATGAACCAGCTCACTCCTTGCGCAGCGAACTCCTCACGTTCAGCATTGTTGGCAACGAACATGGCGGCGATCTTGCCGGCGGCCAACGCCGCGCGCACGATGCGCGAGGTGGCTTCCAGCACCGCCGGGCTGCGCGAACCTTCTTCGCCCATGGACAAGGCCAGGTCGGCGCGACCGACGAACAAGCCGTCAACGCCGGGAACCGCCGCAATGCTTTCGGCATTTTCCAGGCCTTCTGCACTTTCTATCTGGCACATCACCAGCGTGCGGTCGCCCGCTTCCTGGGCCTGTTTGTAGCTCAGGGTGCCGTAGCCGCCGGCGCGCGGAGAACTCGAAAAGCCACGTACACCGTTCTTGTAGCGAGCGCGCGCGACAATCAGTTCGGCCTGCTCGGCGGAATCCACATGCGGTACTACGATACCGGCGGCGCCCAAGTCCAGCGTCGACAGAATGGTTGGCGCCTCGAAGTCGGGGACTCGGACAAACAAGGGTAGTTTGGCGGCCCGGCCCGCCAGCATCATGATGTCCAGCGAGGCACGCTCGAACGGCGCATGTTCGGCATCCAGCACGCCAAAGTCGAGCGCCGTGGTGCCCAGGATTTCGACGACGTGCGCCGAAACGGTCTTGATAAAGGTGCCGATCTGCAGGGGTCGATCGGCAAGGGCCTGTTGCGTCATCAAGCTTCCTTGGAAAATGGTTGCGGTAAAGCGGTCCCGCTCAGCCTTTAGGCGGGGTCTGGAGCATCGGGCGATGGAAGATTTCTCCCAGGCCCGCGTAATACGGGCCGCCCAGGCGGGAAATCGGACGCATGGCAATGGCGTCGATGTGTCGCCCGTTGTAGAACTTTTCCGATAAGTGGAAGGCCAGCACTTCGCCGATGTAAAGCGTGTTCAGTCCGCGCCCCAGCGGCAACACATGTTCCAGCCGGCACTCCATCTGGATCGGAGTCGAGATGATGCGCGGTGGGCGCACGCGAGAGCTGGGCGCGGTTTCTATGCCCAACTGCTCGAGCTCGTTGACCTCAGGCGGGTAATCCGCGCCCGAGGCGTGCATTTGCTCAAGCGTGGCTTCGGTTGCCACATTGACCACGAACTCGCCGGTTTCGACGATGTTGCGGGCTGTGTCCTTGAGTTCACCGGCCCGCGAGCCGATATTGACGGCCAGCATGGGCGGGCTGTGCGCGACGTAGTTGTACGAGCTGAAGGGCGCCGCGTTGATGCGGCCCGCCGCATCCTGCGTGGTGATCCACGCTACCGGACGCGGTGAAACGCAGCCGACGATCAGGCGGTAGGCCTCTTCGGTGCTCATTCCTTCGGTCGTAAGGGTGACGAACCCGCTCATGTCTGTTTGCATCGTGCTGGCGCCTATCGACCCGCTTCGTCCATGCCCAGCAGGCGCGCTGCATTGCCGCCCACCAGTTTGCGGATTTCGTCGTCCTGGTATCCCAGGTCCATGCACAGCTTGATGACCGAGCGAAAACCGGTAACCGGAGTCGGGTTTTTGACCTGGCCCAGGTCCGAGCCAAGAATCGTCTGATCGACGGTGCCCGCGGTGATGATTTCCTTGAGCTCTTCGCCGGTCCAGTGACGGAAGCGGGACTCTTCGATGAACATGCACAGGGAATGTTCGACGAAGTTGCCATCGTTGACCAGTTCGCGGATATCCGCCAGGGATGCGCCGATGGTGTAGGTGGGATGCTGTACCAGCCGGCGCTTGACGCCGCGCTTCTTGGCCTCTTCGAACAACGGCCAGATTTCGCTGATGTGCAAGTGGCCTGCCGACAGGACGGCATCGCGATCGGCGATCATGTCCAGGATCTGTTTGACGACATCCTTGATCTGACCTTTTTCGTCGACCACCGTCAACATGGTGGCTGGCAGCATTTCCTCTTTGGTGGCCAGCATCTTTTTGCGGTGATTGTTGCGGATATGGTTGGCGGCCGAGAAGGTCGGCATCCAGACCAGGTCGGCGCCCAGCTTCAGGCCGTGGTCGACCGCGTAGGGGTTCAAGCCGCCCGACGTGTCGTTCAGCGGCACACCGGAAAACAGGCGCAGGTTCAAATGGTTGCAGCGCGGGCGCAGTAGTTCGACCACCGGTGTGACTGAATAAAAGTGGTCCTTGAACAGCAAGCCGCGCATGCCGGCGGCGCCGGCTTCTTCCATCGCTTCGATGTGATCGAGCCGGCGCGGCATGACCGACGGGCCGCTATGGCAATGCATATCGACAGCGCCCTTGAGCAGGTCGTCGATGCGTTGTTCAAGAGCCGGATCCAGTCCAGCCAGTTTTTCAGCGTCCTTGGGGGTAGCGATCTGATCCATATCTATCCTTTCAATGTTTCGTAATCAGTCGAGGCGAATGTTCGCGGCTTCGACGATGCTTTTCCATTTGGCCGTTTCGCTCTTGACCAGCGCGCCCAGTTGCTGAGGCGTGCCGCCGCCCACCGTGGCGCCGAAGCCTTCCAGCTTGCCGCGAGCTTCCGGGGTGTTGAGCACGGCATTGATTTCGCGGTTCAGCTTGTCGGCGATGGCTGGCGGCAATCCAGCCGGACCGGCAACCGCGAACCACACCGAAGCGTCTACGTCGAAGCCTTGTTCGATGGCGGTTGGCACATCGGGGGTGACAGGAAAGCGCTTCTTGGACGTGACTGCCAGGCCGTTCATCTTGCCGGCCTTAATTTGCGGGATGAAAGCGGTAATGGGAGCCACGATGGCGTTGATGGAGCCGCCCAGCAAATCGGTAATGGCCGGCGTGTCGCCCTTGTATGGGACGGCAATCAGATTGGTGCCGGTTTTGTGACGCAGCAATTCGTAGGCCAGATGGCCGATGGTGCCATTACCAGGGTTGCCCACCGAATATTTTCCGGGATTGGCCTTGGCCAACGCAACGAATTCCTTGAGGTTTTTGACCGGGGTTTTGTCGGTGGTGACGATGACCAGCGGAATCTCACCCACCAGCACGATGGGGGTCAAATCCTTTTCGGGATCGTAGGACATCGACTGGTACAGGTATTTATTGTTGGCCAGGGGGCCGGAAGTGCTGAGTGTAAGCGTGTAGCCATCGGGTTCGGCCTTGGCAACCATGCCCGTGCCGATATTGCCGCCGGCGCCCGGACGGTTGTCCACCACGAATTGTTGTCCCAGCTTCTGGCTGAGGCGCTCGGCGATCAAGCGCGCGACCGCGTCGGTGCTGCCGCCGGCGGGGAAAGGAACGACCAGGCGTACGGATTTTTTGGGCCAGCCATTGGCGCTGTCATTGGCAAAGGCGGCGCCTGCCGACAGAGCGAGTGCGGTTGCGGTACAGATAACGATAGAGTGTTTTTTCATGAGAGCTCCACTATCTAATTTGCTGAAAACGTTTTCAGGGACTTTGACTGCGAGGCGACTCAAGGCGCCTTGCTTGCCCGCGACCTATCGAGCTCTGCCAGAATTCCGGGCAGTCGATCTTGGGCGGTTTGCCGAAGTTGTTGGTAAAGGCTGTTGCCATGGGCGTCGATGCCGACGGTGGCGGGGCCGAGATCTTTCACCCGCAAGGTGACCAGACGGAACTGCGAGATATAGTCTTCCCAGTGCACGGCGACGACTTCCTGGATGGCTTGCGCAAGCAAAGTGCAGCCGCCGCCCAGGAAAGAAAGATAGATACACCCGGTTTCCTGCATCGCCTGCACGCTTTCTTCGCCCAGTCCGCCCTTGCCGCCTATGACCTTCAGGCCGTAGGCGCGTATCAGCTTGGGCATGTAGGGGTCGTAGCGCGTGCTGGTGGTGGGGTTCATGTACAGCGCTTCGTAACCGGAAGCCGCGGTGTCGCTTTCACGGTTGTACGAGCTCAGGTGCAGGAAAGCACCGCCTTGCAGATCCACCGGTAGCGGCTTGCCTTGCTCAGCGTATTCGATCATGCGCAGATGTGTGGGCAAACCGATCGTGACGACGATGTCGCCATTCAGGTAAACCAGGTCGCCCGCGGCGATGGCCGCGATGTCGGCATCGCTGGCCGGCAATGTGATGTGATGGGTCTTGCTCATCAGTAATTCCTTGTGCAGCCGGACGTGTTCATCGCTTACTCCACACGCACAACCGAGCCGTCCTGATAGATCCGCGCACAGGTGCGCCGGTTGATCCAGCAGTTGAAGGAAACGGCAATCGGCATGAAGCCGTGGCTGGCGGAATAATCAATATTGACGGCCATGGCGGTGGTGTCGCCGCCTGTTCCCATCGGACCGAAACCTGTCTGATTGATCGCCTTGAGCAGCCGCTGTTCCATGTCGGCCAGGATGGGCTCGGGGTTAGTCTGGCCGAAGGGGCGCAATACCGATTCCTTGGCCATTTTGGCGGCGTAATCGAAGGTACCGCCTATGCCCACGCCGACCACGATGGGCGGACAGGGCTGCGAACCGGCCTTCAGCACGGTATCCAGCACGAATTTTTCGATAGTTTCCAGAGACGGATATACAAAGGTCTCGATCGCTTCCCAGCGGCCGGTGCCCATGGCCTTGGGCGCACAGACGATTTCCACGTAATCCGCTCCGTCTATCATGTCGAAGGTGACGATGGGCATGTTCTTGCCCTCGTAGCTGCGTTGCAGCGTGAGCGGATTCGTCACCATCTTCAGGATGGGGGGATCGGCGCGTTTGACCAGGTCGGCGAAGCCATCGACGATAGCTTGGCGCACATTGCCGGAAAAAGAGACGCCCGTGCCCACCTTTACCAAATAGGTCGGGATGCCTACGTCTGAACAGACTAGATGGCTATGGGCCTCTGCCGCATCGGCGCTTTTGAGCATGATCGTCAAGGTTTTCTTGCCGATGTCGACCGTTTCGCGCTGCTGCGCCTCGGCCAGCACCCGTTTGGTGTCGTCGGGGACTTTTTTCAGTGACCACTCGTACAGCGACGAGGTGACATTTCTGATGACTTCGCTAGAGATCGACATAATCCGCCCTACATTCGGGCCACTCCCGACTTGCGTAAGCATGAAGGATGCGGCGGCGCAGGCGCGGACTCAAGCGAAGTTTACTAACTTTTCGGGTAGCGAAAAGTTAAGGGTTTGCAGATAACAAGGACGGGTTTCAGTTTCTACTGAACACGCCAGTTTTAATTCCATAAATGTCAACCATTGATATTTGGTTGACATCCTTGGTTCAGCAAAAGATGATCAGCACCGGATGCATAATTTTGCTTCTTTTAGTCCGCTGCTTTTGATACAGACCTTGGTCTGGTGCAAAATCAAGCATTCTAGCTACAGTTATCAGGATTTATAAGCGCACATGGCCTCTGGCTCCAACGTTTCAGCAACCTTGCCCGTATCCAGCGCCGACGAGCTTGTCGGTATTCTTCGGGATCGGCTGGCCCGCGGAGGAAATCTCCCGGCCGAGCGTACTTTGGCTGAGGAATTGAGCGTTAAGCGACATCAGCTCAGACGGGCGTTGGAGGTTTTGCGTCTGGACGGCGAGCTTCCGGCCCCAGGCGCCCGCCGCAGGGCTCCCACGCGCGACAGGGAGGCCTTGATTCGTACCACAAACCCTCTGGAAGTTATCGAGCTTCGGCTTGCGCTCGAACCCGCGTTGGCCAGGTTGGCGGCTTTACGGGCCACTCCCTTGGATATTGCGCGCATTCAAAAAGCATCGGTAACTCCCCCGGGGGTAGAGCGGGGGGCGGCAGATATGGTGTTCCATAAGCTGGTTGCGGAGGCCTCGCGCAATACTCTAGCTGCCGACATCTACAACCTGTTACGCAAGGTCGGTACTGACGCTAGGCTACACGTGCAGAACTCGATACCTAGTTGTCCCAATCGCCTTAAGCAGCGAGACCTAGAGCATGGCGCAATTGCCGCTGCCATCGCTGCACGCGATCCGGATAGGGCGGAGGCCGCCATGCGAAGTCATCTATTGATTGTGCAGGCCCAGATCGTGGATCGAATCTCTCCGGCCCACCCCTGAGCCGGTTGTAAGTGATGAGGCCTGGCTGACGCTGTTCGCACGGTGCTGCTTCGGTGTGCCTGCGAGCGGTACGCGGATTGCCTGAACATCAATAATTTTCAATCGTGCCGTTCGTATCGGCTGTAGCTGCAGGCCGGGATCGTGCCCAAAAACCAAATCAACCAAGACAACCAATAAATTCAACCAAAAAGACTGGTTGATTTAAATGGTTGGTCGTGGTTGAATGCTTGGCAATTGCTTTTAATGAGTCTTTGCCAAGGAGATGGTGGATGAGCACGAGCAATGAAGCCGCCGTGGGAGCGGACCGAGAAATTGCCCTCAAACAGATGTATGAAGAGATTGAGCAGCGGAATATGTTTCCGTTCTGGGCAAAAAACGCTAGCGCCGATCACGACGATATCAAGCAGTTGACGGCGCAAGGCGTGCGGGCAGTGCCGTTTCGTTGGAGCTACGAAAACGACCTTTCCCATTTGCTCCGCACCTCGGCAGAGCTTGTATCGACTGAAGAGTCAGACCGGCGTTCTCTGGTTCTGGTCAACCCGGGCTTGGCGCCACGGCGGGCTACCGTTAGCACCTTGTATACCGCCTACCGCTTGAACGATCCGAATGAAATCATGCCCCCGCACCGGCACACCGCCAGCGCCATACGTTTTGGTTTGACGGGCAAGCAGAACTTTACGGGTGTGGAAGGCGAGGACATAACGTTTGGTCCTGGGGACATGGTGCTGACCCCGCGAGATACCTGGCACAACCATGGCAATGTAGGCAGCGAGCCCGCAGTCAATCTTTCCGTCCTCGATTATCCCTTGGTTGAATCGCTCAACGCACTGCACTTTGACCACGATTACGAAGAGGATGGGGTCAAACAACGCAAGCAGAGCGCGCGGTTTCCCGAGGACTACTCAAGTATGGTCTACGGCACGGGCGGATTTATGCCGCGCTTTGTCGATCATCGGCGTGGTGGCGGAGATTCGTCACCCATGTATGTCTACCGTTACGAGGCGATTCGGGAACTACTTGAAAAGCACCGTAACTATGGGGGCAATCCGCATGAGGCTTTGCTTATCGAATACGTCCATCCTGTGCGAGGAGGGCCGGTCTACAAGACCATGACTTTCTTTATGCAAATGTTGCGCCCGGGCGAACGCACGTTGCCGATCAAGCAAACCGCCAGTTTGTTGGTATCTCCCTTCGAAGGTAAAGGTCATTGCGTCGTGGACACCCAGCGCTTTGATCTGGCGCCCTTCGATACGCTTGCCGTGCCAGGTGGATCCTGGGCGGAGTATGTCAACGACAGTGACGTCGATCCCTTGATTCTATTCGTGGCCAGCGACGAACCCGTTCTGCAAGCGTTTGGCTTGCTTAAACGCTGGGGCCGTACGGATAGCGGCGAAATCATAGCGCTGCGCTAAAGGAGATTGCGTTGTCACGCGCCTGGAATACACGTCGCTTAAGCCATATCGATTGCCAAGGTGGTGGGCAGGTCTGGTTCGATAAAAACATTCTTTACGTGGGTCATATGCGACCACCGGATGGAACGTCGATCTACGACGTATCGGATCCTTTGAATCCCCGCTTGTTAGCCAAATTGGATGTGCCTATGGGCTGGCACTCGCACAAGGTGCGCGTGCAGGACGGCATCATGTTGGTGAATTTTGAGAAATTTCGTGAGGGGGCGCCGGAGTTTGGGGGTGGGATCGGTGTGTTCGACATTACGCGTCCTTCCAAGCCTCGTTTGATTAGCAAGTGGCAATCGGGCGGAGACGGAGGAGGAGTGCATCGCTACGACTTCGACGGACGTTACGCATATCTGTCGCCGACTGCGGAAGGTTTTGTCGGCAACATCGTCAAGATCGTCGATCTCGCCATTCCCGAAAAACCGGAGGAGGTCGGACGCTGGTGGATACCCGGCCAGAACGTGGGCGCTGGTGAAGATTACCCGTGGGATAACTATGTAAAGCCTCGATGTCACCATCCCTTGCGCATGGGGGACCGTCTGTATGTTTCGTATTGGCACCATGGCTTCTTCATTCTTGATATATCCGACATATCGAAACCGACCCTGATCTCAGGCGTCAACAGCAGTCCGGCGCATCCCCATCCTACCCATACAGCGATGCCTCTTCCCGGCTTGATTAAAGGCCGCAAGATGATGATCGTCGCGGACGAAGATGTCGCGAAGTTGCGGCCATCCTCACCAGCCTTTAGCTGGTTTTATGACATTACCGATGAGCGCCAGCCCATGCCGTTATCCACGTTCCAGGTTCCCGGCCTGGACCTGGATGGCAGCCCGCAGCAGCCCATGGAAGGTTGTCATCAACCCTCGGAGCGTCTGTTTGGAGGCAACGTCATTCCCTTCGCCTGGTTTGCTCAAGGCTTGCGGCTCGTTGATGTATCCGATCCGTTCTTACCTAAGCAAGTCGGCTACTTCGAACCCGACGCTCCGGCCGGTTACGAGCGACCTTCATCGAACGACGTAACCATGGATCCGCGCGGCATCGTTTATCTACTCGATCGCCAGCGTGGGCTGGACATCATTGAATGTTTTCCCTCGTAGCCGATCTGTCTGGCGAATATTTCGTGTTGGCCAGTTTTCTATGGTCGACGTATGGAGTTGACGATGAGTAATCAAGAAATTCAGGTCTTCGGGAAAAAAAATCCCAACCTGCCTTTTCATCCCGCTGTAAGTGCAGGTGGCTTTGTTTTTGTCTCGGGCCAGGTAGCAAAAGACGATAAGGGGAACATGGTATCGGGCTCCATAGAAGAAGAAACTCGCGCCACTTTGCTGGCGGTGCAGCGTGTACTGAAAGCAGCCAACTGCGACCTGAGCGACGTGGTCAAGGTAACAACCTATCTTGAAGATGCTCGTGACTTCGGCCGCTACAACGGTGTCTTCAAAGAGTTCTTCCCGGAAGGTCGCATCGCGCGGACGACCGTCGAAGCACGCGCGGCGATCTCAACACGCATAGAGATCGACTGTATTGCCTATCGGCCTGTGTAAAAAAGGATATGAATATGTTGAAACTTCTCGGTCGCGCCACATCAGGCAACGTTCAAAAAGTCATTTTCTTGTTGGAAGAATTGGGGCTCGGTTACGAGCGCGAGGACTACGGGCGACAGTTCAATAACACGGGAACGCCAGAGTATCTGGCATTGAATCCAACGAAAAAAGTGCCGACGCTAATCGATGGCGAGCTCTCTATTTGGGAATCGCACACCATCTTGCGGTATCTGGCAACCAAGGCTGGCAGCTCGCTCTATCCCATCGAGCCTGGTCCAAGAACGGTGGTTGAACGGTGGATGGATTGGTCTCTTGCTGCGCTTAATTCGGTCTATCTCGCCGGATTCAAGGATGCGAAAAAACCTGCATCCGAGATCGGTGTAGACACAGCTTCCAATCTTGCGGCAGAGCTCAAAGTTCTTGAAGACCATCTTAGAGAGACCGACTGGGTGGCTGGTGCGAAATTCAGCATCGCCGACGTGGCGCTGGCTTCGATCGTACGACGTTGCGTGGCCTTCCCTTTCGATCTGCCGGCTACGCCAGCGATTGATGCTTGGCTGCGTCGTCTGGCCGAGCGGCCGGCTTTTCTTAAAGCGACAGCCGCGGGTTGAAAAACTTCTTCCCAACTTCTGGAGGAGATCATGATGCTTCGGCTCACCGGGTTCACACGGCATCGTGTTTTTATTACACGCCCTGTATGCGCTGATTTGCTGGAAAGGCTTGATTGCTATTTCGAGATCGAGAAACGCGATTCGATGACGCCGATGGGCATCGATGAAATGCGAACTGTCCTGAAAGAAAAATCGGCAGTCGTTCTTGATTGCGATGACGATTTTCATGGCCTCGCAGGCAGTGTGCCGGGCTTGATCGCCGTCTGCTCGGTGGCTTACTCATACGACAACATGGATCTGCCGATGTTGACCAAGGCAGGCACGATTGCAACCCACGTTCGCCTGGACTTCGCTGAACAAAGCGTGGGAGTACGCATGGCGCGTGCTGCCGAGAATCTGATAGCTGCATTCGGATTCGGCCGTATTGGCGGGCATCCCCCAGACATTCTGAATCCCGAGCTGGCATGTGCGGGGTGTTGCATGTAGCTAGCTCTTGTTTGCTTTACGCATCGAACGACTGATGTTTTCCCACCTCAACCGAAAGAGGGTCATATGTCATCCGCGAATTCTTCGACGCTGCATTCAGGCAATTGGTTCAATCGAGCGCTAGTCCCTAGCCTCGCAACTATTCTTATCTGCGCAGCGGCTCCCCAGAGCCACGCGCAAGAGTATCCGAGCAAGCCGATACATCTAGTCGTCAGCTTTCCGCCAGGCGCAGGCACCGATCTCGTCGCACGTGTCATCGCACAGGAAATGCAGACTGCGTGGGGGCAGCAAGTCATTGTGGAAAACAAGCCAGGCGCTGCTGGCAATATTGCGGCGGAGCTCGTAGGGCGCGCGGCGGCCGACGGCTATACCTTGCTACTGGTCAACAGTACCTTTACGGCAAATGTCGGGCTGTTTCCGAACTTGCCATTTAACCCGCTCAAGGACTTTGTTCCCGTTATGCGGCTGGGGTCCTCGCCGATGGTGATTGCGGCGGCGGCGAATGCGCCTTTTGACACGCTAGCCGGCATGGTGGCCGCAGCGAAGGCGAAGCCAGGTACCTTGAGCTATGCCTCGTGCGGTAATGGCGGACCTCCTCACATCATTGGGGAGCAATTCATGCGCCTGCACGGATTGGATGCTGCCCACATCCCCTATAAAGGTTGCGGGCCAGCGACGAATGATGTGCTGGGTGGCCAAGTGCCCGTTCTTTTCACCAATTATTCAAGTACCAAGGCGTATTTACCTTCAGGTAGGCTCAAGGCTCTTGCCGTCACATTGCCCCAGCGCAGTTCCTTGGCGCCTGAGGTTCCCACAGTCAAGGAGCTGGGGTTTGGCGATATTTCAACCGATCTATGGTTTGGGCTTGTGGCACCAGCTGGTACGCCGGCTGCCATTATCGAGAAACTGAATACAGGCATCGCAAGCGCTCTCAACACACCCAGTGTCAAGGACAAGTTGATGAACCAAGCGGTCGAGCCTCAGCCGGATACGTCGGCCGAATTCACTCGCTTTCTCAAGCAGGAGATTGCTATGTATACCAAGCTTATTAAAGAGTTGAATATCAAACTGGACTGATGACCCCGAGCCGGGCATTTTAAGGAATTAAGAATGACATCATCGCGCATCTTGGTGGCAGCCGTTCAAATGCTGTCCTTCGAGGGACAGCCCGCCACGAACCTGCAACGCATGCTGGCACGAATCGATGAGGCGGCGGCTGCCGGTGCGCAGCTTATTGTGTTTCCCGAGGCCAGCAACAATGGTTATTTCTTCGCGGATCGCGCCGATGCCCACCGAATGGCAACGCCGGTTCCTGGTCCTTTCACCGAATCACTTGCGCACAAAGCGCGTGAGAAAGGCGTGTGGGTCGCCACCGGGCTGTTTGAGCAAGGAGACGGCGACGATGTTTTCAACTGCGCGCTGCTTCTGGGCCCCGATGGAGAAATCGCCGGGAAATACCAGAAGAATTTTTTCATCAAAGCAGATAAGCGATGGTTCATCCACGGGAAAACCGGATTCCAAGTGTTTGATACCGCCTTAGGCAAGCTGGGATTTTTTGTTTGTGCCGACGGCAGGATTCCCGAGTCGGCGCGTAGTTTGGCTTTAGGGGGAGCAGAGGTACTGGTCAATCCGACCAATTGGGGGGCACCCGATCAGTATCTCTACCACGTACCTACCCGGGCGGTGGAAAATCGCTGTTGGGTAATTGGTGCGACTAAACCTCGCCGCCCGCTTGATCAACCGCAAGAAATGCTGACCTACAATCGCTTTACCGGGTGTTCATTCATCATGAATCCGAGTGGCGAAATTCTGGCGCAAGCCGGTCCGGACGAAGAAACGATCATCTATGCCGAGATCGAACCGGCCAAGGCTCGCGATAAGAGCCACGGAACGCATAACAATCTCTTCGCAGACCGGCGGCCGCAGCTTTATGAACTACTGAACCGTCCTATAGACGAAAGCCCTCTTGCAAATATTTTGACGCAAGCCGTTGTGCCTGACGAGATGGTCCGTCAACTAGCTGCTATCCAGGTGTCGCCACCAGGCTCACCGGAAGAGGTTCTGGAGGCAGCCATAGAGCAATGCCATGAGGCGAACTTTAAGCATTACGCTGACTTGGCCGTTTTTCCCGAACACTTCCTTTTTGAGCCTCAGGATATTGCGCAGGACCCGGCGCGGGCCGCCGATTTTTCATTGCAAGCGCTTGATCGCCTGACAGCACTGGCATCGGAAAGGAATATGTGGCTGTTCCCGCATTTGGTGGAGCGGGACGGTAGGACCTTCTACAGCACTGTGTTCTGCATTAGCCCCGCGGGTATTCAAGGGCGATACCGGGTAACCCATCTATGGGGCGAAGAAACCCAATGGGCTAGCGCTGGCGACGATATCCCAGTGTTCCACACACCGTTCGGCAACGTCGGGGTCATGGTTGGCTACGAGGGGCTGATTCCGGAGGTAGCCAGAGTGTTGACATTGCGTGGTGCGGATCTGATTGTCTGGCCCACTTCATGGCGTTCGGCGACGGACTTCAAATATATCGCCCATGAGCGCGCGATGGAGAACCGGGTGGTACTCGTCGCCGCGAATCGACAAGATTCGACCGAACCGGGCCCGAGTCTGCTTATTCAGCCTGCCGGATATCCGCAGAACACGCTGGCTTCCGAGCTACCGGCTGGGGTTCGAGGTTTTGTCACTCGTTTCGTTGGCTTGTCGTCATCGCGAGTTAAACGGGAGACCAGCAATACCGACCTATTACGTCATCGCAGGCCGGAGCTTTATCAAAGGCTGGTCGAATAGTGCCGTTGGTTCTTAAGCCGGGTACAAGCCCAGCGTTTGTGCCCGCATGCGCGCCAGCGCATAGACGGTACTCAAGGTAGGCACGCTGACGCCCGCGGCGTGCGCGCATTCCACCAAAGCACCTAGAATGGCGTCGATTTCAACTGGGCGGCCGGCTTCCACGTCTTGCAACATAGAGGTTTTGACATTGCCCATCTTGCGGGTAAAAGCGATACGGTCCAGCGCTTTTACCGCGGGCGCCGTTCCCAGTTGCCCACCCAAGGCAAGTGCTTCATCCATCATACTGACGAACATGGCGTGCAGGCGCGGATCGTCGATCATGATGTCGGTAGCGGTGCCGGTAAGCAGGCTGCTGGGATTGAAGCAGGCGTTCCCCAGCAGTTTGGCCCAAATGTCGGTACGGATGTGGGGGCTGGCAACGCTTTGGAAGCCAGCTTGTTCAAACAAAGCGGCTAACTGCGTGACGCGGGGGCTTGAGCCGCCGCGCGGTTCGCCAAATACGACCTGATTGCCCGAGGCGTGACGCACCAGCCCGGGTTCGGGGGTGGAGCACGAGGCGAAAACCACGCCGCCCACTACGTTTTGCATGGGGATATGGGCTTCGATGTCGCCGTTGGCGTCGACGCTGCGCAGCCGCAGACCTTCCAGGGGCTGGCCGCTTTCAAGGAAAAACCACCATGGCAGGCCGTTCAGGACGGGAACCACCAGGGTGTCGGGTCCCAGCAAGGGGGACATGCTTTGCGCGACGACGGGCAAAGAGGGAGCCTTTACCGCAAGGATGACGATGTCCTGCACGCCGAGCTCGGATGTTTGATCGCTGGCTTTGATCATCGGCGCGATGCGTTCCTCGGCCGCCTCGAAGCGCATGCCATGCCGGCGCAGGGCATCGAGTGTCTTGCCACGGGCCAAGGCGGATACCTCATTGCCGGCCTGGGCCAGGCGAGCGGCAAAGTAACCGCCAATGGCGCCTGCGCCAACGATGCAGATACGGGGGCGAGTGGTGCTCATGATGCGTTTTCCTTACGGTAATTCTGGATGTTTGATCGTTCGCCAACAGGGGCTGGTTCAAGTGCGTTGATAATCTAGCCGACCAGAGTCAGAGACCGACGATCAAGCGGGCTCGGCGGGCGGCCGCGCCGGAACCCGGCTTAGCGTGTAGAGCGACATAACGATTTGATCGTCCTGGTTTTTGGCGAGTACTCGTGTGCGCAGCATTCCGCGATCCGGACGTGAGGCCGAGCGTGTGATTTCAACGATTTCTCGTTCGATAGTGAGGAAATCGCCTGCTTTGACGGGCTTTAGCCAACGCAGTTCATCAATGCCCATGCCTACCACGGGTGTGCCTCCATAGCCGCCGGATTGAACGAACACCCGCATGGAAAGTGCCGCGATTTGCCAGCCGCTTGCAACCAACGCGCCGAAGGGACCCTGAGCCGCCTTGATCGGATCGATATGCATGGGTTGAGGGTCGTTATCCATCGCAAACGAAATGATCGCCTCTTGGGTGACTTCAACCGGCTCGCTGCGCCAGACCTCTCCAATTGAGAAGTCTTCAAGATATCGGATAGCCATGCTCATTTGTCTCCTGTTTCATTGTGCGGCGCGATATTCCCGATGCCGCTCGGTGCGACTTGCCTCGGATAGTAGTCGATCGTTTTATCTCGGGATTTTCGGCTAGCGAAAACTCGGGAATTATCGCTGCGTCTTGCGCCGGCTTCACTTGTATATTTTCCTGGCTTGTCCGGCCTTGAATGACTATTACAAGAAAGGGAGACAACTCATGTCCAGCTATGGTGTTTCGCATCAGGTTTTCGTTCGTCGCTTTCTGCACCTGACTGCCGGTGTGGCGTTCGCCACCTTAAGTTGTGCCACGTGGGCGCAATCCTGGCCAACGAAGCCGGTCAATATGATCGTGCCCTTTGCGGCGGGCGGCCCCCTGGACGTACTGGCTCGGGTAGTGGCCACCGCGCTTGGCGAACGTTTGGGGCAGCCGGTCGTTGTCGAGAACAAATCCGGGGCGGGTGGGAATATCGGTGGCGCGGCGGCAACCAGAGCCGCACCGGATGGTTACACCTTGCTTATGTCGACGCCGGGTCCGGTGATGACCAATAAGCTTCTATATAAGTCGCTGAATTTCGACCCCGTGAAGGATCTGGAGCCCATCGTTCTGGTTTCCGACTCCCCCATGCTGCTTGCCGTAAATCCCAAAACGCCGATTAAAGACCTTAAGCAAGCGATCGCGTTTGCCCGCCAGCCCGGTGCGCTAACCGTAGGAAATCCGGGCATAGGCACGCTCGGACACATCACCACCGAATATCTGTTTCGAGAAGCCAAGGCTAAACCCACCATGGTTCCTTATAAGGGATCAGCGCCGCTGATCACGGATCTGATTGGCGGGCAGGTGATGGCAGGCATGGATTTTCTACCCACTTACATGCCTTATCTGAAGGATGGCAAGTTGCGCGCGGTAGCCGTGACCACAGCCAAACGGCTGGCGGTATTGCCCGACGTCCCGACGGTTGCGGAAGCTGGGCTGGGTAATTTTGAGGCAGTCGGCTGGTACGCCCTGTTTGCGCCCAAGGGTACACCGCGCGCCATCATTGAACGGGTAAATCATGAGGTCAATGCGTGGTTGAAAACTGATGAAGCCAAGTCGCAGCTCGACACCCTGGTCATGCGGCCCTTGGGCGGTACACCCGCCGAGCTATCGAGCTATATCGGCGATGAGCTGAAGAAATGGGAGCCCGTCATCAAGGCTGCAAATATCTCGCTCGATTGAGCGAATGCTGTGATCGACAAGGGTAGCCCAGCTACCCTTGTTCACGTTCTGGAGAAATAGCAGTGCTGGAAGTCAAGACCCCGCAGGACCTCGCAAGCCATGTCGGCAAACCTTTGGGCGCAAGCGAATGGTTTGTCATCAAGCAAAGCCATATCGACGCCTTTGCCGACTTGACCGGTGACAGGCATTGGATTCATGTGGATGTTGAGCGGGCGAAAAAAGAGATGCCGGAAGGCAAGACGATCGCTCATGGATTTTTCACGCTATCCCTGATTCCCCAGCTTGCGCAATCAATCTTCAAGATCCAGGAGCGCGGCAGAGGTTTGAATTACGGCACGAATCGGGTCAGGTTCACGGCTCCGGTGCCTGTTGATTCGCGGATTCGTTTGCACCAGACGTTGAAAGCGGCCGACAAAGTGGACGGCGGCATACGCTACACATTCGAATGCAGCATGGAAGTGGAGCATGCATCGCGGCCGGCTATGGTGGCTGAAACAGTTGTGCTGATTTTCGAGGCTTGATCGAAGTGGCAAGAAAGAATAGTGCGGTCAATTCGACCGCTACCGATCACGCGATCGGCTCCGCGTTGCAGACCATCCATTATTTGTCGGAAGCCATCGAACTGCATGCGCGCATGCGGCCAGACGAACTGGCGTTCATATGTGAAGGTGAGACTGCAAGCTGGCAGCAGTTCTCCGCGCGCGTACGCAAGGTGGCAGAGGCCTTAGTGGCTTCAGGGATTCGGCCCGGCGACAAAGTTGCGTTGCTGGGAGCGTCGTCTCTGTGTGGCATCGAAGTTTTTTTCGGCGTCGTTGCGGCAGGGGCTTGCATCGTCCCTTTGGCCGCTAGCGTCATGCCCGAAGCCCTGCGCTCGATGATCCGCGACGCTGATACGCGCATGCTGATTGTTGGAGTGGATGCGCGTTCTTTGCTTGACGGGTTTGTCGAGGATTTGAAGCGCGAATTACCGCGGGGTTTGATAGCCCTTGATTTTGAAGAGGCGGGGTGGACGGCTTTTGAAGAGTGGATCGCGCCCGCAGGTTTGGCGCGGATGCCTGCGCTTTCCGGGCCGGACGCCGACTTCAACATTATCTACAGTTCGGGCACGACGGGAACCCCCAAAGGCATTTTGCATTCAGCCGGAATGCGTCTGCGCCAAGCCGTGCGCCGCAACTACGATCTGGGCCCAGACACCGTCAATTTGTTGGCGACACCCTTGTATTCCAATACCACCTTGCAGCCCATGCTGGCCACCCTGGCGCACGGTGGCATGACGATTCTGATGCGCAAGTTCGATGCGGCCAGCTACCTGGCCCTGGCCGAATCGCATGGCGCTACGCACACCATGCTGGTGCCGGTGCAGTACCAACGCATACTTGCACACCCCGCTTTCGATACCTGCGACTTGAGTTCTTTTCTTTTCAAGCAATCCACCGGCGCGCCCATGCGGCCCTCGCTTAAAGATGAAATCATCGCCAGGTGGCCTGGCCGCTTGATCGAGGTCTACGGCATGACCGAGGGCGGATCGACTTGCATCCTGGATGTGGGGGCGTTTCCCCACAAGATCGCAACGGTGGGACGCCCTGCTCCCGACCACGATATTCGCATCATCGATGCCGAGGGAAAAGAAGTGCCGAATGGCGAGACTGGCGAAGTGGTCGGACACTCTCCTTTCATGATGACGGGCTATTACAGGCAAGCCGAGAAAACCCAAGAGATTTATTGGCGCGATGAGCAAGGCCGCGTCTTTCACAAAACCGGCGACATCGGAAAATTTGATGAAGATGGCTTTCTAGTTTTGCTGGATCGCAAGAAAGACATGATCATCTCTGGTGGCTTCAACATCTATGCCGTTGATCTGGAGCAGATTCTTGCCACGCATCCCGACGTGGAAGACGTTGCGGTGATCGGGGTTCCTAGCGAAGCATGGGGCGAAACGCCGCTTGCGCTGGTTGTCCTACGGGAAAATGCGCTTGTCGACCCGTCCGCTTTATGTGAATGGGTCAACCGCCAAGTCGGCAAGACACAACGCCTGAGCGCAGTGGAGTTTCGAGAGTCTTTGGCGCGTTCAAGTCTTGGAAAGTTGCAGAAGCACGCATTGCGCTCGCCGTATTGGCGCAAATAATTAGCTACATTGATCAAACCTGCAAGCAGTGCTGCTATACGCTTGATCAATAGCACTCGTGCTGCGCGGGCTTGCTTTGAGCGAGCCCGGGTTAGCTGGTTACCCCGCCACTAACTGGACTTAATCGGCGCGTCTTAAGTGTCGATGCGATCCGGTTCCCGTCCGCTGGCCAGCATAGGTAGTGAAAGGCACTAAAAACATTCAAATAAAAAAATAGAAAAGCAGGCTGACTGCGCCCATCATGGCATAAGTGCAAGTGTTGGAGCAATTCAGATGCCGAGTCAATGTTTCCAGGCTTTTACTCCCGCGACGGGAACGCGCACCCGTTTGCGCAGCCTTGTTACCGCGGCATGGCGTGTTCCGGAGTCCGCCGCTCTTGCACCTTTGATGGAGCAGGCGCGGTTGCCGGGCGAGATGGCTGAAGCTGCCCGCCAACTGGCGCTACGTTTGGCCGATAAGCTACGCAAGAGCCAGGCCACAAGTGGCCGCGCTGGCATGGTGCAGAGTTTGTTGCAGGAGTTTTCCCTTTCTTCTCAGGAAGGGGTGGCCCTGATGTGCTTGGCCGAAGCCTTGCTGCGCATTCCCGATGCAGCAACGCGGGACGCGCTTATCCGCGACAAGATTGCGCGGGGGCAATGGCAGTCGCATCTGGGCAAGAACACTTCGCTTTTCGTCAATGCAGCGACCTGGGGATTGCTTGTTTCGGGACGGCTGATGTCTACGCATAGCGA
>JBEBXA010000040.1:0-33324 GCA_040391825.1 Pigmentiphaga sp.
CGCAAACGGGCGGCGTGATCGAAGATTTGCGCCGTCACCATCAGCTCATCGGGCTGATGCTGTTCGATAAAATCGAGCAGCCCCTGGTGCACGGTTTCGGGATTACCCACCACCGAGCACGCCAACGATCGATTGATATGCGCCTGCTCGGCCGCGGACCAGATTTCGTTCATGTTTGGCGCGGGCGGATTCAGTTGCCCAGGTACTCCACGCAGCAGGTTGACGAATTGCTGCTGCAAAGACGTGAACTGGGCCCTGGCTTCGTCGTCGCTATCGGCTGCGAACACATTGAGGCCGAGCATGACATAAGGCTTTTCAAGACTGGACGATGGCCGGAAATGACGTCGATAAAGATCAAGTGCAGTCACCATATAGCCGGGCGCAAAATGCGAGGCAAATGCAAAAGGCAATCCCATTTGCGCGGCAAGCTGGGCGCTGAACAAGCTGGACCCCAATAACCAGATAGGCACATCAAGGCCACTGCCAGGCACTGCTTGCACCGCCTGACCTGGCCGGGCGGGTCGAAAATAGCTTTGCAACTCTGCCACATCCTGAGGAAAGGTATCTGCGGTATCGCCCTGGTTGCGTCGCAGCGCCCGTGCGGTCGCCTGGTCAGAACCAGGCGCACGCCCCAGTCCCAAATCAATACGCCCAGGATACAAGGAAGCAAGTGTTCCGAACTGCTCTGCGATCACTAACGGCGAATGGTTGGGCAGCATGATGCCGCCCGCGCCGACACGGATGGTTTTCGTGCCGGCAGCCACATGCGAAATTACGAGCGAGGTCGCCGCGCTGGCGATACCGGTCATGTTGTGATGTTCGGCCAGCCAATACCGTTGGTAGCCCCATGCCTCGGCATGTTGGGCCAGATCGCGCGAATTGTTGAAAGCCGTCGCAGCGTCACTGCCCGCACAAATGGGGGAAAGATCCAGAATGGATAAGGTGGTCATGGCTACTCCGGCATAGAAACGGGCAGGTGTGGCCTGCAATGCACTATTACCTAAGGCCAAACAGGGCAATTTCAAGAGCCAGCCCGGCAAGGCACCGGTAAATTCGCCCGGGGCGCGCCAGGCTATGTCCAACTACCCCCGGACTTTCCCCATGTAGTTGAAAATCGCAACTTGTTCATGTATCGTTGCGCTCGTCATAGTTGACATACGCAACGACTTGCCGGAAACCTGCAAACACTCGCGGTCATCTGGCAAGCCGCAAAGTCACCAACCGGGGGAAGACTCCATGAAGCACGCGAATAACACCCTAAAGGCCGGGATGCTGGCAATTGCCCTCGCCAGCACGTCTTCGGCCTGGGCCCAATCCGACGCCGTCAGCAACTATCCCAACCGTCCTATCCGCATCGTCGTGCCGTACACACCCGGCGCCATCAATGACGTCCTTGCGCGGCGCGTTGCCCAGAAGCTGTCTGAAGCACTCAAGCAAACCGTCATCGTCGAAAACAAGCCCGGCGGCGGCACCGTAATCGGTACTGAATA
Source organism: Pigmentiphaga sp. (assembly GCA_040391825.1). Lineage (GTDB taxonomy): Bacteria > Pseudomonadota > Gammaproteobacteria > Burkholderiales > Burkholderiaceae_B > Pigmentiphaga. The sequence goes on from JBEBXA010000040.1 coordinate 1,491, forward strand.
CGTAGCGCGGGCCGAGCCCGATGGCTACACTTTGCTGCAAACGCCGGCGGCGCATTCGATCAACCCCAATCTGATGGCCAAACTGCCTTACGATTCGATCAAGAGCTTCAGCTTTATCACCTTGGCGGCAACGTCCTCCTACGTCATGATCGCCAACCCAGCCCTGCCCGCCAACAACGTGGCCGAATTCATCGCGCTGGCCAAGGCCAAACCCGGCACGCTGTCTTACGCCTCGACCGGCAATGGCGGCAGCGCGCACCTGATGGGCGAACTGCTCAAAGACCTGGCGAAGATCGACGTCATGCACGTGCCCTACAAAGGGTTGGCCCAGGGCTTGAACGACCTCGCCAGCGGACAGGTTCAGGTGTCGTTCAGCACCTATACCGGAGCCATGGCCTTCTTGAAGCCAGGCCGTGTCAAGGCATTGGCCATCACCGGCAGCAAACGCATGGAAGCCTTGCCTGACTTGCCCACCATTGCCGAAACCTTGCCCGGCTATGATGCTGCCGGCTGGTGGGGCTATGTCGCGCCCGCGGGCACGCCGCAAGCGATTGTCGACCGCCTGAACAAAGAGCTGGTGAAGATCGTCAGATCACCCGAATTTCGCGAGCAATTCAAAGCGGAAGGTGTAGAAATGCTGGGCACCACGCCAGAGGAATTCAAAGCCTTCGTCCAACGCGAAATGGGAACCTGGAACAAGGTGATCAAACAAGCCAATATCAAGATGGACTAACAGCCCAGTATGAAAATCGCCCGCTGGTCCCTGCATTTTTACGAGCTGCCCTACCTGCATAAAGTGGTCTGGGCCAATGCCGTCGAGCAGTCGGGCGTTTTCGCACTGCTACGCATCGAATCCGACACCGGCCACGTCGGCCTGGCCGAAGGTACGGTCAAAGCCACGTGGTCCGGCGTGTCGCCTCGGTCCTTGAGTGCCACCTTCCATGACTTGCTGATGCCAGCGGTGGATGGGCTGGACCTGTCCAGCCCCGGTACGCTTACCCAGGCGCTGCAGCAAATCCCAGAAAATCGCATGGCCAAAGGCATGCTTGAAACCGCGTGCTGGACCCTGCGCGCCTGCCACGCGGGCATGCCTTTGTGGCAGCACCTGCATGGCCGCGCAGAAGTCCAGCTTGCCTGGACCATTACCCGGCAAGCTCCCGCGCTCATGGCCCGTGAAGCCGCTCAGATCACCGAACGCTACGGTATACGCGACTTCAAGGTCAAAGGCGGACAAGGCTTCGACATTGACCGTCAAGTACTGCGCGCCATACGGGCCACAGGCGATGACCTGACCCTGAACGTCGACGCAAACAGCGCCTACTCTCGTGAGCAGGCCGCCGCCTACCTGGCCTTACTTGCCGATGAAAGCGCAGATATGGCGGAAGACCCTTGCCCCCTGCAGCCCGATAGCCACTTCGAAGCACTGCAGCAAGGCAGCGCTTTACCTATTGTTGTGGACCGCGCATGCACCACCAGCAGCGACGCCATCCTGTTTCTTGAGCGCGGCGCCCGCGCACTCAGCACCAAGCCGGGGCGCATCGGCATCAGTGAGGTCCAGGCGATCAATACCCTGGCTCGGCGCCATGGCGCCCGCGTGGCAATCGGCATCTATGCCGAAAGCGCATTCGGTAGCTTGGTCAATCTGCAGCAAGCAGCCGCGGTTCCCGCTGCGCTATGCGCATTTGCGGCAGAACAGACTTTCTTTTTGACGCTTACCGACCAGATCGTATTCGACCTGCCCTCGATCAAGGACGGAAAAATCACACTCCCCCAAACCGCCAGTCTGGACACTTTGCTTGACTGGCAGCGCATCGAACAATTGCATCAAGAATTTGGCTGAATCCTGCCTCATTGCTCGGGCAAAGCACGACTTGGCTGCAACGTGCGCGAGCGCCTGCGCGGACTCGTCTGATCCCTGAACAGCACCGTTTGCGCAAGCAACCAGGCCCTGAACGCCGATAGCTGCTCGTCCCCTGACTTTTCGTCCGGATAGGCGAAGTAGTAGGCGCCTTCACTACGTACCGACAAGTTGGACAGTACCTTCAAGCGTCCCGAACGAAGCTGGTCGGCGATCAAGAAACGCGGCAGCAAAGCCACGCCTTGCCCCGAACAGGCGGCACTGATCACCATGGACTGGATTTCAAAACGCGGGCCCCTCACCACATTGACGTCGTCCAGGCCGGCGACCTCGCACCACCGACTCCAGGCTTCCGGGCGAGTCATCAGGTGCAGCAGGCGCTGCCCTGCGATATCGTCCACGGTCATGGGCCCAGCCTGGACGAAGGCCGGACTACCCACAGGCACCAGGATTTCATCGAACAGGTAATCGGTACGCGCCCCGGGCCACACCGCGCCGCCGAAGTACAAAGCGCCGTCCAGTGCGCTTTCACTGAAGAAAAAACGGGTACTGCGAGCGCTGACATTGACGGTGATCTCCGGCCTTTCCTCTTGGAAAGCGGCCAGCCGCGGCACCAGCCATTGCGATCCGACCGTAGGCAAGGCTGCCACCTCAAGCACTACGCCCTCACCTTCATGCGCCATCACTTCGAAGGTATCGCGTTCGATGCGCTGGATGATCTGGGTCACGCGCTCGCTATACACGGCTCCCGCCCTCGTCAGGGAAATCCGTTTTTTTATCCGGTTGAACAAACGCACCCCCAGTTGCTCCTCCAGCAAGGAAACCTGGCGCGACACCGCACTTTCCGTCAAGGACAATTCATTGGCGGCGCGCGTAATGCTGAGGTGGCGAGCGGCCGACTCGAAAGCGCTCAAAGCGCTGATACTGGGAACCCGGCGTCGCATAAAGTTCATTCCAAAAACTCAAGATGTCCCCAGGATAAATCGTTTGCAAGCGCTTCGACAAGCCTCCTAGTATGTGACCGATCCCTTTCCTATTGCATCGAACCATGACGAAGCCCAACACCTCAGTTTTGATCGCCGGCGCAGGCCCCGTTGGCCTTGCTGCCGCAAACATTCTGGCCGACGCCGGCATCCCGGTTACGGTGTTCGAAGCCGAAGCCAGCTTGCCCAAGAATCTACGCGCCTCCACCTTTCAGCCTTCGACGCTGGACATGCTGGAACGCTTCGACGTAACCCAATCGATTATCGACATGGGATTGATCGCACCTCGTATGCAATACCGGGACCGCCAGGGTTGGGTGGCCGAATTCAATTTCGGCACCCTCAGCAATGACACCGGCCACCCCTATCGCGTCCAGTGCGAACAGTTCAAGCTCAATGAGTTGCTTGCAGAGCGCCTTGCCCGCTTCCCTCATGCCTCGCTGCAATATTGCTCGCGCGTCAGCGCTGTAGAACAGCAGGCCGATGGTGTGACACTTACCGTGCAAACACCCGACGGCGTCGCCAAACACTCTGGCTCCTGGTTGATAGGCGCCGATGGCGGCCGCAGCAACGTACGGGAAGCACTGGACATCCCTTTGGTAGGCTTTACCTGGCAAGAACGCTTCCTGTCCATCAGCACGCCTTTCGACTTTGCCAAAGTATTGCCCAACCTGAGCGAAGTCAGTTACTTTGCCGACCCCGAGGAATGGTTCTTCCTGCTGCGCGTACCGGGTTTGTGGCGCGTCATGGTGCCCATCAGCCCCGAAGAAGACGAAGCCGATTTCCTGTCTGATGCAAGCATTCAGAAGCGACTGCAACGGGTCTACCCGAACGCAGCCGAATATGAAATCACGCACCGCACGCTTTACTCGGTGCATCAGCGGGTTGCCGATCGCTATCGCGAAGGCCGCACCTTCCTGGCCGGCGACGCCGCTCACCTGAACAATCCCCTGGGGGGCATGGGCATGAATGGCGGGATTCATGACGCTTTCAGCCTGGCGGAAAAATTGGCCAAGGTCTGCCTGGGCGATGCGGAGGAATCGCTGCTTGATCAGTACGAGCAGGAACGCAGGCCGGTTGCCCTCGACTACGTAAACAAGATCACCATCGCGAACAAGAACAATCTTGAAGCGCGTGATCTGGAAAAGCAAAAAGCCTGGCGCCAGGAAATGTCCCGCATCGCGAGCGACGCCGGTCTATCGAAAGAATATCTGCTGAAGGTATCGATGATCAGCAGCCTTCGAAAAGCGCAGGCCGACCTCGCTGCGTAATTACTCAGACACCACTTACTTCCACTCTTCTACCATTGCCGGGAGCACAACATGTTCAGCAAAATTGCGTTAGGCACAATGCTGGCGCTGGCGTCGATTAGCACGTCCGCCATCGCAAGCGAATATCCCAACCGGAACATTGTCATCGTCACGCCCTTCCCGCCTGGAAGTACCAGCGACATTATTCCCAGGCTGCTGGCCCCACATTTGAGCAAGGCTCTGGGCGCCAACGTCGTCGTCGAGAACCGGCCAGGCGCCAACGGATCGCTAGGCGCGGCCAAGGTCGCTTCGTCGCCCGCCGACGGCTACACCCTTTTAATGGCAACGACAGGCGTGCTCGCGATCAACCCCTGGGTCTACAAGAAACTGTCGTACTCACCGTCCAAGGACTTCGACCCCGTCATTAACGCGGCGTCCACCCCCAACCTTCTGGTCGCCCATCCCGGCGTACAGGCTTCCAACCTGCAAGAGTTGGTCGAGTTGGCCAGGAAACAACCGGGCCAACTGTCGTTTGCCTCGGCCGGCAATGGCAGCACCAGCCACCTTTGTGGCGAATCTCTCAAGGCCGCGGCGAACCTTGACCTGATACACGTTCCTTATCAAGGCCCCGCACCCGCCATCCAGGATGTGCTGGCCGGGCGTGTCGCGCTGATGTGCGACAACCTTTCCAACGTCATCCAGCACGTCAAATCCGGTAAGCTGAAAGCCATCGCCTTGACGAGCAAAGAACGCAGCCCTCAAGCCCCTGACATCCCCACCTCCACCGAAGCCGGCTACCCGGATGTCGAAGCCGGTAACTGGTACAGCTTCGTGGCGCCTAGCGGCACCCCCAAAGCCATCGTGACCCGCCTGAACGCCGAGTTTGCCAAGGCACTGCACGACCCTGCCGTCACCGCCAAACTGGAATCGCTGGGCCTGAAAATCGTAGCCGATACTCCCAGTGAGTTTCAGGCCTTTATTGCCAAAGAGTCCGCACGCATGCAAAAAGTGGTGCAACTTTCCAATGCGCAGGTCGATTAAGATGCAGTTCAACTTGATCAGCCAAGACGGCCGGCAGTTGCATCCTGCCCATATCGAACGCGCCATTATTGCGGGCTGGACCGGCCGCGACCGCGAAGCGATGGAAAAGCACATTGTCGAGCTGCAAGCACTGGGCGTACCCCGCCCGGCGGCGACCCCGATGTACTACCGCGTGGCCGCCGCCCGCCTGACCACCGAAAATCTGATTGAAGTCAGCGGTACCGACTCCAGCGGCGAAGTCGAATTTGTGCTGCTGAAACTGGACGGACGACTGTGGATAGGTGTGGGTTCGGATCACACCGATCGCAAGCTGGAGACCATAGGAGTCGCTATCTCCAAACAGCTATGCGAGAAACCCATGGGGGCGGATATCTGGCCTCTGGACGAAGTGCTGGGTCACTGGGACCGCTTGGTGCTGCGGTCTTATATTGTTGAAAATGGGCAACGCACCCTTTACCAGGAAGGCCCCGTTACCACCATGCTCGACCCGCAAGATCTCTTGAATGGATGGGAAAGCGCCGAAGGCAAGCTGCCGGATAACAGTGTCATGTTCTGCGGAACCCTGGCAGCCTTGGGTGGTATCCGGTTCTCTGAGCAATTCGCCTTCGAACTTGAAGACCCCGTCCTGCAACGCAGCTTGCGCCATGAATATCGCGTTGTTGCATTACCCATAGCCGGCTGATGCACTGCACACGCTCGCGCACGATCTAGGAAACACACTATGCCTGTCAATAAGCTTCACGAAGAGTTCCACACGCTAGACATGAACACCGGTTGGGAGACTCCGCCGGGTTATCCCGAAGGTATCGATCAGAAGATCATTTCCGGCTCGTTGGATGAATTGAACAAGCGTGGCACGCGAACCCGGTTCTTGCGTTTCGCACCCGGAGTCTTCACCCAGGCTCCTTTCGTTCATGATTACTGGGAAGAAGTCTATCAACTGAGCGGCGACCTGACTGTAGGGAACGACGCCAACGGACACGGCGGCACGTCCTTCCCGCCCAATACTTACGCTTGCCGCCCGCCCGGCGCTTACCATGGCCCGTTCAAATCCGAGAACGGCTGTCTCCTGTTGGAAATACACTACTACGATCCCGTTTGATACGCAGGTAGAAGATGTCGCCACTAAGTACGCTGGAACAACTCGCCGCCGCCCTGCGTGCGAAAACCGCAAGCAGCCGCAGCCTGGTTGAAAGCTGCTTGGCGCGGGCCACCGACCCCGCCGGAGAAGGCGCTCGCACCTACCTCAGGCTGCAACCCGAAAAAACACTGCGCGCCGCTGACCAAGCCGATGAGCAGCGCGCAAATGACGCTGCGGCCACGGCCTACACCGGCATCCCGATTTCGGTCAAAGACTTGTTCGACGTAAGCGGCGAAGTCACCACTGCTGGCTCCAAGATATTGGCGAACCAGGCACCGGCCGCGCGCGATGCGGCCTGTATCGCGCGGCTCAGGCAAGCCGGTTTCGTCATCGTGGGGCGCACCAACATGACTGAATTTGCGTATTCGGGCTTGGGCGTCAACCCCCACTATGACACGCCCCGCAATCCCTTTGACCGCGCCGCTGGACGCATTCCCGGCGGCTCATCATCGGGAGCGGCGATTTCGGTTACCGACGGCATGGCGGCCGTCGGTCTCGGTACGGATACCGGCGGGTCCTGCCGCATTCCTGCCGCACTGACCGGCCTGACCGGCTTCAAACCTACCGCGGCTCGCATTCCATCTGACGGCGCCTTCCCGCTCTCGCACAGTCTGGACAGCATTGGCAGTATCGGGCCCAGCGTCAATTGCTGCGCGATCATCGATGGCGTTCTCGCCAATGAGGCCGTTTATCTGCAAGAGTTCATCCCGCTCAGCGGCCTTCGTATCGGCATCCCGCAAAAAATTGTCCTTGATGGGCTCGATCAGCACGTCGCCGCCGCATTTTCCCAAGCCTTGCAACGCTTGTCTCAAGCCGGCGCTACTATCGTCGATGCCCCTTTCGACGAGTTTGCCGAACTGGCCACCATCAACGCAGGAGGCGGACTGACAGCAATCGAGTCCTACGCCATTCATCGCGAATTAATGGCGCAACACGGTGCGGACTACGACCCCCGGGTCAGGATACGGATCGAAACCGGCGCAGGACAGGGTGAAGCCGAGCATCGCTCACTGACCGAAAAAAGAAAAGGATGGATACGACGGGTCGAGCACCATTTGGAGGCGTTCGACATCATCGTCATGCCGACGGTACCCACCATCGCGCCTACCCTTGACGAAGTAGCCGCCAATGCCGATTACTCGCGCCTGAACCTGCTTATGCTGCGTAATCCGGCCATTATCAACTTCCTGGATGGCTGTGCGATTTCCCTGCCCTGCCACCAAGCGGGACAAGCGCCGGTAGGGATCATGCTCGCCGCGCGGAATGGGCAAGACCGCCGCTTGCTGGCGGTGGCTCGTTCGGTGGAAGCGCTGCTAAGCAACTGAGCGCCGGCCAAAGAAAGATAACTGCGACCATTGCGTCGCGGTTATCGAACTTGACCACATACAGAATGTTCGTTATGTTAATAACATATAAAAATATCGACTGGCGGGAGACTCGCAATGCCTGGATGCTTTCTTGGCGCTTTGATCCGATTTGGCGCACAGCGCACGCGCAACAGAACCCTGCCCTGCCCTTATGAACGAGCAGCCCGCTTCCTATGAGCGCTTGGGCTGTTCCCTTCATCCGGCAAACGGTTCATTACATCTTTCCAAAGACGCAGGATTTCGTCGTCTCTTTCTCTTCCACGCAGAAACGACCCCAGAGCAAGGCCACGGACCAACACCACGCTAAGCTCCATTGCCGCTTCTGTCCATGCCCGACTGTGGCCGGCGCTCAGGAAAGCGCCCAGCCATGCCGCATTCACCGCAGCGCGATATCGGTTGGCCGCAGGCCGAACCGCAGCCATCAGAACTTCCGAGGTTCTGGCCGCATTGATAACTTCGTGCTGCAAAAGATAGGCCGGCCCAGAGTAGAAAGCATAGGTATCGCCAATAAACGCCTCCATCACACTCTGTTTACCACTGACGGCGGCGGCAGCCGCCAGCGAAGCCTGAGCCGCACGCTCGTAGGTAGCGTCAACCGCAGCTATCACCAGATCAGTCATCGCCTTGAAATGATGGACGCGCGCGCCGCTGGAAACCCCAGCACGAGCGCTGATTTCGGCGGACGTTGCATGAACGTAACCCTTCTCGGCAATGCAGTGCACCGCCGCTTGAATCAGCCGTTCCCGCATCGCTTCGCTACGTTGTTCTTGCGAAATTCTAGGGCGCCGTGAGGATGTGGACATGATAAGCAGCAGAGTAAGACAGGGGTGAAGCGATTATGCCGCATAAAACATACCGATTAGTCGGCATGAGAAGTTGGAAGACTCCACCGCAGTCTTCGCCACAGACAGGATCACCATGAAATTCGGAATTTTCGACCATCTCGATCGCAACGACACGCCGCTTCATCAGTACTATGCAGACCGGCTGCGCCTGGTCGAGCTTTACGATAGGCTCGGCTTCTATGCCTATCACGTGGCGGAACATCACTCCACGCCGCTGGGGATGTCGCCATCGCCCTCCGTTTTCTTGTCGTCGGTCGCACAGCGGACGCGCAACTTGCGCTTCGGCCCCCTGGTTTACACCCTTCCTCTTTATCATCCTTTGCGGGTGGCGGAAGAAATCTGCATGCTCGATCACCTGAGCAAAGGCCGCCTTCAAGTAGGGGTAGGACGAGGCATATCACCCATCGAACTAGGTTTCTACGGCATCGACGTTGCCAAATCCCAGGCGATGTACATCGAAAACTACGCTATCGTCATGAAGGCGCTCACCAACAAGGTGCTCGACCACGAGGGTGAGTTCTATCAGTTTCGCAATGTGCCCATAGAACTGGCTCCCCTGCAACAACCCCATCCGCCGATTTGGTATGGGGTCGGAAACCCAGAGGGCGCGGACTGGTGCGTGGCCAACCAAGTCAACGCGGTGGTAAACGGGCCCCTGGCCAGGGTTCGCGAAATCAGCGACAGGTTTCGCCAAGAATGGCAGTCGGGAGGCCACTCAGCCGAGAGCTTGCCCTTTATCGGCACCAGCCGACACATCGTGCTGGCCGATACCGATGCCCAGGCAAACTCCAGCGGCTCCCGCGCTTATAAACGCTGGCACAGCAGCTTCAGCCACTTATGGCGCGAGCGTGGCGGCATGCCTCAGTTTTCACCATTTCCGGACAGTTTCGAACAGGCTTGTGCGCAAGGATTTGCCATCGCCGGCAGCAGTGCGAGCGTACGCGCGCAATTGGCCGAGCAGATCGAGGCAACGGGTGTGAACTATGTTTTGTGCCGATTCGCTTACGGAGACCTCACTTTTGCCGAATCGTCGCGATCGGCCGAACTGTTCGCCAAGGAAGTCGCTCCTGCATTCATCGCAAGCTCCGCAGCGGCTTGAGCCTCTGTTGTTTGATCTAGACCAACACGATCTACCCGAAAAAATGAGGAATCAATGAGACTCCAGAAACGTCTTTTCGCCGCGCTCTGCGCCAGCTACCTGTTTTCTGCCGGCGCCACCGCCGCCACAAGCGAATGGCCTAGCCGTCCTGTGAAATTCGTCGTTCCCAGCAACGCGGGTGGCGGCCCCGACCGGGTCACCCGCATGATTGCCGAGCGTCTTTCAAAAAAATGGGGACAAGCCGTAATCGTCGAAAACCGGGCCGGCGCAACCTCCATTATCGGCACGGACCACGTAGCCAAGTCCCCCCCAGACGGCTACACCATGCTGTCGACCTTTACGTCTTTCGTCCAGGTACCCGCGCTTTTCAAGAAGGTACCCTACGACACCGAGCGAGATCTGCAAGCGGTAGCCCAGACCGTCTCCGTCGAAGTCCTCTTTCTGGTACGCGCCGACTCCCCTTACCGCAAGCTTGAAGACTTCATCGCGGCAGCCAAAACCGCGAGCCCACCCATGAGCTACGGCTCATTCGGCAATGGCTCATCGTTTCACATTTATGGGGAAAAACTCTCTAAGGCGGCCGGCATCCACCTCACTCACGTGCCCTATAAGGGCGAGTCGCCCGCGCTGTCCGATTTGCTCGGCGGGCAACTCAGTTCAACGTTTGCCTCGGTCGGCACTGCTTTGCCTTTCGTCAAGGCTGGCAGGTTGCGTCCCCTGGGTCTGGTGGCCGACTCTCGTTCCAAGGTGGTACCCGACGTCCCTACCTTTGAGGAATTGAAGGTCCCCATGCCGGCGGTCAGCGGCTGGTTCGGCATCTTGGCCCCGAGCGGTACGCCCAGCGCCATTGTGGAAAAAGTATCTGCCGACGTCCGGGAAATTCTTGCTCAGCCCGATATGACTCAAACCCTAAGAGAGCAGGGACTTGAGCCAGCCTCGACGACACCGCAGCAATTTCAGCAGCGTATCCGCAATGATTTGAAACGGTGGGCCGAACTACTGCCCGAAGTCGGGATTCAACAAGCCGATTGAGCCGAAGGCTCCGCCACGAAGGCGGCGAGTGATGCCGCCTACCCCGTGTTTTAGCTGATCAAAGGCAGTTCGGCGGGCTGCTTATCCGCACACGCAGGTCGCGGCCGTATCAAGGGCCGCGACCTGCCCGGCCTCGCCTATTTACGGCGAGCGAACTCCAGATAGTCAGTATCCAGGGTCATCCCCCAACCGGCTTGCGTAGGCAGTTGGTAAACGCCGTCTACAAAAGGACGTTCAGGCTGGTTAGCGATCAAACGATAGAAAAACGGGTCGCGCCACGGCAGCATGACTTCCGCATAGCGTCCATTGACAACTCCCGCCGACATCATCAAGCCTATTTGGGGCTCGAGATGCTGCATGACTGCAACGTTGAACGCCGAGGCCAGCATTGCTACGCGCCTCCATTCGGTCGGTCCGCCGCCCCAGCTTGCATCGAAATTACAAATATCGATGGCGCCGGCGGTCAACAGATCACGACAGCCGAAGCGGGACAGCTCGCTCTGCCCGGCAGCAATCGGAACGCCGGAAATAGCGCGCACCACCGCCATGTCTGCACGATCATTATCCCAGGCGCAAGGCTCTTCAAACCAGGCAAGGTTCAGATCGCGAGTACGACGCGTAAACTCCAGTGCTTGTTCTCGATTCCAGCCCTGGTTCGCATCACATGCCAGGGTAAAGTCATCGCCTCCCGCCTTGCGCACCACTTCCGCGCGCTTGGCGTCTTCGACCGGAGTCTTACCGCCGAGCTTGAGTTTCAGCCCGTGAATGCCGAAGGCCTTGAGCTCCGCGACTTCGTCGGCCAGCCCCTCTAGATCGCCGGTCTGGCGGTAGTAGCCGCCCAAGGCAACCACCGGTACTTGTTCTCGCGCACCTCCCCACAGAACGTGCATAGGCAAGCCGGCTAGTTTGCCGACAGCATCATGCAATGCACTGTCTATACATGCCTGAGCACGCAAAGCGACACGCCGATCACGTAGGAATGGCTCCGCAGCGCGGCGGGTGATCGCCCAGGCATCATCGATTGCCGCTACCCGCTGCCCTTTCAGCAAGGGTTCCAGTTCATCTTTAATCAGGCTGATGATGGCCGGCTGCAGCTCGTCGTCATTACCGTTGAAACACTCGCCCACCACACCCGCGTCAGTGTGGATGCGCGTAACGATGGTGCAGCGATGCGTCAGCTTCAATGTCGAACCAGTGGCGGCGCGTTCGAGCTTGACCTTCAAGGGAATGGTTTCAATACGCGTAATCCGCGCATCCAGCAAAGAGCTTCTATTCACAGCGCTATCCAAAGATTGATCGTTCATGTCGACACCGCATCCAGTTCACGAAGGAAGATCCGCTCGCACATGACCCGGCGCGAATTCGAAAAATAAGGCCTGACGCGGCTGCTCCATGCGGTTGCGCGCACGGCTAACCAGGGTGCGGTTTCCAGCGTAGCGGGCGTGGTCAGATCATAGCAAGCGAGCGAACGCACACCACCGTTTTCGGCAACGGTTTCCAGGCGACGGGCCCGCACATTTCCCTGCACCGCGGCCAGTCCGGGCAAGTGCTCTTGTTCGTACCAAGCAATGAGATCGGCGGCAAACTGCGCTTGCAAATCGGTTTCAACCACGTAGTGATAGTGCGCCGGCTCTTTACACGAAGCGCCGGGCATATCCTGTGCCGGCGACAAACGCACGATGGAGGGCGCTCCGCCGTCTTTCATCGGTAAGCTGCGTGCGGCGAGACTCTGCAAAAACTGTACGACCTCGTCGTTCAATACTTTTGCTTGGCCAGACCAGAAGTACAAATACAGGTAGGAGCCATCCAGCGCCCGGTTTGCATCCACACGTTCGAACAAACTCGGGAAATGCCTGACGGCCTCGTCCACCATATGCGGCACTGCCGACAAATCATCGGGAACGGACGAATACCGCAGCAGCACTGCAGCAGGAACGCTCATAAACATCTTCCTAAAAAATGACGGTGGCAAACCACAGGCTTGCCACCGAAACAATTCATGCAGTCCGAGCCCATGGCAAACAGACCGCCATCGATATTAGTTGGCTTGAATACCGAGCTTCTTGATCAACTCGGCCCACTTGCTGGTTTCATCGGCCAAGAACTTTCCGAATGCCTCTGGCGCCAAATAGGCCACGGTTGCGCTTTCTGCCTCAAGACGTTTACGCGTTTCAGGCTTCGCCAGAATATCGCCTATGGTCTTGCTTAGTTTATTCACGATTTCCGGAGGTGTACCTGCCGGAGCCAAAATACCCCACCAATTGTCAGCCTCGTAGCCCTTCAAGCCGCTTTCGTCCACGGTCGGCACCGCCGGCAGCACTGCTTGGCGATGAGGCCCGCTCACCGCCAGCGGGCGCAGGCGATTGCTTTTGACATGCGGCAAAGCCTGCAGCACGGTTCCTACCGATACTTGAGCATGACCGGCGGACACATCAGCCAAGGCGGCGCCCGCTCCCTTGTAGGGGACATGGGTCATCGTCATCCCCGCCCGAATCTGCAACAGTTCACTAACTAGGTGCTGCGCGCTGCCCACCCCTGACGACACGTAATTCAACTCGCCCGGGTGAGCCTTGGCGTAAGAGATCAATTCGGGCAAGGTCTTGATCGGCAAACCGGGGTACACGGAAATCAACACCGAGGCGGTGGCCATTCTGGAAATGGGTGCGAAATCCTTGACAGGGTCATACGACAATTTTTTGTACAAGGTGCTGTTGGCGGTGTGCGGTGTTGAAATCAACAGCAGCGTATAGCCGTCCGCCTTGGACTGTGCAACTAGATCAGTGCCTATCGTTCCACCTGCGCCGCCGCGGTTGTCAACGATAAAGGGCTGGCCCAGGCGCTTGGCAAGTTCCTCGCCTATCAAGCGGCCCACGATGTCGTTGCTGCCGCCCGGCGCAAAAGGAATGACCAGGCGCACGGGCCGCTCGGGATAGTTCTCATCTTTCGCCTGGGCAGCCGACCCCAGCGTTGCCGCCAGCAGCAAAGCGCCAGTACGTACTAGAAAATTGGGCGGGAAATACATACAGCCTCCTCGGTGAAGCCACTTCATATCGTCGCGAAGACAAGTGACACGTTCTGCAAGAGGCAGCATTGTCCCGAGGCCAAGCCATATCAGCAATACAATATCGGCTAAATCTGTTATTTATAAACTGGATATCATGGATCTAAGGCAACTGGAGTATTTCGTTCGAGTGGCTGAGCTGGGCAGCCTGAGCCGGGCCGCTCTGGTGCTGGACGCGTCGCAGCCCACCCTGAGCCGGCACATACGCCTGCTCGAGCTTGAGCTGAAAACCCATTTACTGGTGCGCACCGGACGAGGCGTGGAATTGACCGAATCGGGCAAGTGCCTGCTTGCCTATGGCAACGCCATTCTCAAGCTCACACTGCAGGCGCGCGCCGACATCCAGGCTTTGCGGGACCAGCCGACCGGACGCCTGACTGTGGGTTTGCCGCCCAGGATTGCCGAGGTGCTGTCAGCTACCTTGGTGAAAAATTTCCGGGGCCGTTTTCCTGAAGCATCTATCTCGATTTCCGAGGGACTAAGCGCCCCCCTGCGCGAAGACCTGATTCTAGGAAAAATAGAAATCGCTCTTCTGTTTGATCCACAGCCATCCCCCAAGCTTGAATACCGCAGCCTGCATCGCGAGGATATGGTTTTGTGCGGCCGCCCGCGCACCGGCTTTCCACTGCCGAAGCGCTTGCCGGCCAAAGAGCTCGAACGTTATCCCGTCTTGGTGCCTAGCGTACCCAACGCCATCCGCAACGTGATCGAAGCCGCGTGCCGGCCCAACGGCATCAAGCTCAATGTCGTGGCCGAGGTGGATGCGGTCCGCACACTCATGGAGCTAGCCTTGAACGGTCAGGGCTATGCCATTGTTCCGCGCACCGCCGCGCACACCGACCAGATCGACAAACCCTTCAAGGTATCCACCATAGAGTCACCCAGCATGCGCAACAACCTGGTGTTGGCAACTGCCAGACAAAGACCTTTGTCTCAACTTGCGCAAAGAACGATCGATCTAATCTGCCAAGAAGATATCGGGCAGTTGCTTGAGCAAAGGCAAGAGCGGCACTCTTAAAGCCGGGCGGTTCAAGAGAAATAAAAGCGCAAAGCGTTGTCTGCGAATACCTGCCTGCGCATCGCGGCATCAGGTATGGTCTGATTCAACCATTCTATGGATTGGGCATAGCTCATGTGCGACTCTTCGCCCACGAACGGACAATCGCTGGCCCACAGCATGCGCTCGTAGCCGACCGCACGGCACAAGGCCTGGGCGCACTCGCGAGCATTGTCCCCGAGCCGATAGGCGCCTGACATCTTCACCCAGGTCCGACCTTTTTCAACCGAACGCACCATGGCCTTGAAGCCCTCGCCATTCACCCCTGACACCGGATCAGGCCGGCCAATATGGTCGATGACTATTTTCACACCCGAGCGTTCCAGCCAAGGCAATACCGCCGGCAAACGCGGACCGTCGATGTGCACATGCACATGCCAGTCCAGGTCAACCAATCTGCGCAGAAATTTTCGATAATCCCAAGAGTCCAGATCCGGCAGCGTCTTCATACTGATAAAAGGCAGGCGCACACCCACGATTCCGGCTTCGCTCATTTTTTCCAGGTTCAGGCGTTCGATAGCCGGGTTGGCGATAATCGTGCCGCGTAGTCGGCGGGATTTGCCCAGCGACTCGATGACATAGTCGTTATAGTCACCCCAGGGGCTGGCTGCCGCGATCACGGCAAAACCTACGCCGTGGGTATCCATTACCGCCAACAACTGCTCAACAGTGAAGTCGTAGTCGGGCGTGTGGCGGGGGTCCGGAACCAGCGGCATATCGCGCTTGAAAACATGGACATGGGCGTCGACCAGCAGGCCGTCCCGGGCAGGTGAGTGCTCTATCACTGAAGGCTCCAGATTTACTGCTGAGTTTGAATGCCGGCCTGCTTGATGACCGCAGCCCACTTGGCGATATCTCTTTGCAATATGGCGCCCATTTCTTCCGGCGTACTTCCTCGGGCCTCGGTGCCCAGCTGCAGTAAGCGCTGTTGCACATCGGGCATACGCAGCACCTTGTTCAGCTCGCTATTGAGCCAGCGGATGCGCTCAGGCGGCGTACCCGCTGGTGCGAACAAGGCATTCCAACCGGCTACTTCATAGTCAGGTACACCACTTTCGCGTACCGTGGGCACGTTCGGAAGCCAGGCTGAACGGGAGGGCCCGGTGGCCGCAATCGCCTTGACCTGCCCTGCGTCGATGGCCCCTTTCAAGGCGGCATAGGACTCGAACATGACGTCGACATCACCGCGCAATAGCGCCGTCAAGACTTCCGGTGTCTTTTTGAAAGGCACGACCAGGGCATCCATCTTGGCCATGGATTTGAACAACTCGGCGGACAGGTTTTGCGTACTACCCGGATTGATGGTTCCGACTACGATCTGCCTTTTCTTGGATTCGGCGATCACATCTGCCAGGCTCTTCAACTTTCCTTTTGCATTGGTCAGCAAGACCAGATCGAAATAAGCAACGGTGGAAATCGGTGCAAAATCGCGCGTCAGATCATAGGGAAGTTTGAACAAGGTCTGGCTAATGGCAGTTCCATTGGCGAACAAGGTAAGGGTATAGCCATCATGCGGAGCACTCAGCGTCACGTTGGCGGCTACGATCCCCCCCGCCCCCGGCTTGTTCTCTACTACCACTTGTTGCCCAATCTGTTCACTCAGTTTCTGGGCGACCAGCCTTGCCGAGATATCCGCCAGACCGCCAACGCCGAAAGGCAGCACAACGCGTATGGGCTGGTTGGGATAAGGCGACTGGGCCTGCCCCATACCGGGCAGCACCAGCGACAATGCAAGCAGCAAAGATCCACCCCAGGCACTACGCCCCTTTGTGGGATTATTACTCGCGCGGCGATAAGCCATGACTGTCTCCTGTTGACGGTTTGCGGTCCAATCCCAAACCCTGCAAAGAGTCTATGCAGACAGGGGGTTTAGAACAAATGAATTGTTTGAGGCGACTTATTCGCTGCGTTCATCGATCCAGGTCAGCCAGTTTTGAGCGTATTTCTTCGATCACCATATCGCGCAGTATTTGCGCTGCGGGCGATAGCTCCGCGCCTCGTCGGGTGACGAGCGTCAAGCGACGGGTGATAGCGGGCTCAAGCAAAGGCAGTGCGACCAGGCCGGCCGAAGCGCCTACCGAAAGTGCCGGCACAATAGTTACCCCCAGGCCTGCGGCAACAAAATCCAGGGCAAGTGCAGTGCGTTGCGCTTCGTACCCCCAACGGAAGCAGGTGCGGCGTTCGCCCAACGCGTCGTCAATCGTGGCGGCATTCCCCGCGGGCAAGCTGATGCGGATCAGGACCTCGGTCCTTAAGTCATCCCAATACACGGCTTTTCGCGAAGCCAGCCTATGCCCTTGCGGGCACACCAGCAAAAACGGCTCTTGGGCAAAGACCTCTTCGATCAGGCTGGAACGCCGCGGCGCGGCGATCGAGATACCGAATGCGGCCGCTTCCGACTCGACATGCTCGACAATTTCATTAACGGTGTCGTCAAACACCCGCACCGCCATGTCGGGGTAACTACCAGTGAAGCGGCATAGTGCTGAGGCAAGATGCGGCGAGGCCAGGGTCGGCAGGCAACCAAAAGCCAGCCAACTCGGCGCGACTTGGCTATGTTGGCGCATCGCTTCATAAGATTTTTCAAGTTCCCGCACGGCATTGCGCACACCCGGCAGCAGCGCCCGCCCCGCGTCGGTCAACGTCACCTCGCGCGTGGTACGGGTCAACAACTTCATCCCCAGGCTATCTTCCAGTTTACGGATTCGGTGGCTGATTGCAGTCTGGGAAAGGTTCAGATGCGCCGCGGCCGGCAGAAAGCCGCCGTGCTCGACGATGCTGAGAAAAGCCTGCATGCCAAGAAAATCTATCTGCATAGAAGGAGCTCCTTTCACCATGCAGGGTTTTCATGGCGAGATGCAAAACAATCATTTGTAGGTATTGCACGCTTGTCTTAGCTTGTATTGGCTAGCGCCTTGCGTGCTTTTTTTCCGGTATCTCTATGCAAACTATACCTTTGCCCCCTGGGGCATTGCGCCTTGTAGGCGCCGCCGCCCTTTGTCTTGTTTGCGGCATAGCGCAGGCCGCGTATCCCGAACGCCCCCTTACCCTGATCGTACCCTTCCCCGCCGGCGGCACGGTCGACGCGGTGGCGCGCATTGCCGGTACGCGGCTGGGCACTTTGCTTGGTACGACCGTCGTAATAGAAAATGTTACCGGGGCGGGCGGCACCATTGCCACCCAACGCGTCGTACGCGCCAATCCCGACGGATACACTTTGCTATTCACTACCCCCAACCACACCATCAACCCGGCCATCCTGCCGAAGCTGCCCTTCGACAGCGAACGCGATCTGGTCCCTATTTCGCTGGTCGCCCAGATTCCCGAACTGTTGGTTGCCAACTCGTCGCAGCCGTTTTCGGATTTCAAAGGCTTTATCAACTATGCACGAAGCCACCCTGGCAAGCTGAACTATGCCTCGGCAGGAAACGGCACCTTGCCCCATGTCACCATGGAACTACTGCTGCAGAAACTGAAATTGCAGGTCGTTCACATTCCGTACAAAGGAGCGGCTCCCGCAATGCAGGATTTGTTGGGCGGACAGGTCGCCATCAAGCTTGACACTATCGCCACGTCTTCACCCCATATCAAATCAGGGCGGCTCAAGCCGCTCGCCTTGGCGAGCGCCCGGCGATCGCCGCTGATGCCTGAAGTCCCTACCATTGCGGAATCGGGCGTACCCGGGTATCAGGGCATTCTGTGGATGGGCATCCTCGCCCCCAAGGGAACAGACCCGCAAATCATAGCCACCGTCAATAAGGCCATTTCCGAAACCATACGGGATCCCGACGTTCTCAAGCGATTCGGGGACGACGGGGTAGAAGCCGTCTCCAACACGCCTGAGGAATTTCGGAAAATGATCGAAACGGAAATTCGCCAATGGCGTGATGTGGTCAAAGCAGCAAACATCACGGTCAATTGAAACCAGTCGCCTTATGCCTATGCCCAATCCGCTTCCGCCCTTGACCCAGCCGCCGGATCCCCATCCCCGCAAACCTGCTTTACAGTGCCCTGAAGGCGCGATTGATTGCCATATCCATCTTTTTGGCCCAGCCAGCCAATACCCCTTCAATCCGGCAAGCAAATACGTCTCCGCAGATGCGCTTCCTGAAACCAATATTGCGCTGCAAAACACCTTGGGGCTGAGTGGCGCGGTCATAGTCAGTGGCGGCGGATATGGCCCGGGGTCCAATCATTTGGCCGATGTTCTGGCGCGGTTTCCCGGCCGCTTTCGCGGGGTGGCCCTCCTGGCCGACGACGTAGATAAGCATGAGGTCGCACACCTGGACCAGCTTGGCGTGCGCGGCGCCCGCTTCGTCAGTCCCGGTCATCGCGGCGCCTTGCCCCGGCTCTCACCTCGAGTCGCGGCCCTGGTGGCCGAGTTTGGGTGGCATATACAGTTCTACCCTTCCGCCGATGACCTCATCGAACTGGCTCCCGCACTTCTACAATTGCCCAACCCGGTGGTTCTTGATCACTTTGCCTGCATTCCAGCGGCTGGGGGTATCGATCAGCCTGCTTTTCAGTGTCTGCTGAAAATGCTGGACACCGGTCGCATCTGGGTGAAGCTATCGGGGCCGATGCGCTGTACCGAAGGGAACTTCCCTTACGCCCCGGTGACCCCGCTTGCGCGGGAACTGGTGCGCCGCGCACCCGAACGACTGTTATGGGGTTCAGATTGGCCTCATGTCAATATGAATGAGCGCCAGATGCCCAATGATGGCGATCTTTTCGACTTGTTGGGCCAATGGGTGGACGATAGGCTCACACTGGAACGCATACTGGTTCACAACCCCCGGGAGGTATACGGCCCCTTCGGCCTAGATCCCGGTCAGCCGGCCGTCAATTGAACTGGCTGACTAGGACCTGAACGCCTGGAAAGCGTTACGACGGAAGCTTCCCTTTTGGGTTAGCATTTCGTCCGCATGACAATAACCGCCTACCTTCTTTTCCAGTTTTTCGTCGTCCTGGCCGCCTTCAGCCAAAATCTGACCGGGTTCGCATTCGGCCTGATTCTTCTTGGCCTGGTGGGCGCCTTCGGGGTACTTCCGATTACCGACGCCGCCAACGTTGCCAGCGTCCTTTCGCTGGCAAACGCCTGGGTGTTCTGCCGCCACAACCGCATCAAACTACATTGGGATCTGCTACGACCCATGCTGGAAAGCAGTTCCGTGGGGGTAGTGGCCGGAGTCATCCTGCTTACCTGGCTGGGCGCAAATATGGTCAGCACGCTCAGCCTGCTGCTTGGCGTCGCGATCATAGGCTGCTCTATTTTGCTGCTCGTGCACAAGACACCACGCACCACGCCCTCGGGCAAAGCCAGCACGTATTTTTTCGGTGGCATCGCAGGCGTACTTGGGGGCCTGTTTTCGACCTCTGGGCCGCCCATCGTTTACCATCTTTATCGCCAACCCCTGGATCGCATGGTGGTCAGGCAATGTTTGATGCTGATGTTTGCTGCCAACGCCTTGCTACGCTTGATATTGGTGGTCGGCAGCGGCAACTTCTCGTGGAATTCACTGTGGTTGGCGTTAACCGCAGTACCCGCAGTGGCCGCCGTATCATGGCTGCAAGCCAAGTACCCTCCGCCCCTGTCCCGCCGCATGGTGGAATGGATGGTGTGCGCCCTGTTGCTGCTTTCCGGGGCCAGCTTGATCGTGTCGGCGCTCTGACTTACAGCAGCGTCCGCAATTGTTACTATTAGGCGATTCACCTGTACAACGCGCAACTCGATATTTTCGAGTTCCATTTGGTTTTTGAGTAGGAAAGTTCCCATGACCATATTGCTACCCACTTCGCTAGTAGGATCTTACGCTCAGCCCGATTGGCTCATCGATCGAGAAAAACTTGGCGGACGCTTTCCCCCGCGCGTACGGGCCAAAGAACTCTGGCGTGTTGACCCGCAATGGCTGGAACAGGCTCAAGACGACGCCACCCTGCATGCCATCCGCGAACAAGAGCGTGCGGGCCTGGACATCGTGACCGATGGCGAAATGCGCCGCGAAAGCTATTCGAACCGGTTCGCCACCGCACTTGAAGGCGTGGATATCGACAACCCCGGTGAAGCCCTGGACCGCAGCGGCCACCCTAACCCGGTTCCTCGCGTGGTCGGCAAGATCAGCCGTCGGCACGCGGTACAGGTGCGCGACGTGGAATTCCTGCGCGCCAACACCGACCGAAAAATCAAGATTACCGTGCCGGGTCCGTTCACCATGGCGCAACAGGCCCAGAACGATTTCTACGATACCGACGAGGAAATGGCTTTCGATTACGCCGCCGCCGTCAACGAAGAAATCAAGGATATGTTTGCAGCGGGCGCCGACGTCGTCCAGATTGACGAGCCCTATATGCAAGCTCGCCCCGAAAAAGCCCGCGAATATGGGGTCAAGACCCTTAACCGGGCACTGGAAGGCGTAGAAGGCCAGACCGCTGTTCACATCTGCTTTGGTTATGCGGCAGTTATTCACGCGCGTCCCGAAGGCTATTCTTTCCTGCCCGAACTGGCGCAATGCTGCGCCCATCAGATCTCCATCGAGACAGCACAGTCATCGCTGGATTGCTCGGTACTGGAAAAACTCAGCAACAAGACGATTATTCTGGGCGTGCTTGACCTGTCGACCAACGAAGTCGAGTCCCCGGAAACTATTGCCGAGCGGATTCGCCGCGCGCTACCTTATGTATCGCCCGAGCGCGTGATTATTGCGCCTGATTGCGGGCTCAAGTATTTGCCGCGTGAGGTCGCATTCGGAAAAATGAAAGCAATGGTGGACGGAACGCGTATCGTGCGTGCGGAGTTGTCCGCGCGTTCGTAATCGGTAAAGCGGGTGGCGAATATCGCACCCGCTTGAATCCTGTTCGCTCAGTCGTGCCTGGGATGACGGCTGGGACCTACCCAGCCGATGAGCAGGAGCGTGATGGCGATCTGCACTGCTCCCTCGCATCCTCTTGTTACTGATTGGATAGCTGAGTCCGCCTACCCGAGAGCGAATCATGGATTTCAGGCAGCTACGGTACTTTGTTGAGGTGGTAGACGCGGGCAGCTTGTTGGCAGCATCGCGAAAGTTGCACATCTCCCAACCCGCCCTCAGCAAGCGCATCAAGGACCTTGAGGGACAGCTCGGCGTCACGCTGCTCACGCGCCACTCCCGCGGAGTGGCGCCTACCGACATCGGCCGCCGCCTGCTGGTGGAAGCGCGCAGCGTCATGGACGCATTCGCTCGAGCAGAGACGGTGGTAAAGGATGCGGCGCAAGTGCAACGCATCTCGATCGGCGCCAGCTCAACGCCTAGAGCGACGATCATTCCCGCGCTTTTGAATGTCTATCGCAACAAGGAACCGGCATGTCGGTTCGACGTCCAGGACGTAACTCGCAAAGAAGTCGTTGCACGACTCGGCGAAGCGGACATCGATGTCGCGTTTTGTTATGACGTCCAAGCGCATGTCAAATTAACCAGTCACGCGCTGTACAGCGAAGATCTCTATCTGATCGGCAGCAAAAACCTGCTGAATTCGAGCGATGACTTGGCATTCAGCGAACTGTCGCGCTACCCCTTGGTCATGGACAGGCCCGACGCTAGTTCTCGCGAGCAGGTATTCGGCGTCGCCAAGAGCAAGAACGTTCAACTCAACGTCGACGTAGAGGCTGGGCCCGTTGACGTATTGAAGGCAGTCCTGATGCAGCGCCGTGTCTGCACTATCGGCGTCTACAGTTTGTTTCACGAACACATCGCGGGCGGCGATCTCGCTGCCCGCAGAATAGTCGATCCACCCTTACCAATGACCATGCACTTGGCTGTAGGTCCCTCGGCAGACGCCAAACTGAGCGCAATGCTGCTTCGGCGCTGCCGGCAAATCGTGCGAAAGATGATCAAAAGCGGAGAATTGCGCTGGCGCGCCCTGCAGTAAGCACAAGGCCCGGTGACCGGTTTCACCGGGCGCACGAGCGTGAGGCCTGATTCAATCGGGCTGGATATTCCCACGTTCGACCGCCTCACTGAACGCCCGCATTTCATCGCTGACAAGGCGTGTGAGTTCTTTGCTGCCCATAAACGCGCCACGCGAGCCGGTTTTCCGGATCGCGGCATCGAACACCGGATCGGCAACAACGTTCTTGATCCATCCCTCCCACTTGTCGACGATAGCTTGCGGTGTGCCAGCGGGCGCCGAGATGGCCAGCCAGGTTTCGGACTCGAAGCCAGGATAGAACTCGGATACGGTGGGCACGTCTGGGAGATCCGGCCAGCGTTCCCTGGAAGTCACGGCCAATGCCTTCACCCTTCCGGACTTGATCATGCTATAGCTGGCCGGGACGCCTTGCATACTCAAGTCGACCTGGCCGCCGATAAGGTCCGTGATCGCGGGCGCAGCACCTTTGTAGGGTACATGCCGCCAGGTGATCCCCGCGCGCTGCGCCAATATTTCGGCAACGAGGTGAGTCGCCGTTCCCACGCCCGCAGTGGAATAAGTGACCCTATCTGGTTCGGCTTTCGCACGGGAAACGACTTCATTCAGCGTTTTCGAAGCGTTCTCCAGATTGCCGATCAACACGCTTGGGTACTTCGAAAAAATGGCAATGTGCGAAAAGCTTCGCTCCGAGTCGAAAGGCACTTTGCGGTACACCGCCTGCGCAATCAGCAAGGAACTACTGCTCAACAGCAGCGTGTAGCCGTCAGGCGTAGCTTTCGCCACGTAGCCCGACCCCAGCAGCCCACCCGCGCCGACGCGGTTTTCGACAATTACCTTCGCCCCGGTCTGGCTGGAAATCCCCTGCGCCAAGATGCGGACCGCCGCATCGAATCCACCGCCTACGCCAGCTGGTGCGACCAGCGTGATCGGGCGGGAGGGATAATCGGCAGCAGCGGTACTGACCGATGCCATACCTGAAATGCCGCTCAAGGCGGCTAGCAGCGCCAGAGTACTTCGTTTCATCATGTCTCCTTCCAACTCTATTTTTTACCGACAGATTGGTTCTATTGCCTGCGGTACCAGCACCCCGAATGAGCTATGAAACCACGTCGCCCTTGACCGCGACACGGCGCAGCTTGCGCAACTCGTCGGCGCTGAAATCGCCTCGCGCATGCAGGACACAGCGGTTGTCCCAAATCAGCAACTCACCCGGCGTCCACCGATGCTCATAAATGAATTGCGGCTGCTCCTGATGATCGAACAGAGACTCCAGAAGTGAGTTGCTTTCATCGCGCGGCATTCCAACGATGAACTCGGTCATCAGGCGGTTGACATAAAGCGCCTTCTTTCCGGTGAACGGATGCGTGCACACGATGGGCTGGGCATAGAACCGCGCGTCTGGCGAAACTTTCGCACGTGTGCGCGTTGCAGTGATCTGCGGACCCGTGATCGGCTCGTAACTGTTAACCGCTTTGAGGCTCGCCAGCCGCTGTTTGGTTTCGTCCGGGAGTGCGTCGTAGGCCTTGTACATATTGGCGAAATAGGTATTGCCCCCGGTTTTTGGAATATCCATGGCGTACAGCATTGTGGCCTGAATCGGACGCTCCACGTAGCACATGTCCGAATGAAAATACATCTCTCCGTCGGGCAAGGCACCAACGTACTTTCCATCCTTTTTCTCGTTGGTCACGTACATGATGGCGGGATGGCCCTTGCCGCTTTCGTACTCGCCCTGGGTCATTGCAAGTTCGCCGAAGTGCTCCGCGAAGCGGACCTGGTCCAGCTCCCCTAAGGTCTGGCCGGGTACGCACAGCACACCATGCTCGTGCCAGAGAGCACGCAGCATATCGACCCTTGCCGGATCGAGTGGCAGGGAGAGGTCGATGCCTCTGACTTCCGCGCCCAGGGCTGGCGATAACGGCCGTACGCTAAACGACGGTTCGACCTTGTTTTCAAGAGTTTCCATGTTGCTGTCCATTCTTCGGTAATGGTGCTTGTAGCTTCCAAACGAGGATCCCCAGCTTCGCGATCGTCCCTTCAGGAAACCGGTATCCATAGAATAGGGATGAATGCGTCCAGCGAATACTTCCGAATAATTGGACCTAGATATAACCTATTGTTATATCGTCTCGGTGAGTGTCAGTACGATGTATCTGCCCAGTTTGAGTCCGGAGATGGGGTGAAGAGATCATGGCCTCCACAGCGAGATTCATGTCCCGCCAGAGCAGGTCGCTGATGCCCACCAGAACAGCGTCTTGCAGTATCAGCGCCCTGACATGCGCGGTGAAGGCTGATTGCCTGCATGGCCCGGCGTTTCGGCTGTCTGCTCCAGGATCTCAAGCAGGATCCGCGTCGCCGGCGACAAATAGGTATCGCTCAGCCAGCACACGCCGAAATCCCGTTGCAGCGCCGTGCCTTCCAACGGCAGCCCGGACAGCAGGGTTCCGATAGTCGTCCCCTCCAGGCTGCGGCGCGAGACAACCGTAAGCAGGTCGGAGGCAACGATCAGCAGAGGCTGGATCTGGATGAGGTTCGCCTCAATGACTACCCGCGGCGGGGGCAGGCCGTGCCGGTGCAATAGCTCATACAGCCATTCGCGAGGCGGAATCGGATGTTCCGGTAATGCCCAACCGGCGCCTTCCAGGTCCGCCACAGTCACACCCGGGCGCACGAGCGCATGGCCGCGCCGCGCTGCGATAACAGACTCTTCTTGCCAAAGAAAACGGTACTCCAGCGACGAGTCGAGCGCAGGGGGTGCCGGCCCGATCCGTACGTCGATGTCCCCACGCCGCAGCGCCGCGTCAAGCAACGCGCTGGTGCCAATCGACAGTTCGAACGTCGCCATGGGGGCCTGCTGCAGTAGCTGGGCGATCACACCCGGCAGCAAATGCTCCAGTGCAGGCGCACCGATGCCGATGCGTACGACGCCGACGTGGCCGGACGTCAGGTCGGCGATCTGCTGCTTGGCCTGCGTCGACACCAGACGCATGCGCTTGGCGCTGGCAAGCAGGACCTGGCCGCTCTCTGTGAGCTTGAGCAGCCGCCCATTGCGTTGCAAGAGCGGCGCACCGACCTCTGCCTCGAGTCGATCCACACACTTGGTCAGCGCGGGCTGGGTTCGCCCGACGATACGCGCTGCCAGGCTGAGAGTTCCCTGCTCGGCAATCTGCTCGAACGTGTGGAGGTCGGCAAGGTTCATCTTTATATATTCCCGTTAGGAATGGAATTATAAGTTCTTTTGAATTGTTTTTATGAATTGCTGTTGCGATGATGCGGATCGAGGAGACACCATGACCGACATAAGCCGACATCTCATTGCTACCCGCTTCGGGCAAATCCATTACCGCACGACTGGCCACCGGGACGCACCGGCGCTGGCCGTCGCGCATATCAACCAGCAGTCATCCGCCCTGCAACTGGAACTGATGCAGGCGCTGGGTGCCAGCGTGCGCAGCGTCGCGATCGACTACCCGAGCCACGGCATGTCCGATCCGATCGACTATCAGCCAGGCATCGAGGATTACGCCGATTGCCTCCAGGAGGTCATGGCCGGGCTCGGCATCGAGCGCTACAGCACCCTGGGCGAAGCCACAGGCGCTGCCGTCGCGCTTGAAACCGGCATCCGCCATGCCGCGCACGTGGAGCGCGTCGTACTGCTGAATTGCCCCATCTATCGCGACCGCAAGCAGGCGCACGACGTGCACGCGCCACTCAAGGCAGGCCTGCGCCCGGCCGACACCTCGGGATTTCCCGTGACGCGCACGCTGCAGTTCGTGCTCGAACAAGACCCCGCCCACTCGCCACTCGCGCCCACCCAGTCATGGATGGACCGGATCAACCGCGCACAGATCGAAGTCGGTCGCAACCGCTGGCAGGCGCTGGATGCGTTGAACGCCTACGACGTGGGAGCCAAGCTTGCACTACTGGACAAGGACACCTTGTTGCTAATGGGAGAGCATTTCCACTACACGCCCCGCATCGACGAGTATCGAGCCCGTTTGCGCCGACTTGAATCTGCGCAGGTCATCGGCGGCGCGCGTTTCGGCATGGCTTGGGAAAAGGCGGACGCGGTAGCCACGCAAGTACGGGCGTTCCTGCGCGCGTAGCCTCTCACCGTCATTTCAACATCCTTTCAGAATTCCCCGAGGAGACACCATGAAAAAGATGACTCGACTTTCCGTCTGGCTCGCGCTCGCAGCCACCTGTGTACTCGCCGGCCAGCCGGCCGTGCAGGCGCAGGACAAATGGCCCGCGCACCCGATCAAGCTGGTAGTGCCCTACCCGCCGGGCGGCGGCGCGGATCTGGTGGCGCGCAGTCTAGGCGAGGCCCTGTACAAGCGGCTCGCCCAACCTATCATCATCGACAACCGGGCCGGTGCTACCGGCACCATCGGCGCAGCCGCGGTGGTGAAATCGGCGCCTGACGGCTACACACTGCTACTGAACCAGCCCGGCCCCGGCGTGACTGCGCTCTATACCCTCAAATCGCTTTCCTATAACCCCTTGCGCGACCTCGCGCCCGTGATTCTGATGGGCAAGGCACCCATCGTGGTCCTGGTGCCGGCCAACTCGGAGTACAAGACCCTCGCCGACCTCGTGAAATATGCCAAGGCCCACCCTTCCGAGCTCAATTACGGCACGCCCGGGATCGGCACTGCCGGCCACATCGCCGGCGAAATGCTGCAGCAGTTGGCGGGCATCAAACTGAACCACGTCCCCTACAAGGGCTCGGCCTCTACCGCAAACGGCCTGATGGGCGGCCAGATCGCGGTGGGATTCGACACCATTCCCCCCAACCTGTCGCTGGTTCAGAGTGGACGCCTTCGCGCCTTGGCCGTAGCCAGCGACGTCCGCTCGCCCAACCTGCCGGCGGTTCCCCATGGCGCCGAAGTCGGAGTCCCCGGATTCGAGGTCTATACCTGGTATGCCATCTCCGGCCCGGCCGGCATGCCTGATGCCGTCACGGCCACGCTCAACAGCGTGACCAACGATTGGATCGCGTCGGACGAAGGCCGCAAGCGCCTGGACGAACTGGGCATCCTGCCTCAGCGCGGCGGCTCGGCCCAGGCATTCGCATCCTTTCTCCAGGCTGAAGCCCGCAAAACTGAAAGCGTCGTGCGAGCCGCCCATATTGTTTCCGAATAAGTCGGAGTTACCATGAACCGAACACAATCCTCCCCGTCCGTCGAAAAGTACGGCTCGCCTATTGGCGCACGCCTCAAGAACATCGACGTAAGCGGAGACCTGGACGACACCCAGATCTGCCTGATCGAGCAACTGCTCTATCACAACAGCGTGCTGGCCATCGATGGCCAGCACCTCGACGCTGCAGGCATGCGCCGCTTTTGTATGCGGCTTGGGCCGCTGCATCGCAACGTCACCACGCGCGCGGCCGACCGCGAGTTCCCCGAGATCATCGTTCTCACGAACCGCCGCGCAGCCGACGGAACGCCACTCGGCAACGTCGACGCGGGCCAGGATTGGCATACCGACATGTCATACAACGCCATCCCTGGCAAGTTCACCGCGCTGCACGCGGTGGAAGTGCCGACCCGCAACAGCATGCCATTGGGCGCTACCCGTTTCGCCGACATGTACTCCGTGTTCGAGGCTTTGCCGGACGACATCCAGAACAGGATCGAGAATGCGGTCGCGCTGCATGACTTCCACAAGTACTACGACGAGGCTCGCCGCCGCGGGTCGAGCCGGCCCGAACTTACGTCCGAACAGCGCTCCAGGCGTCCTCGCGTGCCGCACCCTCTGGTTGGGCGCCATCCTGTCACTGGCCGACGCTTCCTCTACGCGGATCCGGGTTACACCGTAGCGATCTCCGACATGGCCCCCGAGGAAAGCCAGCGCTTGCTGGATTTCCTGTTTGCCTTCCAGGGGCAGGAGCGCTTCATCTACGAGCATAAGTGGCGCGTGGGAGACGTGCTGCTCTGGGACAACTGGTCGACCACGCACCGTGCGACCGCCGACTATGAGCCGCATGAATACCGCTACATGCTGCGCGCACAGATCAACGGCTGGCCGGGTCAGGAGATGTTCGGTACTCCGGTGGCAGCTGCGGCATGATGTTATGCCTGGAGGACTTCCGCCACGCCGCATCGCGACGGTTGCCGCGCGCAATCTACGGGTTCATCGACGGCGGCTCTGAAGAAGAAGAGACCTTGCGCGCGAATCGCTCAGCCTTCGAGGCGGTCCACCTGGTACCACGCGTGCTGGTCGACACGTCCGGACGCAGCACTGCGGTACAGACCTTGGGCACCGAGTGGGCAGCGCCCTTCGGGATCGCACCGATGGGCGCCGTCGGCGTGGCCGCCTTTCGCGGTGACCTAGCGCTGGCGGCCGCAGCTGCGGCCGCCAATGTTCCGTTCATACTCAGCAGCGCCTCGCTCGTGTCGATGGACCGCATCCTGCACGTGAATCCCCGTGCCTGGTTCCAGGCCTATCTGTCGGCCGATCCCGCACTCGACATGCAATTGCTCTCCCGCGTGGCTTCGGCAGGATTCGGGACACTGGTGGTCACGGTCGACGTCGCGGTCAGTGGCAATCGCGAAGAAAACGTGCGGCGCGGCTACGCATCGCCACTCAAGCCCAACGCGCGTCTGGTCACCGACGCGCTATGCCATCCCCGTTGGCTGTGCGGCAGCTTCCTGCGCAGCGTCATGCGCGAGGGCATGCCCCACTTCGAGAATATGGCGGAGGAGCGCACACCGATGTTTTCTTGGTCGGCCGCCCGGCGCACCCACCGGCGCGACAACCTCGACTGGCAGGATCTGTGCCGGGTGCGCCAGCAGTGGACGGGACGCCTGGTGGTCAAGGGTATCCTCTCGCCGCGCGATGCCATACTGGCTCAAGAGGCAGGCGCCGACGCGGTCATCGTATCCAACCATGGAGGCCGGCAGCTCGATGGCGCGATCGCGTCCCTGCGAGCGCTGCCCGGCGTCGCTGCGGCAACCCGCCTACCCGTCTTCATCGACGGCGGCTTCCGACGCGGCACCGACGTCGTCAAGGCGCTCGCACTAGGCGCCTCCCACGTATTTGTCGGCCGGCCGTTCCTCTATGCCGCCGCCGTAGGCGGGCCAGCCGGCGTACGGCGCGCCATCGAGCTGCTGCGAACGGAAGTCCATCGCGACATGGCGCTGCTCGGAACACGGCGCATCACCGACATTGGCACGGAAATGGCGCTCACCCACTCTTCATGATCGTCCCCAGGAGAATCCGATGGAAATGACAGTACCCATGGCGGTCCCCGTCGCGTCGCTGCGCGACCGGTGTTCCGAGGCCGAATGGCAGAGCCGCGTCGACCTCGCTGCGTGCTATCGGCTGACCGAACTCTACGGCTTGACGGACCTCGCAGCCAATCACATTTCGGTACGGATTCCTGGTGAGACGGATACCTTCCTCATCAACCCGCACGGAGTGCTATACGAGGAAATCTGCGCGTCCTCGCTGATCAAGATCGATCACCAAGGCAAGGTGCTGACCATGCCTGATTTCCACGGTGCAAGCTATGGCGTCAACCGAGCCGGCTTTCTCATACACGGTGCGATCCACGAAGCACGGCCCGATGTCGGGTGCGTCATGCACACCCATACATGGACCGGCATGGCTGTTTCCGCGCTTGAATGCGGGCTGCTGCCGATCACGCAGACGGCAATGCGCTTTGCCGACATCGGCTACCACGCTTTCGAAGGGGTCGTGCTGGACGAAGCCGAGAAGGCAAGTTTGTCGCGCGATCTCGGCCAGGCCAGCACGCTCGTGCTGCGCAATCATGGCCTGCTGGCCGTCGGCGCAACGGTGGCCGAGACCTTCAATACCATGGTGCGACTGGAGCTCGCGTGCAAGTCGCAGCTCGCCGCCATGGCCTGCGGCACACCGCTGCATCCCGTTCATGCCAACATGGTTGAAGCAACACGCGTTGAATTCCTGCCGACGACCCGCCGCCCCTTCGGTCTCATGGAGTGGCCCGCAATGCTGCGCAAGCTCGACCGCATTGACCCCAGCTACCGTCAGTGACCAGCATGAATCCTGCCAAACCAACATTGCTTCTGCTGATCGATGACCTACCCGAACACGCTCTGGCTCGATTGCGCACGCACTTCGAGGTCCTCACAGCTGCAACTGGACCGGCATGGAACACGGAGCTGAGTGCGGCTGCTCTCCATGCTCGCGCCATCCTCGTCAAAGGCGGCATGATGGCCGTTACGGATGACGACATGGCCAAGCTGCCGCGTCTCGGACTGATATGCTGCCTGGGCGCCGGTTTCGAGCGCGTCGACGTGGGAGCTGCGACAGCCCGCGGTATCGTCATCACGAACGGTTCCGGCGCCAACAGCGAATGCGTCGCCGACCATGCAATGGGATTGGTGATCGCCCTGATGCGTGAATTTCGGGCGGGAGATGCAGCGGCGCGCGCCGGGCGGTGGCATACGGGCTTTCCGTCGCCACCCAGAGTTTCGGGCAAGACCATGGGCATCGTGGGCCTTGGCCGCATCGGCATGGCGCTGGCCCGGCGCGCCGAGGCCTTTCATATGCCGGTGCTGTACCACAATCGCCAGCCGCGCGACGATGCTCCGTGGGAATACGTGGCGGATATCGAGATGCTTGCGCGCCGTGCCGATGTGCTCGTTTCGGTGCTGCCGGGCGGCGCCAAAACCCGCCACCTGATCAACCGCCGAGTCCTGGATGCGCTGGGATCGTCGGCTTACTTCATCAACGTCGGCCGCGGCAACGTCGTGGAAACGAATGAGCTCGTACGCGCGCTCGCGGCGGGTACCATCGCGGGCGCCGGCCTCGACGTGCTGGAGAATGAACCCAAAGTTCCGGCCGAACTGGCGGCGCTACCCAATGTGCTGCTCACCCCGCACGTCGGCGGCCGTTCGCCCGAATCCACCAGTGCAACGCTGCAGCTGGCGATCGACAACCTCGTGGCTTTCCATGCAGGGGATCCCCTGCGCAATCGAGTGCTACTGCCTCACGCCACAGCAAGTTGATTCTCGTCAACAAACTGTTGGCTCCTATCCATTTCTTGTTGTCCAGCATCTGTGCCATGGCGCAGATGCTGGGGTCTTTAGCGAGTGCTTTCGATGGAAAACATGCGTAACCGCGCGATGATGGCCCTGCCACAGTCTCAGACGTCCTGCGCCGGGCGCTCGCGCACCGCTTGAATATTGACGTTGGCCGCTGGCG
>JBEBXA010000041.1:0-31824 GCA_040391825.1 Pigmentiphaga sp.
AGCACTCGGCTAGCCAATTCGCCGCCGGCAACGGGGCCACACAACGGCCTTGGCAGCGAGGAAGATCCAGCGCCTGCAGTTGATGGAAGGATGGCGGGCTAGGCCTCAGGGGAGGTTTACTCTTCGTGGCCACCCATTTTGAGCGATATCTTGGGTTCCACACACAAAAGGTATGACACGGCGTCTTGAACTGAAAGCGCTTGAGGTGCCCGCCCCCTATTCACGGGGGCTCCAGCAAGAATCGCAATGCTCTTAATTTCCACCCTGCCCTTCAATGCATGGACACAATCTGTCGTCATTCATCTATGCAGGCGGGCCGGCTCGGCGGGGGCCGTCCAGCGTGTTGAAGCACGCCGAGGGCTTCTGAAGGGAGCGGGGGGAAGTCGTCGGGCGCTGTCTGAGCAGCGCGCAGCGATGCGAGTTCGCCCGACGCCCCGCGGACGAGGAAGACGACGGGCAGTCCGGCAAGCGCAGCCTTGCCGGACCGTGCGCCCACGCTGGACGGCCCCCGCCGAGACGGACTGCCGTCTTAAGAACCAACCACCTCACACCTCAACCGCGCACTTCGAAAGCAACAGAATCGAACCTCTCTCTACCAACGTCGTTGAGGTATTTCTTCCTGAACTCACCCTCCCCACACTACGCGAACAACGCGTTAGCAAGCGGCAAGCATCTCTAACGAAAGTACGCTGCCAAAGCCGCCACGATCGCACCGGCAATACCGATAAGAAGCAGCATTTGCATCAAGGTAAGGCCTTTCTGAAACTTCTTCATGACTGATCCTAAGAAACAGCCCCTGTCGCCACGGGCCTGAATAAAAAAGTGAACGCAGTGCAGTGTGCCCGATTTGGCGACTGCGGCAATTGCTCCGTACCAAAAACAACGCCCTGCCAAAGCAGGGCGTTGTTGCTAGAACAAGCTCAGCTTACTTAGGAAGCAAGCGGCTCGGGCTTCTTTTTCTTGGCAAGCATGGTTCCCACAGCCACCACAACAATCGCACCGATGATTTCCGCTGCGTAGGTGATAGGCGTGTTATAGGCGGCCAACGCGGTCGGTTGAATCAGGTGATTCTGCACGGCCACGTCAGTAATCAACATGCCGCCCGCGATCCAGCCCAGCAAAGCACCACCCAAGGTCACGACGATAGGGAAACGGTCGATGAGCTTGAGCACGATCGTGCTGCCCCAAACGATGATGGGCACACTGACCAGCAAGCCGAAAATGACGAGTCCCATCTGATGCGCTTCATCAGCGCGCTGAGCAGCGGCGGCGATAGCGATCACGTTGTCCAGGCTCATCACGAAGTCAGCAATGATGATGGTCTTGACTGCCGTCAACAAGGTCGCGCCACCTTGAATGTTGTCGTGAGCATCATCATCCGGAACCAGCAGCTTGATACCGATCCAGAACAGCAGGATACCGCCTACCAACTTCAGGAACGGGATCTGCAACATGGTTACGGCGAATGCAATCAACACCACCCGCAAGATGATGGCGCCCGCGGTTCCCCACATGATGCCCTGGATACGGCGTTTGGGAGGAAGATTGCGGCAAGCCAAGGCGATCACAACCGCATTGTCGCCGCCCAGCAGAATGTCGATCAGAATGATCTGAAATACGGAGCCCCAATGGAGCGTCTGAAAAAATTCGAGCACGTAGTACTCCCTAGCAGAGACCGGGAGTTGGACACTCCCGTATTTGTTAGCTCAACGCAAAAACTTTCTCTTGGGCCAGCCTTCGAGAAACCCGCGTGTCCCGATAGCTCGCCCAAGAGAAAATGCCGGACCGGAATCAACTCCCTTCCGGGCCGACTTCTTGCAACGAAAAAACCACCAAAGCCTTATGCAGGCGCGCCGCCCGAGCGGCGCGAGATAAACACCTTGGCAAGTACCAGCACCAACAGAGCACCCAAAATACCCATTGCGAGCTCCATACTGTGATGGCTGAATCCCATGCTTGCTTCAATGGTATCCGGGTGCAGCGCGGGATCATTGACCACCAGCTCACCAGCGATGAAACCCAGCAAAGCAGCACCTGCCCAAACAATCAGCGGGAACCTTTCGATCACCTTAAGCAGCAATGTGCTACCGAAGATAACCAAGGGAATGCTGATAAGCAGGCCAAGCACAAGCAAGACCGTGTCGCCCATGGCCGCAGCGGCCACGGCAATCACATTGTCCAGGCTCATGACCAAATCAGCGATCAGGATGGTTCGTATCGCTGCCAACAATCCAGCTTTGGCAGTTTTTCCAACACCCTCTTCGCCCTCGGGCAAGACCAGCGACACACCGATATACACAAGCAAGACCGCGCCTATCAGTTTCAACCAAGGCAGTTGCAGCAACTGCGCCGCCACCAGGGTCAAAACAATACGCATCACGATAGCGGCCGCAGAACCGATCACGATTGCTTTTTTCTGTTGTTCTATAGGTAAAGACCTAGCTGCTAAGGCGATTACCACCGCGTTGTCCCCCGACAACAAGATGTTCACCCAAATAATTTGCAGCAAAGCCAACATAAAAGCCGTCGATCCGAATTCCACGCCATTCTCCTAAATGTCGTACTGGCGCGGCACTATTGCCGCGCCTTCTAGTTCGGGGCTGCTTCTTCTCGTACTCTTACAGTACCGACTTGACCAATTTGCCCATTTCAGACGGGTTTTTGGTCGTTTTGATACCGCAAGCTTCCATGATCTCGAGCTTGGCTTGTGCCGTATCGGCTCCACCAGAGATCAGGGCGCCTGCATGCCCCATGCGCTTGCCTGCCGGCGCGGTAACGCCAGCGATGAAACCAACGATCGGCTTCTTCATGTTGTCCTTGGCCCACTCAGCGGCATTGACTTCGTCCGGACCGCCGATTTCGCCGATCATGATGACGGCGTCGGTGTCGGGATCGTCATTGAACATCTTCAGGATGTCGATGTGCTTCAAGCCGTTGATGGGATCGCCGCCGATGCCTACTGCGCTGGATTGGCCCAGGCCCAGTTCGGTCACCTGACCCACGGCTTCGTACGTCAGCGTGCCGGAACGGCTGACGATGCCGATGCGGCCCTTGCGGTGAATGTGACCGGGCATGATGCCGATCTTGATTTCGTCGGGAGTGATCAGGCCGGGGCAGTTGGGGCCCAACAGCAAGGTCTTCTTGTTCTGGGCGCGCATGCGGTTGCGCACTTCGAGCATGTCGCGAACAGGAATGCCTTCAGTAATGCAGATGACGAGGTCGAGGTCGGCTTCGACCGCTTCCCAGATGGCTGCTGCTGCGCCTGCGGGCGGCACGTAAATGACCGACACATTGGCGCCGGTTGCGGCCTTGGCGTCGGAGACGTTGGCGTAAATAGGCACGCCTTCGAAATCTTCACCAGCTTTCTTGGGGTTGACGCCGGCAACGAACGCATTGCGACCGTTGGCGTACTCGCGACACATGCGAGTATGGAATTGACCGGTTTTGCCGGTAATCCCCTGCGTGATGACCTTGGTATCTTTGTTGATCAGAATCGACATTTCGAGTCCTTATGTCCTATGCAGAGCGCGTCGTTTACTTGGCGGCGGCAACAACAGCGGTGGCAGCTTCTGCCATCGTGTCGGCGCTGATGATGGGCAACCCGGAATCGGCCAGCATTTGCTTGCCGATTTCTTCGTTGGTGCCTTTCATGCGGACCACCAGGGGTACGCTCAGGCTGACGGCCTTGCATGCAGCAATAACGCCTTCGGCGATAACGTCGCAACGCATGATGCCGCCGAAAATGTTGACCAGGATTGCCTTCAGGCCCGGGTTCTTGAGCATGATCTTGAAGGCTTCGGTCACTTTTTCTGCGGTTGCACCGCCTCCGACGTCGAGGAAGTTGGCGGGTTCGCCACCGAACAGCTTGATCGTGTCCATGGTAGCCATGGCAAGGCCGGCGCCGTTAACCAAGCAGCCGATATTGCCATCAAGCTGGATGTAAGCCAGATCGAATTTGCTGGCTTCGACTTCCGCAGGATCTTCTTCGTCCAGATCACGGTAAGCCATGATTTCAGGATGACGGAACATCGCGTTCGAATCGAAGTTGAACTTGGCGTCGAGCGCAATGATCTTGCCGTTGCCGGTAACGATCAGCGGGTTGATTTCGGCCAGGTCTGCGTCGGTTTCGACGTAGCAGGCATACAGTTTCTGGATCTGGTCGGCAGCATCGGCCACGGAACCTTCGGGAACGCCGATGCCGCGCGCGAGCGTGGCGGCTTCTTCACCGGTCAGGCCGGCAGCCGGATCGACGAACACCTTGAGGATTTTTTCCGGGGTGCTGTTGGCGACTTCTTCGATGTCCATCCCGCCTTCGCTGGAGGCCATCACGCAAACACGCTGAGTGCCGCGGTCGGTAACGATACCGACGTAGAGTTCTTTCTTGATGTCGGCGCCTTCTTCGATCATCAGGCGACGAACCTTCTGACCTTCCGGGCCGGTCTGGTGCGTGACCAGTTGCATACCCAGAATTTCGTTGGACAGCGCGCGCACTTCATCAAGCGATCGTGCCAGTTTGACACCACCGCCCTTGCCGCGGCCGCCCGCGTGAATTTGCGCTTTGACGACCCATACCGGGCCGCCCAATTGTTCAGCCGCCTTCACGGCTTCGTCCACCGAGAATACGGGGATGCCGCGCGGAATGGTGACGCCAAATTTTTTCAGGAGCTCTTTGCCCTGATACTCGTGGATTTTCATGCGGAGCCTTCGCTGTCGGGGAGACGTTGAATGTTCGGTTGAAGAAGACCGGCGCAATGAGTGCTCATGCGCCTGCGGACGGGTAGCGCGCAAGCTGCCATTTTGCGATGCGCAAACACCCGCATGCCTGCGCGCGAGATGGGCAGGAATGCGGGTGTTCGAGAAACAAAAAGGCTAGCAGACAAAAACATGCGCTACGGAAACCCGGTTTGCGTTGTTGCGCCAGGAAAAACACACGCGGGGCTATCAAGCGGCCGCGGGCTGGCTACAAAACCGGTGAAGTATAACGCAGGCCTGCGGGCTACTCAGCTTATGCGGCGGCCCGCAGCTGTTTCGCGGCGCTCACCATCTTGGTCAAAGCAGCCTCGGTTTCAGGCCAGGCGCGGGTCTTCAGGCCACAATCAGGGTTTACCCATAGACGCTCTTTCGGTAGCCAAGAAGCTGCCTTGCGCATCAGGGACACCATCCAGTCCACGTCGGGCACGTTCGGCGAATGGATATCGTAAACCCCGGGGCCGATATCATTCGGGTAATGAAAGGCCTCAAAAGCCTTGAGCAATTCCATATTCGAGCGCGAAGTCTCGATGGTGATCACATCCGCATCCATCGCGGCAATGGCCTCGATGATGTCATTGA
Organism: Pigmentiphaga sp.; assembly: GCA_040391825.1. Classification (GTDB taxonomy): domain Bacteria; phylum Pseudomonadota; class Gammaproteobacteria; order Burkholderiales; family Burkholderiaceae_B; genus Pigmentiphaga. Next base: position 5,332 of record JBEBXA010000041.1, read on the forward strand.
ACTCCGAATAACACATATGGGTGTGAATCTGGGTGGTATCTCGTACGCCCGCCGTGCTCAGTCGAAAGCAGTCCACCGCCCATTCCAGGTATTGTTTCCACTGCGCCTTGCGTAAGGGAAGCCCTTCGCGAAAAGCCGGTTCATCGATCTGAATGACCTTGATACCCGCGGCTTCGAGGTCCAGCACCTCCTCGCGCAAGGCCAGCGCCAATTGCTGGCACGTACGCTGCCGGGGTTGATCGTCGCGCACAAAAGACCACTGCAAGATCGTGACGGGTCCGGTCAGCATACCCTTCACCGGTTTGTCGGTCAGCGATTGGGCGTAAGCCGTCCAGCCCACGGTCATGGCTGCGGGTCGAGACACATCGCCGAAAATAACCGGAGGCTTGACGCAGCGCGAACCATAGCTCTGGACCCAGCCATTCTGCGTAAATGCAAAACCGGCCAGCAACTCGCCGAAATACTCGACCATATCGTTGCGCTCGGCTTCTCCGTGCACCAGCACGTCCAGACCGACGCGCTCCTGAAACTCGATGCTGTGCGCAATTTCCTTGCGGATCGCGGCTTCATATGCGCCATCGGTCACGGCGCCGCTCTTCCAATCACGACGCACTCCACGAATTTCGCCGGTCTGAGGAAAAGAGCCTATCGTCGTGGTCGGGAATTCCGGCAGGCTCAACACCTCTTGCTGGGCGGCAATCCGGGCGGCAAATGGCGCGCGGTCACGCGGGGTGCGCAACGAGGCTTCCAAGCCGGCCTGCAGTGCGGCATTGTGAATACGGCGCGAACTGGCTCGCGTGCGGCAGGCCAAACGCTGTACCGCCAGCGCATCGGCCAAAGGGGCGATTTCTTCTGCCCGCGCGCCCAGGGACACCGCCGACCCCAGCAAAGCCAGTTCATCCAGCTTCTGATGGGCAAAGCTCAACCAAGTTTTCAGTTCGTCGTCCAGTTGCTGCTCGGCACTTAAGTCAACCGGCACATGTAGCAGTGAACACGAAGGCGCCAACCACAAGCGCTCGCCCAACTGCTCAGCCGCGGGACGCAGGGCGACGCACGCTGCGTCCAGGTCGGCGCGCCATATATTGCGGCCGTCAATGACGCCGGCCGACAACACTCGATGCTCGCCCAGACCCGCCAATACAGGTGCTAGCTGCTCCGGTGCTCGTACCAGATCAACATGCAGCCCCGCCACTGGCAAGGACAAAGCCGTGGCCAGGTTATCGCCCAGCGCTCCGAAGTAGGTCGCCAACAAAATTTTTACCGGAACGGCGGCCAAAGCGCTATAGACACGGGCATAGGCATCGCGCCAGGCCTGGGGCAAATCCAGCACCAGGATAGGCTCATCTATTTGCACCCACTGCACGCCCTGCTCCGCCAAGCGGCTCAAAATTTCTACATAGACCGGCAATAAGGAAGACAGCAAATCCAGCTTGGCGGCGTCGTCCACCGTGGAATACGCCTCGCCCTTGCCCAGCCAGAGCCAGGTCAGAGGGCCAGGAATCACCGGCTTGGGCTGATAGCCCAGTGCGCTTGCCTCCGCTACCTGCTCGAACAAGCTTTGGCGTGCAATACGGAAGGTCTGTCCGGGAGTCAATTCAGGGACGAGGTAGTGATAGTTGGTATCGAACCATTTGGTCATCTCGCAGGCGGCGGCGGGCTTGCCGCTAGGCGCCCGGCCTCGCGCCATACGAAATAAGGTATCCAGGCCTACCGGCTCGGTCTCGTCCTGCTCGAACCGGCCCGGCACCGCGCCTAGCGTCGTTGTCCATTCCAGCACATGGTCATACCAAGCGAAATCACCCACAGGCAAAAGCTCTACGCCAGCCTCGGCCTGGACCGCCCAATGCCGTTGGCGCAGTTCCTGCCCTAACGACTCCAACTGTTCGGCCGACAAGGTTTGCGCCCAATACGCTTCAAGGCCGAATTTGAGTTCGCGGCGTACGCCTACACGGGGAAAACCAAGGTTATGCAATGTTGTCATGTCGTGTGCTTCCAGAAGCCTGATTACGTCGATGGCACATTCTGCCTAGGCTTCCTCTTGAATCAAAATCAACTTCTACATTAATACTATGAATTATTTTCACGTTAAACTAGGAAGTCCACTGAACACGAGCATTTCTCATGATAGAAATCCGCCATCTGGAAACCTTGACTGCCATACGTGAGGGGGGCAGCCTGGTAGAAGCTTCTGAAAGACTGCACGTGACGCAGTCCGCGTTATCGCACCAATTGCGCGAACTGGAAGAACGCCTGGGGGCGCGATTGCTGAACCGGCGTACGCGGCCGCTGCGCTTCACCACAGCCGGCCTGCGGGTTCTGGCCCTAGCCGACGACCTCCTGCCGCGCGTGCGCGCTACCGAGCGCGAACTGAAACAACTCGCAGCGGGGCGCACTGGGCGCCTGCATTTGGCTATCGAGTGCCACTCCTGTTTTCAGTGGCTGATGCCCGCCCTCGACGTCTTTCGCGAGCAATGGCCGGAAGTCGTACTGGACCTTTCCGCCGCCTTTTCTTTTGCCCCACTGCCCGCCCTGGTGCGGGGCGATCTTGATCTTGTCGTGACATCCGACCCGGTACAAATGGACGCCGTCAGTTATGTCCCCTTGTTCCGCTACGAACTGGTTCTGGGTGTGTCGCGCAAAAGCCCGCTGGCGCAGCTTAAATATGTCGAAGCGCAACATTTGGCGGATCAGACCTTGATCACCTACCCGGTCGAACGCGACCGGCTGGATATTTTCACTGCCTTTCTGGACCCGGCTGACGTTGAACCAATCAGCATCCGCACAGCCGAATTGACCCCGATGATGGTGCAACTGGTGGCAAGCGGACGAGGCGTCACCGCGATTCCGAACTGGGCGCTGACCGAATACCTGGACCAGGGCTTGGTCCATAGCTGTCGACTGGGCGTGGAAGGCGTCTGGCGCACCCTTTACGCAGGTATACGCGTAGAAGACGAACAAGCGCCTTACATCCAGGACTTTCTTACCGTTGCCCGGGAACTTAGCTTTCGCAACCTGAGCGGCATCCGGCAACCCAAGCCTTGAATGGGCTGACTCGCCGGCGGCACGCCAAGCAGCGGTTTATCGCACGATAATCGACAAACTCGTACCTTTGGGGACCGAAATAGATTCGCTGTAGTTGGAAGCGCTAGGTGTACGCAGTACGGGAAAATGTCCAGCCGGCATCAGCGTGGCGGGTGCGGTGCGGGGCATCCTGCGAGACGCTGCATAAGCCGGACCGTCCACCGCGGGCAAGGTATAGCCACCATCGGCCCGCAAGGGATAGCCAAAGCCCCGTGGCGAGCTGCCCGCTGGCAACAAGGCCAGATTGGTCCCCCAGTCGCGCAACGCAGCCGACAGGCCTTGCCCGCCCGCCTGCCTGATGGCGTGATCCAAGACCGCTACGGAATCCGGCGAAGAAGTATCGCGCAGCAAGTTCTTGTAAAAGTCCACGCCCAGATGTCTTAACAGGTATGCACCAAAGCTTGCTGCATGGCTATATGAAAAACACGAAGAGGTGACCGTGTCATCCCACGCCTGGATGAAGCCGCAATTGAAGTTCGCACCCAGCCACTGGGCATAGCGCGTATCCCGCAGGCTGTGATAAGCCGGATCCAGGCGCAAGCCGACGACGTCCTCCATCATCAAGGCGGACATCTCTTCCAGCCAAGTCGCGTAGGCATAATTGTTCGCGCTCCCCGCCGACGCCACCATGACCCGTTCATAGAAATTGATCATGTGCAGCAGTTCATGCGCCATCACGCTGACGGTGAAAGCCTGGCCCTCAGCGCCTGCCAAATACAAGGTTTCCGTATCGATGAACAGAGCCAGTGCCTCATTGCCGAGGGCGTTGCCGCGCTCATTGTTCACTTCCCAGAAGTATCCGACCACATTCCAGGCCAAACCATCGCGATCGAAATTCAACAAGACCAAATTGAACTCTTGCTCGGGGCCGATATAGGCAGCACTGTTTTGATGCGGCCCCCAGGGCTTGCCTGCCAAGTCGGTGACCATGGGATAGGCCGAATTCGAGTCTGAGTCGAACTTCGCCGCCACCGTCTCGACCAAACCGGAAGTGACCTTGCCGGAGGAGAACTCGGAATTTTCCACCCAAAGATTGATCACCCGTCCATCCGCCGCCTGCCACTTCTTGCGCAGCGTCGCCGCGCGGACCGACTCGTCATAATGCTTCCAGTTACGCTGCTCACCGACAAGCGCGGCGCGGGTTGGGATTGAGCTTTTGCGCTCGCCCCCGGCACTGGATGCAGATGTACGGTAATTGCGGATGACCTCAGGAACCTGATTGACACCCGGCATATGCGTGCCATCCAAAACCGCAGAGCTGGACTGCGCGCTGGCAGGCGCCGCCGACACGGCACGGGTCGAGATGCTGGGCATGCTCACGCTCGTATCCGAAGTGTTGGTAAAAACCAAGGTCAGGTTTTTGCCACTTACACCATCGATGGATACCGGCAATTGGACGGTGCCGGAAGTGCTGTTGTCATAGCGCCAGATTCCTACGCCGCTACCGCTATAGGTTTGCGGGCCGGCCGCACCGCAGAAAGTACCGCTGCACGCAGCAGACAAACCACTGTCGGCGGGAGGTGAATCGCCAGTCGAATCCCCGCCGCAGGACGCCAGTAACATCGACGACAAAACCGCGATTGCCAAGCGGCTCGACTGGGACGACGTCAACTGGACAGTGATAGGCTGCATACGGGCTCCTGCAATAGCTTGGTGTAAAAACAGATAGGGATTGTGAAAATGGGGTTGCTCCGCAACAAGTCATTCGCTTTTGCGCGTCAAGGCTTGCCCTTCACCTGCCGTATGCTTTCCACTTCAAGACGAGGCGGCACCGCCCCCGTGGTGGGCGCTCGTACGACCTTGCCCGTGACAACGACTGTTTGAGACTGCAATGCCATCCCCCGCTCTCGGCTCAGACCTTGCAGTTCCCATTGGCCGTCGGACTGCGTCATCAAGACCGGCGTGAAGACCGGGCTGCTGCCTTTGAGCACCATCCGCCCTTCCAGGGTCAAGGATTCAGCCGAAGACGTAGCTTGAGCACAGGCCCCTAGCATCGTCAGGCTAAGCAGAAAAAATGGAATGATGGATCGCATAAGGAGGCCTCTGCCCTGATGTGAGCAAACTGACCTCAAGGTAGCATGGCGCTCTCGACAAACCAAGAGACGGCCAAGAGCAGACCCGCCTTGCTTTCGGCCTTCAGTAGAATCAGGACTAGCTGTCGTCGAACTCGTCGATGTCTATGCCGCTCAACACTTGGCGAATGACGGCATGCGTAAAGCCACGCGACATAAGAAAGCGTATTTGCTTTGCGCGTGCCGCGGTATCCTCGGGAAGCTGGCCGAATCGCTTTAGCCAAACCTGATTGGCGCGCTCTAATTCAGAGGATTGAAGCTCTTCGCGCAAGGTAGCGAGTTGGGACGGATCAACCCCGTGCTGACGGAGTTCTTGCACGATACGCACCGTACCTTGTTTAGGCGCCAAGCGGTGCACCAGACTTTTCGCAAAACGGTCGGTAGACAGCCAGCCGTCTTTTTCCAGGCTGTCGAGCACCGCTGAGACTTCATCTGGATCCGCAGCGTAGCGGGCGAGCTTGCGCCCGAGTTCCAAACGACTATGCTCGCGCCGCGACAAATACCCCACCGCCCTTGCCTTCAAGGAAGGCCCGGATGGTGAGGCTTTAGTGCTATTCGCCTTCAACTTGCTCAGCGACCTTGCCGGCTTCCCGGGCGACTACACCCAGGCTTTCACGAACGCGGTTTTCAATTTCGACCGCCATGGCTGGACGCTCTTTCAGGAATTCGCGAGCATTGTCCTTGCCTTGGCCGATACGTTCACCGCTGTAGCTGAACCAGGACCCGGCTTTTTCCACAATGCCGGCGGTCACGCCCAAGTCGAGGATTTCACCTTCGCGCGAAATGCCTGCGCCATACATGATGTCGAACTCAGCGCTCTTGAAGGGCGGAGCGACCTTGTTCTTTACAATCTTGACGCGGGTTTCATTGCCGACAACTTCGTCGCCCTTCTTGATCGAGCCGATACGGCGAATATCCAGGCGGACCGAAGCGTAGAACTTGAGCGCATTGCCGCCGGTGGTGGTTTCCGGATTACCGAACATGACGCCGATCTTCATCCGGATCTGGTTGATGAAGATGACCATGCAATTGGTACGCTTGATCGAGGCTGTCAGCTTGCGCAGTGCCTGGCTCATCAAACGAGCTTGCAGACCCGGCAGCGAATCACCCATCTCGCCTTCGATTTCAGCTTTGGGGACCAAGGCTGCGACCGAGTCGATCACGATGAGATCAACCGCGCCCGAACGTACCAGGGCGTCGGTGATTTCAAGGGCTTGTTCGCCGGTATCGGGCTGCGAAATCAGGAGGTCGGTCAGGTTGACGCCCAGCCTCGAGGCATATTGGACATCAAGGGCGTGCTCAGCGTCGATAAAAGCGCAGGCGCCACCGATTTTTTGCATTTCAGCAATGACTTGCAGGGTCAGTGTGGTCTTGCCCGACGATTCCGGGCCATAGATTTCAATGACGCGGCCACGCGGCAACCCGCCTATGCCTAGCGCGATGTCCAGGCCGAGCGAACCGGTGGAAACCACCTGGATGTCGTGCTCGACCGCGTTATCGCCATAGCGCATGACGGACCCTTTGCCGAACTGCTTGTCGATCTGAGCGAGTGCGGCGGCCAGGGCCTTTCCTTTTTCGGCCTGGGCTGCTGCAGCGGCTTTCGAAGCTTTGGTATCGTCCATTCTGGGATCCTTTTCAATGGGCGGATTATGGCATTGCCCTATACTGTATAAAAAAACAGTATAGGACTGCAAGCTCCCAGGCGAAATAAACAACAGAACATAGTCGCCAGGAAGCAATCACCCGAAAAATACCCGGTCCACAACACATTTTTGCCGAGGGATCGCCCCAAGGCAAAAGGGCAGCTCTGCGGGGACAGCGCCAACGTATAGCGCCAAGTGGGGGCCCTTTTTGCCGCCGGGCCGACCCAAGGCAAAAAGCCCCCCTTGGGGCCAGCGCCGGTGCGTAGCGCCATGCGTAGGTCTCTTTTCCTGGACCGGGCTTGAGATTGTAGCGTCGCAGTCCCGCCCCGCCAGCGAGCCAGCTTTTTAGTATCCAGCCAAGGCGTAGGGATTGCTTGCCCGCTTGTACACCATCAAGGCCCGCCTGAAGCTGCTCACCCATTCTCCACGTTGATTGTGAGTTTGCGTCAATACCGTCACGACGCCCTGATCAGGCCGCGAGGCCGACAGGCGCGTACCCAAAACCGTTGACCTGGCCTCCAGCGTATCGCCCGGCATCAGATCGACCCCGAACTCGACATCAGTCCATCCTAGGTTGACGCCAACTCGGCCGAAAGTGCGCGTCGACAGTGCAACCGCGATACCTATGCCCCAAGTTTGCGACACCACCGGGCCGTCCAGGCCCATGGCTTGGGCAAATGCAAGATCGTGATTCTGCGGCTGCCAATCAAGCGCGCGCAGAGCATGCAAATTAGCCTCTTCGGCCAACAGGGTTTTGCGCGGAGCATGAATGAAGGTCTCGCCTTCCTGCAAGTCTTCGAAAAACAAGCCGACTTGCTCGAGCCACACCCCATCGTCACCCTGCACATGCGTCGCGAAACGCGGTTCCAACACAGGAAACGCTGTGGCAGGTCCGGCGTCCGGCCCCGCCTCCGATCGCCACAATTCAATTGCATAGCTTAGGTCCGCCACGACCTCGCCGCGTTGATTGCGACCCAAAGTGCGCAAATTCACTCGTCCAAGCATCGCGTCTATCGGCTCTACGCCCAAGACTTCGCTTTCGACGTAAAGGGTATCGCCGCCGAACATCGGCCGAGTCAATGAAATGCTTGCCATGGAAGCGATACGCCTGCGCCGGCCAAAAGTCTTGGTTGTCATGCCGATCAAGCGCTGCAAAGTAAGCGTACTGACCATCAAGGGCTTTTCCCAATCTGTCCGTTCGGCATAACACCCATCGTAGTGAACCATGGCCGAGTTGATGGAATCGAGCGCCTCGTTAACGTTGTCTTGCTGGGAAAAGGTAATGCCGGGGCGATGTGCGAAGCGCTGCCCCACAGACAGATGTTCATACCCCAGGCCGAAGCGTTCGGCATAAACCTGGTTTTCAAGCCGGTAGTACGCGGTGTGCATGGCATTCCCTCCGAAAGACAAGGTGCAATCAAGATGTAGTTGCGCTGGCGGAAATACGGCAGGCTGCCTTGTAGACCGGTTCGTCAACCATCGTGCCGTTGACCTTACAAGCGCGGAACCCAGCTGCACGATAGGCAGCGATGATGCCGTTCGCCCACGCGATTTGCTCCGCGGCAGGCGCGAAGCTAGCCAAAACAGGCTTCACCTGGCGTGGATGAATAGTCAGCTTGCCGTGAAATCCCATGGCGCGAGCGCGGGCGCAATCCAGACGCAAACCTGTTTCGTCCTCGATGGCAATGTGCGGCACATCCAACAAAGGGATACCAGTTCCGGACAAGTCGAATACCAGGCGCGAGCGCACATAGGCCAAGGCCTGCCAGTCATTGTCGACGCCGGACTCTACGCAGTAATCGGCGGCCCCAAACGCCAGTGCACAGACAGCGGAATCCGCCCCGGCAAGAAGGGCTGCATTGCGCACGCCCCGCGCGGATTCAATCAAAGCCATGATACGGCCTGTGGGGTGAACTCTGCGCAGATGCGAACTGAGCAAGCGGATTTCGGACGCGTCTTCGGCCTTGGGAAGAACGATCATGTCCAGGCCGGGCAGGAAGCCGCCCTGCGCCACGGCACGCAGATCCTCCAAGCCCGACAGCGACGCCGGCGATGATATCCTCAGGCCGACCACCGGGCGGCTTGCCTGCGTCCCCAGCCCTCCCAGCCAGTGCAAAGCATGTTCACGAGCGAGGTCCTTATCGGCGTCCGGCACGGCATCTTCAAGATCGATGATGATGCCGGGCGCGCCACTGCTCAACGCCTTATCGAAACGATCAGGGCGGTTTCCCGGGCAGAACAAAAAGGTGACGGGAACTGGGGAAAGATTCACGCTGGCTCTCCGATATGGAATCGCGGCCGGCGCAAACGGATCAGCCGGAAGGCTCTCGCCGCAAAGTGGTGGTGAAAAGGTGCCGCCCTTCGGGAAACAGCCCGATCGAGGCAACGATCATGTCCCGCTTGCTGCCGTAGTACCAGGTACGCGTCCGCAAAGTTGGCGTATCCAACGGGGTTTCCAGCAAGGCGGCTTGCGCTTCGGTCAAGCGCACCGCATCGATTTCCTGCTGGATTTCGCATACCCGATCGCCGCGCATATTCGCCAGCAACTCGGCGACGGAAGCCCGATGGCCGTCCATTTCCTGCGCCACGTCTGCATAAAGCAAAGGAAGATGGTGTTCGCTGTAAACCACTGGCGGTGCGGTATCGGCCCGTCTCACCCCGACCACTTTCATGAAACGCTGCTCGGGCGGCAATCTGAGCAAACTTGCCGATGGCGCGTCCCCAGCCACCTCTTCGATCTGCAAGGTGCTGAATCGAAAACCTTGTGTAAACCGCAAAATGTCGTCGATGGTGCGCCCGACATGGACGAAGTTGCCGGTAGGCTGGGTCGATTCGACCCGCGTGCCGATGCCGCGCCGCCGACTGACCAGCCCCTGCACTTCCAATTCGCGCAGCGCCCCGCGCACTGTGATCCGGCTGACGTTGAAAAGCTGGCCCAGTTCGTTTTCGGTGGGCAAGAGCGATCCAGACGGATATTCGCCCTCGCGGATACGTTTGATCAGGGTCTGAGCCAGCAGCATGTACTGCGAACCGGCATTGCGTTGTAGCATCGGGGTGCACTTCAGAATACGCCAAGGGCTTTCAGTCTACCTTGCTCGGCGTCATCCACACCAATGGAGGCGAGCACCTCAGCGGTGTCGGCGCCCAATGCTGGCGCGGCTCGGACCGATACTGACGGACGCGAAATACGCAAAGGGCTGCTAAGCATGTCCAGAATCGCGCCGCCTTCCAAACCAAAGCCTTGAATGCGGTCATTGCTGCGCGCGATGGGCGCATCCAGCGCCTGCGCAACCGACCACACCGGCGCGGCGGGCACTTGGCCGCCGAATATTTCCATCCATTGGGCAGTGGGCCTCGCGCTCAAAGCCTCGTCCAACAGCCGGCTCAATTCCTGCTTGTGCGCCTGCCTTTCGACGAAGCTCAGAAAACGTGGATCTTTCTTCCAGTGCGGCCGCTCTATTTTGTCGCACAGCCTGCGCCAGAATTTTTCCTTGTTGCACATCAAATAGATCCAGCCGTCTTGCGTCCGATAAAGTTGGCAAGGGCTCAGCGATGGATGGCCAGACCGTGGCTGACGTTCGGTCAGGACGCCAGCGTTCAAATACCAGGCTGCCACATAGTTGAGATTGTGCAGGGCGACGTCATAGAGACTCGTATCCACATCGCACCCCACGCCGCTGCGCGAAGCATCGAGCAAACCGCTGACCAGTCCCAAGGACATGACCACACCGGTCATGTAATCGACCACTGAAAGCCCCATACGCGAGGGAGCCGAACCAGGATCGCCCGTCAAAGAAAAATAGCCGGCTTCGGCCTGCATCAAATAGTCGTAGCCAGGCCAGTCCGCACGAGGTCCGCTACGACCATAGGCAGAGATGTGAGCGCAAACAAGCGAAGGCTTGACTGTTTTCAGCTGTTCATAAGTCAAGCCCAATTTGGCGGGCACGTCTCCCCTCAGGTTATTGACCACAGCGTCCGCGGTTTCGGCCAGCTTGCGGAATAAGCGCAGCCCCTCGGGATGGGCCAGGTTCAAAGTCACGCTTTTCTTGCCCGCATTCAGGCTTTGAAAAAACAGGCTGCTCGCACTTTCCGGCAAACCGTCGAAGAAATACGGCCCCACTTGGCGCGACACATCACCGCCTTGATCCGCCTGCTCCACTTTGATTACTTCAGCTCCCAGCGCGGCAAGCATCTGCGTGCCGAATGGCGCAGCCCCATATTGCTCGATGGAAAGAATGCGAAAGCCGTTAAGAATGGACATTTCAATACTCGCGGACAGGAAATTTCGATAACACTCTTGTATTTGTTATAACAATATATCAAAATCCAATCCGAAGGAAGACCGCATCAGACGGCACAATCTAAAAAGGAGACGAAATAATGAACAAACTATTGATCCTGCTGGGCCTGCTGGCTACGACCCTATCACCTGTACTTGCTGCAACTCACGCCTTTCCGGACAAACGCGTTCGCATCGTGATCCCCTTTCCCCCAGGACAAGGGTCGGACATTCTTGCTCGTGCCATCGGCGACAAGCTGTCTCAGAAGTGGGGACAGCCCGTAGTGGTCGACAACCGCGCAGGCGCCAACGGAGCAATCGCGGTGCAAGAAGTTGCTCGTGCAGAGGGCGACGGTTATACGCTGCTGCTGACGTCCAACTCCCCTATCGTGATCAACCCCGCTTTGTATAAGCAGCTTCCCTATAACGTCCAACGCGACCTGCAGCCGGTTGTTCTGCTTGCGGCTACCGACATGCTTATGGTGGTGAATATGCAGTTCCCCGCCACTACGCTGGCCGAGGTCATCGCCCAACTAAAGGCAAATCCGGGAAAGTTCAGCTATGGCACCCCCGGAACGGGCTCCACCAGCCACCTAAGCATGGAGGTTTTCAAGCAAACCGCGGGTGTGGACATCGTGCACGTTCCTTATAAAGGCAGTGCACCGGCCTTGACCGATCTGATCGGCGGATCGACCAAAATCATGATCGACGCTCTGCCCAGCGCCTTACCCCAGGTGAAAGCTGGCCGCGTACGCCCCATCGCCATTACCAGCAGTTCCGAACCCTCAACCATCGTCCCCGACCTGCCCTTGGCCTCCTCGGCGGGAATAAGCGGTCTGCCGGGTCGGGCCTGGTATGGCATGTTTGCGCCCAAAGCCACCCCTCCGGCCGTCATCTCACGCATCGTGACCGACGTCAAAACGGTATTGCAAATGCCGGATATTGTCGCAAAGCTACCTCAACTCGGCCTTGAGCCGGTGCCCGACCTGAGCGTAGACGGGTTCAGCCAATTCCTCGATAAGGAAAACAGTTATTGGGTGAATGCCACGCGCCGCATCGGGCTTTATCACGCGGAATGAGGTAAGCGCAGAGCCTTGTTGGCCGGCCTTAGTGACGCAAATCCGCTACTGGGGGAAAATGCTGGATACTACTGTGGTGCTCAGCAGCGGAATCAGACTTTATCCATGCGAATTCTCATCGCCGAAGACGATGCCATCCTGGCCGATGGCTTGTCGCGCTCCTTGCGGCAAAGCGGCTATGCCGTTGATGCAGTTCATGACGGCCTGGCGGCGGACTCCGCCCTGGCCGCTCAACCTTTCGATCTGCTGATCCTCGACATCGGCCTGCCCCGCCTTAGCGGCACCGAAGTCCTCAAGCGGCTGCGGGCTCGCAATTCACACACGCCGGTGCTGATCCTGACTGCCGCCGATAGCGTCGAGCAACGGGTCAAAGGCTTGGATCTGGGCGCCGACGACTATATGGCTAAACCTTTTGCCTTGTCGGAGCTCGAAGCCCGCGTACGCGCCCTGACCCGGCGCGGTGCGGGAGGCGGACCGGCGGCGCTGCGCCACGGGCGTCTGGCTTTCGATCAGGTTGGCCGCGTCGTCACCATTGACGATCAGATCGTCGAGCTTTCGGCTCGTGAAGTAAGCCTGCTGGAAGTACTGCTGGCGCGCAGCGGCCGCATGGTCAGCAAGAAGCAGCTGGTCGATCACCTGTGCGAATGGGGCGAAGAAGTCAGCACCAACGCCATCGAAGTCTATGTTCATCGGCTGCGCAAGAAGCTGGAAGTGGGTGATGTGAAAATCGCCACGGTAAGAGGCCTGGGCTATTGCCTGGAGCGAGAAGCGGGAACCCCGTCCGGCAGCGCCTGACCTTGCACCATGGATAACGACCAGGAAGCGCTACACCCACTGCCTGCCACGCCCGCTTTTGAAAAACCGGCTCGGTCGCTTTTTGGCGAAATCCTTGACTGGATGCTCGCCCCGCTATTCCTGCTATGGCCGATCAGTGTCGCCATTACCTATATGGTTGCACAGTCCATCGCCGTCGTCCCTTACGACCGAGGCTTGAGCAATAGCGTTTTGGTGCTTGCCCAACAGGTGAAGGACGTCAATGGCCGAGCCCGGCTCCAGTTGCCGCTATCCGCGCGCGACATGCTGCGCGCCGATGAAACCGACAGCGTGTTCTATTTGGTATTGGGCAGTCATGGCGAGTACCTGGGTGGCGACAAAGAGTTGCCGCGTCCCTCCATGGAGCAGCCCCTGCCAGGCATCGTGCAATACCGGGACGACATCATGCGCGGCTTTGGGGTGCGGATCGCTTATACCTGGGTCTCCCTGCCCACGATACGCGGCGGCCAGCCGGCGCTGGTCCAGGTAGCGGAAACGCTGGAAAAGCGTTCCCAACTCGCCAATGAAATCATCAAAGGCGTTGTTCTCCCGCAGTTCGTCGTGCTGCCGCTTGCCGTACTGCTGGTCTGGTTTGGTCTGTCGCGCGGTATTGCCCCGCTGAACAAACTGCAGGCGCGTCTACGCGCGCGGCGCCCCGATGATCTGTCCCCTATCAATGAACGCGAAGCACCCCAGGAAATAGCTCCCCTGGTTGCAGGCATGAATGACTTACTGCTGCGACTGTCAGCCAATATCGAAGCCCAGAAGCGCTTTGTGGCTGACGCAGCCCATCAATTGAAAACTCCGCTGGCCGGCATTCGCACTCAGGCTGAACTGGCGCTGCGCAACGCCAGTCCCGAAGACATGGAAGCCAGCCTGCGGCACTTGATCTCGGGCGCCGAACGCGCCACACGACTAGTCAATCAATTGCTGGCTCTCGCCCACGCCGAAGACGCAAGCAATGCTTCGCGCCGCAGCGACGCGGTCGATCTACAGGCCATTGCCAGCGAACAAACACAAAACTGGGTCCATGAAGCCATGGCCAGACAGATCGACCTCGGGCTGGAGGGAGACGACAGCCCCCTGCTCATCAAGGGTAACGCCCTGCTGCTGGCCGAGCTGCTGAACAATCTTATCGACAATGCCCTGCGGTACACCCCTTCGGGAGGCACTGTCACCGTGCGGGTGCGCCAAGAGGCGGACGGCGCCCTGCTGGAGGTCGAGGACAACGGACGCGGCATTCCAGAAGACGAACGCGGTCTGGTATTCGACCGCTTCTATCGTGTCCTGGGGACATCGACTGACGGTAGTGGGCTCGGACTTTCGATTGTTCGTGAAATCGCGCAACAGCATGGCGCGCTGATCTCCATTAGCGATAACGCAGCGCATCAGATATCTGATGCGCCGGGCACCCGCATTACAGTAAGATTTCCGGCATCAGATCAAAATCCCTTCGAATCATAAGTCTGTGACTTTCTACGTTTTCAGCATTTTGTAAGCGATTTGTCAGTACTGCGTCAGCCGCAGTTTCTACTCTGGAATCAAGCCCGAGGGGGCTCTTGCCTCGGGCAAGTCTGCACTTACACCCAACGCACAGCAGGCAATCCCGAGGAGACAACCGTTCATGAGCACCACCCTCAGCAATAACTCGGCAGGCGGGCCTGCCCGCCCAATGACCAAGGAAGAAAGACGCGTCATTTTCGCGTCGTCATTGGGCACGGTTTTCGAGTGGTATGACTTTTACCTGTATGGATCTCTGGCGGCCATTATTGCCCGCCAGTTTTTTTCGGGTGTCAATGCCACTGCGGCATTCATTTTTGCGCTCATGGCGTTTGCGGCAGGCTTCGCCGTCCGGCCTTTCGGCGCCTTGGTCTTTGGACGGCTGGGTGACTTGGTGGGGCGTAAGTACACATTCCTGATCACCATCATGATCATGGGTTTGTCCACATTTCTCGTCGGCGCTCTCCCCACCTACGAGTCCATAGGCATCGCGGCGCCTGTGATTCTGATCGTACTGCGCCTGTTGCAAGGCTTGGCGCTAGGCGGCGAATATGGGGGTGCGGCCACCTACGTGGCTGAGCATGCCCCCCACGGCAAACGCGGCGCCTACACCAGTTGGATCCAGACCACCGCGACCTTGGGCCTGTTCCTCTCCTTGATCATCATTCTTGGGGTGCGCACCGCTTTGGGCGAAGAGGCCTTCGGAAACTGGGGCTGGCGTATCCCTTTCCTGGTGTCCATCGTTCTGCTTGGAATATCGGTATGGATACGGCTGCAATTGAATGAGTCGCCCACCTTCCAGCGCATGAAAAACGAAGGCAAGCAGTCCAAAGCGCCTCTGACCGAATCGTTTGCACGCTGGGGAAATCTGAAACTGGTCTTGCTGGCCCTATTCGGCCTGACCGCAGGCCAGGCCGTGGTGTGGTACACCGGGCAATTCTATTCGCTCTTCTTCCTCACTCAGACCTTGAAGGTAGACGCGACCACGGCCAACATCCTGATTGCATTGGGCCTGCTTATCGGCACACCCTTCTTCGTCGTTTTCGGAACGCTGTCCGACAAGATCGGGCGCAAGCCCATCATCATGGCCGGATGCTTGATTGCCGCCCTGGCTTATTTCCCGATTTTCAAGGCCATCACGCATTACGCCAACCCTGCTCTTGAAGCTGCCCACACCAAGGCTCCTGTCACGGTAGTAGCCGACCCTAAAACTTGCTCGTTCCAGTTCAACCCGGTGGGTACGGCAAAGTTCGTCAGTTCTTGCGATCAGCTCAAATCCTTCCTGGCGAGCAACTCGGTCGACTACAGCAATGAAGCGGCTCCGGCAGGCACGGTCGCCAGCGTCAAAATCGGCGATACGCTGGTCCAGTCTTTCGAGGGTGCGACCTTACCCGCAGCCGAACTCAAAGAAAAAGCGGATGCACTTAAAGCGCAACTAACCCAGGAAATCCGCAGCCACGGCTATCCGGCCAAGGCCGATCCGGCCCAAATGAATAAACCCATGCTGGTCTTGCTTCTGACTTTGCTGGTGATTCTGGTCACGATGGTCTACGGCCCGATCGCGGCCATGCTGGTCGAAATGTTCCCGACCCGCATCCGCTATACCTCGATGAGCCTGCCCTACCATATCGGTAACGGCTGGTTTGGCGGTTTCCTGCCCACAACCTCCTTCGCCATCGTGGCCGCAACGGGCAATATCTATTACGGCTTGTGGTATCCGATCGGCGTAGCCGTGATGACACTCATAATCGGCACCTTGTTCGTCAAGGAAACCAAGGACAACAGGCTGGAGGATTAGCAGGCCACAGCGGCATTCGCGCGACAGAGCGCGAATGCCTTGCGGCCTGAAACTGCAACTCGCCCTCAAGGACAAGCCCGGATAATGCCGGGCTTTTTTACATGTGGCCGGCGATGGCACAAGCCTATCGTCTGCGCATGCCCTCCAGCAACAAGATCTACAAGAAGCGATCGAGAAATCGTCGGCTGGCGCGATCCAGGCTTTCTATGCTTCGAACCAAAAAATGGACGCCGTGACTGTCTGAGATGAGCAGTTTTGACATCGAAATCCTTCGGATATCCTGCTCGCTCCTTAGCACCAACTGAGTGTTTCCTCGATTGGTTTCCAGTGTCCAGACGCACGGCGTGGCATATCCCGATACCGCCACGATGCGCTGAATTTCCGGCATGAATTCGCGGCTATTCAGTTCCTCCTGCAACAAGCGGCGAGACGCTTCCGGCAGATCATTCAAGGTTTCTATCCAGGCCAACTCGTGCCCGCCTTGTCCCACCAGCGCGATTTTCTCGGTTTCGGATTCGATCGGAAAAGCTCGCACCGGAATCACCTCTTCGGGTGTACCTCCATCGGCCGGCGCGAACATCAAGCGGCCAAACGCATTGCGACTCAAGTGAAAGCCCTGGCCGCTCATGGCAGTGATGTCGTTCATGCTTTTTCCTCCTCGTCGCCGTCCCACTCGTTCTCGTCATCCGGATCGAGCTGCCTGGTCTGAGCCTGGTGCAAACGAAAGTAAGCCCCTTCTTTTGCTATCAGCTCTTCATGGCGCCCTTCTTCCACGATACGGCCACGATCCAGAACCACCAAGCGATCCGCACGACGCAAAGTACTAAGCCTGTGCGCCACCGCAATGGTGGTGCGGCCTCGTACCAGATTATCCAGCGCCTTCTGAATTTCCTGTTCGGTGGCGGTATCCACCGACGAGGTAGCTTCATCCAGGATCAGGATGCGCGGATCGATAAGCAGGGCGCGAGCTATCGAAATGCGCTGGCGCTCGCCGCCGGACAAGGACTGCCCTCGTTCGCCCACCAGGGAGTCGTAGCCATGGGGCAAGCGAAGAATGAATTCATGCGCATGGGCAGCCCTGGCCGCGGCAATGATCTCGTCACGTGTCGCGTCCGGTTTGCCATAGGCAATATTCTCTGCCACCGTGCCGAAAAACAGGAAGGGCTCTTGCAGCACCACGCCAATATTGTGGCGATATCCCGCAATGGACAGCGAACGGATATCGATGCCATCCACCAGAATCGCGCCTTCGGACACGTCGTAGAACCGGCAGATAAGATTGACCAGCGTACTCTTGCCAGACCCGCTATGTCCGACCAAGCCTATCATTTCACCCGGAGCGATATCCAGGTCGACCCCGCGGATCACCGTGCGGTTGCCGTAACGAAACCCAGCGCCACAGATCTGGATACGTCCCTGCAAATGCTTAAGAGGCACCGGGTTCACCGGCTCGGGCACGCTAGACACCCGATCAAGAATATCGAAGATGCGCTTGGCGCCCGCGGCAGCCTTCTGGGTAACCGAAACGATTCTGCTCATGGAATCCAGGCGCAGATAAAAACGGCTTATATACGCAAGAAACGCCGCCAACACGCCCACGGAAATCTGATGACGGGCAATCAGCCAGATCCCGAATACCCAAACAACCAGCAAGCCGATTTCCGTCAGCAGCGTAACAGTGGGGGTAAAGAGCGACCACACCGTATTGACTCGATCATTGACCAACAGGTTGTGATTATTTGCTTCGCGAAAACGCGCGACTTCGCGCTTTTCCTGGGCAAAGGCCTTGACCACCCGTATGCCGGGAATCGTGTCGGCCAGCACATTGGTGATCTCCGACCAGATCCGGTCTACTTTTTCAAAGCCGTGCCGCAAGCGATCACGTACCAAGTGAATCAGCCACGCGATAAACGGCAGCGGCAGCAAAGTGACCATGGCCAGCGCCGGATCGATCGACACCAGAATCGCAGCGGTCATGACTATCATCAGCACGTCCGTGGCGAAATCCAGCAAATGTAGAGACAGAAACACGCAAATACGATCAGTTTCCGAGCCGATGCGGGCCATCAGGTCGCCCGTGCGTTTGCCGCCAAAATACTCCAACGACAGTTGCTGCAGATGTTCATAAGTCGAGGTACGTAAATCGGCTCCGATGCGTTCGCTGACCCAAGCCAGGATATAGGTACGCCCCCAACCCAGCACCCAAGCCAGCAAGGCCGAGCCCAATAAGCCGAGCAAATACCAGCGGGTCTTGTCGTAATCAATAGGCTGGCCGTTCTGAAACGGGATCAGTACCTCGTCCATCAGAGGCATGGTCAGATAGGGAGGAACCAAAGTGGCCGCGGTAGAAAACAGGGTCAACACGAAGCCGAACAGCAACGCGGCGCGATAGGGCCGGGCAAAGCGCCATAGTCTCAACAAGGCCCAGCCGCCCGGTGCGGCGGTTGCTTCAGCCGTGCCGCAAACGACGCAAGTGGACTCGCCCGTCGGGAGCACCGCCTGGCAACGCGGACACACTTCAAGCCGCGCGGCAGCACCTTGCCCCGCTACGCTCGCGGCGCGCAACACCTCGAACTGATCGATGAAACGCAATGCCGCCGTATGCTGCCCCATGGTGTAGCGCCAAAACATCAGCCGCGATTGTTGATCGCTCAGCTCCAAGCAGCCCACGCCCGCATGGTCGCTATGGTTCAGCCGCAGGCCTTCCCTATATTCCCAGCTTTGCCACTCGACATCTCCCGCTGCCCTGGTCAACAGCCGGTGTTCTGTTAATACAACAATACCTCGCGCGAAATGCAGCCGGGTATCGAGGTCGTATTCGAACCAGGTTCGCAAGGTTTCTCCTGCAGCCAGAACAGGGGCATCGGCGCCCTGCCAGTCGATCGGCAAGGTGCACGGCGAAGCGGAAATTTCTGTGTTCATCGGAGATACGGTAGCGCCTGAGAAGCAGGCGGCATTAATGTGTAACAATCATCATGTTCATGGACGAATGTCAGATTCACGTAAGTATAGTTGGGACCGAGTATCTTCTTTCATGAGAAATCGGGTCGTTGTAGCGCCGCACCTAGGGTTTACCCTTTATTTCAAAGCGTCCCTTGCCTAGCCGTTAACAGAGCAATACATTTCCGCTCAGCAGCCCATGACACAACCGGATACTCGCCCGAAACGGCATGAACCCTACGTTAGAACCTGTTTGTGTTCGAAGCGAATCGCTTTTCCCTATTTTCCCAGGCGTTGGCCAAACGACCAGGTCCGTCCATCAGCTCCCGACTCTCGAACATGAAAAATAAACACATTGATTTTCTCGATGTGCTATCCCTGCGCGGACCAAACATCTGGACGTATCGCCCTGTCCTGGAAGCCTGGGTCGATATCGGGGAGCTTGAAGACTACCCATCGAACCTGATCCCCGGGTTTTATGAGCGCTTGGTAGATTGGCTGCCGACGTTGATCGAGCATCGTTGCAGTTACGGCGAACGCGGCGGATTTCTGCAACGACTACGCGAAGGAACCTGGCCCGGGCACATCCTTGAACACGTTACGCTGGAACTGCAGAACCTGGCTGGTTTGCCTGGCGGCTTTGGTAAAGCGCGCGAAACATCTACGCGCGGGGTCTACCGCGTCATCGTACGCGCCTGGCATGAGGACGTCACCCGTGCCGCACTATACGCCGCCCGCGATTTGGTGATGGCCGCGATTCAAGACCGGCCTTTTGACGTCGCGGACACGATCGAGTCACTGAGCGACCTTGCGCAGACTCACTGTTTAGGACCCAGTACCGCCTGTATTGTGGATGCGGCGGACGATCGCGACATTCCTTCCATACGCCTGAGCGAAGACAACCTGGTGCAATTCGGCTACGGTGCCCGCCAGCATCGAATCTGGACCGCGGAGACCGACCGTACCAGCGCCATTGCCGAAGGCATCGCCAGCGATAAGGACCTGACCAAAACCTTGCTGCAAGCTTGCGGCGTGCCGGTTCCCGAAGGTTGCACGGTCACCAGCAAGGCTGAAGCCTGGGCCGCGGCCCAGGACATTGGCGTACCTGTGGTGGTCAAGCCCTGTGACGGCAATCATGGACGCGGTGTTTTTATCGACTTGCGCACCCGCGAAGCCATTGAAACCGCCTACGACGTGGCCAACGACGAAGGCAGCGGGGTAATCGTCGAGCGCTTTATTCCCGGTAACGAACATCGCCTGTTGGTCGTCGGCAACCGCATGGTTGCCGCGGCACGCGGCAAGGCCGCCTCGGTAGTGGGCGACGGCCGCTCGACCATTACCGAATTGATCGCTTTGCAGATCAATTCCGACCCGCGTCGCGGACGCACTGAAGATCATCCCCTGAACTTGATCTATCTCGACTCAGCGGCAAGGCTCGAAGTCACGCGCCAAGGCTTTACGGCAGACTCGGTACCGCCCCAGGGCAAGGAAGTCTTGATCCAGCGCAATGGTAATGTCGCGTTTGACATTACCGACCAAGTCCACCCCAGCATCGCGGCACATGTACAACTTGCCGCCCGTATCGTAGGCCTGGACATTGCCGGTGTGGATCTGGTCGCCGAAGATATTTCGCGTCCGCTGGAAGCGCAAGCCGGGGCCATTGTCGAAGTCAACGCGGGCCCTGGCCTGCTGATGCACCTCAAGCCGGCCGAGGGCACACCCCGTCCGGTGGGCCGCGCCATTGTCGACTACCTGTTTCCCGGTACGAATGATGGACGTATTCCTATCGTAGGCATCACGGGCAGCCGCGGCAAAACAAGGGTGGCCCACCTGCTTGAGCGACTGCTGCATCTGGCCGGCCATCACGTAGGCCTAGCCTGTAGCGATGGCTTGTTTTTCAATCAACGCCAAGTCGAACCGGGCAACCGCGCCGACTGGGAGTCAGCGCGCCGCACCCTGATCAACCCGACCATAGACGCCGCAGTCTTTGAAAACGGCAGCCGCGCCATCCTGACCCAAGGTCTGGCCTATGATCGTTGCCAGGTTGCCATCGTCACCAACCTGGACCCCAGCCACACGCTTCCCGACCTGTCCATCGATGAGCCCCAGCAAATCGCCAACGTGCTGCGCACCCAGGTCGACGTCGTTTTACCCGAAGGCTGTGCGGTGCTTAATGCTGCAGACGAACGCGTTGCCGCCATGGCGCCGCTCTGCGACGGCGAGGTGATTTTCTTCTCGCTTGATGGCGATTTGCCCATAGTCACGGAACACAGGGCGCAAGGCAAACGCGCGGTGTATCTGCGCGATGAGGTCATCACCCTCGCCAACGGAGCCGATGAAGCTCCGTTGATGGCACGATCGGCAATCCCCTGGATCAGCGAGAAAACCGCGGAATTCCAGACAGAAAATGCATTGACCGCGGTGGCTGCGGCCTGGAGCATGGGCGTTTCACTCGACTGCATTCGCGCCGGCATAGAAACCTTCAGCGCCGACGCTGGTTGACCGTTCCATTTGACAAGCACCGACTAACAAGCTTTACGCGCACGCCTCTTTTCGGGGGGCGCCGCGACCGCCTTACTGGACACAGTACATGGAAGTTTCTCGCATCCGGGCACTACGAGGCCCCAATCTCTGGAGCCGTCGCACGGCGCTCGAAGCGATCGTCTCCTGCACCGACGCCGAGTGCTCGATTGGCGATATTCCCGGCTTCGAAGAGCGGCTGCGGGTACGTTTCCCGGCCATAGGCTATCTTCGCCCGGCAGGAGAAGAAGGCATTGTTTCGATGGCGCGCGCGCTCGGCCTGGCAACCCTTGCTTTGCAATCGCAGGCCGGGTGCCCGGTCACCTTCACGCGTAGCGTCTCAACGCTGGAACACAACACCTACCAGGTGGTTGTCGAGTACAGCCAAGAAGAAGTGGGCCGGCTTGCCTTCGATTTCGCTCGTCAATTGTGCTCCGCCGCCGAGCAAGATGCGCCATTCGACCTCGAAGCCGCCATGGCCCAATTGCGCGACCTGGACGAATCGGTACGCATCGGCCCAAGCACTGGCGCCATCGTTGATGCCGCCATCCAGCGAGATATCCCATTTCGCCGTTTGACCTCCGGCAGCCTCATCCAATTCGGTTGGGGTAAACAACAGCGACGCATCCAGGCTGCCGAAACCGATCGCAGCAGCGCCATTGCCGAAGCCATCGCGCAAGACAAAGAACTGACCAAAACCTTGCTTCACGCAGCCGGTGTGCCGGTACCCCGAGGCCGGCCCGTTTCGGATGCCGACGATGCCTGGGCAGCCGCCCAGGAAATCGGCGTGCCGGTGGTAGTCAAACCTCGTGATGGCAATCAGGGCAAAGGCGTAGCGGTCAATATCACCACTCGCGAACAAATCCAGGCAGCCTATGCCGTGGCGGAAAAATATCGCTCGGCCATCATGGTTGAACGCTACCTGCCGGGACATGACTTCCGCTTACTGGTAGTGGGCAACACCTTGGTTGCCGCGTCCCGCCGCGATCCGCCCCAGGTCATTGGCGACAATGTGCACAGCATTCGCGAATTGGTTGAAGAGATCAACCGCGACCCCTTGCGCGGCGACGGCCATGCCACCAGCCTGACCAAGATACGCCTTGACGATGTTGCGCTGGCCACGCTCGCAAAGAACGGCTATACGGCTGACTCCGTTCCGGCCGAAGGTGCGCTGGTCGTACTGCGCAACAATGCCAACCTCAGCACCGGCGGCACCGCTACCGATGTCACCGACGAGGTCCATCCCGACTTTGCCGCTCACGCCATCACCGCCGCACGAACCGTGGGCCTGGACATCTGCGGGGTAGACGTCGTCGCCAAAACCGTCATCCGCCCCTTCGAGGACCAAGGCGGCGGCATCGTCGAAGTCAATGCCGCGCCGGGCCTGCGCATGCACCTGGCCCCCTCCTATGGCAAAAGCAGACCTGTAGGTGAAGCCATCATCTCCGCCATGTTCGCTCCCGGCGAAGACGGCCGTATTCCTCTGGTGGCGGTAGCCGGAACCAACGGCAAAACCACGACCGTGCGCCTGATCGCACACCTGCTCGGCACCAGCGGCCGCCACGTAGGAATGACCAACTCCGACGGTGTCTACATTGGTCAACAGCGCATAGACACCGGCGACTGCAGTGGTCCGCGCAGCGCCCGCAACGTTTTGCTGCATCCCGACGTCGACGCCGCCGTGTTCGAGACGGCCCGCGGCGGTATCCTGCGCGAAGGCCTGGGGTTTGATCGTTGCGATGTCGCGGTTGTGACCAATATCGGCATGGGCGATCACCTCGGCCTGAACTTCATCAGTACCGTTGAAGACCTGGCCGTAGTCAAACGCGTCATTGTCGAGAACGTTGCACCGAATGGCACCGCCGTGCTCAACGCCACCGACCCGAACGTCGTCCGCATGGCCGACTGCTGTCCAGGGGAGGTCATCTTCTTTGCCAACTCCCCCAATCACACTATTATCACCACCCAGCGCGCCAAACAAAAACGGGTGGTCTACCGGGACGGCGATGCCATCATCGCAGCCCAGGGCAATGACGAATACCGCTTAGCGCTGGCGGATATTCCGCTGACGTACCAGGGCCACATCGAATTCCAGGTTGAGAACGCCATGGCGGCCATTGCAGCTGCCTGGGCACTCGAACTAGGGTGGGAGACCATACGCGCAGGGCTGGCGAGCTTTGTCAATGACGCCCAAACAGCGCCCGGCCGCTTCAACCGCTTCGAGTTCCGAGGCGCTACCGTGTTTGCGGATTATGGTCATAATCCGGATGCGATCCAGGCCCTGGTGCAAGCGGTCGACAATTTACCCGCCAACCGCAGGTCTGTGGTTATCAGCGGCGCCGGTGACCGGCGCGACATCGACATTCGACGCCAGACCGAAATCCTTGGCCAAGCCTTTGATGACGTCATTCTGTATGAAGACCAATGCCAACGCGGCCGCGCTGACGGCGAAGTCCTGGCACTGCTGCGACAGGGACTGGAGCACGCTCCACGCACCCGCAACATCAGGGAAATTCAGGGTGAATTCCCAGCCATAGACACCGCCATGGATACATTGCAGGCGGGTGACCTATGCCTGATCTTGATTGATCAGGTAGAAGATGCTTTAGCTCACATTGCTCGTCGCGTCAGTGAAGGTTGAACGCTCTATGGCGATGCTGCCACTCAGGAGCAGGCCAGAAACCATGCAGTAAACGCGCTACTGTCCTTGCTCTTGCAGGGCAAGGACAACCTGGCGGATGCCGCCTTCGAGCAGTTTCAGTCGCGCAATACACGGGCCGTTGCAGGCCAGTCTTGCCGGGTATTAAACATGGGTAGCAGGCGATCCCTCTGCACTCCAAGCGGCGCGAACTTGCCGTCCAGCGCCTTCGCGTTTGCCTCTAGGCTGGCCATGTCGGCCAAGGTCGGTACTTGCGCCAAGATGACTCGATTCGCCCTACGCAAATTATAGAACTGACCAAAGACCGCCGCGTAGGTAGCCGACTCATCGGCATAGACTTTACTGGCCGAAAAAGTATTGGCGGCCACCACACCTCCGGGCCGCAGAATGCTGCGCACTTCGCGCAGGAATTCCACCGTCAACAAATGCTTGGGAATGTAGTTCTCGTCAAATGCATCGAGCATGACGATATCGTACTTTTGACCGCGTTGAGCAGCTTGCTGCACGTAGGCACGCCCTTCCGCCACATGCGCTTTCAGCAACGGCCCCGGCGCAAAACCGAAAAACCGTTGGGCGACTTCAAGCACGGCCGGATCGATTTCCACGGTGTCGATATGCGTGCGCGGCAATACAGAAGCCAGTGCGGTCGGCAGACTGCCTCCGCCCAAGCCGATGATGAGGATATTGCGCGGATCTGGCTTCAGGTAAAGCGAAGCCATCATCATGCGCGTGTAATCGAACAACAAGGTCTGCGGCTGCTGTACCGACTGGCAAGTCTGTTTACCTATGGCTTGCAAAGAACCGAACTTCATGCAGCGCTCGCCATCAGCCTCGTAAACAATGATGTTTTCGAAAGAAGATTGCTGTCTGTGAACGATAGTCTGCGCTTGCAGCGGCAATAGCGCCGCAAGCGCGAGCATAGAACCCAAGGTGATAGATCTGATGTGTCGCAAAAGCATAGAAGCAGAGACCCCGCTACCTCTGCAGACCCGAGGCAGCTTGGTCGCACAGGATAATGTTGGTGAATTCGCTTAGAGTGGTATTCAAACCTTCACGGCTGAATGAATATCGAGGCATGCCTCCACAACTAGCGCCACATGCCAAGCACATCATAACCACCTGATTGATGATATGGGGGCTCTTTGGCAAGAGCCCATCCACACATCGCACTCGCAACCCGGCAGCAGGAGAAGCTCGGAAGCTCACCTTCAGAACTTGATGACTTACACTGTTTCCCTAGCGCATGCCCAACGAGATACATAGGTATTATTCAAGCGGGCAGAGCTGCCCGACACGCACATGCTTAACATAAAACACAAAGCGGAACCATGGCGACTTCACGAAAAACCCTGGATAGCGCCCCCCCTCCCGTACCCGATCCTCGGCTGCCTCAGTCCGGAGAACTCTCGGTTGACTCTCTAGCCATTTATTACGATCTGCGGCGCGACATAATGAACGGCCAGCTTCCCCCTGGCGCCATGTTGAATCAGGTTCATTTGGCCGAAAAATACAAGCTTAGCAGGACGCCCGTACGCGAGGCCCTGCGCATGCTTCAAGTCGAAGGTCTAGCCGAATCCAAATTCAAGTATCGGATGAAGGTGACAAAAATCACCGCATCTGAAGTCGATGAAATTTATGGCTTGTGGATCGCGGCTCAAGCCCTGGCCGTAGACCTGACCATGCCGCGCATTACCCCCGGAGAACTGAAGGAGGTACGGCAGGTACTAAAAGCCATGAACAAACAGTCGTTGTTGGATAGTGACGTCGATAGCTGGCAAAACCTGCATATCCGTTTTCATCGGCTTCTTAGCAAGCATGCAGGACCCACTATTTACGAAACCATAGATAACTATTGGTCAAGATCGGAACGCGCACGACGCGCCTATGCGGCGCGTCGGCATCAGGCATCACGCGATGTCGATGAAGAACATGCGGCGCTGGTAGAAGCTTACGAAGCACGCGACACGTCATCGGCGATTCGGCTGACCGCGCTACAACTTGCCCGAACGGCCTGCGCTGTCATAGCCAACATCGACGCCGACTATCGCCCCGCGATCACCTGGGCTGCATTCCGAATGGTGACGGGAGAAGAATTCCCTTTCCACTCCA
>JBEBXA010000042.1:0-31765 GCA_040391825.1 Pigmentiphaga sp.
CTCGTCGGGCTCATAACCCGAAGGTCACAGGTTCAAATCCTGTCCCCGCAACCAATATCGCAAAAAGGCCGTTTGCCATAAGCAAGCGGCCTTTTTGCATTGTCGCGCGGTATGGGCTCTTCACCATGGCTAGATGAGCTAGGCGCTGTCGCCTTGCCCGATTAAGGCCTCGCCCGGGCGTGGATCTATGGGTACGGGCTTCGCCTTTGCTCTGTATTGGCATCAAGCAAGCATACTTGGTCACGGCCGTTGCGTTTTGCCCGCAGCAGAGCGATATCCGCCCGATGTATCGTTTCAGAAAAATTTTCTCCAGGTTTGTATAGGCTGATTCCTATGCTGGCACTGACGGAGAAATTATTGAAATCCGGCGGAACTTGCAATTGGCGAATGCTGTGGCAAATTCGATTTGCAATTTGAATGGCTGTTTCGCCTGTGGTAGCGGGTAGCACCATCAGGAACTCTTCGCCTCCCCAGCGACCGCAGAGATCGTATTCGCGCAATTGCGCCTGCAGAGTACGGCTGATCTCGGCCAGGATTTGGTCGCCCGCACCGTGCCCATGGGTATCGTTGACTGCTTTGAAATGATCAACGTCGAGCATGGCCAGTGAATAGGGCTGGCCAGTGCGATCGGATCGTTCACTCTCTTCTTTGAGCTTCTTCACCAGGAAACGCCGATTGGCCAGGCCGGTCAGAACGTCGCGATTGGACGCATCATTCAGCGCCGCGTTCAGATCCTGCATCATTTGCTGGTAACCGTCCGAGATGCGGGCGAGTTTCTCAAGTCGGCGGAGTTGTTTGCGGAAGCGTTCGTCCAGATCGTGTTCGCGTTCCCGCGCCAGGTTCTGGAAACCGTCCGAAATGCTGGTGACGCGCTCCAGCTTTTGCAGGTGCTCTTTGTGAAGTGTCCACAGTTGTTCAAGCACGGCGTGCAGAGGGTGCCCCTGGTACTTCGGTTCGTTCAGTACCTCGGTGACACGCTGTTCCAGTGTTCGTGGGTCGCGATGTTGGCTCAAACTAATCTTTGTTACTGGTGAGGAACGATATTGAAAGGGAAGGTGTAGTCTTCCTTGAACTCTTCCGCCAGTTCGGCTACCCGTTCGTTACGGTGATCATAATGCCAATTGGCGGTAACGATTCGGCCGGTTTTGTGGGCTTCTTCCAACTGATCGAAGATATCCATGACGGCGCGCACGCTGCTGGTATTCAGGTAGAGCAGGTGTAGCTCCAGAGTCAGTGGCCGCAGTTCTTGCGCAAGAAAGCGCTCGACCCACTCGATGATTTGAGCGAAAAGATCGAAGGAGTTTTCCGGGTAGGAGTCGCCGGCCATGCTCAGGACGCCGGAGTTCCAGTCTCCGCTTACGCTGGGGGTCGACTGATTGCCTGAAATCTTGAGGTCATTCATGCTTCGTTGCTCTTTGTTGCTTTTTCAGATGATGGCGCGCAGGCTGAAGAAAGCCCGGTCATCGGGGAGCTCGCGCAAGGACGCGGCAAGCGGCTCACTGGATTTGCGGGCGATGTCGATCAAACCCAATCCGGCTCCGCTGCTGGTCTTGGCGTCTCGCGGCTTACGCAGTTGCTCTTTATAAAGCAGTTTCAGTTCGTTCTTGTCGAGTTTGGCCAGCGCTTCGATTTTTTCCAGCAATTTCTGACCGTCCGAGCTTTCCAGCACATTGCCTGCCGACACCGCATAATGGCCATTCTCATGTTGCGCGACGACTACCGTGGCGCTGACGTCGCGCTCGTTGTATTGGTGTCCGCTAGCGTAGTGGCGGATGTTTTGCGTCATCTCTATATAGGTGCCGAAAACATCCATGGCTGCCGAGGGTTGCGCCTGTTGCGCTTGCAGGTAGTTCTTCAGCGCGTTGCCGATTTCTTCGATCAAGCTGCGTGATATAGGCCCGTTAAAGCACAGCATGGTGCCTTGTCGGTTGAAACTTTCGCGCATGGCGAAGAGGTCGATTGAATCCATATTGACTCCGCAGAGTGGGCGCTGCGATTTACTCGAATTTGAAAGAAAGGACGGTAATGTCGTCACGCTGGGATAGGGGGCCTTGGTAGTCGATCAGCGCTTCTTCCAGCGCTCTGCCTTGAGTATCTACAGGCAATTCGGCTATTGACAGTAATAGCTCAACAAGGCGACGGTTGCCAAAGCCAAAGCCGTGTTCGCCGCCGGCTTGATCCAGAACGCCATCGGTAATCAGGTAGAAGGTTCTGTTTGCAAGGGGGGCGGTCACGTTTCGGTAAGTGCTGGCGCGTTTCTCGCCCAGTGCGCGGCGGCCGCCTTTCAGTTCCTCGATATGTTTGCCGTCGCTAACGTATAAAGACATTTTAGCGCCAGCAAAGTGCAATTCGCCCGCGTCCCGGTCAATATAAACCAAGGCGGCGTCCATATTGGTTGCGAGGGCGCGTGGCAGTTCCGCATCCTGCAGCATGTTGCGCATGGCGCGGTCAGTCCGCGCCAGGACTGCGGCGGGATTGCGCGGGCCGGCTTCATTGATGGCGTGATCGATTGCTGCTTTGGCCAGCATTGTCATCAAGGCACCGGCGACGCCGTGACCGGCGCAATCCACTACCCCCAGCAGGCAGTTGTCCCCATCTGGCCTGAAAACGTAGAAGTCGCCGCCGACTACGTCGCGGGGACGCCAAAGGACGAAGTGGTGTTTGCCGAGTGACTGCACCATTTGTCTGTTGGGCAATATCGCCCTCTGGATCAGGCTGGCGTAGTCGATTGAGTCGTCAATCTGTTTGTGGGTTTCAACCATCTGCCGGTTGGCTTCTTCCAGGGCTTGGGTTCTTTCGCGCACCCGGCTTTCAAGCTCGTTAGTATGGCTGCGGACTTTCTCGGCCATGATGCCGAAAGTGCGGCTGAGTTCGCCTATTTCGTCATGGCCTGTGGAAGGCAGCGCGACATCGTAGTGTCCGGCGGACATGGCTTGCGCCGTCTGTTGGAGTCGCCGCAGGGGGCGTAGCACCAAGCGTTCCACTGCGTAGCTGAATCCGAATAGCAGCAACACCAGGAGCAAGCCGATGGAAAGTAGAGCAGGCAGCAACCACTGGAAGTTGATGACCCGGGCAACGTTCAGATCGGCTGCGGTCATCACGTACCAGCGCAATTCGGGCAGATAGGTCACGGCAAGGGCTGACTTGGCGCCGTGAAAGAAAGCAGGGAATTCCGCCGAATCGTCCGGGGTTTTCTGCACTTGCAGCATGGCGGCTTGTAAAGCGGCGCGTTCTTTCTCGGCCGGCAGCAGCGCAAAAATCGAACGCTGGGCCGCCTGCTCGGCCGGCATGGATTTATAGGCGATGCGATTGGCGTCAGGGTGGGCCAGAATTGCGCCGTCGCGATCGAAGATGATGGGCGTGACGCCGGTTTCAGCTCCGGTGATAAATTCTTTCAGGAAGCCGCTCAGGTCCAGGCCGGCTCCCACCATGCCTAGTTTGCGTTCGCCATCGCGAACCTGGACGTTGAACCAGACATTCGTAAGTCCTAGGCTGGGATTCACGTCCACCTGGATGTCGTATGGCGCAGGGTCGGCCATGGTGCTGAAGAACCAGGCGTCCTTGGCTTGTTTTGGGTCCAGCGTGTAGCGGCCCTTTTCTGTTGGAGGGCTTTTGTCGTCGTTGTAGTAGTACGTGGGTGTGCTGTCGATGACAAAGTAAGCATGCCCCCGGAAGTCGCGTTGATAGCCCCGGGCTTCTTGAAAAAACCTGGCGCGGGTCTCGGGGTTTGCTGGGTTGCGCAGCCATTCCTTGGTCAGAGTGGCATCGGCCAGGCGTCGGGACAAAGCCAGTTCGCGCAAAACCGGTGCAAGGATTTTTTGCTGGTTAAGCAGTGTGTGGTTGCGGACGTAGGCTTGCCCGAAGTGATCGCGCACGGCATTGATGCCCTGCCAGGCGATGAGTGCCGCTGGAATGAGGGCCAGCGCGCAGGCCAGCAATAAAGCAGCTAATGATTTGCCGCGTAGTCCCAGCATGCTCACGCTGCCTTCCTTTTGAAGTCCGGGATCGCGCCCGATTGAAAAAAGAGAGATTCTGCCGATGCGTGGGTCTTAAAGCAACGAGATGTTGCAGTAGAGAGCCTTGGCGTGGTTTTGATACAAAGTGTTAGCCGCGAGTCAGTGCCAGGCCGGCTATCAGCGCCGTAAGCGATAAGCCGACCGAGGCCATGACGTAGCCTCCCGCCTGCCATGCACGGCCCCGTTCCCAGAGCAGTACCGCTTCCAGAGAGAATGCGGAGAAGGTTGTGAAGCCGCCAAGCACCCCGGTCAGCAGGAACAGCTTGACGGTGGGGCTGGTCTGCCCGCGCGTGGCAAGCCAGCCTGCGATTGCACCCATCAGAAACGAGCCCGTCACATTGATGAGGAGGGTTCCATAGGGAAAACCGGAGGCAAAGGGGATGCAAAGGCGATTGATGCCATGACGCAGCATGGCGCCCAGGCCGCCGCCTAGAAATACGTATAGATAGCCGGGTAGAGAGAGAGTCATGGGCGGCGCGGATGAGAGTTCATGAAGGAGCCTGGACAGGAGAGTGCTTCCCCGTTGCAGCATATACCTAGCTTTACATGCCTTTGCTGGACGCCTGCTGTGCAAGCGCCTAGAGTCATAGATCGCGATGCGCGAGTCCAGAGTTTAAGCAAACTAGCGGAGTACTGCTTATGACGATAGAAATTGCGAAAGAGATCCAGCCTGCGGTATTAGGGGAGGCGGTCCGATTCACGGCGCGCTTCGAGGGTCGGAAAAGCCAGGAGTTCGAGATTTCCGCGGACGTGCTGCAAAAGCACTTTGGCGCCGTGGATCGTTCCGACGATGCTTTGTTGGCGGCCTTTCGCCGCGGCAAGGCTGAAATTGTGGAGGCGGCCGCGCAAAGTGTGGGGACGCCTGTCAATGGTCCGGTTCAACTGGGAAGTGGGGACTTCCAGGCCTGAATACAGTATTTCGCTGATACGGCGCTCAGCTCCGTATCAGCGTTACAGCCTTGGGTGTTGCGCGCGCCGCCAGCCAGAGGCCTGTTCCGATCAGTGTGATGCCGCCCAAATGGAAGGGGCGCACACTCTCGCCAAGAAAAAGCACCGCAAGCAGCGTGCCAAATACCGGCATCAGGTGAATGAATAGGCTGGCCTTTCCGCCGCCGACCAATTCAACGCCGCGGTTGTAGAAAAAATAGGCGATGACGCTTGGGAAAATAATGATGTACCCCATGAACAACATGGCTCTGGGTTCGAGTTGGATGCGCGCGCCTGACATATATTCCCAAATATAGATCGGGGTCAGCATGATCACGCCAAGTACGAAGGTGGATGCCAGGAAGCTGAGCGGATGGATGGACGGGCGTTTGCTGAGGAGGGTGGTGTACAAACCCCAGACCGCGACAGCCGCGATGATGGCGCCGTCTCCTGGGTTCAGGGATAGGTGCAGAACATCCTGAGGGGAACCTTGGGTGGCTATGGTGGCAATTCCGGTAAGCGACACCAGGACGCCCGCGATTTGCCGAAAGCGGCTACGCTCCCCGAGCAGGAAGAAAGAAAAGATCAGGGTGGCCATTGGTATGGCCGATTGCATCAGCAGGGCATTGACCGCGGTGGTGCTGCGCAATCCGATATAGATGAGCGTGTTGAATCCGGTGATGCCCAGGGCGGCAAGGGCAATCAGAATCGGCAGTTGCCTGCGGATGGTGGGCCAATCGGACTGCAAGTGCCTGCGCGCAAAGGCCAGGAGGATGAGGGAGCTGAATACCCAGCGCCAGAAGGCCAATGCCACTGGGGGAACGCTGTCGCCGATGGCGCGGCCTGCGATGAAGTTGCCGGACCAGAACAGGGCCGCCAGTACGAGGAGTAGGTAGGCGCTATTCCAGAATCGTGATGCGAACATACAAAAAGATGGGCCAGAGGATGTTGCCGGTATGGTACCGCGTCAGCCCCAAAAGGAGCTTTGAGAGCGGGCTTTGGCGAGCGCGAGAAAGCGCGATTCGGGATAAAGCTTGTGGCAATGGCAAGCTGCGGCTAAACTAAGTAACGCTGTAGGGGTTTATTCGCCTGCGCCGGCTCAGTCCGGCAAGGCTCGTACCGTTGCCGGATGGCAGGCATTTTTATAATGCCGCTGTCGCAAACAGGCCGGTTCAGCATAACGTAGAACATCGCAGGTTCGTTTGGCATGCCATACGAACTGGTCTTCAAGACTACCTGTTCCAAGAATTTCAAACCCGTATTGGAATCCATACGGATTACGCCCGTTTGATCACACGCTCATGAACACCAGCGAGGCAAGACTCGTGCTGGAAACTGCGCTGCTATGTGCGCAGGAACCTTTGCAATTGTCCGAATTGCGCAAATTGTTCGCCGATGAAGTCGGCAACGATACATTGCGCGGCTTGCTTGAAGATATCCACCAGGCCTGGGCCGATCGAGGCATCGAATTGGTGTCTCTGGCCAGTGGCTGGAGGTTTCAGAGCCGCCTTTCGATGCGTCCCTACCTCGAGCGCCTCAATCCGGAGAAGCCCCCGAAGTATTCACGGGCGGTGATGGAAACCTTGGCTATCGTGGCTTATCGGCAGCCCGTGACTCGAGGCGACATCGAAGAAATCCGCGGCGTGACTGTTTCAACCCAGGTGGTCAAAGCGTTGGAAGATCGAGGGTGGATCGAAGTTATCGGCCATCGTGACGCCCCGGGTAGGCCGGCTTTGTTTGGCACCACCCGTGAGTTCCTTGACGATCTGGGCTTGCGCTCGCTGGACGAATTGCCGCCTCTGGAAAGTACTGAGGCGGTTGCGATTATGAGTGGACTGGGGGCTTCGGGTGATTTGTCCCTGGCGGTAGAAGACGCAGGGCTTGAGGCTGCGGACGGTGGCGAGGTGGTCGAGCCCTCTGGGCAAGAACTTGACGATGCTGCCGAAGCGCTGGGCGTCGTTGATGGCGAGGCCCAGCCGGATCAGCTTGAAAGGGCTGCTGATTCTGGTGTGGTGGCGGATGAGTCGAGTGCCCAGGAAAGCATTGAGGAAAAGGCTGCTGCGGGCGGACTCGGTTCGGACGCGTTTGTGATGCAGCCGGTTGAAGTGGCCGGCTTGGATGGCTTGTCCTCTGAGCCGTTTGCCGGCGAGGACAGTACTCACGCGGTGGCTGACTTGTCAGCCATTGAAGATAAAGAGTTTGCCGAGGACGCTATTGATGCGCCCGGTACCGAGGATGATGAATCCTCTGTCAAGAAGATTAGCTAGAAAGACAATACATGAATGATATGACGCACGATATGCCTTCGTCTGATGGCGCGGGTTCGTCCGCGGCCTCTTCGGATGCTGCAACCACTCCAACGCAGGAAAAAGGCCGAGGCAGGCGTAATTTGCGTACCCCGTTTCGTCGGCGCCGTCCCGCTGAGGATGCTGCGCCTGCGGCCCCGGCTGAGGGCGGTGGTGACGCGGCGCCGGCGCCCTCGCTGGAAGGAGCTACTGACGGTGATCGCAAGCCCGCCAATCGCGGGCGGCGCAAGCCGCGCAACGCACCCGCCCAAGGCGCTGCCGGCGCTGGGGCTGGGCAAAAAGGGGGGAAGCGCGAAGGAAATAAGCGTGGTGCGCCCCGGCGTCGGCAGGATGAATATCGGGTTGAGGCGGATGTCGACTCCCCGGCCTTGCCTGAGCTGTCTCCAGAAGAGCTGCGCGCCGCTGAAAAGGAAGCCGAGCAGGCTTTGGCTTACCTAGAGAAAGCGCCTGATTTGAAGCGCCGCTTGGGCAAATACCTGGCGAGTGACGCGGTGGTGCCCAAGCTGCACAAAGTCCTTGCCGATGCGGGTATCGGGTCGCGCCGTGAAATGGAAGAGTTGATTATTGCTGGACGCGTGTCCGTCAATGGCGAGCCGGCGCATATCGGTCAGCGAGTCGCACCCAATGATCAGGTTCGGGTAAACGGCAAGCTGGTGCAGCGCCGCTACACCTCGCGTCCGCCGCGGGTGGTGCTTTATCACAAGCCCGCTGGCGAAATAGTGACGCAAGACGATCCGGAAGGCCGGGCGACGGTATTTTCGCGCTTACCCAAAATCAAGAACGGCAAGTGGATTTCGATCGGTCGGCTGGACTTGAATACCGAGGGCCTGTTGATTTTCACGACTTCGGGTGATTTGGCCAACCGCTTGATGCACCCTCGTTATGGAATGGAGCGTGAGTACGCCGTTCGTGTGCTGGGGGAAATGACTGAAGAACAGCGCAATTCGTTGCTGACCGGCGTCCAGCTCGATGATGGCGTGGCAGCCTTCGGGGTGCTGGAGTATCTGGGTGGAGACGGCAGCAATCGTTGGTATCGCGTTACCTTGCAAGAGGGCCGCAACCGCGAAGTGCGCCGCATGTTTGAATCCCTTGGGGTGACGGTCAGCCGTTTGTTGCGTACGCGTTTCGGTGATATTTCTTTGCCGCGTGGCTTGCGCCGGGGGCGTTGGGAAGAGCTTGATTCCACCCTTGTTACCGCGATGCAGGTCCAGCTTGGTCTGATCAAGGTTGATGACGACGAAGGGGGGCATCGTCACGGTCGTGTCGCGCAGCCGCTATCTCATGAGGCGGCTTTGCCTCCCGGCTTTGGCACGCTGGAGCAGAACGGCATGCATGGTGCGCGCGTGGGCCGCAAAGGTAGGGTCCAGGGCGGGCGAGGTGGAGCGATGCCGGGTGTGGCGCAAAGCTTTCCTTCCGATCCCTATGGCACGGGCGTCAGTTTTTCGGGCGGCCTGGCCAATGGCCACCCATACGCCGATAATGGACCGGCCAAAGGTAAGGGGCGGCCCAAGCGCGGTCCCAAGCCGGGGCCACGGGCAGGGGCGCAGGTTTCGTCCGAGGCCGGCGCAGCTCGGGGTACGGGGCGCAAGCGTCCGGCGGGGCGCCCGGGCGGCAATGCCCAGGCGGCTGCGGGCGGTGCGCCGACGGGTCGTTCGCCTCGTGGTGGTCAGTCGGGGCAGGGCCGTGCAGGCGGCGGTCCGCGAGGCGCTTCCGCCGCTCGCGGCTCGAGTGATGAGCGTCAGCCGCGAGGTCCTGCTGCCCATGAATCCAAGTTGGGTTTCGCCGGCGGGAATTCCCGCGCCCGGCGTGGACGCGGATAAGCGACAGCTTGCCTGTGGTTTTGGGCTTTAGCTTGAAAAAAAGCCCAAAATGGCTTAATATTTACAGGCTAAACACCGCGTTTAGGGTTCAGTGCGCGCACTAGTCTCACGCGAAGTGGTAGCTGTCAGTAGCGGGAGCTTGTGGTTCTGCCCATTGCTAAGTCATGTGCTTGATGACGTCAGCGGGTGTGAAGCAGTCCTTTGACAACAGAACAGGCGAACGTTCGGGTGGCGTCAGCGCGCAAGATTTTGTGCGCACCTTGTCCGAGCGATGTCGCAAAATGGGCTGGACTGTACAGCCCATTTTTTTTGGTTTTCCGGTTTACGTTGCTGGGCGCTGCAACGATAGGCAAATAGCCGGGCCTGCAGCGCTTTCCAGCGCAGGGCATGAATTCGCAAAAGTCGCCGTTTCACCAAGAGGTCGCACAACGAGGCATGGCAGATATTTTTCAGCTTACCGAGCAATCCCTGGCAGGGCTAGGGGTTGAGCTGGTCGACGTAGAACGCGCCGGACAGGGGCTGCTGCGTGTCACGATAGAACGTGAAGATGGCGTCAGGATTGAGGATTGCGAGGCGGTTTCCAAGCAGCTTTCGCGCGTTTTCGAAGTAGAGAATATCGATTACGCGCGGCTTGAAGTCGGTTCGCCAGGCACGGATCGCCCGTTGCGGCGTGCCAAGGATTTCATCCGGTTTGCCGGCGAACGCGCCGAAGTCAAGTTGCGTATGGCCTTTAACGGGCGCAAGGTTTTTAGCGGTACGCTGGTGGATCTGGAAGATTCCCCGGCGGACGGCGCAAGTCAAGGGGTCGAACCAGTGGCGTTCGGCATCGAATTCGAAGAAAAGGAAGGCGAGGTTCAGGTATTGCGTTTCACGCTTGATGAAATCGAGCGTGCCAAACTGGACCCGGTTCTGAATTTCAAGGGCAAAAAACGATGAGCCGCGAGATTCTGTTGTTGGTAGACGCGCTGGCGCGTGAAAAGAACGTCACGCGCGACGTAGTGTTCGGCGCGCTGGAAAGCGCGCTGGCGTCTGCCATGAAGAAGCTCTACAAAGAAGACGTCGACATTCGGGTGTCGATCGACCGCGATACGGGTGACCACGAGGCGTTTCGGCGTTGGCAGGTCGTACCCGACGAGGCCGGTTTGCAATTGCCGGATCAACAGACCCTGTTGTCTGAAGCACAGGATGTCGATCCCGATATCCAGCTCGATGAATATATTGAAGAGTCGCTCGAACCGATCGAGTTCGGACGTATCGGCGCGCAAGCGGCTAAGCAGGTCATTCTGCAAAAGATCCGCGACGCTGAGCGCGAGCAATTGCTCAACGACTTCCTCGAGCGTGGCGAATCCATCGTGTCCGGCTCGATCAAGCGCATGGACAAGGGTGATGCAATCATTGAAATCGGCAAGGTCGAAGCCCGGCTGCCCCGTTCGGAAATGATCCCCAAGGAAAACTTGCGCGTGGGCGACCGGGTGCGGGCTTACCTGAAGACCATCGATCGCCAGGCGCGAGGCCAGCAGGTCATCTTGTCCAGGGCAACCCCGTTGTTCATCAGCCAGTTGTTCGAAAACGAAGTGCCCGAGATCGAGCAGGGTTTGCTCGAGCTCAAGGGTGCAGCTCGCGACCCGGGCGTGCGTGCCAAGATCGCGGTCATTGCCCATGATCGCCGCATTGACCCGATCGGCACCTGCGTCGGCATGCGGGGTTCGCGCGTTCAGGCTGTCCGTAACGAACTCGGCGGTGAGCAGGTCGACATCGTTCTGTGGTCGGAAGATCCGGCCCAGTTCGTGATCGGCGCCTTGGCTCCGGCCAACGTGCAGTCCATCGTGGTCGATGAAGACCGCCATGCAATGGACGTGGTTGTTGACGAAGACAACCTGGCTATCGCCATTGGCCGCAGTGGCCAGAACGTGCGTCTGGCATCCGAATTGACGGGTTGGCAGATCAACATCATGACTCCCGATGAAAGTCAGGCGAAGCAGCAGCAGGAACACACCGCGCTGCGCGAAACTTTCATCAACAGGCTCGATGTCGACCAGGAAGTCGCCGACATCCTGATCGAGGAAGGTTTCACGGGTCTGGAAGAAATTGCATACGTGCCTATCCAGGAATTGCTTGAAATTGAAGCATTCGATGAAGACACGATCAACGAACTGCGTAATCGCGCTCGCAATGCCTTGCTCACTGAGGCAATCGCTCATGAAGAGCGAGCCGAGACGGCGCAGGATTTGCTCAGCCTCGAGGGGATGACGCCTGAGTTGGCTGCCAGTCTGGCAGTCGGACAGGTTCTGACCCGAGATGATTTGGCGGACTTGTCCGTCGATGAGCTCACCGAATTGACCGGCATCGATGAAGAGCAGGCCAAGCAACTTATCGTCCGTGCGCGTGCGCACTGGTTCGAACAGGCTTGAATTTGCATAAATCGTCGATCAGCCACACCGGGGAAGAGAAACGCATGTCGAGTAACACTGTCGCCCAGTTCGCTACCGAACTGAAATTGCCTGCCAACGTTCTGCTGGAGCAGTTGCGCGCCGCAGGGGTGAGCATCAAGTCGGTTGACGATGCCATCACCGAAAGCGACAAGGCACAGCTGCTCGATTCGTTGCGCCGTGCGCACGGCGCTTCCGAAGATCGCAAGAAGATCACGGTGATGCGCAAGCAGACATCCGAGATCAAGCAGTCCGATGCAACCGGCAAGGCGCGCACCATCCAGGTGGAGGTGCGCAAGAAGCGCGTCTTTATCAAGCGGGATACTCCTGAAGGCACCGAGCTTGATGCCGCTCAGGCCCGTACTGATGAAGACCTGCCGGAGCAGGACGATATCGCTGCGCGGGAAGCCGAGAGGCTCGCTCACGAACGCGAGGAAGCCGAGGCCCGCCAGCGCGCCGAGGCAGAAGAACAAGAACGTCTCAAGGCCGAAGCTCGTCTTCGCGAAGCGGAGGAGCAGGCCCGCATCGCCGCTGAAGCTGCTGAACAGGCTGCAAAAGAGGCGGCAGCTGCCGCCGCCGCAGCAACTGTTGCAACCCAAGGCAAGAAAGAATCGTCAGCATCAACCGAATCCACCCAGCCTGCCGAGCCCGAGGGAGGGGCTGCAGTGAGCGACATCGTAGTGAGTAATGCCGCATCGAGTGCGGAAGCAGCGCGTGTCAAGGCCGATGAGGCCCGCAAGAAAGCAGACGATATCCGCAAGGCTGATGCCAAAGCGGCAGAGGCTCGCGACAAGGCGCGTCGTGCCGCCGAGGCGGAGGCTGCCGCATTGCGGGAAATGCTCAGCCGTCCGCGCAACAAGGTATTGCATGCCGCACCTGTGCAAGCGCCGGCTCCGGCAGCCGCCGCTCCGGCCGCAGCGCCTATCGCGGGTACCCTGCACAAACCTGCCGGCAAGCCTGGT
This sequence comes from Pigmentiphaga sp., assembly GCA_040391825.1. Taxonomy (GTDB): domain Bacteria; phylum Pseudomonadota; class Gammaproteobacteria; order Burkholderiales; family Burkholderiaceae_B; genus Pigmentiphaga. The sequence goes on from JBEBXA010000042.1 coordinate 12,461, forward strand.
CAGGAAGCAAAGGATGGCGCCAAAAAGGACGACAAGCCTGCCGCGCCAGGCAAAAAGGTCATCAAGACTGGTGCCGTAGCGTCGACCTGGTCGGACGATGCCGCGCGCAAGAAGGGACTCAAAACCCGCGGCGATGCGACGGCTGGCACTAGCCGCGACGGCTGGCGCGGAGGTGCCCGAGGTGGTCGTAACCGCCAGCACCAGGAACAGAAATCGCAGCAGACAGTAGAAAGCATCGTGCGCGAAGTTCACGTGCCCGAGACCATTTCGGTTGCCGACCTTGCGCACAAAATGGCAGTGAAGGCTGCGGAGGCGATCAAGGTCCTGATGAAGATGGGCCAGATGGTTACCATCAACCAGGTGCTTGATCAGGAAACCGCGATGATCGTGGTCGAGGAACTCGGCCATACCGCGATCGCCGCGAAGCTTGATGATCCGGAAGCATTCCTGGACGATACGCCCGTCGCTGACGTGGTGGAGTCGCCACGTGCGCCAGTGGTTACCGTCATGGGTCACGTTGACCACGGCAAGACCTCTTTGCTGGATTACATTCGCCGCGCCAAGGTTGCCACGGGTGAAGCGGGTGGCATTACGCAGCACATCGGCGCCTATCACGTTAAGACTGAAGGCGGTGTTATTACTTTCCTCGATACCCCGGGCCACGAGGCTTTCACTGCCATGCGTGCTCGCGGTGCCAAGGCAACCGACATTGTGATTCTGGTTGTAGCTTCCGACGATGGCGTTATGCCGCAGACGAAGGAAGCTATTCACCACGCGAAGGCAGCAGGCGTGCCCATCGTGGTGGCGATCAACAAGATCGACAAGCCTGACGCCAATCCTGAACGCGTCAAGCAAGAACTGGTGACTGAAGAAGTCGTTCCGGAAGAGTACGGTGGCGATTCGCCGTTTGTGCCGGTATCGGCCAAGACGGGTGAAGGCATCGACAACTTGCTCGAACAAGTGCTGTTGCAAGCCGAAGTATTGGAACTGAAAGCGCCGATCGACGCTCCTGCCAAGGGCCTGGTCATCGAAGCCAAGCTCGATAAGGGCCGTGGCCCGGTTGCAACCATCTTGGTGCAGAGCGGTACGCTCAAGCGTGGCGATGTGGTGCTGGCCGGCGCAAGCTTTGGCCGCGTCCGTGCGATGCTGGACGAAGTCGGCAAGCCGATTTCCGAGGCTGGTCCGTCTATTCCTGTGGAAATTCAAGGGTTGACGGAAGTGCCGGCCGCGGGTGATGAATTGATCGTGCTGGGTGACGAACGCAAGGCGCGAGAAATAGCTTTGTTCCGCCAGGGCAAGTTCCGCGACGTCAAGCTGGCTCGCCAGCAGGCGGCCAAACTGGAGTCGCTGTTCGACAATATGGGCGAAGGCGTGCAGACGCTGGCTCTTATCGTCAAGACCGATGTTCAGGGTTCGCAGGAAGCCTTGGTGCAGTCGCTCACGAAGCTGTCCACCGACGAAGTGCGTGTGCAAGTGGTGCACGCCGCGGTCGGTGGTGTTTCGGAAAGCGACGTCAACCTGGCCATCGCATCGAAGGCCGTCGTGATCGGCTTCAATGTCCGGGCCGACGCCAGCGCCAAGAAGTTGGCCGAACACAACGGCATCGACGTGCGCTACTACAACATCATCTATGACGCTGTAGACGATGTGAAATCAGCCATGTCCGGCATGTTGGCACCTGAGAAGCGCGAAGAAGTCATCGGCCTGGTCGAGATCCGCGAGGTCTACAGCGTTTCCCGTATCGGTAACGTGGCTGGTTGCATGGTGCTTGACGGCGTGGTGCGTCGTAGTTCGCAAGTTCGCTTGCTCCGTAACAACGTCGTGCAATGGACGGGCGAGATCGATTCGCTGCGTCGCTTCAAGGACGATGTGCGCGAGGTCAAGTCCGGCTTCGACTGCGGTATTACACTGCGTAATAACAACGATATCGCCGTTGGCGATCAGCTTGAAGTCTTTGAAGTCAAGGAAGTGGCGCGTACCCTTTAAGGTGCATGCACAGTTAAATGAGTCGTCATAGGCAAAAGAAGCTCCCCGGCGGCCGCAATCTGCGGCTGGCCGACCAGATCCAGAAGGATCTGGCCGAAATGATCCAGCGCGAGGTCGAGGTCTCGCGTGCAGGTTTAGTTACGCTTACCGAAGTTGAACTGACGGCTGATTATGCGCACGCCAAGGTTTTTTTCACCGTTATGGGCGCAAGCCCCGAGGTGGCGACCGCAGCCTTGAACGAAAAGGCGGGTTGGTTGCATTCCTTGCTGTTCAAGCGTTTGCACATTCACACTGTGCCCACCTTGCATTTTGTGCACGACGAACAGTTGTCGCGCGGCATTGTGATGTCGCAACTGATTGATCACGCAAATACTCCCGGTGTGTTGGCCGATGACCTGAAGCCAGTCGAGCCAACTGACGCCGACGACACCGACGTTCGCGATAGCATCGCGCCCGCCGAACCTTCCGCTCCGGACGACCAGCGCGGCTAAGCCGCGCTGCGTCTTTTTCTCGACGACTGCGATGGCTTCCCGACGAGGGTTTGCGCTCGATGGTGTCTTGCTTCTGGATAAGCCCGAAGGGTTGTCCAGCAACCATGCTTTGCAGCGCAGCCGGCGCATCCTGAATGCGCGCAAAGGTGGACACACTGGCACCTTGGATCCATTCGCGACCGGCCTGATGGTGCTTTGTTTTGGCGAGGCGACAAAGTTTTCGGCTGATATGTTCCACGCCGACAAGAGCTATCTGGCTGACGTGCGCTTGGGCGAAGAGACAGATACTGGGGACCGCACCGGTCTACCTGTCACCTTCGAAGGTCAGGATGTATCGAAGGTGGTCGGCGAAGCCGAGGTACAAGAGGTGCTGTCACGTTTTGCAGGGACCATCGAGCAGATTCCGCCGATGTATTCGGCGCTCAAGCGCGATGGTAAACCCTTGTACGAGTACGCTAGGCAAGGAATCGAGCTGGAACGCGAACCTCGCCAAGTCACGATTTACGCCATTCGACTGCTATCTTTCTCCGGAGACAGCCTATCGATGGAAGTGAGCTGCAGCAAAGGCACTTATATACGCACGCTGGCGCAGGATATTGGCCGGGCGTTGGGGTGTGGGGCTCACCTGACGGCATTGCGCCGTAGCCGGACTGCTGGGTTCGACCTTGCGAGTGCGGTGACCCTGGAGCAACTCGAAGCGCTGCCCGATCCGGTCGGCGCTTTGCTGCCGATCGAAGCTTTGCTTGATCCATTGAGCATCGTGCAATTGGATTCGGAAGCAACGAAGAAGTTTGTGCAGGGGCAGAAAGTGAAGCCGGAGACAACAGTGCGGGCTGGGACGGAGGACGCAGTAGGCGTCGCAGAGTCCGCGGACCGTTTGACGGAAAGGGTGCGTGTTCACGCCCCTGACGGCAGATTTCTGGGAACGGCTCGCTGCGATGGCGGTTGGCTGCAGCCCGACAGATTGATATCTTTCAAGGAAACGACATGACACGCGCACTGCGCAACGTGGCGATTATCGCTCACGTCGACCACGGCAAGACAACACTAGTAGATCAACTTCTGCGCCAATCGGGTACCTTCCGCGACAACCAGCAAATGGTTGAGCGCGTGATGGATTCCGGTGATATCGAGAAAGAGCGCGGCATTACCATCCTGGCCAAAAACTGTGCCGTTGAATACGAAGGCACGCACATCAATATTATCGACACCCCGGGCCACGCCGACTTCGGCGGCGAGGTCGAGCGCGTGATGTCGATGGTCGATGGCGTATTGCTGCTGGTTGACGCAGTCGAAGGCCCGATGCCTCAAACCCGTTTCGTCACCCGCAAGGCGCTGGCCTTGGGCTTGAAGCCGATTGTGGTGATCAACAAGGTTGATCGTCCGGGCGCTCGTCCGGATTGGGTTATCAATCAAACCTTTGATTTGTTCGACAAGCTGGGCGCTTCAGAAGAACAGCTCGATTTCCCGATCATTTACGCTTCCGGTTTGAATGGTTATGCAGGCCTGACCGACAGCGTGCGCGAAGGAACCATGAAGCCTCTGTTCGAAGCGATTCTGGACAAGGTGCCGGTGCGTGACGATGACGCCGACGGCCCTTTGCAACTGCAAATCGTTTCGTTGGAATATTCTACCTACGTAGGCAAGATTGGCGTCGGCCGTATCAGCCGCGGCCGAGTCAAGGCTTTGCAGGATGTAGTGGTCAAGTTCGGTCCCGAGGGCGCACCGATAAAGGGCCGCATTAACCAAGTTCTGTCGTTCCGTGGACTGGACCGCGAAGTCGTCGCTGAAGCGCAGGCTGGTGACATCGTATTGATCAATGGCATCGAGGACGTCGGCATTGGTTGTACCGTGTGCGCGCCCGAAGCCCCGGATGCCCTGCCCATGCTGAAAGTGGACGAGCCCACTTTGACGATGAACTTCTGCGTGAACACCTCGCCGCTGGCCGGCCGCGAAGGCAAGTTCGTCACCAGCCGCCAGCTGCGCGAACGCCTGGACCGCGAGCTGAAGAGCAATGTGGCCTTGCGCGTTGCGCAGACCAGCGATGACACAATTTTCGAAGTGTCCGGCCGCGGCGAATTGCATCTGACGATTCTGTTGGAGAATATGCGGCGTGAAGGCTACGAGCTGGCGGTGTCCCGCCCGCGCGTAGTGTTCAAGGAAGTCGACGGCGTGAAGCAAGAGCCTTTCGAGTTGTTGACCGTTGATGTCGAAGACGGCCACCAGGGCTCGGTCATGGAAGAGCTGGGCCGCCGCAAGGGTGAACTGTTGGATATGGCTTCGGACGGCAAGGGTCGTACCCGTGTTGAATACCGAATTCCTGCCCGCGGCCTGATTGGCTTCCAAGGGGAATTCATGACTCTGACCCGTGGTACCGGTCTGGTCAGTCACGTATTCGACGAATATGCTCCGGTACGCGAAGGGGGCTTGGGCGAACGTCACAACGGCGTATTGATCAGCCAAGATGATGGCGATGCGGTGGCCTATGCCTTGTGGAAACTGCAGGATCGCGGCCGCATGTTCGTCAAGCCGGGTGATGCGCTTTACGAGGGCATGATCATCGGTATTCACAGCCGCGACAACGATCTGGTGGTTAACCCGATCAAGGGCAAGCAACTGACCAACGTGCGGGCTTCGGGTACTGACGAAGCGGTTCGCCTGGTTCCGGCCATCCAGATGTCGCTGGAATACGCGGTGGAATTCATTGCCGATGACGAATTGGTTGAAATCACGCCCAAGAGCATCCGTCTGCGCAAGCGTCATCTGAAAGAGCATGAGCGCAAACGCGCAAGCCGCGAAAACGTAGCCTGAACTTAGGCGCCTGTTCGCAGGCACTTGCGATCTTGAAATAAGGGGGCTTCGGCCCCCTTATCCGTTGTTGGAGAGCCTGCCCCGTACCTATAGATTCCCGCTCCGATGCCGATAATCCAGTATCACTTGCGCGCTACGCTGGCGCACGAACGCACCGGCGCTCTGCGCCGTAGGTATGGGGGAAGGGAATGAGCGCAGTAATTCAGGCTGGACGCGGTGTTCTTGCCGAGGCGGCGAGGCCGGCTCCGGCAATCGGCGCCACTTTGAAAGGCAAATTGCTGGCCTTGGTCGGCCTGGCGGTGCTGTTGATTGTGGCGGTGCAAGCCTGGAGCATCTATCACGAACGCCAATCGCTGTTACAGGCCAAACGCACCGAGATTCGCTCGGTCGTCGATGGCGTTTGGGGCGTCGTCAATCACTTTCACGAGCAGCAGAAAAAGGGCGAACTTAGCCAGCAGGCGGCCCAAGATGCGGCGAAAGCGGCCTTGCTTGGATTTCGCTACGGGGGCAAAGACGGTAAGAGCGAATACGTATTCATCGTCGACGCCAAAGGCGACACCATGATGAACGGCGGCAATCCGTCATTTGCGGGCAGTAATGCCATCGCGCGCACGGGCGACAAGCGTGACCCGGCCATCGTCATGCGTGAGCGCTTCGAGGCGATGCGGGCGGGGGGTGGCTACGCATTTATCAACATTCATTTTGTTCGGCCCGGTGAAAGTCAGCCCGCCCCCAAACTGAATATCTACAAAGTTTTCGAGCCGTGGGGCTGGTCTATCGGTACCGGTGTGTTCACTGATGACCTCGACGCCATTGCTTCCGAACGAATCATCATCAATTTGGCCGTAGCCGCGGTACTGGCTGTGCTTATGTTGGTTTTGGGCGGCTTGGTCATGCGCAGTGTGATTCGACAGGTGGGTGGCGAGCCACGCTTGGTTATCGATGTAATGAATCGTGCGGCAAGCGGTGATTTTTCGCAGCCTCTGCCTACCGCTGCGCAAGGCAGCGTCATGGCGGCCTTCGCCAGCATGTCGGCTTCCATGCGTGAACTGATCCATAAGGTACGCACGGAAGCCGCCGGCATGAAAGGCGATGCCCAACGCATTGCCGAGTCGGTTGGCCAGGTTTCCCAAGCGGCTACGCAGCAAAGCGATGCGACTTCATCGATGGCAGCGGCTGTCGAAGAGTTGACGGTATCGGTTGCACATATCTCGGATGCCGCTAATGAAACTCAGCGCAACTCGGAAGGCGTGGCGCAAAACTGCCGCGATGGCGAGGTTCAGGTATTGAGCGCGGCCGACAGCATGAAACGCATCGCGACCGCGGTCGGTGAAGCGTCGGACAAAATCCAGGGGCTGGAAGCGCGTGCGGTGCAAATCAATTCCATTGCGGCTTCCATCAAGGAAATCGCTGGACAAACCAATCTACTGGCCTTGAATGCCGCCATCGAGGCGGCCCGCGCTGGTGAGCAAGGCCGTGGCTTCAGTGTGGTGGCCGACGAAGTCCGCAAGCTGGCGGAGCGGACTTCCTCAGCAACTGTCGAGATCGAGGAAATGGTTAGCGCGGTTCAGCGTGAAACGGCTGAATCCACGGTTACCATGGGCCACATTTTGCCCATGGTCGCGGAAGGTACCGACCTGGCCGACAAGGTCGCCGTGTCATTCCGAGAGATCAGACAGAGCGTGGATACTTCGCTGGAGCGTGTGCGCGAAGTTGCTCATGCAACCAAGGAACAGTCCGCTGCCAGCACGGCTATCGCGCAGCAAGTCGAGAACATTGCGCAGATGGTGGAAGAGACCACGGCAGCAATGGGCGAAACCGCTCGCTCAACGGAAGAAATGCGTGGAATGGCCGCGCGTCTTGATCATCTGGTCAGTGGTTTTCGCGTCTGAGTCGATAAAAGCCTAGCTGGCGGTATCGACCACGGACCGGGCGAGCTTTTCCAGAGCGTCGCCGGTCACCCGCACAATGCGCCACTCGGGTAGAACGTCGGCGCCCATGGCTTCATAGAAGTCGATAGCGGGCTGGTTCCAATCCAGTACGCTCCACTCGAAGCGCCCGCAACGGCGCTCGCTTGCAAGAGCCGCCAAGGTGCACAGCATGCGTTTGCCCAAGCCCTGTCCACGGTGGTCTGGGTGGACGTACAAATCTTCCAGATACAGACCTTTTCGGCCCAGGAAAGTCGAATAGTTGTGGAAGAAAAGGGCATAGCCCACGACTTCATTCTTCTGCTCGGCAACCAGGCATTCTGCGGCAGGGTGCCTGCCAAACAAGGCTTCATACAGATCTTCTTCGGTCGCGATGAACAGATGCGACAGGTGCTCATAGTCGGCAAGCCCACGCATGAGCGCAGTAATTTGCGCAACGTCTTTGGGGTTGGCTGGCCTGACAGGGGTGCCAGTAGAGGTGTCAGTCGGCGTCATGCTGCTTTCCGGGTAGTTGATTTGATTTTGTCGCGCGCAAATAAGGGGAACTCGCACAAGGCGCTAGTTTCGGCCATCGATTTTAGCGGAAGGCCTGCTTGCGGCCGCAGGCGTACTTTTTCTGCGGACAAGACGAAAAAATGCCCCGGGGCACAAGAAGCTGTACGTCCGGGGCGGGGTAAACGTAAGGTCCGGTTTAGCGCAGAGGCGCGAAATCGAACAATTTCAATGGGTTATCCACCAGTAGTTTTTGGCGTAGTTCCGGCGTTTCGCAGAAGTCCAACATGAGATCGACGAGCTCGCCGTCGTTGGGCATGTCTTTTGAAATGTTTGGATGAGGCCAGTCGGTGCCCCACAGAACGCGGTCAGGTGCGGCTTCGATCAGGGTGCGGGCGAAGGGGATGGCGTCAGTGAAGGGGCGTTTGCCGACTGAGACACGTTCGCCGCCGCATACCTTGACCCAAGCCAAAGGGTTGCGCATCAGCTCAAGCAGGGCCTTGAACGGCTCCTGGTCTAGCCCTTTGGCAGCCTGTACCCGGCCCATGTGATCAATGACGAAGGGCACCTTGAGACGCTTGATACGGTCGCTGTAGGTAACGATGTCTTGCGCATCCAGGTGCAATACGACATGCCAGCCCAGCCCTTCCAGGCGTTCTACTGTTTTGTCGAAGACCTCAAGATCGGGCGCGCCACCCAGATGCTGGACAAAGTTGAAACGTACCGCACGGACTCCGCCGGCATGCAGGTCGGCCAGTTGTTCGTCGGTCTCGTTGCCGTTGACGATGGCGACGCCCAGATAGCGGCCTTCGCTGCGCGCAATGGCATCGAGCATGGCGGTGTTGTCATCGCCATGGCAACTGGCTTGCACGATAACTGCGCGCGATAGGCCCAGCCAGTCATGCAATTGGCGCAGCCGTTCGAAGGGGGCGTCAGGCGGCGTGTAGCTACGGTCGGGGGCGTAGGGGAAGCGGTCGGCGGGGCCGAACACGTGACAGTGTGCGTCACATGCGCCAGCCGGGAGTGCCGCACGGGGTTTGATGGGATTGGGATCGGGAGCAGCGCAGGTTTTCATGAGTTTAACCAGATCGTAATTTCGACAGAGGGGATGCCACCAGGTTTACAGCTCGTCCAGCGAGTTCAAATAGCGCAATCCGGCTTCTTCCAGCTTGGGACGCATCTTGTAGATGTCCAGGCCGAGTTCGCCGCTAGCCAGTCGTGCTCGTTTGCCTTCCTCTTCCTGCACGCGCTTGTCGGCTTTCTGGAGGACTGCGGCTACGTTGGCGTTGGGAATCACGACTACGCCGTCATCGTCGGCAATGATGGCGTCGCCCGGGTTGATGAGCGCACCCGCGCAAACCACAGGAATATTGACTGAGCCCAGCGTTGCCTTGACGGTGCCGCGCGCGTTGACAGCCTTGGACCACACCGGAAAGCCCATTTGGGCAAGGGTGGCGACGTCGCGGCAACCGGCGTCGATGATCAGTCCCAGGACGCCGCGTGCCTTCAGCGAGGTTGCCAGCAAGTCGCCAAACATGCCGTCGGAGTTCTCGGTGGTGCAGGCTACGACCAGGATGTCGCCAGGAGAGCATTGCTCGACCGCAACGTGCAGCATCCAGTTGTCGCCAGGCTGGGCCAAGACGGTTACCGCTGTACCCGCGATCGACGCGCCAGCGTAGATGGGCCGCATATAGGGTTGCAGCAGGCCGGTGCGGCCTTGGGCTTCGTGTATGGTGGCAACGCCTTGCGCTGCGAGCCTCTCGGCAGCGCCAGCAGGCAAGCTAGGCTTGTTCTTGACTACGACACCTATCATGGCGTGACTCCTGTTTCAGGCGGTCCGGCTGCCGGCCCGCGTCGGGATTGAATCGGATGAAAACAGCAGGGTGGGCCGGCTTGCCGGCCCACCGTTCGCTCGCAAGAGTGAAAGCTTGAGGCGTGCGCATCTGGGCCTGCAAGTCACGAAGGGCGTGTGTGCCGCCTCGCAATGCAGAACGCAGGCGCGCAGGGCTTTACTGTTTTTCGATCTTGGCGGTTTCGATCACTTTGCGCCATTTTGCGATTTCGTCGACCAGGAATGCATGGAATTCCTTGGGCGTATTGGTTTGGGGAAGCATGCCCACTTCAAGCAACTTCTTGTTGATGGCGGGATCGGCGACGACTTCGCGAATGGCAGCGTTGAGCTTGTTGATCACAGCATCGGGAGTGCCTGCCGGGGCGGCAAAGCCGTTCCACGACACTGCGGCATAGCCCGGTACGCCCGATTCGGCGATGGTGGGGATATCGGGGAAGAGCGGGTTGCGCTTGACCGAAGCAAAACCGATGGCGCGCAGGCTGCCTGACTTCAGATGACCGATGACCGCGGGCAGAGTGTCAAACAACACCTGGACGTTGCCGCCCTTGACGGCGCTGAGAACTTCGCCGCTGGACTTGAACGGAACCGTGGGGACGTCGAGCTTGGCGGCGGCGCGGAACATTTCGGCCGACAGGTGTTGAGTGCTGCCGACACCAATAGTGGCGATGTTGAAGTGCGAGGGATCTTTCTTGGCCGCGGCGATTACGTCGGAAACCGTGCGCAGGGGGCTTTTTTCGTCAACAGCCATGACCAGATCGAAGGAACCGACCATGGAAATCATGGAGAACTGCTTGACTGGGTCGTAGGGCAGGGCTTTGAACAGCGAAGGGCTGACGGCGTTCTGATTGTTGACGATGAACAGCGTGTAGCCATCGGGTGCCGAACGCAGGAAAGCTTGTGCAGCGCTGATGCCGCCCGCGCTAGGCATGTTTTCCACGACAACGGCTTTGCCGAATTTTTCATTCAGGCCTTGCGCGACGATGCGCGCGGTAATGTCAGCTACGCCACCCGGGCCGAAAGGCACGATAACGCGCAAGGGCTTAGTGGGGAATTCCTGGGCTTGGGCGGCGCTGGTGAGAGCGATGGCGGCGGTAGCGCCGATACAAAGGCGTGCGAACAAGGAGCGAGTCATTGTCTTCCTTTATTGAATGGATTCGGGGCGGGCGGATGTGTCCGCAGTCTGATGGGAGCTACCACCAGTCTCTAATCAACTATTGTGACGCGTATTTCTTGTCGAAAACCACAAATCGGAACTAGCTGCTATGCTTAAAAGACATGAGTGAGGTAAGTGATGGATCTTAGGCAGTTGGAATGTTTCGTGCGGGTTGTCGAGTTTGGCAGCGTGACGCGTGCTGCTGTCATGCTGAATTTATCGCAACCGGTGGTCAGCCGCCATGTCAGGCAACTCGAAGTCGAGCTCAAGGAGCACCTGCTGGCGCGTAACGGACGCGGGGTAACGCCAACCGATGCAGGCAAGCGCTTGCTTGAGCGCGGCAAGGGTATTTTGCATCAGGTGCAGTTGGCGCGCCAGGAAATCGAGGAATTGCGCGGTTCGCCCGCCGGTAAAGTGGTGGTGGGCCTGCCACCGAGTGTGGGCAAGGCCATCACGGTCGACCTGGTGACTCAGTTCAGACGGGACTTTCCTAGGGCTAAATTAGGGGTCGCGGAAGGTTTGAGCGTTGCGATGTATGAATGGTTATTGCTGGGGCGTTTGGATTTCGCCCTGTTATATAACCCGCCGACCGGCCAACAGGTCAATTGCGAAGAGCTCTGGTCCGAGGACCTTTACCTAATTGGAAATCGTGGGCTGGATGGCAAAGCCATGCCCGAGACCGTGGAAATGCGCGAGTTGGCGGATTACCCTTTGGTTACTCCCAGCCAGCCGAATGCCATCCGGAATTTGCTGGATGTGCAGTGCGCGCGATTGGGCGTGCCCTTGGCGATCTCGCTTGAGGTGGATGCGATCGAATCCTTGCTTGATCTCGTAGACCGGGGAATGGGCTATGCGGTGCTGTCGCGCAATGCTATTTATAGCCGCGCCCGCCGCCCCAATCTGCATGCTGCCCATATTGTGTCGCCTACCTTATCGAGCCGCCTGGTGATTGCCACTTCGGCGCAGCGGCCTATGACGAGGCTGGGACAAGCCACCGTGGATTTGATCAAGAATCTGATCCAGAGTGGGATTTTGGGCGGTGAGCCGCCGCCTTGATCGCAAAGGGGAAAGTGACCAGTTGTGAACAAGGCGGGGTGATTGTTGCTGCGCCATATTCCTGCGGCCATAATCAAAACTGTTGAAAAGGCCGTGTCCTATGGATTCCCGTGCAAACAAGTTAGTTACACCGCAGACGGTCAGCGTGCCTCCGGCACCGCCTTGCACGCTGGTCATCTTTGGTGCCACCGGAGATCTGACCAAACGCTTATTGGTGCCGGCCTTGTACAACTTGGCCCGCGACGGGCTGTTGAGCCGGGATTTCAATATAGTGGGGATAGGGCATCGTCCCTGGCGCGACGATGATTTCCGCGACAGTCTGGACCAGATGATCAAGCAGATCCTGAGTACTCGTGGCCAGTCCGCCATTGATGATTTTGACCACAATATCTGGAAGTGGCTGCTTGGTCGAACCTCCTACCAAATTGGTGATTTTGAGGACGGCCGGACTTACGCGAGCTTGGCTCGCCAGTTGGGGCAGGTACGAGGCGGGGCCATTTTTTATCTGGCGGTCGCGCCCAACTACTTCGAAACGGTGACGACCGAGTTGAGCAAGGCGGGTCTGCTGGCCGAATCGGCGGGTTCATGGCGCCGTCTTGTTATCGAAAAGCCCTTCGGTCGCAACTTGCAATCGGCGCAAAAGCTCAACCGATGTTTGTTGCAGCTTGTTCCTGAAAGCCAGCTATTTCGTATCGACCATTTTCTTGGCAAGGAAACCGTGCAGAACATCATGGTCTCCAGATTCGCCAACAGTGTGTTCGAAAGTAATTGGAACCGGCAATATATCGATCATGTCCAGATCACTGCGGCGGAGGCGATAGGAGTCGAGCGCCGCTCGTCTTTTTATGAACAGACAGGCGCCTTGCGCGACATGGTCCCCAACCATCTATTCCAGTTGTTGGCGATGGTGGCGATGGAGCCGCCTAATTCTTTTGACGCCGATGCGGTGCGTACCGAAAAGGAAAAACTGCTGGATGCGATTCACATCCAGACTCCGGCAGAGGCTTTGGCCAACAGTGTTCGCGGCCAATATCAAGCCGGCATGGTGGCGGGACAGCCTGTAAAAGCGTATCTGGAAGAAGAAGGGGTTGCGCCCGATAGCCGAACTGAAACCTTTGTAGCCTTGAAATTGGCTGTCGACAATTGGCGTTGGGCGGGGGTGCCTTTTTATTTGCGTACGGGCAAGGCTATGGCGCGCAGGCAAACCCAGATCGTGATTCGATTCAAGGATGCCGGCCATGCCTTGTTTCGCCAAAGCGAGCAGGATAAGCCACCTGCGAATATGTTGGTGTTGCAAATTCAGCCCGACGAAGGCTTGTTCTTCCATATCGACGCGAAAATACCTGGGCCGAAAATTCGCACCGCACCTGTCAGCATGGATTTTCGCTATACGGATTATTTCCAGAAAGCGCCGAGCACCGGCTATGAAACGCTGATCTACGACTGTATGACGGGCGACGCGACCTTGTTTCAGCGTGCTGCGGATATCGAGCTGGGGTGGGAGGCTGTCCTACCCTTCCAGCAAGCCTGGGAGCAAGCCGGCAGTGATATCCACCCCTATGCGGCAGGCAGCGAGGGGCCAGAGCAAGCTCTGGAGCTGCTGTTACGCGACGGCCGTCAATGGCGGCCTCTGGCCTAGAGAGTCGGGAACGTTTCTTGCGCGCTTGTTTTTCACGATTGTTCATCGAGAGAGGCAATGTCGGAAGCAAGCGCGCTGCCATTCACGTTCCGAGTTCTTACCGTCAATACCCACAAAGGGTTCACTGTCTTCAATCGCCGCTTCATTTTGCACGATTTGCGCGAAGCGGTGCGAGCGGTTTCGGCCGATATCGTTTTCCTTCAGGAAGTGTTGGGAACGCACGAAAAGCATTCATTGAGGTTTTCGGATTGGCCCGATACCCCGCAGTACGAGTTTTTGGCGGATTCGATCTGGCCTGATTTCGCCTATGGCCGAAATGCGGTCTATACCGACGGACACCATGGCAATGCGGTGTTATCCAAATTTCCGATTGTCAGCTATACCAACCGGGATGTTTCCATTACAGGGCCTGAGCGGCGAGGCTTGTTGCATTGCGTTTTGAAGCAGCCTGATGTTGGCGTGCAGATCCATGTGGTGTGCGTCCATCTTGGTTTGCAGGAAAGACATAGAAAAATGCAGCTCAATCTTTTGTGCGAAATCATACGGACTGACATTCCCGATGATGTGCCCTTGGTTGTAGCCGGTGATTTCAATGATTGGCGTATGAACGCCGGGCAGGTCTTAAACGACTCTGTGGGTTTGCGGGAGGTGTTTGTGAGTGCGAGCGGGCGTCCCGCCAAGACTTTCCCCGCTCGCTGGCCGTTGTTGGCGCTGGATCGCATTTATGTCAGGAATGTCAGCCTGCATCGACCTCTGGAATTGGCGCGCCGGCCGTGGACACATTTGTCGGACCATGCGCCTTTGGCCGCGGAGATTCAGCTATGAGTTCGTCATGGGTAGAGGGCAACGATATTTCGCTGCTGGAAAATGGCGAGGCTTTTTTCCCGCGTGTGTTTGAAGTGATTGCCCAGGCACGGCGGGAAGTGCTGCTGGAAACGTTTATTTTGTTTGAGGACAAGGTTGGGTGGGCTTTGCAGCGGGTGTTGCTGGACGTAGCCCGGCGTGGCGTGTCGGTGACGGTGTTAGTTGATGGTTACGGCACGGTCGATTTGTCGGAAAAATTTCTTGAACCCTTGACCGACGCTGGCGTGCGTTTTCGCGTCTTCGATCCACGTCCCAAATTGTTGGGGATGCGGACCAATGTTTTTCGCCGCATGCATCGCAAGTTGGTCGTAGTGGACAGCGAAGTTGCTTTTGTCGGGGGCATTAATTTTTCAGCCGACCACCTTGGGGACTTCGGCCCTACGGCCAAACAAGACTATGCGGTCGAAGTGCGTGGCCCGGTGGTCGAAGAAATCGGGAGTTTCGTGCGCACCGCGGTATTTCCACAAGGCCGGCGCTGGCCGTGGACGCCGCGCAAGGCCAGTGTGCAGGCAGTCGCAGAGGGCGGGGCGGGAGCTGCGCGCGCCTTGTTCGTCATTCGCGACAACGAACGTCATCGTAACGACATCGAGCAGCACTACCGTATTGCAATCCGGGCGGCGAAGCGCGAGTTGACGATTGCCAATGCCTACTTCTTTCCGGGCTATCGCTTACTGCGAGACCTGCGCAACGCAGCGCGGCGTGGGGTGCAGGTGCGGCTCATCCTGCAAGGCGAGCCTGATATGCCTATCGTTAAAGTAGGAGCGAGTATGTTGCACGACTATTTGCTTGCCGCGGGCGTGCGAATTTACGAATATTGCGAACGGCCTTTGCATGGCAAAGTAGCGTGCGCCGATGATGAATGGGCGACAGTGGGCTCCAGCAATCTTGACCCCTTGAGTTTGTCTCTTAATCTGGAAGCCAACCTCATCATTCGAGACCCGGAGTTCAGTCGTCGATTGCGGACTCATCTTGAGGATCTTGTCGATGCCCATTGTCGCGAAGTAAGTGGTGACGGTAGCGGCCGAAAACCCGTTTTGCATATGTTGGCCGGCTTTCTTGTCTTTCATTTTTTGCGTCGTTTTCCGGCCTGGGCAGGGTGGCTGCCAGCGCATTCTCCCAAGTTGAAAGAAGTGCAGCCGCCTCCGGCTCCGGATGAGGCCGAGACTGATCGTGCGGGCGCACATGAAGCCCGCTGAGGCGGGCGCTGGCGCGATGGGGCTCGTATCGTCCAAGGCGCTCGGCCGACTTCGCAATGCGAGGGTACGACTACGCAGCGCAGCTTGGTGGCCTTGGGCAAAACGTCTGCTCACCTTGCTATTTCTGGCCGGAGTAGGCGTTCTGTTGATTATCCAAGCCCGATCGCTGGATTGGGCGCAAGTAACTAGCTCCTTGTGGGCATATGCTATGCCCACCCTGATATTGGCAGGCGTGTTAAGCATAGTTAGCCACGTTTTGTTCAGCAGCTTCGATTTGCTGGGACGGCGCTACACCGGGCATCAAGTTTCGCGCACCAAAGTGTTGGCGGTGGCCGCAATCTGCTATGCCTTTACCCTGAATCTGGGAGCGCTCATAGGCGGTGTGGCTTTTCGCTATCGCCTGTATTCACGTCTTGGATTGGAAAACGGGGTGATCACTCGAATTTACTTGCTGAGTGTGGTCTCGAACTGGTTGGCTTACTTATTGCTGCTGGGCAGCTTGCTTGCGTTTCGCCAAGTGTCGCTTCCTTTTGGCTGGGACGTCGGGGCAGTGGGCTTGCAATGGCTCGGCGCCTTGCTGTTGCTGCTGTCCTTGGGGTACCTGGTGTCATGCGGGGTGGCACATGGACGAAGCTGGAATGTGCGAGGGCAGGAAATAACATTGCCCAGCCTTCCTTTGGCGCTAGGTCAGTTGCTGCTGTCGCTGAGCAACTGGTTGGTGATGGGCACAATTATTTATGTGCTGTTGCACCAGAAGCTGGAGTTTCCTCTTGTGTTGGCAACATTGCTGTTAAGCGGAGCAGCTGGTGTGATCACGCATGTCCCGGCGGGCCTAGGGGTGTTGGAAGCGGTTTTTATCACCGTGCTTGGCCGATATGTGCCGGTTCATGAGTTATTGGCGGCTTTGTTGGCGTATCGAGCGCTTTATTACTTGACGCCGATGGGCTTGGCACTTGTGCTATATGGCGCGCTTGAAGCACACGCGGCCCGTACTGCATAAAAATGCATTGATCCCGAAACTACTTGTGCATGAATTGCTGCACGTTAATTTGCTGCGGTGGGAGTCGACTTATCAATAAGTCGCGTGAGTTCTGTGGCCTTATGTTTTTGCGTATCGGTATGCAACAAAAAAGAATCATTTGGCAAAAAAACTGTCTATTGATTATTTGTAGTTGCGTGCTTTGATGACACCCCCACATTCCACCGCCGCCGTGCCTTCCCCCATTTTACTCAGGCTTGCCGCCGATAAAGTCGGTGCCCGGACGCGAGAGCGTCGTTGGGAACTTGATGCCCTGAGGGGCCTCATGTTGATTTTGATGTTATCTACGCATATGCCGACCTGGTTTGCCATGCCGGCAGGCCAGCCTTTCGGCTTCGTGTCGGCAGCTGAGGGCTTTGTCTTTCTATCAGCCTATATGGCTGGAATGGTCTATACGCAGCGTGCACGGGATCACGGCATTGCGGTTATGCAACGTGCTTTCTTTCATCGTGCTTGGGTCATTTACGCTTGCCAGGCAGCTTCGTTGTTGTTTTTGTTTACGGTTATCGCGGCGCTGGGGGTGAAGTTTCATCAGGCTGCCGCCAATAACTTGATGTCGTTTTATTTGAATGAGCCGTTTACGGCATTTTGGACCGGGTTGTTACTTATCTATAACCCGCCCTTGCTCGATATCCTGCCGGTTTACATCATTTTCATGCTTGTCAGCCCCTGGCTGTTGTCTCATGCGCTGCAAAAGGGGTGGGCCGGCATCTTGTTATCCAGCTTCTTCTTGTGGGGCGCGGCCCAGTTCGGGCTCTCGCGACTTATTTATGACGGTGTTGTCGCGCTTACCGGCCTATCGGTGCCCTTTCGGGAAACCGGATCGTTCGAGACGTTCGCGTGGCAATTGCTCTGGATACTCGGTTTGTGGCTGGGGGCGCGCCACGCCGTCCCGACTGCGGCGCCAATGCGATTCCCACGCCCTGTGATTTGGGGTGCCCTGGCGAGCGCCGTGGTGTTCTTCGTCTGGCGCCATCTGACCGCTCAGGATCCGTTTCCTATGGGCGACCCCTTGAATCAATGGTTCGACAAGTGGCACATCGCCCCTATGCGTTTATTGAATTTTCTTGCTTTGCTAGTTTTATGCATGTATTTCGGACCGTGGCTAAAACGCCATATCCCGCGGTTGCGTTTTCTTGAAACAATGGGGGCGGCATCCTTACCTGTATTTTGCGCGCATCTGGTCATCGTGCTGCTTGCGCTGGCCGTAATGGGGGAAAGCACGCCTGCGCGACCGGTTTGGCTTGATCCGCTGATGTTCGTAGCCAGTGTCATATTGTTATATGGAGTGGCGCGTATCGTCGGGAAAACCGATAAGCAAGCAAAGCCTTATTCGAAAGGCCACGTTCAATTGAAGGGCGAAAGCATTGGTAAATAATTGAAAACAAAATCATGCAAATGTATATGTGGCGGCAAAGCCTCGGCAGAGTGTAGGGAGTGTAAGTTTTTGATAGCGGCCTGGCTTGGATTGAGAGATCTTCAATTTAATGAGCTAGGATGAAATACGGACTTCAGGAGTGCAATCATGAATCAAGCCCTTATTGAAACCCCGGATACGCTGCAGTATTTTCTCAAGTCGCGCGTTCACGATCTGCCAGATTGCCAGTTTCGCGGTTATGTGGAAATTAAGGTCCGCATGGGACGCGATCTGATTGATAGCCGCTTGCGTTATTGCCCATTGATTCGCAATACATGGGAAGAGGCGGTGAGCGATGCCGAGCGGATGGCGCAAAGCATCCATTCAACCGAATGTCAGGACGGCGCATGCTACATATTCTCGTCCCGCACCGCCAGCAGCTTTGAATCGTTGATGAATATGTTAAGTGCTGGCACAGCCCCTTCGGTTGTCTGAATGAAGTCTGGTTCAGGCTCAAAAAGAATTCATGTTGGCATAGGGGGCTGGACCTACGCCCCCTGGCGCAGCGAGTTTTATCCACCGGGGTTGGCGCAGGCCCGTGAGTTGGAATATGCAAGCAGCCGCTTAGGTGCTATTGAGATCAATGCCACCTATTACCGTTCTTTCCAGGCGGCGTCGTTTGCCAAATGGCACGACGCTACCCCGGATGGCTTCATTTTCTCCTTGAAGGCGCCCCGTTTCGCAACTCATCGCAAGAACTTGGCGCAAGCCGGCGAGTCGGTCGAACGCTTCATGCAAAGCGGCCTGTCGGCTTTGGGTGAAAAGCTTGGTCCGATTGTGTGGCAGCTGCCGCCCGGAAAGGTTTTCGATGCGGAGGACGTGTCAGCTTTCTTCTCAATGCTGCCTCGCGAACTTGACGGTCAGCAGGTACGCCACGTGCTGGATGCGCGGCATCGAAGTTTCATGAGTGCAGACTATCTGAACCTGGCACGCCAGCATCGGGTCGCTACGGTATTCACAGACGCGGACGCCTACCCATCGTTTGCAGACCTGACCGCTGACTTGATATATGTGCGCTTGATGCGCTGTGAAGAAGCAATCAAGACTGGATATGCCCCCGATGCATTAGAGCGGTGGGCGCAGCGTGCGCAAATGTGGGCAGATGGAGGAGAACCCACCGACCTGCCGCGGGTGATGAGCCCCGAGGGTGGATCAAGCAGGCCTCGCCCAGTTTTTGTTTTCTTCATCAATGGTGCGAAGCTAAGGGCGCCGGCCGCAGCCTGCGAATTGCAGCGTTGCCTTGCAGGTGGCTAACTCTTTTCGACCGGCTTGAGCCTGAGCCCCTTCAAGAAACCGGGCGGCGCGTGCCCGCAGCTTTTTGACGTTGCGAGGTTTGGTCCTGTCCGGATCCGATTTGATCTGTGTGCCCATCCTTTTTGCT
>JBEBXA010000043.1:0-31513 GCA_040391825.1 Pigmentiphaga sp.
ACGGGCAGTCCGGCAAGCGCAGCCTTGCCGGACCGTGCGCCCACGCTGGACGGCCCCCGCCGAGACGGACTGCCGTCTTAAGAACCACAACCGCCGCAACTCAACCCCGACGACTCAAGGAACCAGCTCAGTAAACTGCCCAGGCATCGCCACCGTCACCACGCCCCCCCAATTGCACATGCACATCGACGAATCGTTCAGCACGGGTTGATTAGCCAGAAGCACTGTCGGGGACCCCGGCACCCACGGCGACATCGTCATCGGAATACAAGGCATGGGTGTCAACACGCCCGCCGCCGCCGTCGTTGCCGACGCCACCGACGGATTGGCCGGACAACTGCACATGCCGAACGAGGGAATATTGACCATGGGTTGATGATCGAGAATATTGGCGGCGGGTTGATTCGACGACAACATCCGGTTGACGGGCAGCACTACCAGTGTGGCAGGCGCCACACCGAAACTGCATTGCAGCATAGCCCCGTTGACCACATGCATACCCATGGCTAGGCCTCCCGCACAAAGGGCTTTAGCTACCGCTGGCGATGATTTCCACGCGGCGATTTTCGGCCGCGCGCGGATCGGCCTGATTCACAGGTTCAGTCAAACCCTTGCCTACGGTTTTCAGGCGTGCCGGCGCAACTCCGTGCTCTACCAGATAGGCTTTGACGGAAGCGGCTCTACGCTGCGACAAACGCATGTTGTAGTCGGCCGAACCCACGCCATCAGTATGGCCGGCAACAGTGAAGGCCCGGCTCTTCAGTTCATCGGAAGCGAGTGCCGCCGCCAGGTTGTCAATCGAGCGTCGTGATGCCGGCGCGATCTGATCCGATCCGAAGGCAAATTGAACCTGCATGGAAATTGCAGCGGGCACCGCTGGCGCGCTAGGTGCCGCCTGCACCCCTGCCGATGTAGCCTGCGAAGCGGCGCCCGGCCGCAAGGCACGCGTGCGCACTCCCGCGACACCGTCCTCGGCGTTGTCTTTCAATTGATCGATGATCTGGTTGACTGAGGGAGTCTCAGTACCAAAATTTCTTGACTGTGCGAAGGCCTGCTGCATGAACGCCGCTGCAACGCAAGCGCCCATGGCGAGCAGCACGTGGGGAACGAAACGATCAATGCTCTGCGTCTTCATGATGGACCACTCCAGTAAAAGGAAGGGCTCGGCTCCGATTGCCCCGGAAACAGAGACACCATCGTCATGTCACCAAGCATGCGATGAGCGTAGTGTGCGTAAAAATTCCGCTCCAGGCGATATGTCATCAGGCATAGTCCTAGCAACTCCTTTCCGCACGCGCTTCATTGCAGGGACGCCAGAAACCACCGTCGATATAGACCCTCTGAGGTATCGCGATCCGCACTCAGCTTACGTAGATTAGCGATATCCATCACGCGCGGGAAACGTGCCAATCCAAACGCTGAAATGGTGACGATGAACAGCGATTTCCCCTCAAGTGCGGGAAGGGTCATAACGTGCCTGCCAACCATCCTTTACTTTCGCGGCTTGAGCCAGCTGGCCGCAAGCTCATTTTTGCAACTTGCCTCGCGCTGTTCCTGCCTGGCGGTTTGTTTGCCGCCACCGATATAACTCTGGTGGTAGACGACAACAGCGGCGCCTACGGCGATTTCATTGCGCAGCTGCGCACAGTCAGCGCCGCATCCTTGCGCCTGACTCAGGGCAGAATAGACACCCTGCCGCTCTCTGCGCTGGGCGCCGCCGCCCCCCAGCAATCAGCCGCCGCAGACGAAGACTCAGTGCTGACTGGTGTGCGTACACGCAGTGCCAGGCCCTCGTCGCTGCCGCCTATAGCGGACCCCAGGCCCCCAGCCGCAGAGACCGGCAAACTGGCAAGCGAGCCGGGAGTATTGGTAGCCGTGGGTGCCCGTGCGGCCCGCGCGGTAATCGCTCGGGACGGGCCTGAACCGGTGCTGCTGGCGCTGCTAGGCTGGCTGGAATATGAGGAACTGCGCACGCAGGAAGCTTTGCAGCGCCCCGGCCGCGCGGTGGGAGTTCTTCTGCGCGACCCGGCTCCTGCGCAACAGCTGGCCTTGATCGATGCCGTACTACCCGCAAAGCGACGCCTGGGCGTCATCATGACGCCCCAATCCGACCCCTTATTGAAGCAGCTCGAAACCGCCGCCTCTGCCTGGTCCATACGCAGAGCCGGCACCGCAAACGAACTGCCCTGGACAATTGCCGTCGGCAATGCACCTGACGCCCGCACGCTCACGTCTGCCTTGCAGCAGGTTATTCCCGTCAGCGATGCACTGCTCGTCCTGCCCGGCCCGATCGGCCGCACCTCGGCCGCCGGGCTATCCGTATTGCAGGCCGCGGCAGGCGCCAACCTACCGGTGTTTTCAGGAAGCGAAGCCATGGTGCGAGCGGGCGCCCTCGCCGCGCTCGTGCCCAGTATGCCCCATCTCGCGCAACAAGCCCATGCCCTGAGCCAACGGCTCAAACGTGGCCCGGCCGGTCCGCCTCTGGTGGAAACACCGCAGCAGGTGCTGGTGCGCACCAACCCCCACGTCGCCCGGCAATTGGGCTTGATTCTTCCTTCCGACAATGCTTTGTCCGGCATGCTGGATTCAATACCCTAGCCCCGTTATGAGTGTTCATGTTCCTGCCACGTTTCGTTCGAACGGCCTGCAGCGCGATCTGATCCGACTTGGCGTTCTGCCCTGCGCCGGCGCCGCCTTGGCATTAACGCTATGGTTTACTCATGAACGACTGGCTACGCTGGAGGAAGCCTTTTCCTCGGAAGGCAATGCCGTCGCTCGGCAATTGGCTGTCGTCAGCGACTTGAGCCTATATGCCGGTGACGACGCCACTTTGCGCGACATAGCCCACAACACGGTGGCCAAAGGATTGGCCAAACGTGTGGAAATCAGCAATAGCGCCGGCATCTACGTGTCGGCCGGCCCCTCTATAGACACTCTGGAACATGCGCGTCTGTTCGGTGCGCCGGTCAGGCTGCGCGCGGCGCGCAGCCTGACTGACTATCCCCAGGAAACCGAACCCAGCGGCGACATAGGCAGTGTCAGGGTTTTTCTCGACGCATCGGCGCATCGCCGCGCCCGCACCAAGTCAGTCTTGGTAGGTGCGCTTATCGGCGGCGTGGCCTTGCTATTGGCTTGGCTGTCGGCCCGCCATATGGCGCGGGCGGTCATCCGGCCTCTGCAGCGAATCTCGGCAACAGTTTCTTCTTTGCATGGAGGAAAACTGACGGCGCGTTGCGGGCCCTGCGGTAAACACGAAATTGCAGTGCTCGCCAATGACGTCGACTTGATGGCGCAACGCCTGCAGGACGTGCATTCGCAATTGGAAGATCGGGTCCAGGCTGCAACCGCAGAAGCATTGAGACGACTGGCTCAGGCAGAACAAGCGACTCAAGCACGCACACGCTTCCTGGCAACGGCCAGCCACGACCTGCGTCAGCCCGTACATGCCATGGGTTTATTCATCGACAGCCTATTACCCAGCGCCACCGCCCAGCAGGAACCCGCCATGGTCCGCCTGCGCGAAGGCACCGAGGTGATGAGCGCTTTACTTGACGCCCTGCTGGACATTTCCCGCCTGGACGCAAACGTCATGTCCCCCACCTTTGCTGCGGTTGATCTGAACGCACTCTTTTCCCAGCTTGACGCCATGCATGCGGCCACCGCCGGGCAGGCACAGGTAAGTCTGGTCTGGCGCGGCCGCGACAAAGTGGTCGTGAGCGATGCGGCACTGTTGCTGCGCATTCTTGACAACCTGGTCCGCAATGCAGTGCGTTATGGTGCGGGGGGGCGTGTGTTGATAGCCGCGCGTTACGCGAACAACGGAGTCCGCCTTGAAGTACGCGACAACGGACAAGGCATTGCACCGATTCATCAAAGCCGCATTTTCGAAGAGTTCTATCAGGTGGGCAATCCACAGCGCGATCGACGCAATGGCTTCGGGTTGGGCTTGTCCATCTGCGCACGCATCGCTGTGCTGCTGGGAACTTCACTGTCGGTGCGTTCGCGCTTGAAGCAAGGCAGCACCTTTACCCTGACCCTGCCTATGGCCGAACCAAACACCGCAGCGCCGCAGGCAAGTACCAACCCACCGGCAAACCTGGCGGTAAAACTGAACATGCACTGCCTGCTGATAGACGATGATGACGCCATCCTGGAAGCCACCACTGGCCTGCTTGCCCAATGGGGTTGCCAAGTCGATCAGGCCCAAACCGCCAAGCAAGCCATGCAATTCCTGAACGATCCCAAGCGCCGCTACGACCTGGTGCTGTGCGATTTGCAACTGCATGATAGCGACGACGGGTTCGAGCTCATCTTCCAGGCCCGTCGGCTACAAACGCAGAGCCTGGCCGTGCTCGTTTCCGGAACGACCACGCCGGCGATTCTGCAGCAAATACGCAGCAATGCCATTCCATTGCTTACCAAACCGGTTGCGCCGGCCAAGCTACGCGCCTTGCTGGCCACACTCAAGCCGTCCTGACCGATAACCGCCCGACTTCAGAAATCCGAGCAGGCATTGCTACGATCGGTCGAGACGCAGTTGGTCAGGTTCGGGCGGCTACGCACACGCGCCCATTCACGCGACAAGACATCGCCGGTTTGCTCCGCGCGGCTACCCGCCAGCGGTCCCGTCGCAAAACACATGGCAACCGGGGCGATATTGCGGTCGTACAGATAGGTTGTGGGCATGTCGTGATAGAAATCCAGCGGCGGGATCTGTAAGTTCTGCACCACTAACTGTCCAGGTACGACATTGATCGCATAGCCTTCGGCCGAGGTAAATGGGGTAAGAGCCGTGACGGCATAGGTGCCCCCCGGGCTGGTAGCCGTGGCGCTAGTACCCACACTGCCTGTAATACCGGCGCCGGTATCGCCCAGGATCAAACCCGACAAACCGTAACCCAGTGGAGGATTGGGCTGACCCGCAGGCCGTGTGGCGCTGTCCAGCGTGACCGTTACGGTAGGTTGCTGGCGATAGATGAAATGGTTGGCGGTATCCGGCACACTCGCCGTACCGTGGGCGCGGTTATACAGATTGGGCAGGGGACCGCTACCTGTCATGCCCCCACGTGATTCACCTACCCAGGTGTCGGCCCAGACGCGCCACGACTCCGTCGTGGATACCGCTGAACTTCCTGGGTTCTGGAAACGTTGCGCAGCAACCAGGTCCGCCGTGCGGCCACTGACTGTTGCATCCAGGGTCAAGTCGTCAGACAGGGTTCGAACCACGCTGGCATCGGCCGCAATGCCAGATGCGCTGGTCGTGCCCAGGTTGCCACTGGCGTCATGTACCTCGGCCAAGATACTTCCTATGGTCAAGGCGGAAACGTTGGTGTAGCGGAAAGCGTTTGCTGCGCTACCTGACACGACTTCACTGGCATTGGAAGGTCCATCGAGCACAATGCTGCCTGCTGTCGAGCGAGCAAGCAAACGGTTGGCGCCAATCGCCCCGCTACCCGTTTGGCCGATATCCCCACTTGCCAGCAATGCAATCGTTTGAGCTTGCGCTTGTTGCGCAAGGTTGATGCTGCCGTTGTCAGCCTGCAAGGCCAAACCACCAGCTGCGTTCGAGGCGGCATCCAAGGTCAAGTTTCCGCTGTGAGTCTGCACAACGATATCTTCTGCCGCGATACCTGCTGCGTTGATGGACAGCGGTGCGCCGCTACTATTCAGCACACTTGCATTGACTGTGGACACAGCCAGATTGCCCGTGCCGCCGTAGCGGAAATCGCCGGCAGCGTCGCCCGCCAAAGCGCGTACATCATTGGCTGCTGAGTTAAGCACGACGTTGCTCGTGGTGGACCGAGCCAGCAAGGCATTGGCCCTTGCGCCAGCAGTCCCGGACTGGCTGATGGCGCCATTAGCCACAAGGGCCATCGTATCGGCCTGCAAGCCCGCATTGATTGCCATGTTTCCCGTCAGGGCCTGTAAGCTGAGCGTCGAGACTGCCGAGGAATCTGCATTGACGGCCAAGTCTCCGGTCCTGGCCAATACTTGGGTTGAGGCTGCTTGCACACCTGCGGCGTTGACTGTCTGCAAGGCGCCGGTGCCGTCCTGGGCATTGACACTGGTGTTACCCACCTGCAAACCGGCTGCATTCGTATAACGGAAGTTGCCGCCCGCGCCGCCCGCCAACACCCCGACGGCATTCGAGACATCGACCAAAATGACGTTACCCGCATTGGAGCGGGCGAGCAGGGTATCCGCAATGATCGGCGCAGCGCTGGCCTGGGTGATGTCACCCTGTGCAAGTAAGCCCACCACGCTACTGCTCAAGGCTTGATTCACCTGCAGCGCCCCCCCATCCGCCTGCAGTGTTGCCGCGCTGGCGGCATTCACGGCCTCATCAATGGACAGATTACCAGCGCGCGTTTGTATGATCGCCCGGTCGGCCTGAACACCTTCCGCATTAATCGCCTGAGTCGTGCCAGATGCAGCCTGCAGCCCCTGGGCCGAGGTGGTGCCCACCGACAGCGTGTTCGCATTGGTGTAGCGGAAATCGCTTGCAGCGCTACCCGCGATAGCCGCCACGGCGTTGGCCGGATTGTTCAAGCGCACACTGCCCGCCGCCGAACGCGCAAGCAAGGAGTTCGCCGCGACACTGCCGCTCGCTGACTGAGTAATATCTCCCGCCGCCAGTAAAGCCAGACTCGCCGCGCTAAGCGCGCCATCGACCGCGATCGCGCCCCCTCCTTCGGTTTGCAGGGTCAAGTCGTTGGCGACCGACACCGGTCCCTCTACCGTAATCGCAGCCGCATGCGCATCGCTGCCTACCACGATACTAGGAGCATCCAGATTGGCGACATCCGTATCCGACAAAGAGAAGCCGTTGCTGCCGACTCCCCCTATACCGATTGCTGTCGCCGTGTGATCCGAGACGTTGCCCGCTCCATCCACCCCACCTGGCCGCAAATTGATGGTTGAACCTGAGCGTATGGGTGCGCCCAGACTGATGGCATCGTCAGCGCCATTGTTGTCGGCGCGCAGTACGACCAACTGGCCTCCCCCATCAATGCCATATAAGGAACCGGCGGTGCCGCCCTGCATATCTATGCCCTTGCCACTGCCGGCGGATTCTCCCGACACTGCAACACGCCCACTACCGGTCACGACCAAGGACGCGTCCTCTAGCACGACACCGCTGCCGTTGGGATTCGCCCCTTGAGAACGCCCCCGCACATCAATGATGCCGTCAGCCGTACTAAGCAGTGCACCCGCCATCTGGACGCCTGACTGGTCCCCGCCTACGGCGCTGCCGTCACCCACCCCGACGATAGATACATTGCCACTGGTGGTCTCGATGCGAGTCGTAACGGTACTGCTGGCGTCGCCTTGCATCACGACACCTGCCCCACCCGGACTGGCAATACCCGTTAAGGAAACATTGCCGCTGGAAGATTGCATTACCGTATTCACCAGCGAGATACTGCTGCCGTCAGAGTCACTAGCGCCGGCTGATCCGCTGCCGCGCAGGCTGATATCGCCGCCTGTACCCGCATCACTCTGGCCGACGCGCGTATCGATAGAAACACCGTCCAGGGCAATCGCGGGCGACCCTAGTGCGCTTGCCTGGCCGCTCGCGGCATTGCTCTGCCCACCCATGCGAATGCCGCCGCCGTTGGTACGCAACGCCGCGTTGCTTAAGGCGATTCCACCATTTTCAGCCTGCGAATTATTTGCATTGCTATTGAAATCCAGATTGAGCGCGCCCGCGCTGCCCGTAGATTCGATAGTGAAATCATTGCCTTCGATATTGCGATGCGCATTGAAGGCAAGCGTCAGTTCGTTGCTACCCGTACTGCGTTGAATCAGTACACCCGACTCTATCGTGATCTTGCCATCGGTAGACAGACCGGTGGTGCCGGTGCCTATCGACACGTTGGCGCCGCTATTGAGCGCAAGATTGATGTCGCCATCCTGTACGACGGATGCCGCCACCGGGTCGAAAATATTGGACGGCAGACTTCCCGTTGCGCTGCCATTCACGATATTGACGTTGTACGGATCAATCAGCCAGCTACCTGCCGCACCGCCAGCGGCACCCGCGTCCACCTTGACGCCCCGCAGATCGAATGCGCCAGCCGAGGTTTCTATCTGCCCGCCTGCGCCACTACCTGCCCCTCTTGCGCTGAGCCCACCATGCGCCCGCAGACTCTGGCCCCCGGTAACGGTGATGATGCCCCCGTCCCCCTCAGCGCTCGCATCGGCCTGGATGCGGCTGAACTGGCCCAACGCTGCCGCGGCCTCCGCAGCTACCGTAATCGTTCCACCACCAGTGCTGCCCTGGCTGCTGAGCAGTGCGTTCTCGATCCCGATATTGCGGCCGGACAAATCGATGCTGCCACCCTTGCCGCCCGCGTTGTCGGTAGATAAGGTCCAGTCGTTATAGTTGCCCAACACGTGAACATCGCCGCCATTTCCATTGATCGCTATGGTCCCTCCATGACTGCGAATGCGGTATGAATCTCCGTTGTCCGACTGGCCTTCGATTAATACGGCCGATGCCGGTATCGCCGTCTGGCTGCCATCGGTCCCCACCCGGACTCCATCACTGCCGACTTGACCCGAGAGCGCAATGCGCCCCCCGTTGCCAGCTTCGATATTGGAATCGGCAATGCGCAGGCCATGGGAGGCGTCGATCGTGCCGCTACCCAACAATTTCAAAGTCATCTCGGAGGACGTCAGGGACGTCAAATCTCCCCCCGTTCCGGTCAAATCGACATCACCTCGCGCGGACAACTCCGCGCCGACAACTTCGATGCCAGCCTGGACCGGCTGAGCCAACAATACGTCGTCGCGCGTGGTGCTGCCGGCTTCGCCGACCAGGACAATATTGCTGCCCGTACCCATAGCCGCCAGGGACGCCGCTTCATCAGGGGCCTTGCTACTGATCAGCACCCCCGCCGCGCCGGCTCCCCCCACTCCATTCACGGCAATACTTCCTGCCGTGCGCAACGAGCTATTGCGCAGGGCAACGCCCACGCCGGACTCCAGCCCTGTCGAACCATCCACCGTACGGCCACGACCCGCCACGTTGATGCTTCCTGCACCCGTAGCACACCCTGGATCAGCACAAGTCTGCAAGACGCTATTCACCAGCGCAATGCCATCACTGCGTTCGGTCGCGACATAGGCCGATAGCGAAGCATTGGAAAATGCGGTGCCTCCACTGGCGTAGCCATCGATAGGATCGCTGCGTCCGTAGAAACGAATATCGCCGCCTTTGGTGGAAATGCTGGCGTCGGAAAGCAGGATTGCGCCACCGATTTCCTGCCGGTCGGCGCGTGCCATCGCGACACCCGAAGAATCCGCGTTGAAATCGACATTCAAGGCACTCGCGCTCGACTCGATGGCCGAACCACTTTCCATGGTGATGTGGCGCTTGGCGTCTACCTTCAAGCTCGACCCGCGCCCTTCGCTCTTCAGTACCGCGGCGTTGGCCTCGAGCCTGACACTGCCGCTCTCGACCCGAGCCCCATCCGCAGGGGTGCCGGTAGCCGCAATAATGACATCGGTCGCGCGGCCTAGTGCCGTACCCAGAGCGGCGTCGCTGACTCGGCTCGAATCAAAGTAGATACTGACTTCGCCTTCTACCCGATCAAACGGTGCAGCTCCCACAGTAAGATCGCCTTGCGAAGCGATCGTCCATTGGCCATTTTTACCCGTACCGGCTCCCGAAGCCGCGACCGGTGCTGCGCTCACCTCGATAATGGCGGCCCGAGTATCTATTTTTCCGCCGTCCCCATTGCCGGCCGCCGAGGCTGATAACTCGCCCCCTAGATGCAAGCCGCCGCTGCCGCCGTCCACTTTTACTTCGCCGCCATTGCCCGCCACGCTTGCATCGGCGCGCGCGCTGAAGCCACTGGCGATCAACGTCGATCGCGTCGAGGCAAGGCTGATCTGCCCCCCACCCCCATCGCCGCTGGCATTGATACTCGAAGCGGAACTTGCACTTATCCCTGCAGCCTGCACAACAACCGATCCGCCCTTCGTACCGGCAACCTCCCCTGACGCATCCAACACTCCGGCCAGGCGCACATCATTGTGCTCACCCGCCCCCAGAAAGATTTCTCCGTTGCGCGTGCTGAGGGAACGCGCACGCACCGTCCCTTCCTGATTGACCACCTGCTGCGCAACCTGCGTCGAATTCGCCAGGACCACAACCTTGCCCCCATCCGCCTGCAAGGTCGCGCCAGCGGCGTTTTCTATCATCGCAGCGCTGGCCTGGGTGGCCGGATCCAGGCGAAATGTCGTCAGCCCATCACCCTGAAAATCCAGCGATACCTTACGACCGGAAATCAGGCCTATCGTGCCGCCGTCCGCACGCACCGTACCCTCGTTACGTACTTCAGCAGCCATCAACGCAATGGTCGACCCATCGGCTTGCAGCTTGCCAAGATTGATCACGCTTGCCGTGTTGCCATCGGCGCGCTCAAAATTGAAACGCCCGGCAGCGAAGTCCGCGTTGGAAATGTCCAGCGTGGACGCCACCAAACCACCGGTACTGACTTGCGAGCCAGCACCGAACAAAACTCCGGCGGGGTTGACCAAAAACACTTTACCGTTGGCCGTCAGCGACCCGGCGATGGTAGACAGTTCACCGCCAGTAACGCGGTTGAGCATGATGCTGTTTACACCAGGCTGTCTAATGTTGACAGCGTTAGCCGCACCGATCGAAAACGAGCCCCATTCAACCAAGGCTCGGTCACTGCGTTGACGCAGAGACATCGTGTTGCCGCTGATACCCGGCATATCGACAGTGCCCTGTATGGGATTGAAACCCGTGGGCAACTGGGCGCCGGCCGATGTTCCAATCAGCGCCATAGCCAAGGCCAAAGGCCGCAGTTTCACGCCCAGGCGCCGGCCAGTGGCATGGCCGGACGAAACCTGCCGGACGGTACGTTGTACGGATGCGATCATGAAACTCTCCCGGTCGGCTCACCACACTTTCGCCGAGGCCGGCGCCACACGCTTGGGCGAAAACCGGACAAGGACATATTGAGTGCCGCCTTAGAAAACTTTTTGCATTTGCACGAAAATACGGGGTTTGCGGTCGCCGCCGTCAGTGATGGGAGCCGCCGTATTGCGACGCCAGGCCAGCGACACGTTGACTGAAAAATCACCCGGTTTGGACCAGACCGCTCCCAAACCGAAACCCTGCATACTTCGACGATTATCAGCATCGGTGGGTAAAGGCGAATGCGCCATCTTGCCGCTGCCTATGTCATAAAAAAGGTAGGGGGTCAGGTCTTCGGTAGCCGCCCAACGCCACTCGACGATACCCAGCACGCCATCGTCGACCAGCAGCTCGCTGGACGGAAAAGCCCGCACTGCTCGCGCGCCCCCCAGAGCGAGTTTTTCGGAGGCATCCAGATTGCGACTGGCCAGTTGACCTCCTAGCGCCAGATACAAGGTATGGCGCGGCGTAATAGCCTGCAGCCGTGAGAACTGCCAGCTAAGCTTAGTGAAACTGCCTTCGGTCTTGTACCCCAGTGCTCCCTGATCCAAGGAGCGTGTCAGGGCGTCATCTATGCTCAGCTTGCCGTGGTACAGGGTGCCGGTGCTGGCCCAATAACCCCCGCCCAGCAATTCATCGCGGCGTTCCCAGCTCCAGCCCAAGCCCACACCGCGCACTGTTTTGTCGGCGGTATAAGAAAACGTGCTTAGTTCGTCTCTAAGATCTTTATGATCGACGCCCAAGCGCAGAAACAGGTTCTGGTTGCGCTGACGGATAAGCGGGTAGTTAAGCGATGCATCGACCACCGTCGCACGCCCCTTTGCCCCCAAGAGCGACAAAGGCCCTCCCAACTCGTAGTGCACTCGCGAGACGCCGGCACCCAAGCGCAAACCGTTCGCGGCGAGCGGCGCTTCGTAGGCCAGGCGACCGAAATTCAGGTCATTGCCCTTGGAC
The DNA here is from genome assembly GCA_040391825.1 of Pigmentiphaga sp. Lineage (GTDB taxonomy): Bacteria > Pseudomonadota > Gammaproteobacteria > Burkholderiales > Burkholderiaceae_B > Pigmentiphaga. Next base: position 11,909 of record JBEBXA010000043.1, read on the forward strand.
ATCATCAGACGCGCATCCAGGTTGTCGCCTATGCCCAAAGGACTGGCGATACGCATCGAACCACCCACCCTGACCCGCCCGGATTCGCGGGTTCCATGGTTATCGGCATCAGCGGCAAAAGTAAGCCGCGGCGCCGCGGTGACCTCAACCACCAAGTCGGATGTTCCCGGCATCAAACCTTCTTGCAAGCCCGATGCCACCTTGATGCCAGGCTGGTCTGACAGCAATAGCATGGCGCGCTCATAGCGCTCGGCGTTTACCGGCTTACCAGGCTCCAACAAGGACAAATAAGCGCGCACCCGGGTTTCTGAAATCGGGGCTTCCGGGGCAACACGAATGTCGACCTTGCCTAACTTGCCTTCGATCACACTGATCTCAACCTGGCCGTTGCGCACGGATTGAACGGGAATCAAAGCCTGCGCCAAAAAAAACCCACGACTGTGATAGAACTCGGTAACTTTTTGCGCCAGGGTTTCCAGATCGCCCAACGTTACCTGTCGGCCGACGTACTCCGCCGCCAGCGCATCCAGATCCTCGCGGCTCACGGCGGACACGCCTTTGAACTCGATACCATTGAGTAAAAATGTGGACACAGCAGGGTCCGGAGTTGCCGGCAAACTTTGCGACGGGGCTTGCGCCACTGCCGCCGGCGGCGCTACACCGGCCGAAACCTCTGGCTCGGCCGCCAAGACTACGCCGTCCAAACACAACAGCATGCTGGAGCTCAGCAACAAAGAGCCGGTCCAGCCAGGGCGAGGTCCGTAAGTCGTGCTCGTACGCGCCATGTCAGGACTCCACCGTCAAACGCCAGTTGCCGATCAGGTTGAATGGCGCCCAGAAAAACGGATGCGCCATCTTGTTCTGCTTCAACACCGCCAGTTGGCCTGCCTGCATGGCCCGCTGAACATCCTGACCGCGTGCCAACTCGGCGTAGAGAGTGCTCATCAGCAAGGCTGCCGCGTCATCCGACACCGGCCACAACGATGCAATCAAGCTGGACGTTCCCGCCGACAGAAACGAGCGCGTGAACCCCAGCACTTCATCACCCTGCGCGATGCGCCCCAAGCCGGACTCGCAAGCCGACAAGGTCACCAAGGCGGTTCTGCCCATATCGAGCTGCAGCACTTCGCTCGCATCCAGAAAGCTCTGCTGGCCGTTTTCATTTGCCAGCAGTATTCGCGAGTGCAAAGGATCCAGCAGGTCAGCCTGGGCATGCGCCGCCACATGTACCAGCGGCGACTGCGACACCGCCTGCTTGAATTGCGTCTTGGTGGCTGCGGTGCCCATATATATGGTTTTTTGCGGGAACAAGCGGGCCAGGTCCTGCACTTCGCGCTCGGCTCCAGGCAAGTCGTACTCGTCGTCAATGCGCGGGTTGCCGAATGCGGTCAGCACCGCGGTAGTTTTTGGCACCTGTTTAGCCAATTGCGTCGCGATGCTGATAGAAGGCGCAACCGACATAGGGTGGCGTTCGATCAAATAAGCGCCATCTAGCCGCAGGGCCTGAAACGGCAGGTAATGCAGAGGTCCGTGCGGCACCACGATCAGGCGTTGGCCAGGACTCAGCCCCAACGGCGCGATCAACAAGGCGCCCACCTTTTCCGCACCGCCAATCGCTGCCCGCTTACCATTGACCACCAAATCGCGAAAGGCATCGACGACTTTTTCCAAGTCTGCGCGTCCCACCGCGATCGTGACCTCTTTCAGCTGCTGGGGGCCCACCACCCAGGCCTGAAGACGATCGGGTAAAACATGGAACTGCACGACCCGCTCGTCATTTGCCAAAGCCTGCTGCAAGGCCGCGACTGACATCGTGCTGATGGCCGCTTCCGATAATTTGCCTCGTCCACGCACCGCGTCCAGAAGAGCGCGGCTGCGGCTGCGCTCACTGACTTCGAACGCGGCCTCGGCCTTGCCTACCTCGCTATACAAACTGACCGCCTGTTCGAACACCTCTTGCATGTCAGAGAACAAGCCCATCTTGAACTCGTCGCTGCGAAAGCGCGAACGGACCGCATCCACGCTGTCCAGAGCCTTGCCCAGGGCATCGGCGGCGGCCGGCTTGTTGCCCATCGCCACCTCGCTACGCGCCACCCCTTCCCATGCCCAGAGGCGGTAATAGTCGCTATCGGTACCTACCTGGCTGGTGGTGAGCGAGTGATACAGATCGGCTGCGGCCCGCGGCTTGTTTTCCGCCAACAACAGACGCGCTTGGGTACGCTGCCACTGCGCAGCCAGAGCAGGCTCGGCAGGACGCTTCATAGCGTCCGTCATCTGGCGCGCCCTGGCAGTTTCGCCAGACTCAATCAAGGCATTGACCAGGGAGGCTTGCACCAAGGGGGCGTAGCGAGCGGAGCTGGCCGCCAAGGCTGCGTCATAGCTACGCACCGCGCCAGCATAGTCGCCCCGGCGCGCCTGGACATCGCCCAGGATTTTCTGCACCGGACCTATGACTTTTTCTGGTTCTTTGGCCTGGTACTTCAGCGCTTCGCGAGCGAACTCCTCGGCCTTGTCCAGTTGCCCCGCATAGCTATAGACAATAGCCAGATCACGATTGGCCAGCGCACGCAGATTGGGATCATTGGTGGCATGCGCAAGGTGCAAGGCCTTGCTGGCGGCGCGCGCACTCTGGCGGAACTCGCCTTGTTCAGCCAGCGTCACCGCCTGACTGCAGTATTGGTAGCCGCTTAGTTTGACCGGGTCCTGCGCATACAGGATGGCGCCATCCTGAGTCAAAGCCAGCAAAGTGTCGGCGTCCGCCAGTCGAGATTGTGCCGCTTGACTCGCGGCGGCCCCGGCGTCGACCTCCTGGCTCGATGATGGAGATGCGGCGCTCAGCGCCCCGTAAACCAAAGCTGCCTGGCAAAGCCGGCTTGCGAACCGCGACTTGCTCCTTGCCCACTGCATAACAGCCCCCGTTGCCGCTCCCTGCACAAGCGGTGCATCACGCGCGCACCTGCGCAACGCTTGGGGAGATAGGTTTAGAGTCTATGGAGAGGTGGGCAACGTGCCTATAGCCAATAGGACATAGGGCTAATGGGATAAAACAAGCAGACGGCGTATCGCCCGGTGCATAGCACTGGACAAGGCATTCCGATGATCCGTGCCGCTACTTTCCGTGGGCATGACAGGCGGCAAATAGTCGACCTTCACCGATACGCCTCGGCTTCCCAGAACCAGCCAGGCATTGGCCAGCAGGCTTTGATCGCCCACATAGGCAGGCAGCGCGCTGCGCCGCCCTTGATGAAGATAGCGCAAGGCGATGGCTTGCACCGGAACTCCGGCACGCAGCGCGGGTTCGAACAAGGCCGGATGAAAAGGTAGGAGATCCAGGCCGTCGGAAGTCGTGCCTTCGGGGAACAGACCTATAAGCAGACCTTGATCGAAACGCTCTACCATGGCGGCGCCGACACCATTGACGGCGCGCCGATTGCCGCGCTCGATAAACACCGTACCCACACCGGCGATCAACCAGCCCAGCAAAGGCCACTGACGCAGTTCGCTCTTGCCGACGAAGACCGTGGCGCGCACGCTATTGAGCACGAAAATGTCGGCCCAGGAAACATGGTTCGCGATGAGCAGCGCAGCGCCACTTGCTGGAGGCTGGCCGTTGACGCTCACGCGAATACCGCAGCAGCGCAACAGGCAGCGAGACCACCAGCGATTGAGCCAGTCGCGATGGCTTTGGCTCACCCACATATACACCGCCACCATCAGCACGAAACCCAATGCTATCCAACACAGAACGGCAGCGGCACGCAAAGTGAAACGCAAGAAATGAGGGACGGATCGCAAGCCGCGCAGCACGATCAGTTGGCGGCCTCGTAGGCGACACGGCCCGACACCATGGTCAGGCGCACTTTGCCTGGCAATTCGAAGCCGAGGAAAGGCGTATGTTTACCTTGGCTGAGCAGGGATGCTTCACTGACCAACCAGTCCGCTTCCAGATCGACCAGACACAAATCGGCCGTGGCTCCTACACCCAGCTGGCCGCAGAAAGCCGGCACCTTATTACCCAATACGCGGGCCGGTTCGCTAGTTACGCGCGCCACGGCCTTCGAGATCGGCTCACCGGTTTCGCGTGCCCATTTCAAGGCTAGCGACAGCAACAGCTCCAGGCCTGTCGTGCCCGGTTCGGCTTCACCGAAGGGCAGCAGTTTGTAGTCTTCGTCGACCGGTGTGTGATCCGAGCATATGGCATCGATGGTTCCATCAGCGAGCGCCGCACGGATAGCATCGCGATCGCGCTGGGTGCGCAAGGGAGGCGTCAAACGGCAGTGCGCATCGAAATAGCCTATGTCCATTTCGGTCAGATGCACATGATGCGCACTGACGTCGCAGGTAACAGGCAAACCTTCGGCGCGCGCGCGGCGCAGCAACTCGATGCCTGCCGCGCTCGATATCCGGCAAAGATGCAAACGGGCTTGAGTCGCGCGCTGCAGTTCGAACAAAGTGTGCAGGGCGATCGTCTCGGCCTGCTCCGGAATGCCGGCCAAGCCCAGGCGCGATGCCATAGCGCCGCTGGCGGCAACGCCATCGCGGGTCAGCCAGGGATCTTGCGGGCGCAGCCATAGCGCGTAGTCGAAAGTACGCCCGTACTGCATTGACCGCAGCAGCACATTGGTATCGACTACCGCGACGTCCGCCTGCGAAAAAGCCACGCAGCCGGCTTCGGTAAGTTCAGCCATTTCGGTAATGACTTCGCCTTTCAAGCCCACCGTCATGGCCCCCAGGGGATAGACATGCGATTGGTTCATCTGCCGCGCACGGTGCTTGAGCATTTCGACCAGACCCGGTTCATCCAGAACAGGGTCGGTATCAGGCGGCAGCACCAGGCTGGTCACCCCACCCGCCAATGCCGCCATCAGCTCTGATTCCAGCGTGGCGCGGTGCTCGAAGCCGGGCTCGCGCAAGCGCGCCGACAGATCGACCAAACCGGGCAAGACCGCCAGACCGCGTGCATTGATGACGCGATTGGGTACGAAGTCGGGGGGCGCCTCTCCGATGCTCACCACCTGGCTATCGATAACGTAGACGTCGTGAAGGGCGTCGATGCCATTGGCCGGATCGATCAGGCGGCCGCCCTGGATGTGCAATTTCATGGGGTCAGGCTCCTGCGACGATGCTCATTACGGCCATGCGCACCGCGATGCCGAATGTGACCTGATTGAGAATGACGGCCTGCTTGCCGTCAGCGACTGGTGAATCGATTTCCACACCCCGATTCATCGGCCCCGGATGCATGACGATGGCATCGGGTTTAGCCAAGGCCAGCTTTTCCTGGGTCAGCCCGTAATACTTGAAATATTCTTGCGCCGAGGGCAGCAACGCTCCGCGCATGCGCTCATTCTGCAGCCGCAGCATGATGACCACATCGACGCCTTTCAGGCCTTCCGCCATATCGGTGAACACCCGCACGCCCATTTGCTCTAGCCCCGCCGGTAGCAAGGTCAAAGGTGCGATCACTCGCACTTCGGGCACGCCCAGCGTGGTCAGCGCATGAATGTCGGAACGCGCCACCCGCGAATGCAGGACATCGCCGACGATGGCTACGGTCAGTTGCGTAAAGTCTTTCTTGTAATGGCGGATGGTGAACACGTCGAGCAAGCCCTGGGTGGGATGCGCATGCCGTCCATCGCCGGCGTTGATGACGTGCACATGAGGCGCGACATGCTGTGCAATGAGGTAAGGAGCGCCGCTGGAAGCATGCCGCACCACGAACAGGTCGGCCTGCATGGCCGACAAATTGTTGATGGTGTCCAGCAGCGACTCGCCTTTGCTGGCCGACGAAGCATTGATGTTCAGATTGTAGACATCGGCCGACAAACGCTTGGCGGCGATCTCGAATGTCGTGCGCGTACGGGTGGAATTCTCGAAGAAAAGATTGAACACGCTCTTGCCGCGCAAAAGCGGCACTTTCTTGATGTCGCGATCGGCCAGCGGCACGAAGGATTCAGCGGTGTCCAGAATGTGGGTGACGATATCGCGAGGCAAACCCTCGATGGTCAACAGATGGGTAAGCTCGCCGTTGCTGTTGAGCTGGGGGTTATGCATGGTTCGGCTCCTGTGCCGGAACGGTTTCAAAATCTAGCTTGAATTTCTCGCCGTCGCGCGACAGCACCAGACTCTGGCCTGCCTGCAATACGACGGTTTGCGCCACGATGTCTGCCGCCACCGGCAACTCGCGACCACCCCGATCTATCAGCACAGCCAACTTGATCGAGGCGGGCCGGCCGTAGTCGAATAACTCGTTCATGGCGCCGCGTATGGTGCGCCCGGTATACAAAACGTCGTCAATCACGATCAGGTGCTTATCGTCGACATCAAAACCGATGCTGGAAGGCCTGACCTGCGAATGCAGGCCGATACGCGCGTAGTCGTCGCGGTAGAAACTGATGTCGAGCATTCCCGGGGCGCCCGCCAAGCCGAGGTCCCGCTGTAGACGTTCGGCAATCCAGGAGCCGCCGGAATGAATGCCGACCAAATGGGTCCGCTCGGCGGGCAAGGTATCCAACACGGCACGCACGCCATCAAGCAGCTTGGCGTACAGGGCCTCGGCATCGGGAGGGGTAAAAGAAAGCGTCATGACAGTCTCGCCAGATCAAGGTAAATGCGACAAGGGCTCGGCGCCATCAAACGGGCTCCGATTGCGCAGGCGCCCCAGCGGGGCGGGCGTCGAAATAGCTTTGTAGGATGACCGCGGCGGCCACCGCATCGAGCCGCTGTCCACGACGCTTGCCACCCAGGATGTCTTGCGCGGCCAGGCTGGTGCCGCGCTCGTCCACCAGCTCAACCGGCAGGCCGAAGCGGCCATTGAGTTGATTGGCAAAGCGGCGGCATTGCTGGCTCATGGCTTGCTCGCCGCCATCGGCGTCAAGCGCCAGCCCCACTACCAGCCGAGCCGGCTGCCATTCCTCAAGCAATTGCCGCACGCGCCCGAAGCGGGCATCGCGGCTGGCGTTGGGAAAGACTTCCAGGGGGCGGGCATGGCCGGTCAGCGTATTGCCGACGGCAACGCCTATGAATTGAGTTCCGTAGTCGAAAGCCAGCAGCGTTTCGTCAGGCATGACCGGCTTCGCCCGCCAGCATGATGGGATCGATGCCCAGCAGTTTCAGGGCCGCATCGAAACGTTCGGACGGCGGCACATTGAAAATGATGTCGGCATTGGCCGAGACGTTGAGCCAGGCATTTTCGGACATTTCGTCTTCGAGCTGGCCCGCGCCCCAACCGGTATAGCCCAGCGTAACCAGCATCTGCCCCGGCCCGGCGCCTTCCGCCACGGACTGCAGCACATCGCGCGACGTCGTCAGCGCAATATCGCCCACCTTGATCGAGGAGCTATATTCCCCCACCGGGGCATGCAGCACGAAACCACGGTCGATTTGTACAGGACCGCCGAAAAACACCGGCGACTCGCCTTTGGGCGAATCCTTCAAGGTGAGCTCGATGCGCTCGAACAGCGTGGCCAGGGTAAGATCGGTGGGCCGGTTGATAACCAGGCCTAGCGCCCCCTTGGGGGTGTGTTCGCACACGTAGATCACTGCGCCGGCAAAATTAGGGTCAGCCATGCTCGGCATGGCGATCAGGAACTGATTCGTCAGATCGATGTCGGTGCTTTCGGTCATACCGGCATTGTAATCACGTCAGGGACGGGGGTTCAGATTTCCACCATTTCGAAGTCTTCCTTGCGGGCGCCGCACTCGGGACAGACCCAATTAGGCGGTATATCTTCCCATTTGGTCCCAGGAGCAATACCCTCTTCAGGAACACCAGCGGCTTCATCATAGATCCAGCCGCAAATCAGACACATCCAGGTACGCATTTCTACTTTCGCCTTGCTTTGCCCTGCCCCCCGCGAAATGGGAACTATCAGGCATCCATTAGAATCTCGCATCTTACCGAAACACCGTGGGCCTTGCCTTGGCCCGACGTAAATCGCAACCCCGCTTATCAGTAGATTGACCTTGCCAGCTGCCTTGACCCCTCCTCTTATCCTTACGTTTGCGCCTTCCGACCCTAGTGGCGGCGGGGGCATGCAGGCCGACCTGCTGACTTGCGCCAGCCTGGGCTGCCATGCCCTGACGGTCCTGACCGGCTATACGGCCCAGGATTCCGCCGGCGTCGAGGACAGCGAAGCCGTCTCGGCCGACTGGATCGACGACCAGGCGCGCAGCCTGCTGGAAGACATGCCGGTAAGCGCCTTCAAGATCGGAGGGCTCTTTACGCTGGAGGCGGTTAGCGCCGTAGCCGAAATCCTGGCCGACTATTCTGCGATTCCGGTCATCCTTCACCTGGGGGCAGACCCCCCCGAAACGGTGGATGCCGAGTCAGAAGACTCGGCGGAAGAGATCATGATCGCCACTCTGGAACTGCTGGTGCCGCAAACCACCCTGATCGTGGCCGATGCCTTGCGACTGGAAAGGTTGGTAGCCGATGGTTTGCTTGAACGTGAGGCGGCAGAAGAAACCGGCGCCCAGGCATTGCTGCGGCGCGGTACCGGCTGGGTCCTCAGTACCGGGGTGCACCTGCCTGGGGACCTGGTCGTCAATACCCTGCTGGGCGGGGCCGATGGGGCCGAAGACTCGGCCCAGCAATATCACTGGCAACGGCTACCGGGCAACTACCGGGGGGGCGGCCACACGCTGGCTGCCGCATTGGCGGCACTGCTGGCCAGCGGTCTGGAAGTACCCGAAGCGGTGTCGCAAGCACAGGAATACACCTGGCAGGCGCTCGCCGCGGGGTTTCGGCCCGGAATGGGACGGCTCTTGCCCGACCGGTTTTTCTGGGCCCGGCGCGCCGCCGAGGCGCTGGACCAGCAAGCCGCCGACGAAACCGACGCAGCTTCCGCCGCCCTCGAACCAAGCGACCGGGGCGCAAACAACGCCCAGCCTGATCCCGACACGAGTGGCCCTGCCGGCGCCGTCAACGGAGAAACACCATGACTTCGCCGGCATTTGCACCGGAGGCCGCCCTGAGTAGCCCGATGCGCGGCCTGTATGGCATTACCCCCGACTGGGACGACACCGACCGCTTACTGGCAGCCGTCCAAGCCGCGGCACGCGGCGGGATGAGTGCACTGCAACTGCGCCGCAAGAACGTAACTGCCGCCAAAAAACGGGAGCAAGCCCTGGCCCTGCGCGCAGAGTGCCTGCGGGCGGGCGTGGTGCTCTTGATCAACGACGACTGGCGGCTGGCGCTGGACATCGGTGCTGACGGCATCCACCTGGGCCGGGACGATGGCGACATCGCCCAAGTGCGCCGTGAAGTCGGCCCGCGCATGCTGATCGGCGCCTCCTGCTATAACGATATGAAACTGGCGCACAGCGCCCTGTCGGCGGGAGCCGACCACGTCGCCTTCGGCGCGGTGTTCGACTCCCCCACGAAACCGGCCGCGAGCCACGCGCCGCTTTCGTGCTTGGGCGATGCGCATGCCTTGCACTTGCCCGCGACAGCTCACAGCTCACCCTTACGCCCGGCAGTCGTGGCAATTGGCGGGATCACACCCGACAACGCCGCCTTGGCCATTGCCGCAGGCGCCGACTCCCTGGCCGTTATTACCGCCCTTTTCGGGGCCGAAGACATCGAGGCAGCGGCTCGGGTATTCAGCCGCGCTTTTACCACCCATACCGCGTCCAACGGCCCTTCCGTTTTCAAGGCAGAACCATGATTCGCAACGTAGAACTTTTCGAGCGCGCTTGCCGCGTCATTCCTGGGGGCGTCAATTCGCCCGTGCGTGCTTTCCATTCGGTAGGCGGCACCCCTCCGTTCATCAAACGCGCAGCCGGCCCGTACATCTGGGATGCTGACGAAACTCGCTATATCGACTACGTCGGTTCATGGGGCCCCGCCATCCTGGGACACGCACATCCGGCGGTGGTCAAAGCGGTACAGGAGGCCGCGGTTAATGGATTGTCTTTCGGAGCGCCCACCGAAGCAGAGATAGAACTGGCCGAAATGCTGGTGCATCGGCTACCGTCGATAGAACAAGTCCGCCTGGTCAGCTCCGGCACCGAAGCCACCATGAGCGCAATCCGGCTGGCGCGCGGATTCACCAAGCGCGCCAAAATCATCAAGTTCGAAGGCTGCTATCACGGCCATGCCGACAGCTTGCTGGTCAAGGCAGGCTCTGGCCTGCTGACCTTCGGCAACCCGACTTCGGCAGGAGTTCCACCCGAATTCACCGCCCACACGCTAGTACTGGACTACAACGACATCGAAGGCGTGCAAGCCGCGTTCAAACAATACGGGGATGAGATCGCCTGCGTAATCGTGGAACCCGTCGCGGGCAATATGAACCTGGTCAAACCTTTGCCCGGTTTTCTGGAAGCCCTGCGCGAACAGTGCACCAACTACGGCGCACTGCTGATTTTCGATGAAGTCATGACCGGCTTCCGCGTTGGCCCCCAAGGCATGCAGGGCCACAGCGGCATCGTTCCCGACCTGACCACCCTGGCCAAAGTCATCGGCGGCGGCATGCCGGTAGGTGCTTTCGGCGGGCGCAAAGACGTGATGGCCCATATCGCTCCGCTGGGCGCGGTCTACCAGGCCGGCACTTTATCGGGTAACCCGGTGGCGGTAGCCGCGGGCATCACCACCCTGCAGTTGCTGGCCGAAGCCGATTTCTACCCCCGCCTGGAAGCCCAGACCGGCAAGCTGGTGCAAGGTTTGCGCGACAGCGCCGCGCGTGCCGGCGTGAGTTTCAGCGCCGACCACATTGGTGGTATGTTTGGCCTCTATTTCCGCGATACCGTACCGACTTCGCTAGCTGAAGTATCCGCTTCCGACACTGCGGCATTCAATAAATTCTTCCACGCGGCACTGGTGCGTGGCGTGAATTTCGCGCCGTCTGCGTTCGAAGCCGGGTTTGTGTCGATCACCCACGATGATGATGTGATCGCCCAGACCCTGGCCGTAGCCGACGCTGCATTCGCCGAGCTCAAGCGATAAAACCGCAGCCGGACCGGGCTTGTTTGGCCTGGCCGGCGCACCCAAACGATTCCATCAACCAATATTGCCCTTCCTCTTTGCGAGGCCCCCATGGCTGTCAATCTGCACATTCCCGCACCAGAAACCATTTTGCCGGTAGCCGGCGTCGATATCGGCGTTACCGAAGCGGGCATCCGCAAAGCAGATCGCCGCGACTTGACCGTGTTCCGGCTAGCCGAGGGTACCGCGGTGGCTGGAGTGTTCACGCGCAACCGTTTCCGGGCGGCGCCGGTGCAAATATGCGAAGAACACCTTGCCCAGGCCTTGCCGATTCGCGCCATGGTGATCAACACCGGCAACGCCAACGCCGGCACCGGGGAATTGGGCCTGGCCGCAGCGCGAGCCACATGCGACGCCTTGGCCGCCTTGTTGAAGATCGACCCCAAGCAAGTCCTGCCGTTTTCCACCGGTGTCATTCTCGAACCCTTGCCGGTCGACCGCATTGAAGCCGGCCTGCCTGCGGCAGTGCGGGCGCTGGGACCGAACCAGTGGTTCGAAGCCGCCCACGGCATTATGACCACCGACACCTTGCCGAAAATCGTATCGCGCAAAGTCATCATCGGTGGCAATGAAGTGACGATCACAGGCATCAGCAAGGGGGCAGGCATGATCCGCCCCAATATGGCGACCATGCTCGGCTTCATGGCGACCGACGCCGGTATTGCCCAGGAATTGCTGACGCAGATTGCGCGCGATGTCGCCGATGTTTCCTTCAACCGGATCACGGTAGACGGCGACACCTCGACCAACGACTCTTTCATCATCGCGGCCACCGGCCGCGCGGCATTGCGCATCGAGTCCACCACTGACCCGCTCTACGCGGAACTGCTGGCCGCATTGCAAGCCGCCGCAGCCGAACTCGCGCAGTTGATCGTTCGCGACGCCGAAGGCGCCACCAAGTTCATCGCTATCAAAGTCGAAAGCGCAGCCACCCGGGAAGAAGCCTTGAAGGTTGCGTACTCAGTGGCGCACTCCCCGCTGGTCAAGACTGCCTTTTATGCTTCCGATCCTAATCTGGGCCGTATTCTGGCCGCTGTGGGCTATGCCGGCATCGACGACCTGAACGTAGACGGCGTCAACCTATGGCTGGACGACGTCTGGGTCGCAAAAAACGGGGGCCGCAACCCCGAATATCGTGAAGAAGATGGACAACGCGTCATGAAGCAGGCGGAAATTTCGGTGCGCATCGCACTGGGCCGCGGTTCAGTCGCCGACACCGTCTACACCTGCGACTTTTCCCACGAATACGTCAGCATCAATGCTGACTACCGTTCCTGATCCTTCGCAAGGCATACCGTGGCACAGACTCAAAACGATACCCCGACCGTAGACCTGGCTTCTTTCCTGAAACGGGCAGAAGGCGTGCTGGCGCAACTGGAGGCCTGGTTGCCGCCGGCGCCACCACCTGTGGACTGGAGCGCGCATGCTTTTCGCTGGCGCAAGCGCGGCACGCGCGGCTGGCTGGAACCGGTCCGCCATATCGCTGCAATCGGGCTGGACGATCTGCAGCACATTGACCGCCAGAAAGCGGTTATAGACCGCAACACCACGCAGTTCCTGGCCGGCAAACCCACTAATAACGTGCTGATGACCGGCGCGCGCGGCACCGGCAAGAGTTCATTGGTCAAAGCCATGCTGGCGACCTATGCCGAGCAGGGCTTGCGCCTGATCGAAGTCGACAAGACCGATCTAAGCGATCTGCAAGAGATCGTCGAAACCGTGGCCGAGCGCCCCGAGCGCTTCGTGGTGTTTTGCGATGACCTTTCTTTCGAGGAAGGCGAACCCGGCTACAAGGCCTTGAAATCGGTACTGGATGGCTCGATCGCGGCCTCCACCAACAATGTGCTGATTTATGCCACCTCGAACCGGCGCCACCTGATGCCGGAATACATGAACGAGAACCTGCAGGCCAAGCACCAGACCGATGGCGAGATCCACCCCGGCGAAACCGTTGAGGAAAAAATCTCATTGTCCGAGCGCTTTGGCCTATGGCTATCGTTCTACCCTTTCAAACAAGACGATTACCTGGATATCGTGGCCCACTGGCTGCGCGAACTGGGTTGCAGCGAAAGCTCCATCGCCCAGGCCCGCACCGAAGCCCTGCAATGGACGCTGGAACGCGGTTCGCGCTCAGGCCGCGTTGCCTGGCAGTTTGCCAAGGACTGGGCGGCTCGCCACGCTAGCTCTTGATCGAAGAGCCAGCCGATACGCGTCGCGGCGAAGCTGCTTGGCCTGAGACGCCCTGCGCTCAGGCCAGCCGGCCCGGCGTCGCTCCGCCTTGCTGACCTCGGCCAGCCAGCCGCTCAAGCACCATGCTCTCCCCGGTGCGTTTACCAGCCTTTCCTGGATAACGCACCTGAACCCAGCTTAGCCAAGAGTTGTCCATGACAGACACCATTGCCCCTTCAACCGTGTTGATCGACGTTGCCGTAGGCGTGATGCTGCGCGCGGACGGCAGTTTGCTGTTGGGGCAGCGCCCCGAAGGCAAGCCCTACGCAGGTTGGTGGGAGCTGCCCGGCGGCAAGCTGGAACCCGGCGAAACCATACTCGCGGCACTGGCGCGTGAGCTCCACGAAGAACTGGGCATTACAGTCCAGGCGTCATCCACCTGGATTACGCACGTGCACGCCTATAAACACGCCACGGTGCGCTTGTTTTTCTGCCGCGTGACGCAATGGGAAGGCGAGCCGCGCGGACTCGAATCCCAAGCCTTGCAATGGGCCCGCCTGCGCCCGGCCAGCGCTGAAGAAACCGCAAACGCCATCCACACTCGCGAACAGCGTCTGGCGGCATTACAGGCCCGCCGGCAAGCTGGCGAATCCCCTGATGACTTGGATATTGCTCAAGCCCAGGCTCACGCACCCGAAGAGGCGCTATGCATCGCGCTGGAACCTCCGGTAGGCCCGGTGCTGCCCGCCACCCTGCCTCCCTTGCGCTGGTTGAACGTGCCCGACACCTATGCCATCAGCGGCATAGGCGCCCCGCAAAACCTTTCCGCGTTTATGCAAAAACTGGATGAAGCCCTGGCCCAAGGCCTCAAGCTGTTGCAGTTTCGCGAGCCTGACTGGCCAAGCGGCGCACAGAGCGGCGACTTACACGATGTGCTGCAACAAGTGCTGGCGCGCACGCGTACGGCTGGCGCCCGCTTGTTGGTCAATAGCATGCATCCCCTGGCGTGGGCGCAAGAAGCCGATGGCATGCATCTGCGCTCAAGCGAACTGGTCCAGGAACGTCCGCCATTGGCGCCAGGCGGATGGCTGGGCGTCTCCGCCCATCATGCGGACGATTTGGCCCGCGCGCGTGAACTGGACGCCGATTTTGCCGTATTGGGTCCGGCTTTGCCTACCGAATCTCATCCAGGCGCACCGGCACTTGGATGGAAAGTATTTGGTGAGCTGGCCCTGAGCGCCGGCCTGCCGGTTTTCGCGCTGGGAGGGCAATCACCCGAAACACGGGATATGGCTATCCAGCACAGTGCCCACGGCATCGCCGGCATACGAAAGGCCTGGTAGGGCTAAGCTCGACCCGACCGGTCCGGCGCTGGCCGGACCTTCCTCGCAGAATCAGTTAAGCCGGCTCTTTTCCGGCAGCTCTAAGCGCCCGCTCGCATCGCCGGTGAGGTCGTCGGCTTCGAGAGGCGCGCCGGGGATTGCGAACTTTTCAGCGGCCCAGGCGCCGAGGTCGATCTGTTTGCATCGCTCGGAGCAAAACGGCCGCCACGGGTTCTCGGGACTCCAGACGCTAGGCCTGGCACAAGTGGGACATTTGACTTTCTTTACCATGCCGTATTCTACGACGACCCCGCACCGCTGCAAACGGTCTTACCCCGGCTAGAGGCTATTGCACAAGGCCAGTTGGAAAGTAACATCGCTGGGCACGGACTGAGGCTTCAGATCGCCCCCTTGCACGGAAAAGCGGATGGAAATCATGTACTTGTTAGCGCTAGCCTCAGGGAACACACCGCTTTCACCGTCGACATAGACACGCAGCAATTGATAGGCCTTGCCCCCCAGCATTTGCCGGAACGCCCCCCCTTCTGCGATGGCGGACTCCCGCCGTCCGGACTCTCGGAGCATCTTCAGTACGATAGCCAAGCCATCGCGTATCGACAAAAAAGGCTCTACCCACTGCAACAGGTCCTGTACCCGCAGCTCAGGCGGTTTATGCTTCCACGCGTGATAGGAAGGCACGTCGAACTCGCAAGCCCCTCCCGGGATGGCGAGGCGGCTGCGGATGCTGGTCAACCACTCGTTTTGTCGCAGGGGCTGGCCTGTTTTACCTTGGGCAACCAGATCGCCAATCGCTTGTTCGATGCTGCCCAGCATGGCGTCCAGCGTGGGCCTATCGACCCCAGGGTGTTCGCGCAAAGCGCTTAGCGACTGGCGATATCGCTCCAAGTCCTGCAGCAGTTCCGACTTCAAATCGGCACGCGCCGAGACATCCAGAATATCGAACAGCGTCGTCAGCGCGACGTGATGGCCGCGCGCGTCAGGCTGCCGAACGAAGAAAAAAAAAGTATCGAACAGGTTTTCCAGACGCAAAAGCGTACGAATGCGTTCGTTAAATGGGTATTCGTAAAGAACCACGTAGGCCGTCCGGATCGGTGTTTCGTAGAATATACATGGACATATCGACGAGATCGACTGTTTCTCCTTTTGGATTCCACATTCAGTTCTCGGCGATTTGGCTTCCAAAGCCGGGCCACCCCCGTGCAGCGGTAATCGCGTCCCCCCAAAGCCCGTGCTCATGGCCGAGCTTAGACCTCTACTTTGACTGATCCTGGCCCGGGGGTACGTTTCGATTTGTGTCCTGAGCCTGATTCGAATAGACGACCGGCGCTGCGCCCCCTCGTGGTGCGGCGCTCGCTTCGCGCAGCGCCTGCATGAAATGGGCGCGCTGCGGCGTGTGCTGGGCATTGCGCTGCCGTAACACACCTACATTTCCTTGCCGCCGATAGGGCAGGTCCAGAGCCACGAGTTGACCCAAAGGTTCGAAATAAGCCAGCACCCGTCGCGATACCGCCGATAGCAACTCGCCTTGCTGCAATAGCCCGACGATCATCAGGATGCCTACCGCCTCTATCCGGTAACAGGGCCGCGCCTCTCCCGCCAGAGCGAATTCATAATCCAGCTCACGACGCAAAGGATTGCCTTTGGGAGGGGTAATCCATGGGAAAGCACAGGTATCAGCCCAGCTCAGTTCGGTTTGCTGCACCAAGGGATGCGTTCTTCCAGCCACCACGCATATTTGCTCACCATATAAAGGCTCGCATATCAGACGTTCGTCAAACGCTTCGTCTTCGATACGGGTCAGCACGAAATCAAGACGTCCTTCATGCAATAAAGGCAGCAAGTTATCCAGAATGTTTTCCATGATGGATAACTGGACGTCCGGGAAATGCTGACGAAAGCGCGCCAAAGTGTCAGGCAACAAACTGGTGCTTGCCGACGCAGTGGCGCCGATGGCGAGGTAACCGCCGGCACCTTCAGCCATCAGCTTCAAAGCAACGCTGGCGCGGTCGACCTCCGCCAAGACAGCGCGGGCATGAATCACCAGAGTATCGCCAAACTCTGTCGGCACCAGACCGCGCGAATGCCGTTCGAACAAAGGCATGCCCATGTGGGCCTCGAGTTCAGTCAGCCATTTTGACAAGCCTGGTTGCGTCATATTGAGACGTTCGGCTGTATGGCTAAGGTTGCAGGTATGGTGCAAATCGACAAATACATCGAGTTGCCTGATGCGCAAGCGCCGCGTCCAGTCCATATCTAGATATGAGCTTTAGTTGATGACAAGCACCGATCTTATCATTTCATTCAAATATCAAGACTTCTCATAATGCTGGTTTAGGGGGAGAAGCGAGTACATGAAGGGAAAGACGAATTTTCTGCTTTTCATCACCGATCAACATCGTGCCGACCATCTGGGCGCCTATGGCAATACCGTCGTAAAGACACCTCATCTGGACAGCTTGGCGCAGCGCGGCTGGGTAGCTGATCGCTTTTACGTGGCCTCGCCCATCTGCATGCCCAACCGGGCCTCCCTGATGACCGGACGCTTACCCTCGGCTCACCGCGCCCGCCATAACGGCATCCCCCTGCCTGTCAGCGAAACCACTTTTGTCGAACGCCTTCGCAAGCACGGGTTTCGAACCGCCCTGGTCGGCAAATCGCATCTGCAAAACATCACCGGCAATCCGGCGCAGTGGCCGCCTGCCGACGCCGCCCCCACCGAGGGCGAAGCCCGCAAGCCCGAACAAGGCCGCTTCGACCAAGAGTGCGAACCGGCATGGCTACGCAACCCCGATATCCGGATGGACCTGCCCTACTACGGTTTTGATACCGTGGAGCTGGCCATTGGTCACGGCGACGTGGCGGGCGGCCATTACCGCAGATGGCTCGAACAGGAACATCCCGAGGTTGCCGCGCTGACTGGCCAGGAACATGCCATTCCCACTCCCGAATTCGCCTTGAGTGCCGCGCGCCAAGCCTGGCGCACGCGCGTCCCTGAGGAACTGTCCACCACCGCCTGGGTAGGCCAGCGCACCATGGACTTGCTCGAACAGTACTCTCAAGACGATGCTCCCTTCTTCCTCCAGTGCTCGTTTCCCGACCCCCATCATCCCTTCACCCCACCGGGGCGCTATTGGGACATGTTCCAACCTGAAGACATGGTGCTGCCGCCGACATTCGGCACCACCAGCGAGAATGCGCCTGAGCATCTTCGCTGGCTGCATGCGCAACGAGACCAGGGCAAGGCCGTCAAACACACACCGGCCATGTTCGCCTGCACCGAACGCGAAGCCAAAGAAGCGCTGGCGCTGAACTATGGAAATATCGCCCACATCGACGACACCATCGGGCGGGTGCTGGCGCGGCTGAGCTCCCTCGGGCTGGACGACTCAACCGTGGTGCTGTTCCTCAGCGACCACGGCGATTTCTTTGGAGATCATTCGCTACTGTGGAAAGGGCCCATTCATTACCAAGGTCTCATACGCACGCCCCTGATCTGGGCCGACCCGGCAGCGCCCGGCCCTGGCCGCAGCTCGGCCTTATGCTCCACGATCGATATCGCCCCCACCGTGCTGGCCCGCGCCGGCTGCCTTCCTTACAACGGCATCCAGGGCCTATCACTGCTGCCGCTCATGGCAGGCGAGCCGCCTTCCCGAGACTCGGTCTTGATCGAAGAAGAGAACCAGCGCGTCCTGTTCGACTTCCCTTTTCGCACCCGCTTGCGTACTTTGCAGACAGAGCGCTATCGCCTGAGCATCTATGAAGGCGTGGAATGGGGAGAGCTGTACGACCTGCGGGACGATCCCGATGAAATAGTCAACCTTTGGGAAAGCACCGCCCATGCACAGCTACGCCAAAGTCTTTTGCACCAACTTGCAAAGTCCATGATTAGCCATACCGAAAGCAGTCCCCATCCAACAGCTTTGGCCTAAACCAAGCGCACCCCCATTGGCCGCAGAAGCCAAGCACTTGTCCATAAGGAGACATCCATGCACACCTTCATCCGCAGTTGCTATCTAGCCTTGCCCCTGCTTGCCCTGGCCGCGCCGGCGCATGCCGACACCTACCCCGACAAACCTATTCGCATGATCGTGAACTTCGCCGCAGGCGGCCCGCTCGACGCCGTCGCCCGGCTCATCGCGGAACAGGCCACACCGCTACTCAAGCAAACCATCATCGTCGAAAACCGGGCCGGTGCGGGTGGCAACATTGGCGCTGAATACGTAGCGCGCGCCCCCGCCGATGGCTACACGGTCTTGGTCAGCATCGATCACCTGCTTACCGTCAACCCGCTGGTCTACAAGAAAATGAGCTTCGACCCCAGCCGCGACTTCGTCCCCGCCGGCGTATTCGGCACCACCACCATGGTGCTCGCAGCGCACCCCAGCCTCAAACTCAAAAACTT
This sequence comes from Pigmentiphaga sp., assembly GCA_040391825.1. GTDB lineage: Bacteria > Pseudomonadota > Gammaproteobacteria > Burkholderiales > Burkholderiaceae_B > Pigmentiphaga. Next base: position 30,810 of record JBEBXA010000043.1, read on the forward strand.
CCAGGACTTCTTGAATCGCGCGGCCAAAGAAGACCTGCCCTACGCATCAGCCGGCGTCGCGTCCCCCGGCCACCTGACCTTCGAGTTGCTCAAGGCCCGCACCAAAATCAAGGGCACACACGTACCCTACAAAGGCAATGCCCCGGCCTTGAACGACCTCGTCGCCGGCCAGGTTCCACTGGCGTTCTTCGCATCGTCCAACACCATTCAATACGTGCGCGCCGGCACCCTGCAAGCACTGGCGACATCCGCCTCCACGCGCAACCCACTCTTGCCGGAAGTACCCACTGTGCAAGAATTGGGCGTACCTGACTTCGACGTGCAATTCGCGCAACTGGTCTTATTCCGTACCGGAACCCCGGAAGCCATCGTCCAACGCTGGGAATCCCTACTGAAAACCCTCTTGGCCACACCTGCCGTCAAAGAAAAACTAGAACAAATGGCACTCAACCCGGCCGGCGCCAACGCCAAAGAAGCCGCAGCCCTGATACAAAACACCAAAGAAAAATGGGCCGCAGTCGTCAAGCAGGCCAACATCCAACTCGACTAAACAAGAGCCGCCGCGAGTTGCACACTGGAAAAACGGCGGCTCATTCCCACACCAGTATTTCCCGCGCTGTCCGCGGATGGGCCGCAGTACCTACTAATGTTGATCGCTCCCAGGCCCACTCGCACGCTCCACACGCCCCATCCCGCTCAGACCA
>JBEBXA010000044.1:0-31489 GCA_040391825.1 Pigmentiphaga sp.
ACGAAGGGCAGTCCGGCAAGCGTAGCCTTGCCGGACCGCAAGCCTCTGAGCCGCCGGCTGAGGGCCACACCACGGCCTGACTCAAGAACCCCACCCCACCCGTCAACGAAAGTGAGCCCCCTAAAAAACACTGAACAAGTCCTAGACGTGGACAAACGCACCCGCCCAAATCACAGAAAAGTGAAGAAATCACCGCGGATGCTGCTTTGACACCCCAAATATGCCCCGATTCACTAGTTCCGCCACGTTATGCCCCGCAAGCAAGTGTTTTCCCCACATCCAGGTAAAATAGCTGGCTTACCACCATGACCGAGTCCGCATTCGTAGCCGGATTCCCCACGGCCATGGACCTCAACCCGTGCAGGACGACTGTCATGTCTGCTTTTGCTTCCCCTGTTTCAGCCGTGCCCGCCTCTGAAGCGTCCACATCGGCCATTTCCTCGGTGCCGGAAATCGTTGCTGAATTGCGCGCCGGCCGCATGGTGATCCTGGTTGATGAAGAAGACCGCGAAAACGAGGGCGACCTGGTAATGGCGGCCGAGCACGTAACGCCGGAAGCCATCAACTTCATGGCCCGCTTTGGCCGCGGCTTGATTTGCCTGACCTTGACCGAAGAGCGTTGCCGCCAATTGGCCTTGCCGCTGATGGTCACGGCCAACGGCACCAAACACGGCACCAACTTCACGGTTTCCATCGAAGCAGCCACCGGCGTCAGCACAGGCATTTCCGCCGCCGACCGCGCACGAACAGTGCAGGCCGCCGTCGCACGCGAGGCCAAGCCCAGCGATCTGGTGCAACCCGGGCATATCTTCCCCTTGAAAGCGGCTCCGGGCGGAGTCTTGGCGCGAGCTGGCCACACTGAAGCCGGCTGCGATCTGACGGCGATGGCGGGACTGATCCCGGCTTCAGTCATTTGCGAAGTGCTGAAAGACGACGGCTCAATGGCGCGTCTTCCAGACTTGATTGAATTTTCCAAGCAGCACAACATCAAGATCGGCACAATTGCCGACCTGATCCAGTATCGCAGCGAACACGAATCCTTGGTGCAACGGGTGGCCGAACGCACGATGCAGACCGCCCAGGGTACTTTTCGCGCAATTTTGTACCGCGACACCCCCAGTGGGATGGCACACCTGGCATTGGTGCACGGAAACATTTCGCCTGAGCGCGAAACTCTGGTGCGTGTGCACGAACCGACATCGTTGCTCGATATTCTCGAAATCGGCAAAAGCACGCATAGCTGGAGCGTACCCGCTGCGCTGGAAGCCGTTGCCGCTGCTGATACGGGGGTCGTTATCCTTTTGAATTGCGATGGAGCCGGTGCCGAATTGTTCGGCGAGTTCCAGCAATTGGTGGAACTCGACCAGAGCGGCGCAACTAGCGGCACGACCCGTTCCGCCCGCATGGATTTGCGTACCTATGGTATTGGCGCGCAAATCCTCAAAGACCTGGACGTCGGCACGATGAAGTTGCTGGCCAAGCCCATCCGTATGCCAAGCATGACTGGCTTTTCTCTTACCGTGACCGGCTATGACGACGGTCACGACACCCAAACCGAACAGGACGGCGCCTAATTATGAATCCCTATACCCTGACTCCCGATCTGAATGGCGAAGGGCTGCATATCTGCATCGTCCGCGCTCGTTTCAACGAAAACATCGGCGAACAGCAACTTGAAGCTTGCCTGGAAGAATTGGGCAAGCTAGGCGTGGACGAGCGCGACATCATGGTGGTGACGGTGCCCGGCGCGCTTGAGCTCGGCGTGACACTGGCCCAGCTCGCCAACACTGGTGAGTTCGATGCCTTGATCGCCTTGGGCGCGGTGGTGCGCGGTGATACCTATCACTTCGAAATCGTCAGTAATGAAAGTGCGGCGGCTATCAGCCGTGTGTCGCTGGAAACCGGCATCGCGGTGGCAAACGGCGTGCTTACCACCGACACCGAAGCCCAAGCCCTGGAACGCGCCGCTGTAAAGGGGCGCGATTGCGCCCTGACCGCGGTCGAAATGGCTAACCTGCTGGCCGCGCTTGAACCCGAAGAAGACGACGACGAAGACGAAGACGACTTCGACGAAGAGGGCGACGAGGAAGATCAGGATGACTGAGGCTAGCCGCCCAAACGCACGCAGCGCCCGCCGCAGCGCTCGTGAGTTCGCCCTCCAGGGTGTCTACGAGTGGCTGGTGAAGGGCGCCAATCTTGACGATGCGGGGGAAGTCGACGCCAACATTCGCGATACCGACGGTTTCGCCGAGGCCGACCTTGAGCATTACAAGGCCTTGTTGCATGGCGCCATGCGCGATGCGGTGTCGCTGCGCGAACGATTTGCTCCCTTTCTTGACCGGCCCGTGACCGAACTGTCGCCAGTCGAGCATGGCATCTTGCTGATCGGTTCCTACGAACTGCTCAATCATGTCGAGATCCCGTACAAGGTAGTGATCAACGAAGCAGTTGAACTCGCCAAGTCATTTGGCGGCACCGATGGCTTCAAGTTCGTCAATGGCGTGCTGGATAAGCTTGCCGCTCAGACGCGCACCGCTGAAGTCCAGGCGGGACGTCGCTGAGCCAAGACGGAAGTATCCATCGTGGCAGGGGGTGAATTCGATCTGATCCGGAAGCATTTCACCCGGATGGCGCCGTCGGGCATCTTGGGCGTAGGCGATGACTGCGCTTTGTTGCCCACTGCGCCCGGCGCCATGGCGATCAGTACCGACCTTCTGCTAGAGGGCCGGCATTTTTTTCCAAACGTTGACCCTGAAGCGCTCGGTCACAAGGCTTTGGCCGTCAATCTGTCCGACTTGGCGGCGATGGGGGCGCAGCCCTCCGCGTTCGTGCTTGGACTTGCCTTGCCTTCCATCGACGATGCCTGGCTGGCTGCCTTTGCTCGCGGAATGTACGCCCTGGCCGATGCCCACGCGTGCCCACTGATCGGTGGGGACACCACGCGCAGCGTTAGCGGTGTGATGATTTCAATCACGGTTTTCGGCACTGTTGCCCCCGAGCTTGCCTTGCGCCGCAGCGGCGCAAGGGTGGGCGACGATGTCTGGCTGTCCGGTTGCACCGGCGATGCTGATCTGGCTTTGCGCCTGCTGTCGAACCAGTTTGACCCTGGCATTCCTGCCGAGCGTCGCCAGGAGTTGTTGATGGCAACGCGTAGCGCGCTGGAATGGCCGCAACCGCGCGTGGCGCTAGGGTTGGCGCTGCGCGGTCTGGCTACCGCGGCCATCGACGTTTCTGATGGCCTGTTGCAAGACCTTGGACACATCCTGGCTGCCAGCCGCTGTGGCGCGCAAGTCCGTGTCGATGAGATCCCGCGGTCGGTGTCGGTGGCCAGCTTGTCGCCCGATCTGGCTCGTCATTGCATACTGAGCGGCGGCGATGTCTACGAGCTTTGCTTTACCGCACCGCCGTCCGTGCGCCAGCAGGTGTTGGCGGCTGGCGTGCAGTCAGGGGCTCCCCTTAGCTGCATCGGTAGTATCGTGTCCGAACCCGGGCTTTCCATTGTCGACCGTGCCGGCTTGCCGCTGGGCGAACTGCCCCGTGCGGGCTACGATCATTTTGCGTGAGATATGGCAGATTCTTCTTCCCGTGCGCTGGCCATCAAGCCTACTTTTTCATGGATGAGCAAACGCCTGAGCCGCGTGGTGGCTTTGGGTTTCGGCAGCGGCCTGATCCGTCAGGCGCCCGGGACCTGGGGCACTCTCCTGGCCTGGGCGCTTTGGATGCCGTTATCCGCAGTGTTGCCGACGGCATATATCCTGCCTTTCTTGCTCGCCGCATTTGCCTTGGGCGTCTGGGCCTGCGCCCGTGTCGGGCGCGAGCTGGGGGTCGCCGATTACGGCGGAATGGTGTGGGACGAGATGGTGGCGTTCTGGGCCGTGCTGTGGCTGATCCCGGAAACCGCCGTGGCTCAAGCCTTTGGTTTTCTGCTGTTTCGCCTGTTCGATATCTTGAAGCCGCCTCCTATCTCGTATTTCGACCGCCGTTTCAAAAATGGATTGGGCGTTATGTGGGATGACGTGGTAGCGGCGTTTTACGCGGTATTGGTGTTCGCTTTGTATACCCGCTTGTTTACTTGAGGGCGGCCTGAGGGAGAGTAATCATGTTGGAAGGCTCGGTGCTGGAATTGGCAACGCAAGTGGGGCAGGCCTTGCAAAAGCAAGAACGAGTGCTGGCGACTGCCGAGTCGTGTACCGGGGGTCTTGTTGCTGGCGCTATCACCGCCATTGCCGGCTCCAGCAATTGGTTCGACCGTGGATTCATCACTTATAGCAATGCCGCGAAAGTGGCTGAACTGGGTGTCAGTGAAGCTACGCTCGCAATGCATGGCGCGGTCAGTGAAGCCACCGCTGTGGAGATGGCGTCAGGGGCTTTGCGGGCTTCTGCCGCGCAGGTCGCCGTTTCGACGACGGGGATAGCCGGGCCCGGCGGAGAAACACCGGGGAAGCCGGTGGGTATGGTTTGTTTCGGCTGGGCTTGGCAAACCGAGCAGGGCGTACGCACGCATTCGGCCACCCATGTGTTTTCCGGAGACCGCACAGCTGTCAGGATGGGGTCGGTAGCTATGGCCTTGCGCGGTGTTCTGGAGCTTATCGATCAGGGTGATGCTTTGGTCGGCTAAGCTTGTTTCGCAGATGGGGGCATAGTCTTGAGAAGTGGCGAGCCATGAGGTTCTGTGGCCTGGTCGCGACTGGCAACGGCAAGCACCCAATCCCGAAACTCGCACAAATGTGGATCGTGTTCCAGACGTTCGGGATAGATCAGATAAAAGGCGTTTTCTATTTTGACCGGTGGCCCGAACGGTGCCACCAGGCGCCCGGCCGCTAAATCGTCGGCAACCAGTGCATATTGGCCCATCGCCACACCCATGCCTTCCAGAGCGGCTTGATACGCCAGGCTGACACTTTCGAAAGTCAGGCCGCGATCCAGATCTATCCCATCAAGACTGACAGCATGTAGCCAGCGTTGCCAGTAGTCCGGCCGTGCGACAGATTGCAGCAAGGTATGGCGAGCGAGGTCGCCCGGCTTATCCAGAGGTATCGGCCCTTTCAGCAAATGCGGACTGCACACCGGGGTCAATTCAATATTGACCAAGCGCTGCGACACTACCCCGGGCCAGTCGCCTTGCCCCATCCGGATCGCAACATCGGCATCGTGCAAGGTGAAGTCCACCGGCTGCAAGGAAGTCGTAAAGATGGCGTTGCGCCCAGGGTAGGCCGCATGAAAGGCAGGCAGGCGAGGCACCAGCCAGCGCATGGCGAAAGTCATGGGGCACCAGATATGCAGCGGCTTTTGACGCGGGCTCTGGCTGGCGCGTCGGGTGGCGCTGGCGATGCGTTCGAATACATCGTGCAGGTCTTCGCGATAGCGCTGGCCGACCGGTGTCAATCGGACTTCGCGGTTGATGCGCTCGAATAGCCTTATCCCAAGGAAATTTTCCAGAACCAGGATTTGCCGGCTGACGGCACCCGGGGTGACGTGCAATTCACTGGCCGCTGCAGTGAAGCTGAGGTGGCGCGCAGCAGCCTCAAAGGTGCGCAGAGGGTTCAGCGGTGGCAGCTTTGGCTTCATTTGAGTGAGTAAAACTCAACATAGTTGACTATAAATCGATTGTATATGCATGAGTAAAGGATGAGAATTTTTCAATTGAATTGAAAACATCGGAGACCTGAAATGAGCAAAACGCTGATCGGCAAGATTTCCCCAGAACGTGTAAGAAGCATGAGCATCGAGCGCCCTGATCAAGAACTGATCGAGGGCTTCAAGGCACTGGGCGATGCGAGCGGCATCGTGTCCGACATCATGGATGCCATGGGTATTGTCGGCGCGGTCGCCGGTTCCGTGTTGAAACCCACTTTGCCGGGTTCGATCATCGTCGGGCCAGCCATGACCTTGCGCAATACGGTCTTGGTCGGCCACCCGAACGACAATGCCAAAGCGCGGCGCAATGGCATGGCCGAGATTGAAGCGCACAACCTGGCCGAAGCGGGCGATGTGCTTGTTATCGAAGGGGTGCCGGGGGTGTCCAATATGGGGGGGATCTCCGCCCAGGTCGCCAAGCGCCAAGGGGAGGTCGCCGCGATCGTGTCCGGCGGTGTGCGTGATCTGGCGCATTCGCGCCGGGTGGGTTTTCCGGTGTGGGCCACCGAGGTATCGCCCATTACCGGCAAGTGGCGTATTGAAACCATAGAAATCAACGGCCCGGTCAATATCGAAGGCATTCGCGTCAATCCTGGCGATATCGTGGTGGCCGATGATACCGGCGTGTGTTTTGTGCCGCGCGAGCGTGCCTGGGAAGTGCTCGAGTTGTCACGCAAGCAGGCGGCGGCCGAGGATGCGCGCTGCGATGCAATCGACAAAGGGATAGCAATTCGCGACTTGCCCTCCGCTACTTGAATTGCTTCGCACCGAGCTGTTTGTAGCCGCCACGCTTTTCCGGAGACCCTTTATGAAGACTCTAGTTGCAAGGTATCCCACTTGTGGGCGTTTGCTTGTTCTGACCGCTGCCTTGGCGCTGGGGCAGCCGGCTTGGGCGCAGGCTGTCTACCCTAGCCAGCCGGTGCGCCTGATCGTGCCCTTTGCGCCGGGGGGAGGCACTGACTTGATCGCCAGGGTAGTTGGCAAGAAGCTGGGCGAAAGGCTAGGGCAGCCGGTTATCGTTGAAAACAAACCTGGCGCCAGCGCCATCATCGGGGCAGAGGCCGTGGCCCGGTCGGCACCCGATGGCTATACCTTGTTAATGGCCACTACCGCTATTAGTTCGAATGGCAGCCTCTACAAAAACATCAGCTACGATTTGAAAAAGGATTTCGCGCCTATTTCCATGCTGGCGAATGCGCCGGCGGTATTGGTCGTCAACCCCGCGGTCAAGGTCGAATCCCTGAAAGATCTCATCAGCTATGCTCGCCAGCGGCCAGGAGAGGTCAACTACGCTTCCTACGGAGTAGGAACGGCGCCGCACCTGGTGGCGGAGTTGTTTCAGCAAAGCAGCGGAGTGAGCCTGTTTCACGTGCCCTATAAAGGCGGAGGCCCGGCGGTCTTGTCTACCTTGTCGGGGGAAACCAAGCTCTTGTTCCCCAGCCTGGTACCAGTCATGACGCACATCAAGAGTGGCAAGTTGCGGGCCTTGGCCATCGCATCGGATAAGCGAGTGGCCATTTTGCCCGGTGTTCCCACCTTCCATGAAGCGGGCATGGATTTCGAGACCGGTACCTGGTTCGGTATCGTCGCTCCGGGCGGCACACCGACCCCCGTCATCGATCGCCTGCATAAGGAAATCGTGGTCGCGCTGAAAGATCCGGAACTGCAAAGGGTGATTCAAAATGAAGGCGCGCAAGTGCTGGCCAGCCCGACGCCTGCCGATTTCGGCCGCTTGATGCTGGCCGAAAGCGAGCGCTGGGCCAAGGTCGTCAAGACCTCGAATATCCAGCTCAACCCTTGATGATTAAGCGTGCGAACGTGCGGCGTTGATCGCGTCGCGTGTTTCGCGCGCTACTTGCGCCGCGGCCTCCTGCCAGTCTTCACCGTTGCTGGCGTAAAGAATGGCGCGTGAAGAGTTGATCATCATACCGGTGCCTGCAGCGTTGCAGCCGGCTTTGACGGTAGCCAGCACATCGCCGCCCTGAGCCCCTACGCCGGGCACCAGCAGAGGCATGTCCGCACCTACGCGAGCGCGAACCGCCGCCAATTCCGCTGGAAAGGTAGCGCCGACGACCAGGCCGCACTGGCCGTGGCGGTTCCATTTCTCCGCAACCAGACTGGCGACGCGTAAGTAAAGGGGCTCGCCGCCGGTTTCCAGGAACTGCAGGTCAGACCCTCCAGGATTGGAGGTGCGGCATAGCACGATGACGCCACGGTCGGGCCAGGCAAAGTAGGGTTCGATCGAGTCCGATCCCATATAGGGGCTGACGGTGACCGCGTCGGCCTTATAACGCTCGAATGCTTCCACCGCGTATTGCTCGGCGGTTGAGCCGATATCACCGCGTTTGGCATCCAGCACCAGGGGGATAAGGGGGTGCTGTCGGTGGATATGGGCGCACAAGGCTTCCAGTTGATCTTCAGCTCTTTGGGCGGCGAAGTAGGCGATCTGGGGCTTGAAGGCCGATGCAAAGGGGGCGGTAGCGTCGACGATGGCGCGGCAGAAGTCGAAAATGCGGTCCGGCTTGCCGGCGAGTTCAGCCGGAAAACGGGTCGGGTCCGGATCCAGGCCGACAGTCAGCAGGGAATTGGATGCCGCCCAAGCCTGTTCGAGTTTGCGAGTAAATGACATCGTGGGAAGTAAGACGGTGGAGTTTGATCGCGTCATTGTAGGAGCAAGCGGCGCTTATGCTAAAACGCTGCGTCGGCTTTCTGCTTATCAGTGAATTTCCATGCCCGTTTTCGACCCTCAAAAAGACTACGTTTCTGATGTCGGTTTTCCCACGATTTCGCGCGCGTTGGCCTTCGTCGTCAGCTTGCCTTGTTTTATTCTGGGTACCGCCACCTTCATGCTGGGGTTCTCGATGAACCGGGGTGAAGTCCTTGCCATAGGTTGTATCTTGTACAGCGTGGTGATGGCAGGGGTGCTCTGGCGCGTCGGGGCAGGCCGATTCGACGTCAATCGACGGCTTCTGGCTTTGGTGCTGGCGGCGGGCGCGCTAAGTGCCGCGCTGGGCTTGTACTTCAATCTGACATCGCTGCTGTGGTTGGCAGGAGCGCCCATGGCGGCAGAGATCGCGAAGGTAGGCCGTGCTTTGCTGGGCCCCGCTATGTGGTTCCTTGCGTGGGCCTGCTATTTATTACTGCTCCGCGTGCGGCGGCGTCAAGCGTAAGCTGCGCTTCGTGTTACAGAAACCGGTCCATCAATACGCTGATCCAGACTCCTGCGGAAAATAGCAGGCTCAGCATGACTGCAGCGCTGCCCAGGTCCTTGGCGCGCCCCAATAACGGGTGGGTCTCGACCGACAACGCATCCGCCAGCGCCTCTATTGCGGAATTAAGTAATTCGACCACTAGCACCAGTAGCATGCTGAACAGCAAGAGCAGGATTTCGGTGCGATCGCGGCCCAGCCAGAAAGCCAGGGGCACGAGCACCGCCGCCAAGGCAAGCTCTTGGCGAAATGCCGCCTCGTATTTGAGCGCCGCGCCCAAGCCTTGCACGGAGTAGCGCCAAGCTCGCGCGACGCGTTGCAGGCCGCCTGTGCTCTTGTAAGGGGAGTGTTTCGTAGACATAGGGTGAAGAAAGGTTTTCCGGTGGGCCGAGCATACAGCGAATCGCCCGCTTGGTTCTTGCTTGGGGTTTGCAACAATAGTCGCCGGGACCGGGCAATGTTGAGATACTGGGCACACGATCCTTCCTCAGGGGAAAAAACGATGATCCGATCTTCGGCTTTCGCACGTAGGGCGGGCGGCTTGCTGTCGCTTTTGGCTGGGGGTGTGCTGCTGGCCACGTCTGCGCAGGCGGCTTACCCGGAAAAAGCAGTGCGTGTGGTGGTAGGGTTTTCTGCAGGAGGGACAACCGATGTTGCCGCTCGCATTATCGCCAAAGAACTGGGCGATGATCTGGGGCAGACTTTCGTGGTTGAAAACAAGCCGGGCGCCGGCAGCAATATCGGTGCGGAGCTAGTGGCCCGGGCCAAACCCGATGGCTATACCTTATACATGGTGGCGGTAACCAGTGCCATCAACCATACTTTGTACAAGAAGCTCAACTTTGACCTGACCAAAGACTTCTCGCCAGTGGCCTTGGTCATCAAAGTGCCGAACATCCTCGTGGTCAACCCCGCCTTACCGGTTAAAAGCGTCAAGGAACTGGTTGCCTATGCCAAGGCCAATCCGGGAAAAATCGCCTTTGCGTCTTCGGGCAGCGGTACCTCCATCCACATGGCGGGCGAGCTTTTCAAGCTGCGTGCCGGGGTAGACATCATGCACGTTCCTTACAAGGGCAGCGCCCCTGCAATGACCGATCTATTGGGCAACCAGGTGCAAATGATGTTCGACAACATGCCATCGGCTTGGCCGCATGTACAGGCAGGCAAGCTGCGCGCGTTGGCGGTAACGACCGCCGAGCGTTCTGCTACGGCGCCAGATCTGCCCACCATGCTTGAGTCGGGTTTCGACAAGTTCGATGTTTCGTCCTGGTTCGGTTTGATCGCGCCGGCGGGCACCCCGCCAGAGATCGTCGCCAAGCTGAACGCCTCGGTTCAGAAAGCCTTGTCCAAGCCCGAGGTGCAGCAGCGTTTCAAGGACCTGGGCGCCGTAACGGCAAAGACTACACCCCGCGAGTTCGGCGACTTCATCAAGCATGAAGTCGAGCAGTGGGGGGCGGTTGTCAAGGCTTCGGGCGCAACCGTAGACTGATTCTTGGCGGCGCATCGCGCCGCCGGGCTACTGCTTGCCGGGGGCGCCGCCATAGCTCGGCGGCGTCTGTTCAGGCGCTTGATCATCAGGGTCCGGAGGATGGCAATATTCCCTTGTCGCGAGGAAGGCCGCTTTCGACAGGCCGGATGATGAAGTGGTCGAAGGAAGGTCAAGTCCCTTCAAGCACATGGCGTTCCATGCCGGGCGGACGATACTTCTTCCTGAGTTTGGACAGGCCTTTGCCAAATACCGATTCCAGTTCACTAGCCATGGTGGTCAACATTTCGGCCAGATAGATTTCGTGCAGCAACAAGGTTTGCACGACGTAAACGATGGAGCGGTTGCGGGCATATGAAGCGGTGGGCGCGAGACCCGGCGCATAGTTGGCAATCAGCACTCCGCCAAAATCGGTGGTCATGGTCAGCATGACTTCAGTGGCGCCACGCGAAACCGAAGCATCGCCTTCATGTGGAAGCACAGTCATGCGCGGATGCACCTTGAGCGCGTCGATGTTGCGTCCGAACCCGATGATGATGACTTGCACGCCTCGTTCGCAGGCGGCATGCAGCAAAGGAAGCAAGGGGCCGATCAAGCTTTCCGGACCCTTTATCCAGACAGAGTCTTCAGCCTCTTCAATCAGATCGCTGGTTTTGCGATGTATGGCGTCCGCGCCTTCATAAAACCACATGAAAGTGTTGTCGTTGGGTTGCGCCTGGGCAGCAATGCCTTGAGCGACGCTATCGCACAGACTCCGGGTTTTCTGAGCGTGGTTACCGAAATAGTCGTCGGGGTCCAGCGGCGCATAGCGTACTGGTGATTCATTGACCGCCTGAATCGCGCCTTTGGCTTCGAGCGAGCGCAGTACCCCGTAGGCATTGGGGCGGGGCAAACCAGAGCGCTTCGCTATTTCGTAAGCGGTGGCGGGGTAGGACTGTGACAGCGCCAGATAGGCACGCGCCTCGTTGTCGGTAAACCCTAGTTGTTGTAGCGAGGTTTGCAGGTCGACGCCGGAACCTTCCGGTGGTCGTTTTCGAAGCTGCGGCATGGAAATGATTCCGGTCTGTCGAGGGGGCGTCTTGGGCGCCGGTCACGCGGCGTTTGGAAATGGTATGCGCGATACAGCTAGCTCTTGCTAGCGTCGGGTGACGAATTTTTCGCGCTTCCTACCACTGTTGGAAAGTGTACTTCACCCGCTGCTTTGACAAATAATTTTAGTAGCAGCTATTATTACTACTAATTTGAAAAAGCCAGGATCGATGAACCTTTTCGATGCCGGGACGGTACGCCAGGGCTTGGCGCCGATGAATGCTTAGCGCCGCGCTAGGCAATTCCTCGATGTCGGGCGCAGCACATTCAAGCAAGAGACAATGACCTTACGAGCGCTTTTTTCCCAGTCATCCAGCGTGGCTTTTTTTATTGAGTTTGAAATAGCGCTGGCTCGCGTGCAGGCTGAGCTCGGTATTATTCCTGCGTGGGCCGCCCAGCAAATTGCCGAGTCGGCTCGGGTCGACGTTATCGATCTGGGCGCTCTGAATGAGGCGGTGGAAAGAACGGGCTATCCGATTGCGCCGTTTGTGCGGCAATTGGCCGCGGCTTGCGGCCAGGCGGGAGCCTACGTTCATTGGGGAGCCACCACCCAGGATTTGCTGCTGAGCATGCGCGCCTGGCAGATTAACCAGGCCTTGGGCCGTGTGGATGAACAACTGAGCTGCATTGTGGGGTGCTTGTCCGCGCTCGCGCAGCAGTACCGCGATACTCCGATGGCGGGAAGAGGCTTTGGCGGCCATGCTTTGCCGATTACGTTTGGCCTGAAGCTCGCAAACTGGCTTGCGCCCTTGCTGCGCCATGTACAGCGCTTGCGCGCTTTGCGCGAACGACCCGTAGAAGGAGAGCTGGGCGGAGCGATGGGGACACTCGCCTCCCTGGGTGAAGCGGCTCCGCGCGTTCAACAAGAGGTGCTGCAAGCGCTGGGCTTGGCCGTTCCTCTGGCTTCAGCCTCCAGCGCACGCGATGCGGTTGCCGAAGTGGCCCAGTACCTGGCGCTGTTGACAGCTAGCCTTGCCAAGATGGCTCAGGACATCGCGCAACTGATGTGGACCGAAGTTGGCGAATTGGCCGAGCCTGCCGCGGCCGGCGCAGATGCTTCAAGCACCTTGCCTCATAAGGCGAACCCGGCTTTCAGCTGGCAGATCATGACGGCGGCAACACTGGTGCAGCGCAACGCCGATGCCATGCTCGGCGCCATGTGGCAGGAACAGGAGCGATCCGGCCACGGGTTTGTCGAGGCAAGGGTGATTCCCGAAGTTTTCATTGAAACCGAGGTTTGCCTGGGCAAGATGACTCAGATACTGCAAGGTTTACAGGTCAATGCCGAGCGCATGGGCAGCAATGTGCAGTTGACCCGAGGGTTGATCGTTTCCGAGTCGGTGCAAATGGCCCTGGGGAAAAAGATAGGCAGATTGCGCGCGCATGATCTGGTCCATGAGGCCTGTGATCGCGCCGTGCGAGAAGGGCTGGAACTACTGGAAGTGCTGTCGGCCATGCCCGAAGTAAACGCGCATCTGTCCTCCGATGAATTGCGCGCCTTGCTGGATCCGGTGGCCTACCTCGGCATGGCCGGTCTGGTCGTCGACCGCACATTGGCGGCCGCGAGGAGTTTGCAATGATGCCGCTGATTCCCGATTGCCTGGGCCCGCGCACCACGATATCAGAAGCAAGCTGGCGTCCTCCCGCGGGTTGCTGGGACACGCAGTTTCATGTCTTGGGCCCCACTTCGCAGTACCCCTACTCGGCGGCTCGGCATTACACCCCGCCCGCGGCTTTGCTGCCAGCGTATTTCAGAATGCTGGACGTCTTGGGTATAGAACGGGCTTTTGTGATTCATGCCAATACCCAAGGCGCGGACAACAGCGTGTATCTGGACGCGGTCGCGCAAGCACCGTCGCGCTTAAGAGCGGTAGTCCGGCTTGATCGCTCATGCACGCCCGACCAGGTTTTGGCGCTGCATGGCCAAGGGGTGCGCGGAGTGCGTTTCGCGTTCAACCCGCAGCATGGCGGGCAGCTCGACACCGATACCGTGCAGCATGTGCTGAACTGCATTCGGCCCATGGGCTGGTTCGTGCAACTGCATTTCGACGGTAAGGATCTGCCTCAGCTTGAAAGCTGGATCGCCGGTCTGGATGCGCCAGTACTGATCGATCATCTCGGACGCGTCGATATAGCAGCCGGATTGGATAGCTCATCTCAGCGCAGCTTGTTGCGCCTGGCCGAGCATAGCCATGTCTGGGTGAAAATCTCCGGGCTTGATCGGGTCTGTGCGGCAGACGCGTCTTATGACTCGGCGGCGCCCTTGATGCGGCGCTTGGCCCTGGTGTCGCGGGACCGCCTGCTTTGGGGAAGCGATTGGCCTCACACCGGCTATTTTTCCGCAGCATGCATGCCGGATGACGGTGAGTTGTTCGAAGCCTTCATCCGGAGCTTTTCCGAAGCGGACCGAATCGCAATCTTGCGTGATAACCCTTTACGTTTGCTGGCCGAACACCCCGGTAAATCTTGAAGCCAGAAAGCCCCGATACCGTACGCGCCATTTATTGCACTTCCGCTGCAAGCAAGGCATGAAAAAATGAGGAGTGATGTGATGAAAAATTATCGATTGTCCAAACGAAAGTGGCTGGCTCTGTTGCTCATAGGCGCGACAGCTAGCACTGTGCATGCCCAGTCAAGCGCCGAGCTTGGCGACTACCCGAAGAAAGCCATACGCATCGTCGTGCCGTTTGGGCCGGGCGGATTCAATGACGCTCTGGCGCGCACCGTCGCGGCCAAGTTGTCGACCTCCTTGAAGCAGACCGTCATCGTTGATAATCGCCCGGGAGGCGGCACGGTGATAGGTAACAACTACGTTGCAAAGGCGGCGCCCGACGGCTATACCTTATTGCAGTTGCCTGGCGCACATGCCATCAACGCAGCCTTGCCGAACAAGCTGCCCTATGATTCCTTAAACAGTTTCAGCTTCATCAGCCTGGTGGCCACGTCGCCATTCCTGTTGGTGACCAATAACGATTTTCCTGCCAAGTCGCTGCCGCAATTGGTGAGCCTGGCCAAGCAAAAGCCCGGCGCCTATTCGTACTCGTCGTCAGGTAATGGCGGCAATGCGCACCTGATGGGGGAAATGCTCAAGAGCATGGCGGGTATCGACATACTGCACGTGCCCTACAAAGGCGCAGGGCCAGCGATGAACGATGTCATTGGCGGCCAAGTCAACTTTACGTTTGCGACTTACGCGGGAGCCAGCGCTTCTATCAAGGCGGGGCGCTTGCGCATGTTGGCTGTCACCAGCAAGAAGCGCTGGAGTAAGTTTCCCGATGTGCCGACGATTGCCGAGGCGGGTTATCCCAACTACGACGCCGAAGGCTGGTGGGGTTATGCGGCGCCCGCAGGTACGCCGGCGCCGATTATCGCCAAGCTCAACGAGGAAATCAGAAAGGCTATTGCGTCCGAGGAAATCCAGCGCTACCTCGAGTCCGAAGGCGTGGAGGCAGTCGAGTCGACGCCGGCGGAGTTTCGCAGCTACCTGGAGCGGGAAATCCAGACCTGGACCAAAGTTATCACTGAAGCCAAGATCCAGTTGAATTGATCCTGTGCTGTTGGCGAGGATCGGTCTGCCCATCCTCGCAAGCGATCATCGTGCCATGTGTTGCAAAGGCGGCAACAGCGCGGTGATTGTTTCATCATCGCCCAGCGGTTGCTGCAATACCCGTTCAGGTATTTCCCATATCAGCAGCCGTGGGGGCGTTTCCTTGAAGGCGACGCTGTTGAAGTAGGCACGCGCCGCTCCGGAAAAGTCGCCGCCGTCCCGAGCGAAATCGCCTATCTTGGTCTGAAGCGCGGTTTGCAGGAAAGGCAGGAAATGACTATTGCGCGAAAAAGAGGTGCCGATAAGCGCCACGCCTGGTAGATCGGCGTCGCCGAACAAATCATCTTCCCCATTTCCGGCTGTGTTTTGAACGGGGGTGAAGCTGGTTTTGCGTACCTCATCCAGCGGGGGCAGCAGGCTTGGGGGCAGCCAGTCTATGCCTGCGAGCCGGATCAGGTCCCCCTGGACGAGGCTGATCGCATCCCGCGTTATCGTATATTGTTGGCGCGGCTGCAGCAGCCCGTCGGCATTCGGCATTTTCAGGATCGCAGCGGCGGCGGCATGGGCTGCGCGTTCGGCGCCGGCCTGGCTCCAGTGGGTGTCGGTGCGCAAGAACGCATTGGTGCCGCTAGCGCGCAGGGCCGGCTCCGTGTCAAGAATGCGGATGCCTCGTTCCTGAAGGCTCGCGACCCATGTGCGTACACGACCCTCGAATTGCTCCGATCTGGAAAGACCGCACAGTTGCTCTGCCTCTATTCGGCTTTTGTCCGGCACGACCATGACGAACAACTGGATATTTCGCGCTAGTAGTCGCTCATTGATGTCGGCAACGACCGCCGCGCGGGCGTCCGCATGAAGTGCTGCCTTGGCATGAGGGGTTAGTTCGTCGGCCACAAACAGCCAGCCGGGACAGCCTTGGCGTACACGCGGGCCAAGGTCTCTCACCGCCAGCCAGCTCAGACCGCGTTCAAGCTGGGCAGCTTTGGAAGGTAGGGGCGTCTTTTCCATCGCGCGCGCAATTTCATTGCTTACCTTGCCATCCATGAAGGTGGACCAAGTGGGCGTATGGGCCGTAGGCGGCAATTGCTCGATGAAGAAGCCATATAGATTGGATGCGAACCCGCCTATCATTACCAGCGAGAGTACCGCGCCGGCCAGATGATAGATTCTGATTTTGCGAGGAGATTTATCGTTCATCAGAATTGAAAATATAAGAAAGGTACTGCGCCGCGACTGGCGATCAAGGAGAACGACAGCGCAAACGCGGCAACCGGCCAGATTGAGTCGAACTGACGCACCCAGCCGCGATCGCCCAGGCGGGCATCAGCGACTGGCCGCAGCACGCACAGTATGCCGACGGCGATGGCGAGCCAGTGGGTGGGACGCAGTTCGGCCAATAAGGCGCTACTTAGGGGAATCCCATTCAGGCCGAATTGGCCTGCGTACATGGTCAGGGCGGAGTCGAATGTATGCGCGCGAAATAGCGTCCATGCCAGCATGACGAACAGCAGGGTCAATACATGGGAAAGCACCGCCCCGGGCTGCGGCAAGCCGGTGTTGGTCCAGAGGCGCGCGCCCGCAAGCGCCAGCCCATGTGCGGTGCCCCACAAAAGGAAGTTCCAGGTATCGCCGCCATGCCAAAGCCCGGCGATAGCCATGGTCAATAGCAGGTTGATATAGGTGCGGACAGTGCCGCCCCGGTTACCGCCCAGGGGAATGTAGAGGTAATCGCGCAACCAGGTTGATAAGGACAGATGCCAGCGGCGCCAGAAGTCCTGGATGCTGCGCGCAATATAGGGATGGTTGAAGTTTTCGGGGAAATGGAACCCCAACATCAGCCCCAGTCCGATCGCCATGGCGCTGTAACCGGCAAAATCGAAATATAGCTGTAGCGTGTAGCCCAGGCATCCCAGCCAGGCGTCGGCCAAGGTCGGGCTGGGCTGGGAAAAAGCGGTGTCGACCAAGGGAGATAATGTATCGGCAATCAACACCTTCATGCTGAAGCCGATCATGAAGCGATGCGCGCCTTGAGTAAATTGGGGCCAGTCGACGGTGCGTTCCCGCAGTTCGCGGGCCACCCAGTCATAACGGATGATAGGTCCTGCGATCAAGTGTACGAACATCGCCTGGTAGGCGCCAAAATTGATGAAACTGGGGTCGGCCGGCACGGTGCGTCGCTGGACGTCGATCAGGTAGGAGATCGACTGGAGCACGATGAAAGATAAGCCGATGGGCAACACTATCTTTTGCCAGGAAATAGGCATGGCGCCAGCCCATCCCATGGCTTGATTGATGGTTTCGACCAAAATGTTGGCGTACTTGTACCAACACAGCACCGATAGGTTGATAGCGATGAGCCCGGCCAGCATGGCCATGCGCTGCCTGTCGTTGCGGGTGCTATCTATTAGCTTGCCTCCCGCCCAGCCGACGATGATCAGCGATATGAAAAGAAATAAAAGCAGTGGGCTCCACCATCCGTAGAAAACCCAACTCGAGAACAACAGAACCGCATTGCGGTACGACGCTGGCGTCAGCGCGTAGATAAGAAGGAAGGCAGGCAGGAATAACGTCAGGAATTCCAGTGATGCGAAAACCATGGTTGGCGTTTTCCGTCGTAATGGCTTTAGAGGCGCTTATCGCGCGAGTGTGTCGGTGGTAAAGATGCTGCGCGTTCCTGATGCCCCAGGCACCGCGAATACGCTGTAGCGTTCGCCTGCCGATAGGGTGCCGAGCGAGAGCGGCTTGCCCTGAGGCTTGCCACCGCAAGTAAGCTGGACCGACAAGGCGACAGGGTTGATCATGCGGCGCATTATCTGCCCAGTGCCCACTTCGCTGAAAACCGATACGGCTCGCTCCGCGGTCTGCAATCCGGCTTGTGCGCAAGCAGGGTCGACGTTGTAAAGGGCCAGCGATGCACGCAATGCATTGAAGTCGTCAGGTTCTTCGCGAATGACCGTCGTTGTGGCGGCGCTTGTTCCCGGCAAGCCTGCAATGACTGTCGCGAACTCTCCGGGCTTGACCGTAACCTCCATGCTGGCGCTTTTCCCCTTGCGTATCAAACTGCCTTTGAGCGGCTTGTTGGCGGCTACGGGAATAAAGGTGGACACAGGCTTCTCCACCGTCAAGGCAAGTGAATTCTTACTGCCGCTGGCCTGAATTTCAAGCGGGGTGTCGCCAATGTTGGCAAAGCGCACGAAGGCTGAATCTTCAGCCGGGCCGGTCGGGTACAGCGGAATATCGGCAGCTTGGGCCGTTGGTTGCAAGAGTGCGGTCAGCGCGAAAGTAAAACGGAGTAATGCGGTCATTTTTTTCCTTCCGCCATGACGTTGGCATCGCTGATCGCTTTTGCAATGGACTGTCCCCAGGCCTTGTAGCCGGCCACAGTAAAGTGCTGACCATCGGTGGTCGCCCATTGACCAGGTTTAGAGAATGCGAGTGAGTCGATATATGTGCAGGGTGCGACGTTGGAGGCAAGAAAGTTCGACATGATTTTTACCCGGGTGTCATTTTTGTTGTATTTGCCGCCAGGCGTGCCCCACGGCGGACCCACCCACATACAGCGGGTATGGGTTGCTGCAATGGCTTTGGTAAGGCTGGTCACACTTTGCCATGCCCAGGCTTTGGGGAAGGCGCTCTTATCGTAAGAGGCCATGGTGTCGCCGATGACGACGACGACGAGGTTGGGTTTTTCGGCGGCAATCAATTGGCCGATAGGCTGGGTGGTAGCATCGCGCCCCCGGATTACCGGCTTGTTCTTACCAATACGGTCAGCGCCGCAGTCTACGCTTTTCTTGACAAGCCAGTCTTGGGCGCTTGCACCGCATGCACCAATCGAATGAACTATGGCCCCCCGTTTGTTTAGCTCGTCATGTAGTGAATCGATTAGGCTGCCTGTGATCGTGAGGTGGCTTTCGCCCAGAATCAAGATGCTCAGGCCTGCTAAAGCGAGTGGGGTCATGGTGTTTTCGGTTTCAATTTCAGTGAGGACGGCTGTGTGCCTGCCGACAGCGCAGGTAGTGAGGTCAGGACAGCCTTGGTGATGGCGTCCGCCCAGTGTTGATAGCCCACCGCCGTAAAGTGCTGGCCATCCACCGTCGCCCATTGACCGGGCTTGGAAAACGCCAGCGAATCGATGTAGTGACAAGGCGCGGTGTTGGAGGCCAGAAATTTCGAGGTCAGCTCGACCCGCGCATAAGATTTGCCGTACTTCCCGCCTTCACTGCCCCAGGCTGGCCCCACCCATAAACACTTGGTGCCGCTCGCGCCGATGGCTTTGACCAGCGAAGTGGTTTGTTGCCAAGCCCAGGTTTTGGGGAAAGAAGGTTTGGTATAGCCCGCCATCGTATCGCCGAAGACCAACATGACCAGATCGGGCTTGTCGGCGGCCAGGAGTTGGGCAATGGGCACGGTCGCCGCGGCTTTGCCCAGCACGACGGCCTTGCCTTTGCCTTTGCGCTCGGCACCTCCGCAAGCGCCAGGCGTGGCAACGAGCCACTCGCTTGGGGTGGAGCCGCACACGCCGATGGTATGGACCTGTTTGGCGCCCTGGCTCATCAATTCATTTTGCAAGGATCCGATAAGATAATCGGGTGTTGCGAGATGGCTGTCGCCGATGATCAAAATGGTTAAACCTGCAAGCAGGGAAATCATGCATTACTCCGTATTGCGGAAATAGACAGGTGTCTGGTGTGTGTCATTCAAGTGCGTAAGGAGAGGCGAACGGCGAAACCGGCATGGGAACCGGACCGGTTTGGGCTTCCAGCGCATAGCGCAGATAGACGCCGCCAATGAATTGACGATAGTCGCGGGCGTTGTCGATGCTCAGATTGGCGCCCAGGAACCATTTCGGCGCCAACTGGTATTCCATGGCGGCAGCGAGACCATAACCGAGCCCCGTTTTGCTCGCCGCGCCGTAGCTGGCTTGGGTGCCGTTGGCGGCGGCAATGGCTTCGGCCGTGGTTTGCCGCGCAGGATCGGCAAAGTAAGGGGAGGCATCTTGCTTGATGTGTTGGACACCGAGCGAGCCTTTGAGCTGATAGCTGAAGCGTCCTTTTCGTTCTACCCACGACAGCGGAATACTTGCGAGAATAAACTGCTTGGGGCTGAAATAGCCGCCTTGGCCGTAGGTGTAGTAGCCAAGGTTCTTGTCGTAGGCCATCCCGATGATGTTCAAGCCCGTGGTCAGGCTGCGATTGGGTTCGCGAATCAGGTTTACGTAGGCGCCCGCGCCACCCGTCCAACTGCTGTTGGATTGAACATTGTGGCCGTTTAGACTGTGCCAGCCGACATTGCCGTAGAAGCCATAGTCTTCGAAGTGCAGCCCCCCTGAAAGCCGGCCGCCTGTGCGAGTCACTCCGCCCCAGCTTTCGCCGGTGCGGCTGTCGCGGGCACCCGCAAATGAAAGAACGCTGTCGGTAACGGCGCGACGAGAGACGTCGATACCGTAAGACACACGCGGGTCATCAATGCCATTGCTGTCGATTTCTCCATCGAAGCGTGCGCCGCCAACGATATTCCGATATCGGAATCCCAAGGGCGTGACACCCAAGTCCAGCTTGAGTCCCGAAACTTCGTAGCCTACGGCAATGCCTACCCCACGGGCTTTCTGCTCTTCAGGCGCGCCCACCAGGCCTGCTTGCTGAGCGAGCGCAGCGGCGGGGCCGCCGCCAAAAGCACTGCTTGCGGCAAAAGACGTATCGACTGAACCCGCACCTAGCGAAACCGGGGTGACCTGGACAAAAGCTTTGTCGTCGCCCACCGGGAAGCTCACGGTGATGGGTGTTTCGACGTCCACCAGCCGGCCGGTGCCGCTGGCCCCGTTGTGCCGACGTACGGTAGTGCCAACCGTAACGGTTGCGCTACGGGCTTGCTGGATCTCATCGAGTTCCTGCTCTAGCGTGCGGGCTGGCGCTGAACCTTGTTCCGCACTTGCTACCGAGCGGCGAAAGGGTGAAGGGGGCAGGCTGGGTTGCTGGCTGGCCAATACGGCAGGCGGGGGTAGCGGTGCCGATTGCACCACGGCATCGGGAATCGGCGCCAGGCTCGTTGCGCGCGCCTCTCGCAGTGCGTCGGCACCCGTTGGCGGAGAGTCCGGCATGGCTACTACTGCACTATCGAGATCAGCGCGTACCGAAGATACCGTGGACGATTCGAGATTGCGCGGGCTTGATGCAATCGGTGCCGAGACCAAGGCCGGGGCTGGTTTCGCCGGTTTGTGCGCATTGCCGGTTTTGGCGGCAGCACCGTAAGTGGCGGGTGTGGGCCGCAGCTCGCTGAAAACCGGAGCGCTTGCGCTGGCCACAGGCATCGCTTGTGCCTGAGCTGGATCCAAAGAGGTAATCGTGGCCGGGTTGCTGCGAGTTTGCCCAGGCAAGTTGGCGAACGGATTGTCATCCTTGCCCGCACTTTGAGCGACTGCCGCGGGCGGCATACTTGCGGCCACGCTTTGCTGCTTTGCTTGAGCGTGCTGTGCGGCAATGGCGGCCTTTAGGTATTCTGCGGCTTTGCCGCTTTTTCCCTGGCTCTTGTAGATGCGGGCCGCCGCGGCGAGCACGGTGGGATCTTGCGGTTTCAGCCCCAGGGCCTTGTTCAGGGCGGAGTCCGCATAGTCTCGATCTTTTGCCTGGCTTGCCGCTTGTGCGGCAGCAAGCAGCAAGTCGGTATTGTCCGGGTCCTTCTGCAGTAACTGTTTATGCAGTTCTAATGACTTGGCATTGTCTCCCGCAGCGCTGTACATCCGTGCAAGAGCGCCCACCACCAGCGGGTCGTTGGGGTACTGGGCAAGAACAGGGGCAAGCACGTCATAAGCATCGGCAACCTTGCCTCGCGCGCGCAGGGCATCGGCTTGCCGTACGGTGTAAAGCCGGCGCAAATCCTCGAAGTTGGATTGCTGGCTGGCAGTAAGCGTGCGGGTCTGCAACTGGCGCAGGATACCCGCTGCTTCTACGTCCTGACTGGTCTTGAGCAAGGCTGCCGCATACTGCAATAGCAAGTCGTTGTCCGGCTTGGTGGTGCGAGCTGTCGCCTGACGCAACAAGCCCAATGCATAGGCGGGCTCTCCGGCATCAATGTAGGCGGCCGAGACGGCCCCGATCAGGCTGGAGTCCTGGCGGGTCTCGGATTCGAGTTGAGCCAGCATTGCTTTGGCTTCGGCCTTCTTTCCTTGTCGTGCCAGTTGCGTTGCCTGATCGATCTGGTAGCGTGTCCACACTTGCTTGTGTAGTGTGAGTACCTCTTGCGTGCGGTCGCTAGGCGAAATCTTCTCAAGTGTGTTCAGCGCTTTTTCCCATTCCTGCATCTGCGCTGACAAGAGCGCGCTGGCCAGCAAAGCGCCAGACATATCAGGATTGGTCAGCAGCAGGCCATCAACGACGTTTCTTGCATCGGTGTTGGCGCCTGCTTTCAGATATAGGCGTGCAAGATCGAGCCGTAGCCAGGGTTCGTTGGGGTCAAGGCGAAGACCGTCCTCAAGGAAGCGTTGTGCTGCGGCATCGTCGCCGCGAGCCGCTGCCGCTTTCGCTGCGCTGCGCGCCTGGACTGCGCGTAGTTGGCCAACCGTGCCTATCTTTTCCTGCTGTTCGGGGGTTAATGGCTCAATCAGCCGAAGTGCTTCGTCGACGCGGTCCGTTTGCGCCAGCACATTAACCAATCCCTGTAGTGCAATCAGGTTGTCGCGATCCTGAGTCAGGACACCGCGATAGGTTTTTTCAGCAAGATCGTTGCGACCGCGTTCGGACTGTATGCGTCCCAGTGCGATTTCGGCGGTATTGTCATTGCGAGTCAGCTTGGTGGCTTGTTCAAGCAGTTGCTGGGCAGCTTCTAGCTCGCCGCGCTCGCGCGCTTGTTCGGCTCGGCCGACCAGCGACCAGTATTGCGCGGTGCCTAACACCGGTTTCCAGGCTGCCCGCGCTCCTGCTTGCCGAGTAGCCTGTGTCAGCAGCTCGACGGCGTCGTCCGGCCGATTTTGCCGCATCCTCAGCACGCCCATGCCGCCCAAGGCGTCGCTGAGCTTGGGTTTGGCTTGCAGAATGGCATCGAAACCTGCTTCCGCCTGGGCTAAGTCTCCGTCCTCCAGTGCCTTGAATGCACTGGCAAGCGCGCGATCTTGCGGCGATAGCGTGGCGGGGGCCGTCCGGCTTCTTGAGGGACTGGCTGCGCGCGTGCGGCTGAGCTGCGCACGGATTTCGGCATCATCCGGATGCGCTTTCAAGTAGGCATGAAACAGCGGAGCTTCCGAAGGCCGGGGAGGGCCCAGCCATGTCAAGGCTACGCGCCAGCTCTCCGCCGCATCGCCACCTATGTCCGGGCGTGTAGACAGCTTTGCCAAACGCTTGATACCGTCAACGCGAGTCTTTTCGTTGCGAGTCAGTAGCTTGGCCAGCACCAAGGAGGCTTGGGGGTCGTCAGGGAACTCTTTGACCAGGCGCTCCAGGCCTTGTCGCGATTCCTCCCACCCGCCTTCGGTGTAGCCCAGATAACCGTAATACTCCAGAGCCAGCTTGCCTTGCGGTTGTTTGCCGCCAAACACCGAACGATACTGGGCAATGGCCTTGTCAAGCTCGCCGGAGCCGGCCAATAGTCGAGCTTGCTCCAGTTCCTTGGCTTTGCCGGTGTTGCTCAGCGCAATTGCCTGTTCCAGTTGTGCTGAGTAGAGTTCAGTGGATGGCAAGGCGCGCAGTTGCGTCAGGTATTCCTGGGCACGTGCTGTGCGGCGAGTCTTGAGCTCAAGCAGACCCAGGTTATACAGTGCTTCAGGGTGTGTCGGAGCCACTTGCAACAAGCGGCCCCAGGCCTCTGCTGCGCGCGCATCGTTATCTTTGTCTTGCCAATAGCGACCTTGCTCTAGCAGTGCCTTGGCGGAACTGGCATTGGTTTGCGCCACCTCGCTAGGAGTGGTAGGTACGGTCTGGGCAGCGATGCTTGTGTGCGTAGCCAGCGCGGCCAGCACTCCGGCTGCTAGGGTGTGGTGGCGCGCAGACATGTTGTCTCCCAGGATAATTGCACTTTTCCAGTGCGTAGAAATCGGTAATGCTTATCGGCCCAGCCCAGGCCGAATAGGCTCAGGACGAAGTCGTAGTAAGGGGGTTGCTTCTGCTGCAATTGGCTAGGCAAAAGACTCTGTTCAAGCAGGGTTTGCGCCCGCTTTTGTTGCGCATTGGCCAACTCGTGTTGGCCTCGGGCTTGGAAGTAGGGTACCAGTGCCGCGGAAAAACCGAAGGGCCCGCTACCGCTGGTCTGGCCTGTAGTGGTTCTGACCTTTTCTGGCGGTATTCCCGTGTCTGCCGTGGCGCTTGCCATCCCGTGGAGCGCATTGAGCACAGGCGCGGCGAGTGGATCGCCACTGGGTGTCAAGCCTGCCCATAGGTAGGTTCTGATGGCGTCGTAGCTTCCCAGGTCGCCTTTGCGTGCGTCAACGATAAAGGTGCCGTTGGCGTTCGCACCGCGATAAGAAACCCAGTCAGCAACAAAACCTTTGGGGCTGACCGTTTGCAGCATGACGGCCGTGTTGTTGGCAATTTTCGACCACGGTCCTTGGGGTGACGCTATTGCCAGCCGTCGCAGTAGTGGCAGGGGCATGTAGCTCGGGTTCAATTGCCAAGTGTTTTCCGGCAGGATGAAGTCCGAATGGCCGGGCAATAACATTTTGCCTAGGCCAGGCAGGTCGGCCACCTCTTTGGCTTCGACGGCCGCCAGCAAAGTCTTCGCATCGCGAGTGTAATCCGCGCGTTTCCAACGGTCGCCGGCTTCCAACAAGGAATACGCGAACCATAAGTCGGCGTCAGAGGCTGAATTTCGGTCCAGCACCCCCCAATTGTTGTCCGCGTTTCGTCCCCAATGCCAAGCAGGCAGGTTTTGCTCAATATTGCCGCCCGCCAGGTTGTCTACGGTCCAACGCCAAAGCCTGTCGAAGGTAGCCGCATCGCCTGCTACCAGGGCAAAGAACATCGCGTACGACTGTCCTTCGGATGAGGAGTGCTGCTGCGGCGTACTGGCATCGAGCACTCTTCCGTCGGCCTGGATGAAATGCTTGGAGAACTCATCCCACAGTGTCCATGAGGGAACTTTGCAAACGGGCGCAGACGCCGCAGCCAGCGTGGTCGCCTTGGTTGGGGCAGCCTGGCATGCCGCGAGCAGTACAGCCATCAGCGCTACTGCCATGACCGACTTTGCACCGCGCCGCAAAACTTGCGGTCGCGGGCCAAGGCGGTCAGCGCTGTCGTAGGTGGGTGGCGTCATCTACTGTTGGCCTAGACGTCCAGGCGTTGCGTGGCCCGACGGCGCAACGCGAAGTAGATCGGTATGCTCAGTAGCGCGATACCCAGGAGTGCCAGCAATACGACTAGCCAGGGATGCCGCGAAGCAAACCATAGCGCTGCTTTAAGCGGGCCGAGCGAGCCGGTGTAGTAGGTCGGGTTCGACACGAGAGATTCGACTTCCTGCCCACGAACCACGGCTACGCTGCCTTGCAGGTACTGATTGGGGCTGGCGCCGGCCAGTACGCTGACGGCTTCGGATAGGGCCGCAGGCCTGGTGGAGGAGATCGCGACGACGCTTCGGCCGCTTTGTAAGGGTGATTCGAACCCAAGGAATACGGCATTGGCTCCGTCTGTCGTGAACGACACACTGTTGCGCGCTGGATCGACATTGTCGCGCGGGTTGGGTACGACCCAGTTCCATGCTTTGTAGACCAGGTCGGAAAAGTTGAAACGTCGATCGTTGCCGTTCAGTGAAACCGGCAACTGTTTGGACCAGCGTTCAAGCAAGGGTTGATTGTTTCCTGAAGCAAGGATCAGCAAATCTTTGTTTGCAAGGCTTTCAATCTGATCGGCGTTGGCAACGGTCACCGCAGTGGCGGGGTAGCCCGTGGATTCCGACAGACGGCCAAGTATTTCCAGATACGCGCTGTATTCGACTGGGCCGGCTCCGTTAGGCAGGATGACTGCGGTTTGCGACAGGTCGGCCATGCGAGTGAAAGGGAATCCACTGTTCTGGAAAACGGCCAGATCAGGCATGGCGATATAGTGCGAATAGCCGGAAATATCCAGAGTGGAATCCGGCTCGATCGCGCCTCGAACGTTGTCGATGATGACATCGCGACATTCACCCTGTTTGATGTAGTCGTACTGATAACGGAACTGCAGTTGTGAGCGCGGTGGCGTAATCTGCAAAGGAATCTTCAGGTCGGTCTGGACAGGAATACTGCTATCCGTATTGAGCTTGGCCAGGAGCCCTTCACCCCCATCAAGACGGGCGATCGAAGGCAGCGGATACGACTTCAGTAGTTGTCCGTTGACGCTGACCGTCATCGATGAGCTAGTCGACAACTGTTGCGGGGTATAGCGATATTTGAGGTTGAGCGGAATGCCTTTTTCACGCCAGCCGAACAGATCGGGGGGCAGGCGCAGGTCGACCGGAATATTGGGGGGCGCGAATCCGCTAACGTTCAATTTCTTGGGTGTGGTGAGCTCACCCAGTTTTACCGGCCGATCAGTGCGCAACCAGTTTGGGGCGTCATATGGCTGGCGCGCTTTCAGTTCCGCTAGCTGCGTGATGACTGCATGTTGGCCGGTCAGTGCCTTGCTGCCGGTTACCACGGCTTGAACGGCGCGTTTGATCTCTTTTGCATCGCGCCCACCGATAAGCAGTAGCTTGCCATATTGATCGTTGGGGTTGGGAACGATGGCAAGAGTGGGACCGGTTGGCGCGTTAACGTCAAGTCCGCCGGTGCGCAATTCGCCCGTGACCAACACAATGGCGTTGCCCTTATCGGGTATCGATCCTATTGCAGTCGGAAACTTGGCTCCGCGATAGCTGGCAAGGGCGCCGAACCACGAGGACAATGTGCCGGCGGCTTCCAGCATTGCATTGTCTGGCTGGGTTGCAAACACGAAGGGCAGGTTCAGTGCGCGCGCATCGCGGTAGTCGAAAAAGGGCAGCGGCAAAATAGACAGGTCATTGGCCAAAGTCAGCGGTGTGACGGTGACTTCCAATGTGCTGCGGTTGCTAATATTGGCCCATAGGCTGGAGTGCAGCGGGTCTTCGCACTCCATGGTGTAGTGGCCGATCAACTGAATGTTCAGGGTGTTGAACTGAGTGATCATTTCCTGCGGAAGATCAATCACGGTTTCCTGGTTGGCCCCAGCGGTTTCCTTGGGGACGGGGATAGAGTTCGCCAGTTCCCCGTTGACCAATATATTAATGTGCGAAAGTTCGCTGATCAGCGCAGGTGAATAAGCGTACTTCAGACGTAGCCGGACGGATGACACCACTTCATCGGCCCGGATATTGAACGGCAAACTATGGCTTCCCTCGATACCGCGCAGAATCATCGGGAACTCTGCCCCCAGCCGCTGCAGACTAATTTCATACTTGCGTCCGCCCGATATCAACTGGTCGGTTAGAACCGGGGACGCAAGTACGTTGGGAGGCAGTGGCGAGGATGTGCTGGATACGGCGCCGTTGGTGGCGGCCAGCGCCCCTTGCGGCAATAAGCCATTGAGCAAAAATACCGAAATCAGCGCGAACGAAAAGGGGTGCTTGATGGACCGGGCACGGCCCCACTGTGTAATAGGCATGGTGTTATCCGTTCCTCGTTTCTGTTTTTAATGTCTTAAGCGATTTAGATGCCCGGCCTGTTCGATTGGTCCAGCGCTCCAATATTGCGTGTCTGCCGTAACTAGCGAGTTGCTTCATGCCGAAAAAACTGGTGCGGGTGATCTCGCGCAGCGCCAGCATGGGCGAGTCCGGCGCCCCCTGCCCCCAACTATTGGCCCAAGTGTCAGCGCGTGCGAAGGTCATTTCGGCAAGCTGAACCTGCTGTTGCAAGCTGAGATCATCGAAACTCAAGCCCAGGTGCGTATCAGAGGAAAGCACCACTTTGGCCGGGAATGTTCGTGCATTCTGTCCCCGATAAAGCGAGATCTGCAGAGACTCGCCGACCCTCAGGATTGGTCTGTCTTGGGGCGGAGCGAGGCCCAGTCCGCTGGCGGAATAGTCAGAGATGTTGCACGCAATGGCGTGGCCATCAGGCAAATGCAGTGTGGCGGGCAAGCTGACGGCCACCCGAGGTTGAACCCGGTACTGGCGTTCTTCACGGGCTACGGCAAGACTGGCGCTGGTGATAACGATGTTGTAAGCGGTCCAGCACAGATTGATTAGCAGCGTGAAGAATCCATCTGCACCGTAGTTGCCGAATATCATCCAAAGGATGCCGACAAGAAAGCCGGCGACATTCAAGGCGAGAAGGACGAGATAGGGTTTGGCCATTTGCCAATCGAACCAAGCGGGTCCGACAGCGCCGCCTTTAGCGGTGACGTTGAATGCGCCCAGTTTGGGTTTGAAGAGTGCGACCATGGCTGGCCGAAAGATATACCAAGCCAGAACTGATTCGTACACCTCGTTCCAGAAGGAGTGGCGAAAACGCCCTTGCATATACGAGGTCGTCAGATTGCCGTGCAGGATATGGGGCAGGGCGTAAAGCGCGACCATTATTGCCGATGCCTGGAATACGTGTGCGCCAAAAAAAAGGAAAGCAAGCGGCGCGGTCAGGAAAACCAAACGTGGCAGGCCATGGAAAAAATGGAGCATGGCGTTCAGGTAGCAAATACGTTGCCCCAGGGTCAGGCCGCGACCGAACAAGGGATTATCCAAGCGGAATATCTGTGCCATACCCCGCGCCCAACGGATTCGTTGCCCGATATGGCGGGACAAGCTTTCGGTCGCCAGCCCGGCAGCTTGTGGCAAGGCGAGATAAGCGGTGTTGTAGCCTGCGCGACTGAGCTTGAGCGCAGTGTGCGCGTCTTCGGCAACGGTTTCGATCGCGATGCCGCCTACTTCCATCAACTGTGAGCGGCGAAGGACCGCGCACGAACCGCAAAAAAACGCTGCGTTCCACAAGTCATTACCGTCTTGCACTACGCCATAAAACAGCTCACCTTCATTGGGCACAGTGTGAAACGTGTTGAGATTCTTCTCGAAAGGGTCTGGAGAGAAAAAATAGTGTGGGGTTTGCAACATCGCAAGCTTGGGGTCTTTGATGAACCAACCCATGCATATTTGCAGGAAAGACCTGGTCGGGATGTGGTCGCAGTCGAATACCGCGACGAACTCCCCGTCTGTGCGAGCGAGTGCTGCGTTCAGGTTGCCGGCTTTTGCCGACAAGTTGTTGTCGCGTGTCAGATAGCCGATATTCAGATCGGCGCAGAACTGCTTGAACTCGGGACGGCGTCCGTCATCCAGCAGATAGATACGTAGCTTGTCGGCCGGCCAGTCCAGGGAAATGGCGGTCAGCACCGACTGCTTGACTACGTCAAGCGGCTCGTTATAGGTGGGTATCAGGATATCGACCGTAGGCCAGGTCGATGCATCTGGCGGCATGGGAACAGGATGGCGACGCAATGGCCAAATCGTTTGAAGGTAGCCAATCAAAAGCACTGTGATCGCGTAAATTTCAGCGAGCAGCAATCCATAACCAAAGGCCATGTCGAGCCAGTTCTGGAAGTCCAGCGTCGAGGTGATGCGCCAGTACATATAGCGCAGCGAGACCGTGGAGGACAACAACACTAGCAAAATAGTCGGCAAGCGGCCAATAAAGCGGCGCAGCACCAAAGCCACCACCAGGGCGACAACCGACAGCATCAATTGGGCAATTGGACTGAGCGGCGCAGCGACCACAACACCCAGGCACAGCAGTGCGACCACGACCAGTGCTAGCCGAAACAGGCTGCTGCGCCAGAGCGGCAGGCAGGACCAACGCTCGAAATAGCTGTCTATGCTAGGGCGCTGGCTTTCGGCGCCCGTAGGCGGTTGCTGTGTATGCACCTGGTACTCCCGGTTTCAATCAGAGGTTCGCTGGCTGCGATTGGATTTGCTGCCCAGCTTATTCGGAGTGCTCGCTGTGGGGATGTACATCTGATTCATGGCCTTAAAACTTCGATATACAAATTCGCGTGGTCGGCGATTCGTTTACGTAATGGTTTTTCGGAAATTGACACGCTTGAACGTGCCATCAACGGATTACTCATTTGGTATGAGCCTGGATACTCGATTCGACTTGGTTTGTCTGGGGAATGCCCGCTAACGCGGACCCTTGATTGGACAGTTTGCGAGTTGGTCGAATGCTGACACGCAGATCAATACACGCCGTCGGCCTGCCCAGGCAGCTGCAGCTCTCGAATCAAGCGTCAGGGGTGGCTCAGGGCGGGCAGTTGATCTGTGATCTGCCCGAGCTTGTCGGTATGGCGGCGATATGGCGGGGCACGCGAAGGCCGCCGTAAAAGTGTGCGCGGATCGGGGTGATGCGGAAAATGGATCTGCCAGCCTCTTGGCGTGCGAGAGTCTGTTCAGTCCCCGATGAATCAAGAATGTACGTGGCGTGAACGCGACGGTCGATTCAACCTTTCCCATGGGGTTTTCTTGCTTCTTCAGGCTGGCAAGGCGGAGCTACGTGGTTCTGGCACGTATTCTTGAAGCATAACCTTGCGTCTGGTTACTTCTCCCACCTACAACTTTTATATATGGGGTAACTCAGTGTACGTAGGGTAACGTAATGTATAGGATGTCTGTGACGTATGCAAGACATTATTGCCAAGCGACAGGCTACAGGTGACGCCCATTTTATCGTTGTGAGCGCGGCCTATCGCCATTGCACACTAGTACAAAATCGCGTTGCAAAAGAAAAATCCCCGCGTCGCATATCTGCTCCGCAGGGATTTGAGTATCCTGGGTCGAGGCTATAAGGCCCTCGAACCAGGATTGCATGGATTCCTTCGAGCGTGACCCGAAGGAAAGACCGTAGCGGGACTTAGAAGTCCATACCGCCCATGCCACCCATACCGCCCATACCACCACCCATGCCGCCGCCAGCAGCAGGTTTGTCTTCAGGCAGCTCGACAATGGCGGCTTCCGTCGTCAACAGCAGTGATGCAACCGAGGCGGCGTTCTGCAGTGCGGTGCGGGTAACCTTGGTGGGGTCCAGCACGCCGAATTCGATCATGTCACCGTATTCGCCGGTGGCAGCGTTGTAACCGAAGTTGCCCTTGCCGGCGATGACGGCATTGACGACCACGCTGGGCTCGTCGCCAGCGTTGCTGACGATGATGCGCAGGGGCTCTTCGATGGCGCGCAGAACGATCTTGATGCCGGCGTCCTGATCAGCGTTGTCACCCTTGGTGTTGCTGATGGCTTGCTTGGCACGGATCAGTGCCACGCCACCGCCAGGAACCACGCCTTCTTCCACTGCAGCGCGGGTGGCGTGCAGGGCGTCTTCGACGCGAGCCTTCTTTTCTTTCATTTCGACTTCGGTGGCAGCGCCAACCTTGATCACGGCAACACCGCCGGCCAGCTTGGCCACGCGCTCTTGCAGCTTTTCACGGTCGTAGTCGGAAGTGGCTTCTTCGATCTGGATGCGGATCTGCTTGACGCGCGCTTCGATCGACTTGCTGTCGCCAGCGCCGTCGATGATCGTGGTGTTTTCCTTGCCCACTTCGATGCGCTTGGCTTGGCCCAGTTCAGCCAGGCCGG
>JBEBXA010000045.1:0-31321 GCA_040391825.1 Pigmentiphaga sp.
TGGCGGACAGGGTGGGATTCGAACCCACGATACGTTTTCACATATACACGCGTTCCAGGCGTGCGCCTTCAACCGCTCGGCCACCTGTCCGTTAGTTGTTGATCAAACTAACAACAGCCGCGCATTCTAGCAGATCGCGCAAAACAAGCCAAACCGCGCCGCCCTGACCGATTGCTGTGCACGATAGAGCCCGGCCCAACACCCTCTTGCATGCATCCCGCGCTCTTGAACACTGTACGTTAAGGCACGGTTTCCGTGAATTACTCATACACCTTGGCAGCCGAACCGGATACTATCCCCTGGTAACCGATTCAAGCCTGACCCGATACCCATGAGCTCTCCTACCACTTCCTCCCCCGGCCCCCTCACCTGGAACGACTCGTTCCTGCTTGGCTACGCCCCGATTGACCACGTGCACGAAGAATTCGTCGAAATCGTCGGCACCATGCTGACCTGTCCCGATGAAGAATTCGCCGGCCATCTGGATGCCTTTGCCGAACATGCGAAGTCTCACTTCGGTGCGGAAGATACCTGGATGACCGAAACGGAATTTCCGGCGCGCGAATGCCATATCGACGAGCACGCCGCCGTGATGCGCTCGGTGGAAGAGGTGCGCGTAATAGTGGCCCAGGGAAATGTGGCCGTGGGCCGCTCGCTGGCGCAGGAACTGGCCCGCTGGTTTCCCGGCCATGCCGACTACCTTGATTCAGCCCTGGCGCAGTGGATGTGCAAGCGCGAACTCGGCGGCAAGCCGGTCGTCATTCGCCGCAATTTCGACTTTCCGACACCTCCCCCGCTCTGATCTTGCCAAGGCAGGCGCTGCGCCGGTCGCAGCCCTTCGCCACGATGCCCTTGGCCGTCTTACCAGACGGCGAGACGGCAGACTCACTCGCTTAGTCATCTTTCGTGGCTAAGCTGGGCCGCCGCGCGATCGCTAACCCCTAGGGGCGCGCAGGTCCAAATACGCGGTTGGATCAGTTTTTGTCGCCGATGTGTCTCAATCCATGCACGGTTTACCTGCGCACAGCGGACTCTTATCACTTGAATCAAACGACAGTGTGCAGCCGCAACAAATCGCACTGCGATGCAGCATGCGCGGGTAAGTGTTTGACGGGGGGATATTGCGGAAGAAAGGGAGGGGACAAAGCCGTGCGAGGCTGTTGACTGATTGTTTATCGCCTCGGCGGCCGACGCTTTAAGGACGTCGGCCGCTGGGCTTTTTTGCTTTTCTACAGACTGCAGGGGTTTTGTCTCCTCCACTGCATAACCGCATTCTGCTCCTGTAACTTTCTACTGACACTAGGGATTGACCCCTATTATGGTGCGGTGCGCACCAAACAAGGGCAAATGCGTAGTTTTCAGTAAGCTTTACCTAATTGCTCCAGTATGGCCGGGTTTTCCAAGGTTGATACGTCCTGGGTAACCTTTTGATCCATGGCGACGACCCGCAGCAGGCGGCGCATGATCTTGCCGGAACGCGTTTTGGGAAGGTTGTCGCCAAAACGAATGTCTTTGGGTTTGGCGATGGGGCCGATTTCGCGTGCCACCCAATTGCGCAATTCCTTGGCAATCTCGGCTGCTTCTTGATCGTCGGGACGCGAACGCTTAAGCACCACGAAGGCGACAACGGCCTCGCCGGTCAGATTGTCCGAACGCCCGACCACTGCGGCTTCGGCCACCAGGGGATGCGCCACTAGCGCCGACTCGACCTCCATCGTGCCCAGGCGGTGCCCGGACACGTTCAGGACGTCATCGATACGGCCCATGATCCAGTAGTAGCCTTCCTCATCCCGATTGGCACCGTCCCCCGCCAGGTAGAAGGCCCCGCCCAGCTCTTCCGGGTAGTAGGTTTTCTTGAAACGCTCGGGATCACCCCAAATGGTGCGGATCATCGCCGGCCAGGGGCGCTTGATTACCAGGAAGCCACCTTTGCCCAGCTCGACCGGGCCGCCTGTTTCATCAACGATATCCGCCACGATGCCCGGCAAGGGCAAAGTGCATGAACCCGGCTTGAGCGGCGTCGCTCCGGGTAGCGGGGTAATCATGTGCCCGCCCGTTTCGGTTTGCCACCAGGTGTCGACTACCGGGCAACGTTCGCCTCCTACGTTTTGGTAGTACCACATCCAAGCTTCCGGGTTGATGGGTTCACCCACCGAGCCTATGACTCGCAGGCTGCTCAGGTCGTACTTCGAAGGGTGGTGTGCGGGGCTGGCATCGGCCGCCTTGATAAGCGACCGAATGGCGGTGGGCGCGGTGTAGAAGATGCTGACGCGATGCTTTTGCACCATTTCCCAGAACCGGCCCGCATTGGGATACGTGGGAATGCCTTCAAACATGATTTGTGTAGCACCCACGGCCAAAGGGCCGTAGGCGATATAGGTATGCCCGGTTACCCAACCCACGTCCGCCGTGCACCAATAAACATCCTCCGGCTTCAGGTCGAATGCCCACTTGACCGTAAGTGCGGCCCACAACAGGAAGCCGGCCGAAGAATGCTGGACGCCTTTCGGTTTGCCGGTCGAGCCCGAGGTATAGAGCACAAACAAAGGATGCTCGGCATCGACTGGCACGGCTTCGCAGGTGTCGCTCTGCCCATTTTCGACGTCGTGCATCCACAAGTCGCGCCCTTCCACCCAGGCAAGCTTGCCACCCGTGCGGCGATACACGATCACCTTGGTCACCGCATCGCAGCCACCCATTGCAAAGGCTTCGTCTATAGCCGGCTTGAGCGCGATATGCTTGCCTCCGCGCACTTGCTCGTCGGCGGTGATGACTAGCGTCGCCCCTACGTCGACAATGCGCTCTTGCAGGCTCTTGGCGGAAAAGCCGCCGAATACCACCGAATGCGTGATGCCCAAACGTGCGCATGCCTGCATGGCAATCACCGCTTCGATGGACATCGGCATGTAGATGATGGAGCGGTCACCCTTTTTGTAACCCAGCTCTTTGATGCCGTTGGCGAGTTTGCAGACCCGCCCATGCAATTCACGATATGTGATTTTGGTGACTTGGCCGTCATCGCCTTCAAAGATGATGGCGACCTTTTCGGCATTGCCGTTGCTCAGGTTGACGTCCAGGCAGTTATACGAAACGTTCAACTCGCCATCATCGAACCAGCGGTAGAAAGGGGCCTTGCTTTCATCCAGCGTGCGGGTGAAGGGTTTGGTCCACACCAGGTTTTCTCGCGCCAGACGCGCCCAGAATCCTTCAAAGTCGCGTTCGGCCTCGTCGCACAGGGCTCGATATGCCGGCATACCTGATATGTTTGCCTGCCTGACAAAATCCTCGGCAGGAGGAAATACTCTAGTCTCGGTAAGAACTGAATCGATGGTTGACATCGCCGCGCGTCCTTCTGGTCGTTATCATGAATATTGGGCTGCTAAACCGCCGCGTCAGCGCCCCGATCAACTTGCCAAACAACATGTAGGCACGCGCATGTTGTTTACCACCGTAAGTCGAGTCGCCGCGTTAGGCATAGCTTACCGAAAGCTGGGCCCGAGTACGCGCTGCACTGCAACATTCAGGACTGCCGATCTGCCCTCCTCCAGCCGCGGAATCCATCTATCCGCAGGAAGGCTTACAATTGCGCGCGACAAGGTCTTTTTTGACCTGACCTGCCCACCCTCTCGAACATGTCCTTGCACTGCCCGACTCCCGTGTTCTACCCGCTTGCCCATTTATGGCCGCTCCGCCCACTTGTCTCGGCAAGCCGCGTGCATCAGCGACCTTCTAATCAGGGACAACGCTCCGGGGGTTTTTTTGGTATTTCGGCAGGGTGCAGACTCTCTTTACTTGCAATGTCTACCGCGTGGCGCGACATCTTGTCGGCGCCTTCCTATCCTCATTCCATCACGGAGCGCCCATGACTACCGTCATCAAGGAAGAAGACCTGATCCAGTCGATCGCCGACGCGGTTCAGTTCATCAGTTACTACCATCCCACCGACTACATCCGCCATCTGGCGCGCGCCTATGACCGCGAGCAGAATCCGGCAGCCAAAGATGCCATTGCGCAGATCCTGACCAATTCGCGCATGTGCGCCGAGGGCAAGCGTCCCATTTGCCAGGACACCGGCATCGTCAACGTCTTCCTCAAGGTCGGCATGGACGTGCGCTTCGACAGCAAGCGCAGCCTGCAGGAACTGTGCGATGAAGGGGTGCGCCGTGGCTATCTGAATCCGGACAATATGCTGCGGGCCTCGGTCTTGGCCGACCCGCAATTCGAGCGCAAGAACACGCGCGATAACACCCCCTGTGTGGTCAACGTCGAACTGATTCCCGGCCATCTGGTCGATGTTCAAGTGGCGGCCAAGGGTGGCGGTTCGGAAAACAAAGCCAAATTCGCCATGCTCAACCCCAGCGATTCCATCGTTGACTGGGTACTGAAGACCGTTCCGCAAATGGGCGCGGGCTGGTGTCCGCCCGGCATGCTGGGCATCGGCATCGGCGGTACCGCCGAAAAAGCCGTCCTGATGGCCAAGCAAGCGCTGATGGAAGACATCGACATGTACGAATTGCTCGAACGCGGCCCCAGCAGCAAGCTGGAAGAGTTGCGCATCGAACTCTACGAAAAGGTCAATGCCCTGGGCATAGGCGCGCAAGGCTTGGGTGGCCTGACCACGGTGCTGGATATCAAGATCAACACCTTCCCCACCCACGCCGCCTCCAAACCCGTGGCCATGATCCCCAACTGCGCCGCAACTCGCCACATTCACTTCGTGCTGGATGGCTCGGGCGTCGCCCGCCTTGACCCTCCTTCCCTGGACGAATGGCCTGACGTGAACTGGGCACCGGACTACAACAAATCCACCCGCGTCAACCTCGACACCCTTAGCAAGGAAGAAGTCGCGGCCTGGAAACCCGGCCAGACTTTGCTGCTGTCGGGCAAGATGCTGACCGGCCGCGATGCGGCGCACAAGCGGATTCAAGAGATGCTGGCGCGTGGCGAAAAACTGCCCGTGGACTTCACCAATCGCGTGATCTACTACGTCGGCCCGGTCGACCCGGTCCGTGACGAAGTCGTCGGCCCCGCCGGCCCCACCACCGCCACCCGCATGGACGGCTTCACCGATTTGATGCTGGAGCAAACCGGCCTGATCTCGATGATAGGCAAGGCCGAACGCGGCCCCGTCGCCATCGAGGCCATCCGCAAGCACAAATCGGCATACCTGATGGCGGTAGGCGGTTCGGCTTACCTCGTCTCCAAGGCGATCCGTTCGGCCAAGGTCGTAGGCTTTGCCGATCTGGGTATGGAAGCCATTTATGAGTTCGACGTGAAAGACATGCCCGTGACGGTGGCTGTCGACTCCACCGGCACCTCGGTGCACGAAACTGGCCCCAAGACCTGGAAAGCCAAGATCGCCAACTTCGACATTCCGGTCGTCGCCGGCTGAACTCTGCCCCATGCTTGGCATGGTGCCGGTGCTGCCTCCGGGCGGTCAAGCCACCACACCGTTTGAGACCGCCCCCTACTTAGGTATGGGGCGGTTCATTTGCGCAAGCTCAGGGTGAAGTGGCCAGGGTATGGCCGGCACGTCCGGCCAGTACGCCGCGATCCATATTCACGCGACTAAGCACCAGCAGGCCCACGACGAAAAACACCCCGGTTACCAGAATGCCCAGGCGGTGGTTGCCGGCAGTCAGCCAGGTAACCAGCCCGTAAGTAAGCGGGCCGATGATCGAAGCCAGCCGCGTGGCGAAGGTCCACAAAGCATAGAATTCCGCCAAACGCGTAACTGGCGCCAAAGCGCCCGTCATCGCCCTTCCGGCGCTTTGGCTGGAGCCCATGCACAAACCCGCTATGCCAGCCGCCACCCAAAACCCCGATGGGCTTTGCGCGAAATAGGCGATCAGCACCATTGCTATCCAGCCGGCCAGGGTCACCGCCAACGCTGCGCGATGCCCGATACGGTCTTCGACGAAACCGAAACCGAAGGCGCCCGCCGCCGCCGCGATGTTGACCAGGAACACCAGCATCATGATCTGAGTCTGTGCAAAGCGCATGACCTGCTCGGCATAAACGGCAGCCAGCGTGATCACCACGGCGATCCCGGCTTGGTAGAACAGCCCGCACACCAGCAACATGCGGAAATCCGGAAAATTGCGCGAATCGCGCCAGGACACCTTCAATTGGCGCATGACCGCGCCAAACCGGGCCATGATGCCCGTTGCGGCGGCCTCCCGAAGCCGTGGGGCGGAACCAGCCCCTTGCGTGCGCTCTTTAAGGAAAATGAACACAGGCACAGCGGCCACGGCAAATATTCCTGCAGTCAGCAGCATCGTGTAAGGCACGAACTCGCTGGCGCTTTCGCCCGCCGCCTGCGCGGCCATCACCACCGCCAGCGATAAGCCCAGCGTCAGCATGCCGCCGAAATAACCGAAGCTCCACCCCCACCCGGACACTCTGCCCAGAGCTTCAGGCCGTGCCAGTTCCGGCAGGAAAGCGGCGATGACCGATTCACCGATACTGAAACAGACGTTGGATACGATAATGGCAAGGACCGCGATCCACAGTGTGCCCGGCCCGGTCAAGGCAAGCGCCGCGGTAGCCGCCACGCACCCTACGGTGCTCACCGCCAATAGACGCTTTTTGGCGCCGTTGGCATCAGCCCAGGCGCCCAGGCCTGGCATGGCAATCATGACGATCAGGTAGGACACCGACAAGGCGCCCGTCCAGGCCAAGGTGGCCCAATCGGCGTTGCCCGCCACCACACTGACGAAATAAGCATTGAACACCGCCGTCAGGACGACAGTGGTGTAGCCCGAATTGGCGAAATCGTATAGCGCCCAGGCAAAGACCTCGCGCGGGCGTACCCCGGCATTAAGCGCGCCCCGCACGACATTGCTCATCGCTTGGCTTAGACGCCCAGCGCGGCTATACCCGCTTTGGCGATCAGCGCGTCGTCGCTGGATTTAACGCCTGACACACCTACCGCGCCTATGGTCTGGCCTTCAACGACGATGGGCACGCCGCCTTCCAGCAGGCCTTCCAAGGGGGCCGACAAAAACGAGAACCGGCCATTATTGATCACGTCTTCATAGACTTTGGACTCACGCTGCCCCAGGGCTGCCGTACGCGCTTTCGCCGGAGCGATCTGCGAAGTGACCGGCGCCGCCCCGTCCAGCCTTTGCAAGGCAAGCAAATGGCCACCATCGTCAACAATGGCGATAGTCACCGCCCATTGGTTCGCAAGAGCATGCGCCTCGGAAGCGGCGGCAATTTTCTTGACATCGTCGGCAGTCAGTACGGGCTTGGTTTTCATGGGGTCGGTGTCCTTGTTGGAAAGCAACAGATTGTAGGCCCGGCAAGCGCTTTATTATCGGCTCGACTTATAACTTGCAAGCACAAGTGCATTGACCTGGTCGACAAGGTAACGTTATCTTACGATCACTCTAGTATCATCTCGGTTTCTTGGCCGCCCATATTTCGAATGATATCTCCCCCCTTCGACCCCCATCCCAGCGCTCCCATGCCACTAGGCGGGTCCGCTTGGCCCGTGGTTCGAAAGCTCGGGGGCATTGCCGTCGCTGCACTGGCTGCAGCCGTTCTTGCCGCCTGCTCTTCCCTGCCGCCTCCATCCACACCCACAGCAGTCTCACCCCAGGCCAAGGCCAAAACCAGCCAAGCTGAGCGCAGCGCATCCTGGAAAGACTCTTTCCAGCGCCACGCCTATTCGCATCCGCCTTCCCGGGTCGACCCCGCCCAAATCCTGTCGGGCGACTGGAAAACCGTGCCTGAAGACCCGGCGCCCTTTTCCACCGCCGAACTTGCCGCCTCGGCGCTAGACCAGCTGGGCGTGCGTTACCGTCTGGGCGGCACATCTCCCGAAGCCGGCTTCGATTGCAGCGGACTGGTCGTGTATGTAACGCGCGAGGTCCTGGGGCTGCAACTGCCGCGCCGAGCGGAAGAAATCAGCCGTGTTAGCGAACCCATTGATGTTGATGATCTGCAACCCGGCGACTTGGTGTTCTACAACACCCTGCGCCGCAAGTTTTCCCACGTAGGCATCTATCTGGGCGACGGACGCTTCGTACACTCGCCTTCTTCAGGCGGCGTCGTGCGCATCGAAAGCATGGATATCAGCTACTGGAAAAAGCGCTTCAATGGCGCGCGGCGGATCGCTTCGAACGAATCACCTGCACCCTGACTTCGGCAGGCGGCGTTTTCAGGGCGCAGGCATCCCCAGCCTGCGCGCCGCACAATCCACAGCTTTGCAAGGCCTGCTGCATGGCGCATACCGAGCGCCTGCACGCGACAACCTGAACGCCTGCACGCTGGGCGGCGTTGCGAAACGACTTCATGACGTTATGACCCAGGAAATCAGTCAATAGAATCAGCAGCTCTGTGCCGGAAGGCAATTGCAGCGTCTTTTTCTGATGGGCAGGATCACGGCCGCTGATATGGTGGGTGATCGCGATGTTATGGCCCTTGAGCAAATCAGGAATGTTGCCCAACCTATCCGCTCCTACTACTACTGCGCTGACTGCCATGAAAATCTCCGAGCCGGTGAGTTCGATTAATGAATGATAATCATTCCTATTAAAGAGTCAACATAAATGATATCGATTATCATTTAATTAAATGTATTGATATCGCCGGATAGATAGAAAATTGGGTTTTACCTGGAGGGCAAGACTCTTGCCCTCCAGGTAATCAATCCTGTTCAGCAGGCTTGATTGCTTCCTGCACCACTTCCCGAGTCAGGGCGGGGGCCAGCAGTTCCACGAAGGTATAAACGTAGTCCCGCAGAAATACCCCGGACTTCACGCCTAGGCGACTGGTATGCATGCCAAACAGGCGCCCCACCGGCAAACCTACCAGGCCGCTGTCGCGCCGTGCGTCGTAGGCTACGCCCGCGATGATCCCGATACCCAGCCCCAGTTCGACGTAGGTCTTGATGACGTCAGCGTCAATGGCCTCGAGAACGAAGTCAGGATGGATATCCTGTGCACCGAAGGCTTGGTCGATTGCCCCTCTACCCGCGAAAGCTCGGTCGTAGGTCACGATGGGGTATTCAGCCAATTGTTCCAGGGTCAGCTTTTTTGCTTGTGAAGAGGTTAGCTGTGCCAAGGGATGTTCGGGCGTTACCACCACCACGTGTTCCCAGGTGTAGCAAGGCAAAGTCACCATTCCGGGCGTCAGCGCCAACGCTTCGGTCGCCACTGCCAGATCGGCTTGTTCGTTCAGCACCATTTCCGCCAATTGGCCTGGGCTGCCCTGGATCAGGGAAAGATGCACTTTGGGAAATAGTTTGCGAAATGCCGGGATGACCCGAGGTAGCGCATACCTGGCTTGGGTGTGGGTGCAGGCGATGGTCAGCCCGCCCTCGTCCCGGCGAGCGAATTCGTCGCTGACTTTTTTCAGATTGTCGATCTCGCGCATGATGCGATTGACGATCTGCGATACGGCCAGGCCCGGTTTGGTCAAGCCCTTGATGCGCTTGCCATGGCGTTCGAATATTTTGACGCCAAGTTCGTCTTCAAGCTCGATGATGGCCTT
This sequence comes from Pigmentiphaga sp., assembly GCA_040391825.1. Lineage (GTDB taxonomy): Bacteria > Pseudomonadota > Gammaproteobacteria > Burkholderiales > Burkholderiaceae_B > Pigmentiphaga. The sequence continues at coordinate 9,499 of JBEBXA010000045.1, forward strand.
GGAGACCCCCGGCTGCGAGGTATATAAGGATCGGGCCGCTTCGGTCAGGTTGAAATCCCTGCGGACAGTCTCCCGGACGAACTTGAATTGCTGAAGGTTCATTGCTGTGTCTTTTCACTATGGTCGGCAAATCAACCGGCTGTGCCGGCCTGAGATTCCAAAGATCATAATGTAATAAACACATCACCCTTAATTCTAATTAGTAATTAGCATAGTCATTTTTGCTACTTGGGCGCGCGCAACCTTAGCCGGAAGAACAGCAATGTTGCGGTCAGCAAGGCTACCGTCCCGTGCAGCAGGATCATGGCAAGAGCAAAATCTATCCTGCCATTATTGACCCAAGCCTTGGCCAAATTCACCATATTCAAATAGAACAAGGCCACCAACAAAGCGATAACAACGTCGCCCGAACGTCCTAGGCGAGGGTTCACGGCCCCCAGGGGAATCGCTAGCAGAGCCAGATTGATGGCAAGCAAAGGCAGGCTGATACGCCATAAGAGTTCGCCCGCCGTGCCCGGACCGCCTTCGCGCAGCAACTGCAGCGTAGACCGAGCTTTGGCAGAAGGGTCATCCAACGTCCCTGTACTTTTGCTCTCCATACGCACGCCGTATTTCTCAAAACTCATCAGGCGGAATTCGGGCGTGCCCGGCACCAATTCGTAACGATGCCCGGATTCCAACACCATGAACCGATCGCCGTTGGGCTGCTCTTCAACCATGCCCGCGCCCGAGGTGAGCACATTGAGCCGGCCGTTTTCAATCCAGCGGACAAAAACATTGCCGACCCGATCGACCAATTCGCTGGCCGATTCCACATAAAACACACGATCGACGCCGCCTGACTCCAGGAACTGCCCTGGGGTGACCTTGGATACGTCGGAACGCTGCTCATAGCGATCGCGGTAGTCGGCTATCTGCCGATATGCCCAAGGCGATGCCGCCAAGGTCAACACGGCGACCAGCATGGCGACCGGGATGACAAAGCGCAGGATGGGTTTGATCCAGTCCAGCAGGCTCAGGCCACTGGCAAACCAGACCACCATTTCAGATTCGCGGTAATTGCGGGTGACTGTGGTCAGCACCGCAATGAAAGCCGACACCGACACAATGGTGGGCAAGGCATTGATAGACGAGAAAGTGGCGATGCCGAACACCACGTCGGCCCCGATCCGGCCTGCGGCGGCCTCACCCAGCAGGCGGACCATGAGCACACTGATCCACACCACGACCAAGGTGGAGAAAACCACGCTTGCATGGCTGGTCAATTCGTCTTTGACGGAGCGCTGAAACAGGGACACTGTGCTTGTCTGTGCGAGGGATCCGCATCTGCGGGATAATCAAGGGAATCTCGCGACTACATACTAGGAACAATCGCGCATGGACTTTAGCACACAGACCACATCCCCCGAGAAAACCAAGACCGCGGCACTCACGGTCGGAATCTTCACCGATGGCGTGCTCAGCGCTGCGGCTGATTCAGTTGATCTCGCCTCCGGCGGCGCCATACGCGCCGTCGTCAAAACCGAATTCAAGGGACGGGTCGGTGAAACGCTCGTGCTCAGAAACCTGCCTGGCGTTGCAGCCCAGCGGCTCATCTTGGTAGGTTTGGGCTCCCAGGCCAGCTTTTCCGCCAAGACGCTTGCCGCCGCCTACCGCGCATCGCTCGCCGCCACGGTCGCCACTGGCGTCACAGAGGCCGTCAGCACGCTTGCCACCGTGCCCCTGACGGATACCGACGCACGCACCCGCGCAAGGCTCGCAGCCATCGCGGCAGGTGAGGTTACCTACCGCTTCGACGCCACCCTCGGCAAGCGTGATGTTGCCGCGCGCCCCAAGCTGGCTCGGCTGGCCTTGACCACGGAACGCGCCGACGCCAAGGCAATTGCTGCCGGACTGCAAGAAGGCGGCGCGATTGCGAACGGCATGTCGCTGGCCCGCGACCTTGGCAATCTTCCCGGCAATATATGCACCCCCAGCTACCTGGGTGAAACCGCCAAGAAGCTCGGCCGCAGCTATAAATTCAAGGTGGAAGTGCTGGATCGCAAGCAGATCGAAGCACTGAACATGGGTTCTTTCCTGTCGGTCGCTCGCGGCTCGTACGAAGCCCCGAAATTCATCGTCATGCGCTACGAAGGCAGCAAGCTCAAACCCGCGGCAAAACCCGCACGCGGCAAAGCTGCCGCCGCTTCGGCGCCGGTCGTGCTCGTGGGCAAGGGCATTACCTTTGACGCCGGTGGCATTTCGATCAAGCCCTCAGGCGGCATGGACGAAATGAAGTACGACATGTGCGGTGCCGCCAGCGTGTTCGGCACCCTGCGCGCAGTTGCGGAACTGCAATTGCCGCTGGACGTGATCGGCGTGGTGCCGGCTTGCGAAAACCTGCCCAGCGGCCGAGCCAACAAGCCCGGCGATGTGGTTGTCACCATGTCGGGACAGACTGTCGAAATCCTGAACACCGACGCTGAAGGCCGACTTATCCTGTGCGACGCCCTTACCTACGTCGAACGGTTCAAGCCGGCTACCGTCATCGACATCGCAACCTTGACCGGCGCATGCGTCACGGCCCTGGGCCACGTCAATAGCGGCCTGTTCACCAAGGACGATGCTCTGGCCGATTCGCTTACCGCCATTTCCCGCCAGGCGCTCGACCCGGTTTGGCGTTTGCCGCTGGACGACGAATACCAGGATCAACTCAAATCCAACTTTGCGGACATCGCCAATATTGGCGGCCCACCCGCGGGCGCGGTCACGGCTGCATGCTTCCTGTCGCGCTTCACCAAGTCTTACCGCTGGGCGCATCTGGACATCGCCGGTACGGCTTGGCGCAGCGGCAAGGACAAAGGCGCCACCGGCCGCCCGGTTCCCCTACTCACGCAATACCTGCTGTCCTTGGTCTGATCCCACCGCAAACCCTCATGACTGAAATCGACTTCGCTTTCAGCGCCCCGGACCGGCTCAAGACGGCCTGCCAGATTGCCACCAAGCGGCATCGGGCAGGCCAGAAGCTGGTGGTTTATTGCCGCGACGCCAATCGTCTCAAGGCCTTTGACCAAATGCTCTGGGCGCTTGATGACATTTCCTTTGTGCCGCACGTGTGGGCGGATGACCCTCTTGCGGCCGACACCGCCATCGTCATGACCACATCAGAGGGGGCAACCCCGCATCACCAGTGGCTGCTCAATCTGGATGACGCTTGGCCACCCATCTATACCCGCTTCGAACGCCTGATCGAAGTCGTCTCCAATGACCCGGCCGACCGCGAAGCCGCCCGGGCTCGTTGGCGCTTTTACCAGGAGTGCGGCCACACCATCGCGCGTTACGATCTTTCGCGCCAGGACATGCCCTGACTATGCAAGCTCCCCCCAGCCATCGAAACGATGCCAGCATCCCGCTCTTGACCGAAGTGCTAGAGCTTCCCTCGCCACCCTCGGCCGCGCCGGCGCCAGTTGCTTCACGGGCGGCTGCTCCCGCTCCCGCACCCGCGGCCACGCAGCCCCCTGTGCCCGACGAAACCCTGGTCGAGCAGCTGCGCGAAGTGGTATTGCAGGACCTGCATCAACGTATTGATCCGCTGCTGAAGGCCCGCATGCGCGAACATATCGAGTCGGCTCTGGTGCGGGTCATGGACGAACTAACTGCCGGCCTGCATGAAGAGCTGGGTCAAATGGTTGAAGAAGCGCTGCACAAAGAGCTGATCCGCCGTGCGGCGTTGCAGTCCAGCCGCCCGCGCGATGAAGTTGCCGAATGAGCTCATCTAACTCTTGACCGCTTGTTTGCAAGCAATCCATTAAAATCAAGGGTTAGCCGCCCAGGCACTGCGCAATTGCGCACCCTTACGTAATTCCGGAACACCGATGACACTAGCCTCCCCCGCGCCCCAGAACGCGACCGACGAACTCTCGAAGAGCTTCGAGCCCGCCCCCATCGAATCCCGCTGGTATCCGCTGTGGGAACAAAGGGGAGACTTCGCCGCCGGTGTCCATGTAGCTACCCCGCAAAACGGCGAAAACTTCGCCATCCAGCTTCCTCCGCCCAACGTAACCGGCACCTTGCATATGGGGCACGCGTTTAACCAGACCATCATGGACGGGCTGACGCGCTATCACCGCATGCGTGGTTTCAATACGGCCTGGATTCCAGGCACCGATCACGCCGGTATCGCCACCCAGATCGTGGTGGAGCGCCAGTTGGACGCGCAAAAGATCAGCCGGCACGACCTGGGTCGCGAAAAGTTCGTCGAGAAAGTCTGGGAATGGAAACAGTATTCGGGCGGCACCATTACCACCCAAATGCGGCGCCTGGGCGCTTCGCCCGACTGGACGCGTGAATACTTCACGATGAACGAAGACCTGTCGCGCGGAGTGGTCGAAACCTTCACTCGCCTGTACGAGCAGGGCTTGATCTATCGCGGCAAGCGTCTAGTGAACTGGGACCCCAAGCTGCTTACCGCTGTCAGTGACCTGGAAGTCGTCAGCGAGGAAGAGGACGGCCATCTGTGGCATATCCGCTATCCGTTGGCTGATTCAGACTTGTCGATAACGGTTGCCACTACCCGCCCGGAGACCATGCTGGGCGACGTTGCCGTCATGGTTCACCCGGAAGACGAGCGCTATCGCGACATGATAGGCAAACAGCTGCGCTTGCCCCTGACTGATCGCCTGATTCCGATCATTGCCGACGACTACGTCGACCGCGCATTCGGCACCGGCGCAGTCAAGGTCACGCCCGCGCACGACTTCAATGACTACGCGGTTGGCCAGCGCCACGCCCTGCCGATGATCTCGGTGCTGACGCTGGATGGCCACATCAACGACGCCGCCCCCCAGGTCTACCAAGGCCTGGATCGTTTCGAAGCCCGCAAGAAAATCGTGCAAGACCTCGAAGCCCTGGGTCTGATGGTTGAAATCAAGAAGCACAAGCTGATGGTGCCGCGCGGCGATCGCACCAATGCGGTGATTGAACCCATGCTGACGGACCAATGGTTTGTCGCCATGAGCAAGCCCGCCCCCGAAGGCACGCTCAACCCCGGCAAGTCGATTACCGACGTCGCCCTCGAAGTGGTGGCCGACGGACGTGTCAAGTTCTATCCGGAAAACTGGACCAACACCTATAACCAGTGGCTCAACAATATCCAGGACTGGTGCATTTCCCGCCAACTGTGGTGGGGCCACCAGATTCCCGCCTGGTACGCGGAAGACGGCCGAATCATCGTTGCCCGCAACGAAGAGGAAGCCTACGAAAAAGCCCGTGCGACCGGCATCGAAGGCACACTCACGCGCGACCCTGACGTGCTCGACACCTGGTTCTCGTCGGCGCTGGTGCCCTTCACCACCCTGGGCTGGCCTCAGCAAACCCCCGACATGGCGCGCTACCTGCCTTCGTCGGTGCTGGTAACCGGCTTTGACATCATTTTCTTCTGGATCGCCCGCATGGTCATGATGACCACGCACTTCACCGGCCAGGTTCCGTTCAAGCACGTGTACGTGCACGGCCTGATCCGCGATGCGGAAGGCCAGAAGATGAGCAAGTCCAAAGGCAATACGCTGGACCCGGTCGACCTGATCGATGGCATCGAACTGGACGCTTTGCTGGCTAAACGCACGACTGGCTTGATGAACCCCAAGCAGGCCGACAGCATCACCAAGAAAACCCGCAAGGAATTTCCTGACGGTATCCCAGCCTTCGGCGCGGACGCCTTACGCTTCACCATGGCGGCCTATGCCACGCTTGGCCGCAATATCAACTTTGACTTGAAGCGCTGCGAAGGCTATCGCAACTTCTGCAACAAGCTGTGGAACGCCACCCGCTTCGTGTTGATGAATGTGGAAGGCAAAGATTGCGGCCTGGGGGACACGGCTGAAATCGAATTGTCTGTGTTCGACCAATGGATCATCAGCCAGCTCCAGCGCACCGAAGCCGATATTGCGCGCGGCTTTGAAGACTACCGTTTCGACAATATTTCCACCTCGCTCTACCGCTTCGTGTGGGACGAATATTGCGACTGGTATCTGGAACTGGCCAAGGTACAACTGCAGCGCGGCACCGAAGCCCAGCAACGCGGTACGCGCCACACCCTGATTCGGGTTCTGGAAACGGTACTGCGACTGGCGCACCCCATCATTCCCTTTATTACCGAAGAGTTGTGGCAGAAAGTCTCGGTCGTGGCCGGGAAGCGCAGTGCTGACGAGGCCACCAGCATCGGCGTTCAACGCTATCCGGAACCTCAAGCCGAAAAGATCAATGAAGCAGCGGAAGCCGCCATGGTCGAACTTAAGGCCCAGGTAGATGCCGTACGTGCATTGCGGGGGGAAATGAATGTGCCGCCTTCACAAAAAGCACCGCTTAATGCAGCAGGCAACCGCATAACGCTAGAGCGCAATGCGCCCTATCTGGCGGCTCTGGCCCGCCTGACCGAGGTCAAGGTCGTGGACACGCTGCCGGATGCCGTGGGTGCTCCGGTACAAGTGGTAGGCGATGCTCGCCTGATGCTGCACATCGAAGTGGACGTAGCTGCTGAAAAAAGCCGCTTAGACAAGGAAATAGCCCGGCTTGAAGGTGAAATCGCCAAAACCAACGGCAAGCTGAGCAACGCCAGTTTCGTCGAACGGGCGCCTGCAGCGGTGGTTGATCAGGAAAAGGCGCGTCTGGCGCAGTTCAGCGATACGCTGGATAAGGTTCGGGAACAGCGAGTGCGGCTGGGCTAACCATTCACCGATCTGCTGGCGGCACGACAGTGCCGCCAGCAGATCGTGCTTGCGCCCTATGCACCGTATCGGCTAGCCACCAGAATAGGATCACGCCAAGCTTGCGGATACTGCCGCCCCGGCCCCTTAGTCTGGCTGCCGCTCTATCACATTCAAGACCGGGCGATCCCCTTCGGCCTTGCCCGTAATCGGCGGCCTGGGCAAGCTTGCTTCGCCGGGCTCTATCACCAACTGATGCTCCAGTGAATACCAGGGGCCCTTGATGGCGGAATCGGGCGCAGCTTCGTTTTCATGACGAACATAATGGCCCACCAGCGCCTTGGTCACGCCAAACTGCACGTCGGTATCCAGATTGGGATCATCGCTGGAATAGACTTGAGCAAACTGGGTCTTGTAACCCTGTTTGAACACCAGGAAATGAATGTGCGCAGGCCGCATATTGTGACGACCCTGTGCACGCAATAAGTCTCCTACCGGACCACCGATGGGAATGGGATAACCCGCCGGCTTGATACTTTTAAAACTGATCATGCCCTGGGTGTCGGTAGTGAATTGTCCACGCAGATTCATGTCCGCCTGCTCCGGATCCTGGTTCTCGTAGAAGCCCTCTTCCGACGAATGCCAGACATCGACTAGCGCGCCCGCTACCGGCCTGCCTTGCTGGTCGGCGATACGCACTTGAACAAACATGGGCACCCCCGGCGTGGGCGACCTGACGATAGAGCCGCCGTTTTCAGTGGCTGGAGACTCCATCCGCCAGAACGGCCCCAACATATTCGCCGTGGTTTCGGTTTGCCCCTTATCGCCGTTGTTCAACAGGCACACCAGGGAAGACAAACCGAGAGAGCCTGCCGCCAATACCACTTCGTTGTGAGATGGCGTCGTCAGCTTGCCCAGGGTAGCGATGACTCCACAGGCTTGCTGAAACTCCACTTCCGTCAGTTTTGCCTCACGCGCGAAGTCATGTAGATGGCGCACTGCAAGCGACATGATTTCACGAAAGCGCGGGTTCTTGGATCGGCTTATTTCCTGAAGAACCGCCTCGGTAAGCTCGGCCTGATTGTTAATGATCATATCTTGTCCTGGCTGGAGATCGAGCCAGACAAAATACGCTGGCTCGATGATTTTCTACGAAGAAAGATCAGCTTGGCGCACACTCGGATGCAGTGGATCCGGCTCCGCGTTCGGCCCGTATCATGGCGTCCAATAGCTCGCGTCCGCGCAATGGCCCGCCATCAACGATGATAGGCAGACCGACGGGATTATTGCGTTGCTCTGCGGTTAGCGCCTCGTGCTGCAATTCGACCACCACTTTGTCTTCCGTATGGGTTGCATCGATAGCATCACGAATATACGCCGTCAATGCGGGCTCGTCTTGCCTGAACTTGCGGATGAAAGCCCAGAAGTAATGCGATGCATGCTCGCTTTCAGGCGTGACCAAATGCATGACCACCCCTTCCATCGAACCCAGGCCGTCGCCGGCTTCCAGCGCCTTGCAACCGATCTCGATAATGCACGTAGAAGGCGGATGGTAGTTGACGGTATGCCAACGATGCACCGGCTTGGTGAACCGCCCCAAGAGCGCAAACAAAGGGGGTGCCATCGCCCCCACCACGTCCCTGTGCACGCTGACGACTCCATTTGACTGTGTCACCTTGATCGGCGCTTCGGCCACGGCGGCATTGCCGATAGTGCGTGAATGGACGAAGGCCACATGCGACAAATCGAGCAGATTATCGTTAAGCAAGCGGTAGTCGGCCTTCAGGTGCGAATAGCCTTCGCTGGGTACCCAGTCGGGATGGTTCATGCGCGTACAGTCGGGAATGAGCGATTCGTCAGCCAGATCTTTTTCCCCCAGCCAGATCCAGACCAGGGCGTGCTTTTCGACCAAGGGAAATGCACGCACACAGGCCGCGGCTGGAATCCGGGCCTGCCCGGGTATCCTCACGCATTGACCGCTGGCCTCGAACGCCATACCGTGATAGCCGCAAACGACCTTGTCATCTTCCAGATAGCCAAAGGACAAAGGCATCATCCGGTGCGCGCATTTGTCCTCGAGCGCAACCACACCGCCATCGCTGCGGCGATACAGCACTACCTTGGTTCCCAAAAAAGTCCGTGCCAGCAGTTTCCCCTGTACTTCGCGGGCAAAAGCAGCAACATACCAAGCATTACGTACCCACACGTTGTCACCTCGCTATTCTTAAACTTAAATGCGATCTCTTAGGTGCGATCCGCTCCTGACCGGCTTGGGCGCTCTCATGCGCGCTTGTCTTACGCAAGGCAGCCCCCCTGGATATTTCCGGTAGATGGCGCAAACTTCCATTCAGTCTACTGAATGGAAAGTGTAATGAGCACGCTCTTTATGCGCAAGCGCAAGCTGTTTCCTGACTTGTGCCTGGCTTGTTGGGTACTGGGTGCTTAGTCAGGCTTTACTTTGCGCTTGGGCGCCCGAGTAATACCTCCCAAAGGCGCGCGGCTGAAATCATTATTGACCTCGACAAATTTTCTTAACAAACTCATCAACGCCTCTTGCTCTTGAGGAGCCATGCGACCCAAGAGTTGCTCACGCATCTGCGCCATGGCGTCGCCCAGGCTTGCCAGCACCTCGTCTCCTTCCGGCGTCAGAAACAAACGCCGTTGCCGCCGCAAGACCACTTCCAGCCTGCGCACGATCAAGCCTTTTTCTTCCATACGCGTAGCCGTTGCCGCCGTGGTCGACGTATCCAGGCCCACCAGGCTGGCCAAGGTCACCTGGTCGACACCGGGGTTGTCTTTCAATGTGCGCAGCAGCGCGTATTGAATGGGCGTGACCTCATTGCCGGCCTTTTCATAGAACACCGATGTCGATATCTGTTGCGCCCGGCGAAATAGATATCCCGGGTGCTCGCGCAGATCATCGATAAGCGCCGCGTTCTTGTTTTCCGCAGGCTTGCCATCCTGCGCTAGGGTTCGCTTGCTGGCTTTCGAAGCTGGAGACATATTCACACGAGCACGTTAAAAATAGCGCTGTCCAAGGAGCCAGCAACGACATGATAGCTCTCGCTAAAGAGATCTCTCGCCGGGCTGGTGCCGCCAATCGCCACATCCTGCGCCGAACCGGCAGTCGCGAACCAACCTGGCGCTTACTTGAAAGACTGTTGGAACTGGCCGCGGGGTCTCAGGAAAAAGCCGTTGAGCCTTTGCTCCATCGTATGTGCGACCCAACCGGCGGTACGGCCTATCCCCCATAAGGCGCTCGCGCTACGCAGTGGCAAGCCCCATGCCGCACATATCGCAGCCAAGCCCATTTCTATGCGTGGATGCACGCCCAATTGCGCCTGAACTTCTTCCAGAAAGCAGAGCAATAACTCCGAGCGCCTGGTCTGCGCCGCACTGCTCCTGGCCATCGCGATCAACTGCGCTGCGCGAGGATCCCCATGAGGATAGGACTCAATGCCGAAACCCGGCAAACGGGCACGATCACGCGCGATCTTGGACACCCAGGTTTTCAGCTCTGCCACCGACCCGATGCCCTCCAGCATGTCTTCCGTCCGATCACAGCCGCTGGCGAGCCCCATGCCCGACTGGGTAGCCAATGCAGCTGTCACGCAAGCATGAAGTTCAGCACCCACCGATGCGGCGATACGAGCACTGAAGGTAGGGGGCGACAGTTCGTGATCGGCGCTGAGAATCAAGGCGGCGTTCACTACTTGCACCAGTTCAGTCGTAGCATCGATACCCAATGCCTCCACAATATGCTGGGCAATCGGTTTGTTGCCTAAGGGAGTTTTAAATCTCTTGGCCCCCGACAACACACCGCAGCACCCCGCAAAGGCAAACAACAGTTGATGCGAATAGTGGATGATCGAGCCACTGCGTATTTCTTCATCAATAGAGCCACCGCCCAAGGCTGTCGCCGCCACGGAAAATACGCGCATCATGCGGGGGCTACTCCCCTGTTCAAGCCGCATGCCTTTCAAGGCGCCATGGATATCCCGCGGCAAGGGTTCAGCAGGCCAAACGCTGTTGCTATCAGCCAGCACTCCTGACCACAGCAACTCGGCCACATTCTCGAATATGCCCGGATAGTTCACCAGATCGGCCGCCAGATGGCCACGATAGCGCGGCCCCTCCGGCGTAATTTCCGTGATGCTGGTGTTGATGACAGGCTGCCCCCAGCGCATCGCCGTCGCCGCCACCGCACCGTGCCCCATGCGCGCTTCACTGCGCGCCTTCAGGTTTTCCACCTCTTCACGCACATAGCGGCTGCCTTTGCGCCCCCCTTGCGCTACCGGGTGGAGCAAACCGCGACTGACGTAGGTGTACAGCGTTGCAGTCTTGATACTCAGCAACTGGCAAGCCTCTTGCGCGCTGAGGAAATCACCTGCTTGAATTGTCGAACCGGACGCGGCGGAAGCCTTCATGAAGACCCTTTGTGCTGACTGCCAACGGCATACATCGATTGTTTAATCGAGATTGATTCCATATCTATCGATCTCTAAACTTTAATCGAGACAAGCCATAAGCCCAAGCGAAAAAATGCCGGCACCCCATAAGTGGCATCTCATACAGGAGCACCTCCGCATGAACACCCTCACCGCGTGGTCGGGCACGGCCCCCCTTCTACTTGCCGTCGCCAGTTGCTTCAGCGGCAACGCTGTCGCTCAAGCCAACGGCTTTCCGGCCCGCCAGATATCCATCGTGGTCCCCTACCCCGCAGGTGGCGGAGCAGATACCGTTGCCCGCCTGCTGGCGACCAACATGGCCAAGCATATGCATGGACAAGCCGTGATCGTCGACAATCGAGCGGGTGCATCCGGAAACATAGGCGCAAGCTACGTATCGCGCGCGAACGCAGACGGCTACACCTTGCTGCTGACCAACAGCACCATGACGATCAATGCGAGCCTTGGCTTCACCAAAGGCTATGACGTCAAGAAAGATCTACAGCCGATTGCCTTGCTGGTATCGTCGCCGGTAGCGCTCGGGGTCAACCACACACACCCTGCCAAAAGCAGTGCCGAACTAGTGGACTACGTCAGGAAAAACCCCGGCACCGTCAGCTACTCATCCTGCGGCAATGGGTCTCCGCAGCATTTCAGCGGCGCAGCCTTCAACCAATCAGCCAAGCTCGACATGGTGCACATTCCCTATAACGGCTGCGCACCTGCCGTCAGCGACGGCATCGGCAATCAGGTTCCCGTTCTATTCAGCACCATTCCCAACATGGCTCCGCATGCGAAATCCGGCAAGCTGCGGATACTGGGCGTCGCTTCAGCCAAGCGCCTCTCCTTCATGCCCGACATGCCTACCATTTCGGAAACGCCTGCGTTCAAAAATATGGATATCAGCGTCTGGTTTGGCCTGTTCGCGCCCAAAGCACTTCCAGACGGCATTAAAAGTCAACTGGAAAGCGCCATACTGAAAACGATGGCAGACCCGAAGTTGCAAGAAGAGTTTCGCTCGCGCTATTACGAGGTCGAGGCCAAGGGCATCAAAGGTATGGCCGAGCAGGTAGACAGGGACATCGCCATGTATACCGAACTGGCCAAGCAAGCCAATATCAAGCTCGAATAGACTCGACGAGCTGACAGCACGACATCATTGGATAAAGGAAGCAAACCCCATGCCCCCCAATACTGACCACCCCGCCGATACCGGCACCGGCTTGAATGCAAGCCTAGCCGATCTGGCTATCGCCAACCGGATACTTGCCAAGTACAACGTGCTTGATGGTTTTGGGCACGTCAGTGTGCGCCATCCCAGCAAACCCGGCCACTTTCTGCTGTCTCGTTCGCTAGCGCCCGAACTGGTTACCGCCGACGACATCATGGAATTCGATTCAGATTCCAATGCGGCCAATGGCGATACACGCACTCCCTATCTCGAGCGCTTCATCCACGGCGAGATCTATCGGGCGCGCCCTGACATCAATGCTGTCGTCCATAGCCATTCCCCCTCGGTCATCCCTTTTGCCAGTTCTTCCGTCAGGCTGCGCCCGATTTATCACATGGCCGGTTTCCTATCGGGCGGTGCGCCAGTGTTCGACATCCGCTGCTGCTTCGGCCATACCGACATGCTGATCCGGAACCGTGACCAAGGGGTCGAACTGGCAAAAACGCTGGCTCAGGAAAACGTATCGTTGATGCGCGGCCATGGATTCGTCGCCGTAGGCAAAGACGTCCGCCTGGCGGTCTACCGCGCCATTTACACTGAGATGAACGCCTCGCTGCAGCAAAAAGCCATCAGCCTGGGGGGCGAGGTCACCTATCTGGACCTGGAAGAAGCCATCAAAGCCGACGCCATGATGGAAGGCGTCATGTTCAGGCCGTGGGAACTCTGGAAAAAAAAGGCGATGGAGGAATAAAAAAGGGGATGAGGCCCCCACGCTTGGCACTACGTGCCGGCGCTGCCCCCCAAGGGGGTGCTTTTTACCTAGGGGGGTCGCCTCTGACAGGTGCCTACTCTGGAATGGTGTTGGCCTGTTTGCGGCGCTTTCGACTGGCAGAAATATCCACCCTGGGAAGACTGCTTGCCGTTTCCCGCAGCAAGGCTCTTAACCAAAGGATCGCCGGATCGCGTTCCTGATATTTGTGCCACTGCAGGTTCTCGAAGAAGCGCGGAATGGGTATCGGGCAAGGCACCACGCGCAAAGGAAAGCGGGCGGCCATCTGCTGCGCCAAGCGGGTCGGCAAGGTGGCGATCCGGGCAGTCCCCACCAACAGTTCCGGCACGAGGGTAAAGTTAGGTGCGATCACATCCTGGCGGCGCACTTGCTTGCCGGTAGAGATCATCTTCGAATCGTAGGTAACGCGCCGACCGCCGCCCCATTCCACCCCCACATGCGCGGCCTGGAAATAGGCCTCCGTTGATATCTCTGTCTGTCCGGCAAAATGTTCCACGCACACCAGGCAAGAAAAACTGTCCTCGAACAGGGGTTCGGTCGGGTGCCCTTGCACAATGGCGAACTCAGGCGCGATCAACAATTCGATATCGCCGCTGTCCAGATGCTCGTGCGTCTGGGGACTAATCGCGCGCAAGTCAAACTGCATCAGCGGCGCCAAGCGTGATGCCCGCCTGACGACTTCCGACAGCAGCACCGCGATAACGTAGTCCGAAGACTCGATCGTGAATCGCCGGGTAGCTGTGGCCGGATCGAAAGTTGGGCGAGCGCGAGTCACGGTTTGTATCTGCAACAGGATGTCGCGTACAGGCTTGACCAACTGCGCGGCCAGTGGCGTGGGGACCAAGGTTTTCCCGACCGGCACCAATAGCTCGTCATCGAAATAGCTGCGCAAGCGGCCCAAGGCAAGACTGGTAGCCGGTTGGCTCAAAAATATGCGCTCCGCAGCGCGGCTGACGCTATTCGTCGCCAGTAGTGCATCCAGCACCACCAGCAAATTCAGGTCGAGCTTATTGAAACGCATCACCCCATCCATTTGTTTCGCAAATGCATTGTATTTAAACAATTAACTTTACGATTGTCGAGGCAATGGCCAACATGCGCCATACGCTGCCCCTATCGGGCGGCACCAGGCTACAGCGCTTGGCAAGCAGCACGACGAAGAGGAAGGGATGCGATGCATTGGGATGTAATCGTGGTAGGCGGCGGGCCATCGGGTTTGACGGTGGCAGCAGAACTGGCAGGCGCGGGCGTGCGCACGCTGGTACTCGAACGCCGCGTGGAAGGCGTTCAGTCGCGGGCGGGCACTTTGTTGCCCAGCGTGCTGGAACTATTCGATGCGCGAGGCATCGCCGACCGCTTCATACAAAAGACTTGCGACATCAGCCCCTACCCCTTCCGGCCGTCGCACATCTGGGCCGGCTTTCACCCGATTGAATGGCATTATCTGGAATCGCGCTTTGGCTTCACTCTAGGCTTGCCACAGAACATGACCGAAGAAGTCCTTTGGGACTGGGCGAGAGAAAGCGGGGCCGAGATACGTCGCGGTGTCGACGTGCGCGCATTGCACCAATCGGCAGACGGTGTTGAGTTGGAACTTGCCGATGAATCGGGCCAGACGACCACCTTGCGGGCAAGCTACGTAGTGGGCGCAGACGGAGGCAGAAGCACGGTACGCAAACAGCTCGGGCTGCCATTCGAAGGACGATCGGGCACCTTTCGCGGCATCGTCTTCGACGCCGAATTGGACGCGCCATGGCCGGGCGGCCGCATCAACGTCGACAATGAAATGGGCTGGGTGCGCGGCTACACATTCGGCGATGGCATTACCCGGTTCAACATTGTGCATCGAGAACGGCGGCACGCTCCGCGGGACGAAGCTGTTACGCTCGAAGAAGCCCTGCAATGCATACGTGATGTGCATGGCACCGACTATGGCATCCAAAGCTACCGCTGGGCCTCACGCTTCGACGATCAGATGCGGGCAGTGCCCACCCTGCGCGACGCGCGGGTATTCCTGGTGGGTGAGTCCGCTCGCATTCACTACCCAGCCAGCGGCGTGGGCATGAATTTTTGCCTGCAGGACGCCTTCAACCTGGGATGGAAGCTGGCCAGCGTGATCAAAGGCACTAGCAGCGACACCATATTAGCCAGCTACGACGAAGAACGCTTGCCCGTCATGCAAAGACTGCTGGAAAGCGTCATGGCGCAATGCGCGCTGCAATTCAATTTCGGCGAGGAAGCGGTAGCGCTCAAGCGCCGCTTGCAACGCGAGTTCATTCCACTGCCTGATGTGCAGCGCAAACTGGTGCTGGAACTTTGCGGTTTGGAACAAGCTTACCCCGCCGCCACGGCCCATCATCCCTTGAGCGGTCGGCGAGCGCCAGATTTCGACGTGCTGACGCCGGACGGGCAGTCCGTGCGCATAGGCGAATTGCTGCGCCAGCGATGTTTTGTACTTCTAGACCTGGAAGGCTATAGCAAACAATTCCAGCATATCGATATGCAAGGCTTGCCGGTGCTGCACATACAAGGACGGGCCGGGCGCATTCCCAGCACCATGCAGGGCGTCAAGGGCCTCTTAATCAGACCGGATGCCTACGTGGCCTGGGTGGGTGAGGATGCGGCCGACACCGCCGCACTGGAAACCGAAATGGCCCGCTGGCTGCGGAGGCCCGTGCATGCTTAAGCACCGTTCTCTGCTGAAAGGTGGCTGGGTGATCAGCATGGACCCCGCCATCGGCGACCTACGCTGCGGCGATGTGTTGATCGAAGACGGCCGCATTACCGCAGTAGCGCCGCAGTTGCCGACCGATGACGCCGAGTGTATAGATGCCAGCGGCATGATCGTACTGCCTGGCTTCGTGGATACCCATCGCCATACTTGGCAGACCTGCGTGCGCCATCGTTATGCCGACATTGATCCGCAAATCTATTTTGCCGAAATGCTGGGTGCCAAAGGCGCAGCTTTCCGAACTGAAGACGTCTATGCCGGAACCCTGTTGGGCGCGGTGTCGGCGCTGGACAGCGGGATCACCACCATGATGGACTGGTCTCATGTGCAGAACAGCCCTGAGCACAGCGATGCCGCAATCCATGCGCTGCGCGACGCCGGCATACGCGGCGTGTTCGGCCACGGCTGGCCGCTGGTCGAGGGTGCCTCTTGGATGTTCGACAGCCAACGCGGCCACCCGCAAGATATACGCCGCTTACGGCGCGAATACTTTTCTTCCGACGATCAGTTGCTAAGCCTGGCGATGGCGGCGCGCGGCCCCGAGATGGCGCGGCGCGAGGTGTGGCTGGATGACTTGCGTCTGGCGCGCGAACTGGACATCCGCTCCAGCATCCACATGGGTGCCTACGCGCGCAATGCCCCCATACGCGCCATTGCTCAAATGCATCAGGCCGGCTCACTGGGCCCCGACCTGACCTTCGTGCATTGCTGCTTCTGCGGGCAGGACGAAATCGCGATGATGGCCGATGCTGGCGTCAGTGCATCCTTAGGCGTGCATTGCGAATTGAATGCCCAAGGCATAGGGGACATTCCTTTCGACCGCCTGCTGGCAGCCGGCATACGGCCCAGCCTGAGCGGCGATACCGAAACCAAATGCTCGGGCGACATGTTCACCCAAATGCGGCATGCCTTCGCCTACTACCGATCGTGGATGGGCGGCAACCACTCACAGGTAAAAGATGCGCCTGCCACGATCACGATGCGAGATGTTCTGGAGTTTGCCACAGTGGCCGGTGCACGCGCCAACGGCCTTGAGCACAAAATAGGATCGCTGTCGCCAGGCAAGCAGGCCGACCTAATCCTGATACGTGGGGATGACCTCAACCTGACACCGGTGTCGGACGCGGTTGGCGCCGTCGTGCTGGCCGCGCATCCCGGGAATGTGGACTCCGTCTTCGTGGCCGGACGTGCGGTCAAACGCCACGGAAAGATGGTGAATATAGATGTCGATGCGCTGCGCGAGCGCGCTCGCGCTTCGCAAGACTATGTGCTGAGGCTGCCCTCATGATGTCCTCAGCACCGGCACCACTCGATCCGCAACTGGCGCAAATCGTGGCAGCTATGCGGGCCCACGGCATACCGGCGCCGTTCTCTGGAAGCCCCGATCAGGCGCGCGAGCGCATGAAGCGCGCCATCATGGCCGCCCGGGCGCGCCATCCACTACCTGCAGTCGCCAGTGCGGAAGATACCCTGGCGGCGCACGACGGCCACACCGTCCCCGTGCGCATCTATCGCCCACAGGCGGCAAGCAAATCCATTCCTACCGTGGTCTTCTTCCACGGTGGCGGATTCGTCCTCGGCAGCGTCGAACTGATGGACGACATCGGCCGCAAACTGTGCCGGGATCTTGGTGCGGTGGTTGTGTCGGTGGACTACCGGCTGGCGCCCGAACACCCTTATCCCGCCGCCCATGAAGACGCGACAGCGGCCATGATGTGGGCCCAGGAACACGCCGCCGACCTGGGCGGCGACCCCGCCCGCGTTGCGGTTGCCGGCGAAAGCGCTGGCGCCAACCTCGCCGCCAGCGCAGCCTTGCAGGGCCGAGACCGTGGTTGTCCGCCCTGCGCCCAACTGTTAATTGTTCCTGGTGTGGACATGGCGCGCGACACTTGGCGTCTCGAAGCCCAGAGTCGCGATTTTCCTATGTTGACACCAGCAGACCTTCGCGACATCGCCCGACTGTACATGGGCGACCGCGCGGCCGAGGCAGCCGAGTTCCCACCCTCGCCTTTGCGCGCACCCTCCTTCCTTGGCCTGCCGCCGACAGTCATCGCCGTTGCCGGCCACGACCCGCTGTGCGCCGAGGGCCAAGCTTATGCCCGAGTCCTGATGGACGCTGGTGTGCCAGTGCACATGCACTGCTACGACGATATGTTCCATCCATTCTTCGGGTTCTTCGAAGCATCGGCTTCAGCCCTCCGAGCCAATGACGACATTTGCCGATCATTTGCCCGGTGCCTGAGCACAACAAGCAGTTCGCAACACGACAAGGACAAAATATGAGACAAGTTTCCCGACTGTGGGCCAGCGCACTGGCCACCCTGATGATCTCGGCCGCGCCGCTGGCGGCTACGGCTCAAGCCTACCCGACCAAACCCATACACGTGGTGTTTCCCTACCCCACCGGATCGCCCATTGACGCCATTGGCAGGCTGATCTCCGAACGCGCCTCAAAGATACTGGGTCAGCCTCTCGTGTTCGAGAACCGTCCTGGCGCTAACGGCATCATCGGGACCAGTTATGCGGCACGTAGTGCGCCCGATGGCTACACCATCCATTTGACGACCACGTCGGCATTCCTGATGAACAGCTATCTGCGCAAGGATCTGCCCTACGAACCCATGAAGAACTTCGTCCCCATCACTGCCGTGGCGGACATTCCGGTTGCTTTGATGACCCGTGCCAAGCTGCCGGTCAACACCACTCGCGAGTTCGTTGATTATCTGAAGCGCAACCCCGGCAAACTGAACTTTGCCAGCGTGGGCAACGGTTCATTCAATCACGTGCTGGGCGAACAATTCAAAGCCTCGGCCGGTGTAGACATGCTGCACGTGCCTTACCAAGGAGCAGGGCAGATTTCCCTGGAGCTGCTGGCCGGACGCCTGGACGCCACGATATTGAGCGTGGGAAGCTTGCTGGGCCAATGGAAGGCTGGACAGATCAAAGTCCTGGCGTTCATCACACCCAAACGCCACCCGCTGCACCCAGACGTGCCCGCCATTACCGAAGACCTCCCCAACTTCCGGCCATTCGGCAACTGGATGGGCTTTGTGGCCCCCGCCGGCACCCCAGCGCCCGTCGTGGCGAAACTGGCCGACACATTCCGAGAAGTACTCAAACAAGCCGATGTGCGCACCAAGATCGAAGAGCAACACTGGAGCGTCATCAGCAGCACGCCGCAAGAATTCGGCGACGCACTGCGGGCCGACATCCCAGTCATCCAGGCCGCATTCGACGTAGCGGGTGTCAAGCCGGAGTAGTTTCGCGCTGAATCGGGGTTCAGGCCAGGTCTGCCTCCGCTTGGGCAGGCCCTCGAGCGGCCCCCTTGCGTTTCCGCTTCGAAACGCGGGCTTAGCGACGCCGCATGTAATGAACGAACTCAGTACCGTCGTCGCTCTGTTCCAGCAGTTCGTTGCCCGTCTGCTTGGAAAATGCCTGGAAATCGCGCACTGAGCCTTTATCGGTGGAAACGACTTTCAATACCTGGCCACTGACCAAGGTGGCCAGGGCCTTTTTGGCGCGCAAGATGGGCAAGGGACATTTCAAGCCCTTGGCATCCACTTCCAAGTCAAAAGACAAAGGTTCCGTGCTCATGATGCGATACCTGCCAAGTTAATTACAGACGGCTTTCAACCCAGGCCTGCACACCCGCCAGCGCCTTGGCCAAACCGGATGGATCGGTGCCGCCGGCCATGGCCATATCCGGACGGCCGCCGCCCTTGCCACCCACTTGCTGAGCAACGAAATTGACCAGTTCGCCGGCCTTGACCTTGCCCGAGGCATCGGCAGTTACGCCAGCCACCAGACTGACCTTGCCGCCGTCAACCGCAGCCAGCACGATCGCCGCCGACTTGAGTTTGTCCTTGAGCTTGTCTACCGTTTCACGCAGCGACTTCGGATCGACGCCATTCAGGGTGGCGGCAAGCACCTTCACCCCCTTCACCTCGACCGCGCTCGCGGCCAGGTCGTCGCCTGCACTGCTGGCCAACTTGCTCTTGAGTTGGGCCACTTCTTTTTCCAGAGCCTTGAGATGCTCTTGAACCTGCCCGATACGGGCGGGAAGCTCAGCCGGCTGCACCTTGAAGGCACCCGCAGCCGCGCCTAAGGTGGCATTCAAATTCTGCACATAGGCAAGGCTGTTGTCGCCCGTGATGGCTTCGATACGACGCACCCCAGCCGCCACACCGCCTTCGGACACCACCTTGAACAAACCGATATCGCCCGTGCGCGCAACGTGGGTACCGCCGCACAGTTCGCGGGAAAAACCGATATCGAGCACCCTCACCTCGTCCCCGTATTTTTCACCGAACAAGGCCACCGCGCCACCCTTGACGGCCTCGTCATATCCCATCAGCTGCGCCTGCACCGGCGTATTGGCCAGCACCTCGGCATTCACAATGGCTTCCACCTGCGCAATTTGCTGGGCGTTCATAGGCGCATCGTGCGCAAAGTCGAAACGGGTCTTCTCCGCATCCACCAAAGAACCCTTTTGCTGCACGTGCTCGCCCAATACCTGGCGCAGAGCCTTGTGCATCAAATGGGTAGATGAGTGGTTACGCATGGTGCGAGCACGGCGCACCTCATCAACCTGCGCTTGAATCCGGTCGCCCACCCCCAGCGAACCCGACTCCAATTGCCCATGGTGGCCGAAGACTTCAGCCTGGATCTTCTGCGTATCTTCTACGACAAAGCGAACGCCATCCGTACCCAACACACCGGCATCGCCAACCTGCCCGCCAGACTCCGCGTAAAAAGGCGTACGGTCCAGCACCACCACGGCCGCCTGACCCGCTTCAACACGATGTACGGCCAGACCATCAACATACAGAGCCGTCACCGTGGCTTCCACGGCCAACTGGGTATAACCCTCAAACTGGGTTTTTGAGCCGTCATAAGACAAACCGGCAACCATCTTGAACTTGCCTGCCGCGCGCGCTTGCTCGCGCTGGCGCGTCATGGCCACTTCAAAGCCTTCCATATCGACGTCGACTTCACGCTCGCGGCAGATATCCGCGGTCAAGTCCACCGGGAAACCATAGGTGTCATACAGATTGAACAGCGTGTCGCCATCCAGGGCCGCACCTGGCTTCAACGCTGCCAGGGCGCCGTCCAGAATTTTCATGCCGTGTTCCAGCGTTTCGCCGAAACGCTCTTCTTCCTGGCGCAAGACCTGCTCTACCCGAGCCGCCGTCAGCTTCAATTCCGGATAGGCATCGCCCATCTCGGCAACCAAATCGCCCACGATGCGATAGAAGAAAGGTTTGGTCTGGCCCAGCTTGTAGCCGTGGCGCAAAGCGCGCCGAATAATGCGGCGCAAAACATAACCGCGGCCTTCATTGCCCGGGATCACGCCATCGACGATCAGGAAGGAACACGCCCGGATGTGATCGGCGATCACCTTCAGTGAATTGTTGGCCAGATCAGCGCAACCGGTTTCACGACCCGCAGCCTTGATCAGGTTCTGGAACAGATCGATTTCGTAATTGGAATGCACGTGCTGCAACACCGCCGCGATACGCTCCAAGCCCATGCCCGTATCCACACAGGGCTTGGGTAAAGGCGTCATCTTGCCGCTGGCATCGCGCTCGAACTGCATGAACACCAGGTTCCAGATCTCGATATAGCGATCGCCATCTTCGTCAGGCGACCCCGGCGGACCGCCCCAGACATCAGCGCCATGATCATAGAAAATTTCAGAACACGGACCGCAAGGGCCAGTGTCGGCCATCTGCCAGAAATTGTCGGACGCGTAGCGCGCGCCCTTGTTGTCGCCGATGCGCACAATGCGCTCTACCGGCACACCGATCTCGTCGCGCCAGATTGCGTAGGCTTCGTCGTCTTCCTGATAGACCGTTACCCACAGCTTTTCCTTGGGCAAGGCGTATACGCCAGTCAGCAACTCCCAGGCAAAGTGGATGGCGTCGCGCTTGAAATAATCCCCGAAGCTGAAATTGCCCAGCATTTCGAAGAAGGTATGGTGACGCGCCGTATAGCCGACGT
>JBEBXA010000046.1:0-30206 GCA_040391825.1 Pigmentiphaga sp.
TTAGTGTTTCACGTGGAACAAAATGCCCTGTTCGGAAAGGATTGTTAACCCTAAAAGCTCGCCTCTGCTTGGCGAGGCACCTATAATCAATCTTTGAACGTTTCCACTGTTAGCCATTTTTCGGCGGAATTGGAAACTGAACGGGGAGCTTCCCCCTGCGGACTTGAAATGCTGTATCCAACCGAATTCGATGTGATTGTTGTCGGCGGCGGCCATGCCGGCACCGAAGCTGCACTTGCAGCCGCTCGCGCTGGCTGCAAGACTCTCCTGCTCACTCATAACATTGAAACCCTGGGGCAGATGTCGTGCAATCCTTCTATCGGAGGAATCGGCAAAGGGCACTTGGTCAAGGAAGTGGATGCGCTGGGTGGGGCGATGGCCTTGGCCACCGATGAGGCCGGAATTCAATTCCGTATGCTTAACGCGTCCAAAGGTCCTGCCGTAAGGGCGACCCGTGCACAGGCGGATCGTGTCCTGTACCGTCAAGCGATTCGTCGTCGGTTGGAAAATCAGCCGAATCTATGGCTGTTTCAGCAAGCCGTTGATGACCTGATGCTGGAAGGGGATAGGGTCGTCGGCGCGGTTACTCAGATCGGTTTGCAGTTTCGCAGCCGAACTGTGATTTTGACTGCCGGCACCTTTCTGAATGGCTTAGTCCATGTGGGGCTGCAACATTATTCGGCGGGTCGCGCAGGTGATCCTCCAGCTATCTCGCTCGGTAAACGGCTACAGGAATTGAAGTTGGGGCAAGGGCGGCTGAAAACAGGTACGCCGCCTAGAATTGATGGCCGCAGCATCGACTTTTCTCGCTTGGAAGAGCAAGCAGGCGATCTAGACCCATTACCCGTGTTTTCGTATTTGGGTGATGTGTCTATGCACCCTCAGCAAGTGCCATGCTGGATTACTCATACCAATGAGCGTACGCATGACATCATCCGGGCAGGTTTGGATCGTTCCCCCATGTATACCGGAGTGATTGCCGGGGTAGGCCCTCGCTATTGCCCGTCTATCGAAGACAAGATCCATCGCTTTGCCGATAAGTCTTCCCACCAGATTTTTCTGGAGCCGGAAGGCCTGACAACCAACGAGTTCTATCCTAACGGCGTATCCACCAGTCTGCCTTTTGATGTGCAATTGGAATTGGTCCATTCTCTGCCCGGGCTGGAAAACGCGCACATTTTGCGGCCGGGTTACGCGATTGAGTATGACTATTTCGATCCTCGCGGCTTGAAAGCCTCATTCGAGACGCGAGCCATCAGCGGTCTGTTCTTTGCCGGCCAGATCAACGGCACTACCGGTTACGAGGAGGCGGCCGCACAAGGCTTGCTAGCCGGCATCAACGCTGCCTTGCAGGTCAAGGGGCAGGATGCGTGGACGCCCAGGCGTGATCAAGCCTATTTGGGCGTGATGGCGGATGATCTTATTACCCGAGGCGTTACCGAACCGTATCGCATGTTTACCTCGCGTGCGGAATACCGTCTTAGTCTTAGGGAAGACAATGCCGATTGGCGACTGACCGAGGCTGGCCGGAAGCTGGGCGTGGTCGATGACCATCGCTGGGAAGCATTCAATCGCAAAAGAGACGCGGTTGCGCATGAGGTCGAGCGTCTGAAATCGACGTGGGTCAACCCCAGGATCTTCCCTGCGCAAGCCGCTGAGAAGTTGCTGGGCCAGTCGATTGAGCGTGAGTACACACTCTTTGATTTGCTTAAGCGCCCTAACGTTTCTTATGAAGCGCTCATGCAAGCCCGTAATGCGGATGAAGGCCTGCTGGCCGGTCCTGGCGTTGAGAGCGACGTTGTGGCTGAGCAGGTCGAAATCCAAGTCAAATACGCAGGCTATATCGCACGCCAGCAAAGCGAGGTCGAAAAACAGGCGGGACATGAGAATCAACGTATCCCCGACGATATCGACTACGACTTGGTGCATAGCCTCTCTTTTGAAGTTCGACAGAAATTCAAAACCCACAAACCGGAAACGGTCGGTCAGGCGGCTCGCATTTCAGGTGTTACGCCTGCAGCTATTTCCTTGTTGTTGATTCATCTGAAGCGTCGCCAGCATGGGCGACGTGCCGCAGATACGATCGATACGAATCAGGCAGCCTAATCAGTGTCCGAGACTACCCACGATCCCGATCCTTTTAACGGCGCCGTATTCGCGGCCCAGCTTGAGTCCGACTGCGCCACTCTGCGTTTACCGCTTACCAACCAGCAGATTGATCAGTTGCTGAATTACCTCGCACAGATGGTGCGCTGGAATCGCACGTACAACCTGACGGCTATCCGTGCGCCCGAACAGATGCTTTTGCACCACATAACAGACAGCTTGTCGGTGGTGCCGGAACTGGCGGAGCGCCTGGCCGGAAAACCAGCAAAGATTCTTGACGTGGGCTCGGGTGGCGGCCTGCCGGGCGTGGTGTTGGCGATTGTGCGTCCGGAATGGCAAGTTTGCTGCATTGATGCCGTGGAAAAGAAGACCGCGTTTGTGCGGCATGTCGCTGGTGTGCTCAAACTGGATAATTTGCTTGCTGTACATGGCCGCGTCGAAGATATGGAGGCGGGCGATTACGACATCGTTATTTCCCGGGCTTTTGCCTCTTTGCACGACTACGCGGCCTTGGCCGGCAAGCACGTGCGCGAGGGCGGCACCCTGACCGCCATGAAGGGGCATCCGCCAGAAGATGAGATGCAATCCCTGAAGGACCAGGGCCAATGGCAGGTGGAAGGCGTTACTACCCTGTATGTACCTCGTCTTTCCGCGCGGCGCTGCCTGGTGTGGATGAGCCGGGTCGGCGAAGCAGGAGGAGAACTCTGATGCTGCGCGCTGCCGTGGCGCTATGTGGCGCCTTGATGGTGCAAGGCTTGGCAAGCGCTGATGACGATTTGCAATCCGTACCTGTTATCGATCTGGCCCGCTATATGGGGCAGTGGCACGAAATTGCGCGTTATCCCAATCAATTCCAGTCGGAATGTTTGCGCAATACGACCGCTCATTACGGGCTGTTGCCCAATGGCAGGGTCCAGGTCATCAATCGTTGTGAGCGCGATGACGGCAGTATCGATGAAGCGGTCGGGGAGGCGCGCCGCAGTGGCGTTCCCGGGCGGCTGGAAGTCAGTTTCGCACCGCAGTGGTTGTCGTGGCTGCCGTGGGTATGGGCGCCTTACTGGGTGATCGAACTCGCACCCGATTACCGCTATGCCGTGGTCAGCGAACCCGGGCGCGAGTATTTGTGGATACTGGCGCGCCAAGCCTCTTTGCCGATTGATGATGAACGCGACATATTTTCCCGGCTGACTGAACAGGGGTTCGATACCGCCAAATTGCGCAGATCGAATCCGACCGGCCCTATTCCAACAATACCAAGCGAATCCAATCGATAGATGTCTTCCAAATCCAGTAAGGATAGTACGCCGGCAACGGCCGTAGACCAGCCTGATGGGCTTGAGACGCTGACCGGCGTTGAACCGTTGCAGGCCACGCAAAAATTGGCTGATGCGCGCATATTTTGCGTCGCCAACCAGAAGGGGGGCGTGGGCAAGACGACCACTGCTGTCAACCTTGCCGCAGGTTTGGCCGCGCTCGAGAAAAGGGTGCTGTTGATCGACCTTGATCCGCAGGGCAATGCGACGATGGGCAGCGGCATCGACAAACGTGAACTGAAAGACACGCTGTACCAGGTGCTGATCGGCGAGGCGCTGATTGCCGGCGCCACGGTCAGGTCTGAGAGCGGGGGCTACGACGTTTTGCCGTCGAACCGAGAACTGTCCGGGGCGGAAATTGATCTGATCGGCCTGGAGGAGCGCGAGCAGCAACTCAAGCTCGCGATTGCAACAGTGTCCGACAACTACGACTTTATCCTGATCGACTGCCCGCCCACCTTGTCCTTGTTGACGCTTAACGGCTTGGCGGCGGCGCATGGCGTCATCATTCCCATGCAGTGCGAGTACTTCGCGCTTGAAGGCTTATCGGACCTGGTCAATACGATCAAGCGCGTGCATGCCAACCTCAACCCCGATTTGCGGGTCATCGGTCTTTTGCGTGTGATGTTCGATCCGCGCGTGACCTTGCAGCAGCAGGTTTCGGCACAATTGGTCAGCCATTTTGGCGACAAAGTATTCAATAGCGTCATCCCGCGCAATGTCAGGCTGGCGGAAGCCCCCAGCTACGGCATGCCCGGGGTGGTGTTCGACCCGAGCTCCAAAGGCGCGCAAGCCTATGTAGCGTTCGGTGCAGAAATGATTGAGCGCGTCAAAGCGCTATAGCCTTGGGAACACCAGAATGGAAACGAAAGCAGCACAAAAGGGTGTAAAAAAGCCCAAGGGACTTGGACGGGGTCTGGATGCCCTGTTAGGGGCCGATATGCCGGCCGTCAGTACCCTGGGTAAAAAAGCGGTGGCCAGCGATGCGCCACCGGCGGTATTGCCGGTAGAAAAAATGCAGGCGGGCAAGTATCAGCCGCGGTCGCGTATGGATGAAGGCGCGCTGGCTGAGCTGGCCGAATCGATCCGCGTGCAGGGCATCATGCAGCCGATCCTGGTGCGTGTCATTGCAGATAGCGGTCTCTATGAAATCATTGCGGGCGAGCGGCGTTTTCGCGCGGCCAAGCTGGCGGGCCTGAAAGAAGTACCGGTGCTGGTGCGCGAAGTCAGCGACGAAAACGCAGCCATCATGGCGCTGATCGAAAATATCCAGCGCGAAGATCTGAATCCACTGGAAGAAGCGCAGGGGGTGCATCGCCTGATCGGCGAGTTCGGCATGACCCACGAGCAGGCGGCGCAGGCCATAGGCCGTTCGCGCTCGGCCACCAGCAACCTGCTGCGTTTGTTGAATCTTGCGGGACCGGTACAGACGATGTTGCTGGCAGGTGACCTCGATATGGGCCATGCGCGCGCCTTGCTGGCGGTAGATGCCGCGACCCAGATTCAATTGGCGACGCATATCGTGGCCAAGCGGCTGTCGGTGCGCGAAGCCGAGAAACTGGTGGCGCGTACTCTGCAGGAATTTGCCGCCAAGGGCAGCCGTAAAACGGTGGCCAAGACACGCGATGTCTTGCGTCTGGAAGAAGCTTTATCTGATCGTCTGGGCACCCAGGTGGTGTTCAAGATCGGGGCGAAAGAGCGGGGCCAGATCGTGATCGATTTCCACGGCTGGGAGCATTTGTCGGCGCTGCTGGAAAAGCAGGGCCTGGCGGACGTCCTGGAAGTCTCCTAGACGCCTGAGGAAGGCAGGGCGCCTGCCTTCCATTGCTCTGCCTCAGGCGGCAGAGTTCTTGTCGGCTAAGCGCTGCAAGTGCTGTTTTACGGCGTCGCCGCGTGCGATGATGGTCAAGCCGGACGCAATCGGCTGTTCCGGGCGCGTGGCAATCGCTGAAGCTGGTTCCGGTTTGATATCGAAACGCGATTCACCCGGCGCGTATTGGACCACGACGCGAGTTCCATCAAGCAAGTCGACAATCCCTTTTAAGCGCAGCAAATCGCTACCCAGGGCGCTCGCCAGAGCATGCAGGCGGGTGAGTAGCCGGTCGCGGCTCAAAGCCTGCTGGATGGGCAGGAAGTGGGCCTGAGCAGCGTGGTGGTGGCCCGTTGCGTGGTGGTCATCCTTGTCTTCACCATGATGGTGCTGATGGCTAGGCTCATGAGTGTTGGCTGGCTTATGCAAACCCGCGTTTTGCCTCGCCTGGGATGATTCTGGGGCCTGAGGCGTGTTGGCCTGGCGGGATGGGGTATGCGTGTTACCCAGATTAGCCAGGACGGTTTGCAGCGCCAGCCCAGCGTGGCTGGACTCCAGGATGGCGGCGCGCCCATTACGCGCCCTGAGCGCCTCCCGTAACGCATTCTTCTGCCCATCAGTTGCCATGTCGGTCTTGGTCATGAGCAGTACATCGGCGCATTCCACTTGTGCGCGCGCTTCTGCATGTTCCGCCAGGATCGCGCCTCCGGATGGAACACCCACGGTCACCAGCACACCCGCCAGACGGTAGCGCTTGCTGAGTAAAGGATGGCCTTCAAATGATGCGATGACCGGGGCAGGGTCGGCCAGACCGGTGGTTTCGATCGCGACGCAGGGGAAAGCCGGCATGCTGCGATGCAAACGAGCCCAGAACAGGTCCTCAAGCGCTTCTTCCAGGCCCGGCAGGCCCGTGCAGCATACGCAGGCATTGGAGATCAGGGCGGCGCTGTCCGAGGCTGCGCCGAGTAGGGCATTGTCCAGCCCGACTTCGCCCAGCTCATTGACGATGATGGCTGCGTCGCGCAGGCCAGGCTGCCGCAGCCAGGCTGACAGCAGGGTGGTTTTGCCGCTGCCGAGGAATCCACTCAGCAAATAGACGGGGATGCGAGCAACCGCAGGGGCGGGTGCCGAGCTCATGCGCTTCGGTAGCCCAGCCGCGCCGAAATGGCGTCAGCTGCGGCCACAAGTGGCGCAACGAAGCCGCGCAGGGCTTTTTTGGTCAGCCGTTGAGTGGGGCCGGCCACGCCGATCGCGGCAATTACCTGGCCGCTGTGGTCCCGAATCGGGGCGGCAATGCCGCGCATGCCGATTTCGCTTTCCTCGTCGTCTTGCGCATAGCCGTCACGTAGCACCGCATTCAATGTTTTGCGCAGGGCGGCGGGATCTGTATTGGTATCGGGGGTACGGGCAAACAAACCATCTTTGATGACGCGCGCCAGCGCCTCGGGCGCCTGGAACGCGAGCAAGGCGCGGCCTTCGCTAGTGCAGAATGCCGGTTTGCGCGCACCTACATAGGAGCGCATCCGTATCGCCTGGTGGCTTTCCAGGTTAAAGAGATAAATGATGTTGCTTTGGTCCAGCGTGGCCAGATGTACGGTTTCATCGGTAATTTCGCGCAGCTCGTGCAAATAGGGCAAAGCCTGGCTGGCAATGTCCATCCGCCGTCGTACCAGTGCGCCCAGGGCGAACAAGCCCAAGCCTAGACGGTAACGATCGTTGTCGGGATTTTGCTCCAGCAGACCCTCGGCAGTGAGTGTGCTGACAAGGCGGTGGACCGTGCTTTTGGCCAAGCCCAGCCGCTTGGCCAGCGTGCTGATGCCGATTTCAACTTCGGTTTCCGAAAACGCCTTGAGGACGCGAACGGCTGACGCAACGGACGACAGGCGCCCTTCGGTGTTTTCTACGACTTCTTGCATGGGGGGTGGGGAAAGTTCCGGGAATCTCTCTTTATACATGGATGCAGGCTTTCCTCATAAAACCGGTCTTGAATGCCAGCGAGGTGTACTCATTCGCTGGCATTCGGCGACGCTCTTCCCCATAAGCCGGGGCAACGCGCAAGCGCTTATTTGGCGCTTGCCTGCGGCTTTTCGATGTAGCGGCCCCAGTGGTCGATCTGTTGTTGGAAGAACTTGTTGAACGCGGGGGCATCCAGGTCGTAGGTTTCCATATTCTGGGCGTGCAGTTCCCGCTGGCCTTCCGGGGTCTGCAGGATGCGCCGGACTTCCTTGTTCAGGCTGGCAACCAAGTCCGGAGACATGCCGGCGGGCCCAGACAAAGAGAACCAGGTGGTTCCGGTCAGCTCGGGATAACCCAGTTCCTTGAAGGTCGGGACATCAGGAAATTCGCTGATGCGTTCCGACGAGGTAACGGCGAGCGGACGCAACTTCCCGGCTTTGATGTTGCCGGAAGCGGTGCTCAAGGTCACGAAGGCCGCGGGTACCTGGTTGCCTGCGACGTCGGCGACCGCCGGGCTCGCGCCTTTGTAAGCGATATGCACCAGATCAAGCTTGGTGGTGATGCGGAACGCTTCGCCAATCAGCGAGCCATGAGTGCCTTGGCCGGGAGAACCCCAGCTCAAGCCCTGCGGCTGGGCCTTCACGTATTTGATAAAGCTCGGCAAATCCTTGATCGGCAAGCTGGTATTGACGGCGAGCACGGTGGGCGGGCCGCCCAGGATGGCGATGTGGGTGAAGTCCTTCATCGGATCATAGGTAGGCGTGCTGGTGGCGAACGGCGCGATAACGTGGGAGCCGATGCCTGAAACGACCAAGGTGTAACCGTCAGGGGCCGCCCGGGCCACCATCTGCGAGCCGATCACGCCGCCTGCGCCGCCCTTGTTTTCCACCACGAAGGTTTGCTTGTAGGTTTCAGATAAATGGCGGGCGATGAGACGGCCCAGAGTATCGGAACTGCCGCCCGGTGCATAAGGCACGACCACGCGTACCGGTTTGGTGGGCCAGCTGTTTTGCGCACAGGCGACGCCGGTGGTGGCGCCTAGTGCCAGAGCCGCCAAGAGGAGGCGGGTCTTGAACGTGTGTCGATAAGCTTGCATCGAAGTTGTCTCCCGGTAGGTTTCTTTCTGAATAGTGCAGCGAACTGGCCTCTTGGGCCTATGGTTTTATGAACGGATAGCCTCGGTCAGCAATGAGTCGAGCATCCTGCTCAAGCAGTCATTCATTTCCAAGATCCTGGCAGAAAGCGCGCCACAGGCGGTAAGACCGAACACTCAAGCAGTCACGTGTGTTTTCTGAAACAGGTTTGACAAAGAACGGATCGGAATGATACCTTCGTTTCCTATCGAGGAACATTGTTCCTTCATACGGAACAAACTGAAATCAGGGAAAACCAGGGGTCGAGCATGTTGAAGAAAGAACAGAATGATTTGCTGACGCAGACAGGGCCGGGCACCCCCTTGGGGAACGTATTCCGCCGGTATTGGCTGCCAGCGCTGATGAGCAGCGAATTGCCGGAGCCCGGCTGTGCGCCGGTACGGGTACAACTGTTATCTGAAAAACTGTTGGCCGTGCGCGACGCCGAAGGCAAACTGGGCCTGATCGACGAGTTCTGTGCACACCGTGGCGTGTCGCTGTGGTTCGGGCGCCCTGAAGAAGGCGGCATCCGTTGCCCCTATCACGGCTGGAAATACGGTGTTGATGGCCAGTGCCTGGAGGTTCCTTCCGAGCCCGAAGAAAGCGAATTCCGCCACCGGGTCAAGCTGACCTCGTATCCCTTGGTAGAGCGTGGCGGTATTTTGTGGACCTATATGGGCCCGCCTGAGCATCAGCCTGAACTGCCCGAGTACGAGTTCGCCATGGTGCCGTCGACGCATCGTTTCATTTCCAAACGCATCCAGGAAAGCAACTGGCTGCAGGGGTTGGAAGGCGGGATAGATTCCAGCCATGTATCGTGGCTGCACCGCGACAGCCTGAAGTCGGATCCCTTGTTCAAGGGCGCGGCCGGCAACAAGTACAACATGGCCGATCTGCGTCCCGTGTTTGAAGTGGTCGATACCGACACCGGCTTGCTGGTAGGCGTGCGCCGTAACGCCGAAGAGGGTTCGTACTACTGGCGTATTACCCCCTGGGTGATGCCGTGCTTCACCATGGTTCCGCCGCGTGGCGACCACCCCATCCATGGCCACTTCTGGGTGCCGATCGACGACGAAAACTGCTGGACCTGGAGCTTTGATTATCACGCAGCGCGTGAACTCACCAGCGCCGAGGTAGCGGCGATGGAAGACGGCAAGGGCATTCATGTGCGCTATGTGCCCGGCACCTTCATTCCTGAGCAGAACAAGGCTAACGATTACCTGATCGACCGCGAAGCGCAGAAGGCCGGTAAGACCTACAGCGGGGTGGACGGGATTGGCATGCAGGATGCGTCTCTGCAGGAAAGCATGGGCGCGATCCAGGACCGGACGCGTGAACATCTGACCTCAACCGACAATGGCATCGTGAAGATGCGCCGCAGCTTGCTGAAGGCGGTCAAGGCGCTGGCTGAAGAAGGCGTGGCGCCGCCCGCGACAGATCCGTCCGCACACCACATCCGTTCAGCAGCGGTCATCCTGGCGCGCGACCAGTCCTTCCAGGACGCCGCCCGCGATGCACTGACGGTGCAGCCTGGCCAACCTCATGCATCGGTATAAGGCATGAGGCCGTCAGGACTGGCCGCGGTCGCGGTCGAAGCCAATCGCATCGAACTGCGCGAGTTCGATGCGCCACCGGCCAGCGATGCTGGTGGCCTGCTGAAGGTGGCGATGACGGGGGTGTGCGGCAGTGATTGGCCGTATTACCAGCAACTGCCGACCAGCCGGGGGCCGCTCATACTCGGTCACGAGACGGTGGGCCATGTGATGGAGCTCGGGGCGATTGCGCGCGCCAAATGGGGCGTGAAGGAGGGCGACCTGGTTGCCCTGGAAGAATATCTGCCCTGCGGCCACTGTGATTTCTGCCGCAGTGGCGAATTCCGCTTGTGCGATGCCACCGATTGGCGCTTGGGCGGCCTGCGCTATGGAGCGACCGGCCTGAACGTTGCGCCCGGTTTGTGGGGCGGCTTCAGCCAGTACCAGCACCTGCATCTGAACACGGTGTTTCACCGGGTTCCCGCAGGGGTGTCGCCACGTCACGCAGCGCTGGCGCTGCCGCTGTCCAATGGCATCGAGTGGACCTACTTGCAAGGCGGCGCGGGTCCTGGCCAGACAGTATTGATTCAAGGCCCGGGCCAACAAGGTTTGTCGTGTGTGGTGGCTGCGCGCGAAGCCGGCGCGGAGCGGATCATCGTGACGGGTTTGTCCAACGAAACCGATACCCGGCGACTTGCTCTGGCCCGGCAACTGGGGGCTCACCACACCATCGATATCGAATCGCAGGACTTGCTTGAAACCGTTGCCGATCTGACCGGCGGATTGATGGCCGACCTGGTCATCGACTGCGCCGCGGGCGGGACCGATTCGGTGGTGACTGCGATCCAGCTTGCACGCAAACGAGGCCGGGTGATTCTAGGTGGACAGAAGCGGCGCAAGATCCCCGAGTTCGATAGCGATATGATCATCGCGCGCTTCCTGACCGTTAAGGGCATGCGTGGCCATAGCTATGAATCGGTGGAGTTGGCTTTACAACTGATTGCGGGGAATCGACATAACGTGACCAGCATGAGCACGCATACTTTCGGTCTGGCCGATACGGATCTGGCTTTGCGCAGCCTGGTCGGGCAGGGAGTGGAGCAGCCTGTTCATATGACGATAGATCCCTGGAACTGAGTGCCACGGGTATGTGGCAAAACTTTGCCTATACCGCGAGCACTTATTGCGATGATCAGGAAGCCCACGGGTTTGCGACGCCATGTTCAAGCGTGAGGGCGACATACAAAAAATACATCGGAGACAACGTGAACAAAATACCTGACCTCCAAGCTGTGTCTGTGCCGCTGGTTCTTCCTCAGCACAAAGACCTGTATTACGGCGGTGCATGGCACGCTCCGCTTGCGGGCCAATATGTCGATGTACGAGCTCCGGCTGACGGTCAGCTGCTTGGACAGGCGGCAGTTGGCGCAGCGGAAGATGCGGCGGCGGCAATCGCGGCTGCGCGTCGCGGCTTTCTGCAATGGCGGGATGTTGCGCCGCTGGAGAGGGCGAAAGTGCTGAGGCAGATAGCCACGGTCATACGCCAGAATGCGCCAGAGCTCGCTATGCTGGATGCTGCCGATAGTGGCAATCCTTTTTCAGCGATGAAGGAAGATGCGCATATGGCGGCCGCGCGCATCGAATTCTTCGCCGGACTGGTAACCGAGATGAAAGGTGACTCGATCCCGATGGGGCCCGCCTCGGTCAACTTTACGGTGCGCCAGCCTTGGGGCGTTGTCGCACGTATCGTCGCGTTCAACCATCCTTTCATGTTTTCCGCCAGCAAACTCGCGGCGCCACTGGCTGCCGGCAATGCCATCATCATCAAGCCCGCCGAACAGGCGCCCTTGTCGTCTCTGCGCTTGGCCGAGCTGATCGACGGTTTGCTCCCTGCGGGAGTCTTCAGTCTGTTGACTGGAGGACAAGAAATGGGTGTGGCGCTAACCACTCACAAGGATGTCGCCATGGTTGGTTTGGTGGGTAGTGTCAATACCGGCAAGGCCGTCATGCGCTCGGCAGCCGATACGCTGAAGCCAGTGTTGCTTGAACTCGGCGGCAAAAATGCCTTGATCGCTTTCGATGACGCAGACCCGGAAGAGGTAGCTAGCGCGGCCATCGCGGGGATGAATTTCAGTTGGTGCGGGCAGTCGTGCGGGTCGACCAGCCGCCTGTATCTTCATGATGCCATCCATGATCAGGTGCTTGAACGTATCGTGAAGAAAGTCCAGGGATTCAAGCCCGGTCTGCCGACTGATCCCGCTACCACCATGGGGGCCATTATCAATGCAAGGCAATGTGATCGCATCATGGACTACATCGATGGCGCGGTGGCAGAAGGGGCGCGTTTGATGACCGGCGGACGACGTCCGGCAGCACCTGAGTTGGCTCAGGGCTCATTTATCGAGCCGACCATCTTCGCCGACGTGAAGCCTGAGATGCGCATTGCACGCGAAGAAATATTCGGGCCCGTGTTATCGGTGTTGCGATGGCATGATCAGGAAAAAATGTTGGCGGAAGTCAATGATGTTGACTATGGCTTGACCTGCTCGATATTCACAAATGATCTCAACCGTGCCCATCAGTTTGCCAGTGCGGTTGAAGCGGGTTATGTCTGGGTTAACGAGGTCAGCAAGCACTTTTTGGGAGCGCCGTTTGGCGGCTTTAAGCAATCGGGCATAGGCCGCGAAGAATGCTTGGGTGAGCTACTGGCGTTTACCCAGGAAAAGAATATACATATCAAGCTGAAGCCTCGTTAGTACAAAAAAGGAGAGCAGGGCTCTCCTTTTTCTTTGCAACTAGACGGTGGCATGATAAGTCGCCACCGTCTGGATCTACCTTAATGATTCTTCGGTAGTTCCCGCAACAGGCCTTTAGTCATCAAGGAGTCGTAACCAGGAACGATTCGGGCGTCGACGACGCAAACCCGCCCAGCCTGGACATCGTTGATTGCTTGAACCATCACTTCCGCAAGTTCGCCGACCGTATGCACCGGGCCGTAACCTACTGCGCCTTGAGCGCGGGCAATGCCCGCGATATCGATATCGGGATCGCCTATATGTTGCGCTACCGCTTTGTTCGCCGTTGTGCGTGAACGGGTGCGTGCAACTTTCTCCTGATGCAATTCGTCATTGAAGTAAGACGTGTTGTTCGCAACCACGAATAGCAGGGGGATACGGTAGCGGGCGGCAGTCCAAATGGCGCTTACCCCCATCATGAAGTCGCCATCGCCTACGACTGCCAAGGGCAAACGAGCACTGTCTACCAGGCCCAGAGCGCCGCCGACCGCCATGCCCGGCCCCGAACCTAGCCCGGCCCCGCCGTCTTTGCCCAGGAAGTCGAGCGGATGACGAAAATGCCAGGCATTGCCCGGCCAGCCCAACGGAGTCCTGAGCAAAGACACATCGATATCTTCGGTGGCACGCCGCAACTCTTGCGCCAAGACGGTCAAAGTAATCGATGCTGTTGGCTCGGTCCGCTGCAAAGCGGAGCTGGCGCTTGCTTGCGCAGATTTGGGGGAGCAGTCGACAAAAACACCTTCCTGCTCGTCAAGATGGAGCAGGGCATCAATCAATGTGTCGGGCTCGCACAAGAGATGCGTATCGACAGGGGCGAGTCCCTGGTGGTCCATGCTCCAACCGTTGTGGGAATACTGGTCGGGCGAGCACTGAACGATACATGCATCCAGAGTGCCCTGGCGTGCCGCCGTTTTCAAAGTTCCGCCTAAATCGATCCAGTCCAGGCTGAGTACGACATCGGCATTACGCAGAATCTCGATGCCTTCTTCGCCAATGAAGAAGGCTGGAGCCGCCGGGTGCAAAGGATGATCGGTAGGAAAGGCCGCGGCTTGCTTGAGATCGGATAGCACGGTGGCACCGATCCGTTCGGCAAATTGAACGCGCCGCCGCCAGGACTTTTCCGACCGCGACACGCGCCCGGCCAAAATGACCGGATGGCGTGCTTTGCTCAGCAGACCTGCAATGTGGCGTACGCTGGCAGGATCAGGGTAAGCGCAGGTCGGTTGGGCGTAGTTGCTGATCTCGGGCAAGATCTCTGACCCGTCCAGCGGAGCTTCTTGCAATGAAACATCCAGGCATAAATAGACAGGTCCGCGCGGAGCGGTGTTCGCGATCATGGTCGCGCGCACCATGGACTCTGCCGCGGCGGCGAGCGAAGCGGGTTGGTCGTCCCATTTGATAAAGTCGCGCACCAGACTGGCTTGGTCGCGCGAGGTGTGAATCCAGTCGATCCAGGGCCGCCTGGCTGCCGCATCGACTGGACCGGTGGCGCCGATTACGACCATCGGCACACGGTCGCACCAGGCATTGTAGATACCCATGGAAGCGTGCATTAGTCCGACATTGCTGTGCACCACCACGCCCATCGGCTTGCCGGTGACCTTGGCATAACCGTGAGCGATGGATACCACGTGGTCTTCATGTAGACACAACAGCATCTGCGGGTCTTCGTTGCCCAGGTAGTTGACGAGGCTGTCGTGCAAGCCCCGCAGACTTGCACCAGGGTTAATCGTCAGGTAGCGCAAATCAAGCCGTCGAATGACCTCGGCAAGGTAGTCGCTACCCCATGCCATCTCGACCGGTTCGTTAATGACCGGCTTCTCTACATTCATAACTTATCCTTTGCTTCAGTGTGCAGCGGCAGGTGGAGTGCGGCTGTCATTATTTGGAGGTACGCAGGTATGGTGACCAGTGAGCAATTTCTCGCTGCACGAATTTGGTGAAGGTTGCAGCGTCCCAGTCGGCGGTCTCCATGTTGTATTGACGCAGTTCCCGCTGCACGGCCGGGCTGCGCAGGCCATTGCGCACTTCGGCATTGAGCTTGCTCACCACGGCCGGGTTCATACCGGCTGGGCCAGACAAAGAGAACCAGGTGGTGCCAGTCAATTCGGGATAGCCAAGTTCTTTAAAGGTGGGGGTGTCCTTGAAGTCCGGCAGGCGTTCCGAGGACGTCAGGGCCAGCAAGCGCAGTTTGCCGGCTTGGAGGCTGGCGGTGGCGCTGCTTAAAGTGACGAAGGCTGCTTGCAATTGGTTTGCTATCAGGTCGGTGACGGCGGCGTTCGCGCCTTTGTAAGCGATATGCACCATCTTGAGCTTGCTTGCTTCTCTGAACGCTTCACCAATAAGAGAGCTATGTGTCCCTTGCCCGGGCGACCCCCAGCTTATTCCCTCCGGCAGCGACTTTGCATAGTTGATAAAGCTCGGCAGGTCTTTGGCTGGAATCGAGGTATTAACTACCAGCGCGTTGGGAGGGCCGCCCAGGAAAGCGATGTGGGTGAAGTCCTTCATTGGGTCGAACGCGTTAGGGTTCTGCAAGGGCGCGATCACGTGTGACCCGACACCGGATACCACCAGCGTATAGCCATCCGGTTCGGCCCGAGCGACGGTTTGCGATCCGATGAAGCCGGCAGCGCCTGCGCGGTTCTCGACGACGAAGGTCTGCTTGAGCGATCCACTCAAGTAGTGCGCCAGTGCTCGACCCAGTGTGTCGGCGCTTCCACCCGGAGGGAAGGGCACGACAATGCGCACCTGTCTTTGGGGCCACGAAGCTTCGGATGCGGATGCGCCGATGGGAGCAGTCAGTGCGGTGCACAGGAGTAGGGCAGTCATGATTGCGGAGGGAAAACGGGTCATTGATGTCTCCAGATGTTCTTATGGATGGGGGCTTCCGGAAATCGTCGTAACTAGGACTCGTAGCCGGGCAAGACGCGTGCGTCGATCACACATAGTGCGCCGGCCTGGACTCGGGCTATCGCATCCCTTACCGCAGTGTCCAGTTCGCCGGCGCAATGGATTGGTCCGTAGCTCACCGCTCCTTGCGCTTTTGCAATCGCTGAAATGTCGATGTCCGGATCACCCAGAAATTGAGCGATGGCCTTGTTCTCTACTGGTCGAGCGCGCCGGCGCGCGATACGCTCTTGATGAATTTCGTCATTGAAATAGGATTGGTTATTGGCGACCACGACCAGCAATGGCACACGGTAGCGGGCAGCGGTCCACAGCGCGCTCGAACTGAACATGAAATCGCCGTCGCCCAGGACAGCGAGTGGCAGCCGCCCGCTTCCTTCCAGCGCCAGCGCTGCGCCTACCGCCATACCCGGCCCCGACCCGATACCGGCCCCGCCATCCTTGCCCAGGAAGTCCAGGGGATGCCCGTAATCCCAGACATCGTTGGACCAGCCCAGTGGCGTTCTGATAAGCGTTACGGGCACGTTTGAGCTGGCACGGCGTAATACCCGTGCCAGCGTCAGGGTGCTTAGCACGCTGTCGGCGGGAATGGGTGCGTCGGCAGGCCTGGGCTTGCGCGGATCTACTGGGCGTGCGGTAAATAGCTGTTCTTGATCGTCTAGAGTCAGCAAGGCATCGACCAGGGCTTCCGGTTCACACAGAAAGTGCGTGTCGGCTTGCGGCAGCGCTTGGTAATCCATGCTCCAGCCGTTGTGCGAGTATTGTTCGGGCGAACATTGAATGAAGGTGGCGGTTAACGCAGAGCCTTGCTCGCCAAGCAGTTTGAATGTCCCGGCCGGGTCCAGCCAGTCCAGGCTCAGCACGACATCGGCCTGTCTTAGGAGGGAAGCGCCTTCGGTGCCGATAGACAGAGGAAGATGCAAGGGGTGATCTGTCGGGAATGCCGCCGCTTGCTTAAGATCAGTCAATACCGTTGCGCCTAGCCGTTCGGCAAGTGCAATGCGCTGATTCCAGGCGTGCAAGTTCTTGCTGATCCGCCCGGCCAGCAGGATAGGTTTCGAAGCCTGCGCCAACAAAGTGGCGACATGCCGCAGTGCCTGTGGTTCGGGATAGGGGGCGGCCGGCTTGGCGAAGCGAGCAGTGTCTGGCAGAGGCACTGGCAGGTCCAGCTCGCGCTCTTGCAGAGATACATCAAAGCATAGATAGACGGGGCCTCGCGGCGCAGTATTGGCAATCATGGCTGCACGCATGGCCGACTCTGCGGCAGCTGGCAAGGATGCGGGTTGATCATCCCATTTAATGAAGTCGCGAACCAGTGCTCCCTGATCACGCGCTGTGTGTATCCAGTCGATCCAGGGGCGCCTGGCTGCGGCATCGACCGGACCCGTTGCGCCGAATATGACCATCGGTACCCGGTCACACCAGGCGTTGTAGATGGCCATCGATGCATGCATGAGCCCGACGTTGCTATGCACCGCTACACCCATGGGCTTACCGCTTACCTTGGCGTAGCCGTGAGCAATCGCTACGGCGTGCTCTTCATGCAGGCACAACAACATTTGTGGATCTTCATTACCCAGGAAGTTGACCAAGCTGTCGTGTAGGCCTCGCAGGCTGGCGCCAGGGTTGATGCTTAGGTAACGTAGATCAAGCCGTCTTATGACTTCGGCAAGGTAATCGCTGCCCCATAGCATCTCGACCGGTTCGTTGATGACCGGCTTTTCCACATTCATAAATTATCCTCAGGTTCGGGTGATGCGCCGCCTGCGGCTTCACACGGCCAGCAGGTCGCAACATCCATGAAATGGCGCGTTTACTTTGGCTTGGCGTCGCTTTCTACGGCTGTGACATAAGGCTTCCAATGCGCGATTTGGGATTTGAAATACGCATTTACGGCCGCGACATCCATATCGACGGTTTCCATGTTTTGGCGCTGCATTTCGGCGACCACATCGGGTGCGTGAAGCGCCCGTCTGACCTCGGTATTGAGGCGCTCGATGATTGCTGAGGGCATATGGGCAGGCCCCGATAGCGCAAACCAGGTCGTGCCGGTCAGGTGCGGATAGCCCATCTCCGTGAAAGTGGGCAGCGTCGGAAAATCGGCGACGCGCCGGCTCGACGTAACCGCGAGAGCTCGTAGCTTGCCCGAGTGTATGGATGGAGTCGTTGTGCCAAACGACATGAATGCCGCAGGGATGTGACCTGCTAGCAGGTCGGACATGGCGGGGTTGCCACCTTTGTAGTTGATGGGGACCATCTGCACCCCCGCAGTATCGGCAAAAGCCGCGCCTATCATGTAGCCGTGGGTGCCTTGGCCTGGTGAGCCCCAACTGATCGAACCGGGGTTGGATTTGGCGTAAGCAATGAAGCTCTTCAAGTCTTGATAGGGTTGATTGGGCCCTACAACCAAAACGGTTGGAGGGCCGCCGAGAAAGGCGATATGCGAAAAATCTTTGATGGGATCAAAGGCGCGTTTATCCATGAGGGGCGCAACCACATGCGAACCGATGCCGGACACAACCAAGGTGTATCCGTCCGGTTCGGCTTTGGCGACCATTTGTGAGCCGATGACGCCCGCAACGCCGGGCCGGTTCTCGACAACAAAAGTTTGCTTGAGACTTGTCGATAGATGGCGGGCAACGATGCGGCCCAGAGTGTCGGAGCCGCCTCCTGGAGCATAGGGAACAATGACTCTTACCGGCTTTTGCGGCCAAGCGTCTTGTGACCACGCTAAGGAGCAGGGGCCGACTACTATCGCGCTGGTAAGCAATGCTTTTGGAAAGAAAGAAAAATTAAGAAAATTATTCATGCGGTCTCCACTGGATGCGGTGATGGCAGGCATCCCGGCAGTTATATTTATATGTTCCTTTATATGGAACGGCGTTCCTTGTAAGGTTGATCAAGGTATCACCCTGGGAAAGGAGGGTCAATGTTGATAGTAGATTCAACATATAGGGCTCGCCGAAGAGCGGGCGTTGAGAAAGAATAAAAAAACGGTGTGCTTCGTAGAAGCACACCGTTTATGTGTCAGCAGCCAGGTGTGGCCGCGTTCGTTCGGTCCTTAAATCTTGAACGCCTCGAAGGTTTCAGGCGCGAACAGGTCTTCCGGCGCCAACAATGTCTTCGACAGCCCGCATTCGTGGTGATAGCGCAGGAAGGTTTCCAGGTTCTTGCGATTGCTCTCGAAACCATAGGCCCAGAAGTCTTCGCCCATGTCTTTGACGACTTCTTCCATATTGGCCAGCATCCACGGATGCATGATCTTCAGCGCAGCGGTTTCACGCAGGTTTTCGTAAGCGATTTGCTGTGCTTGGGCGAAAGCCTTGTATAGAGATTGTGCAACCCAACGATTGGCCTCGTAGATTTCGCGTCGGATGACCAAGGTGTGCATGATCGGGAAAATTCCGGTCTTGCGATAGTAGTCGCGCTCGACCGCGGCGAAGTCGGGGAACAGGCGCTTGACCTTGCCGTTGCCGCTTAGGAAAGTCGATGGCATACGGGCCGTGTGCAGCGCGTCGATCTCTCCGTCAAGCAGCATCTTGGAAAGTGTCTGGGTAGGTCCGATCTGTTCGATCTTGATCTTGGCGGGCAAGTCAATTTTGAGTTTTTCCGGGCGACCAGGTTCTTCTTCTCCGCCGGTGACGTAGGTCACGCTGTCGACGGGAACGCCGTAGTGTTCCGACAGGATGCCGCGAATCCAGACCGGGGCCGTCATCTGGTATTCAGGCGTCCCGATACGCTTTCCGATCAGATCTTTCGCTTCATTGATACCCGCGTCGGCGTTGACGTAGATACATGAGTGACGGAAAAATCGCGACGGAAAAATAGGAATTGCAATAAAGGGGCGGTCGGGTTTGAACAGCGACACCGTATACGAAGAAAGCGACATTTCCGCGACGTCGAATTCCTGGTGCCGGAGCATGCGGAAAAAGGTTTCTTCAACCGGCATGTTCAGGTAGTTGAGATCGATGCCGTCGGGAACGACACTGCCGTCCATGAGCGCGCGTGTACGGTCGTAATCCCAGCAGCCAAGCGACAGTTTAAGTTTGGACATTGTTATTTCCAGAGTAAGAAGAACCTTAGTTGATACGGATGTTGGCGGCTTTGATGACCGCACCGTAGCGTTCGGTATCGTTGCGAATTTTCTCGGCAAATTTTTCTGGCG
This sequence comes from Pigmentiphaga sp., assembly GCA_040391825.1. Classification (GTDB taxonomy): domain Bacteria; phylum Pseudomonadota; class Gammaproteobacteria; order Burkholderiales; family Burkholderiaceae_B; genus Pigmentiphaga. Next base: position 19,718 of record JBEBXA010000046.1, read on the forward strand.
TACCCCCTACCGGGCTAAGAAAGCCAGTCGCTAACGAGGCTTTTACGTCGGGCTTTTTCAGGATGGTATTGATGGCGCCGTTGAGCTTGGCGATGACTTCAGGGGGCGTGTTGGCGGGCGCCAGCATGCCGTACCAAGCGTCGATGGAAAAATCGGGAAAGCCTTGTTCGGCGCCGGTGGGAAGGTCGGGGGCATAAGGCGAGCGCTGCGTGTCGGCCACCGCGTAAAACTGCAAGCGTCCTTCTTTGAGGTAGTTGGCGATGTTGGGCAGGGTGATGAAAATCAGATCGACCTGGCCGCCCAATACATTGGGGACGGAGTCCGCGCAACCCTTGTACGGCACGTGGGTAAGATCTATCTTGGCTTGCTGTTTGAGCATTTCGCCCGCCAGATGCAGTGCGGAACCCGTGTCGCAACCTGCATAGCTGAGTTTTCCAGGGTTCGCTTTGGCGTAACTGACCAACTCCTTCAAGTTCTTGGCAGGTAAACCCGCGCGCCCAGCCATGGCGGCGGGTGTCGTGCCGATCTGAATGACGGGGCTGAAGCTTTTGAAGGTGTCGTAGGGCAGGTTGCTGACCAGGGTGTGGCTGATGGTCATGGTGTTGGGAACGACGGTCAGTGTGTAGCCATCGGGTGCGGCTTTGGCCACGAGATCCAGCCCTATGGCGCCGCCCGCGCCGGGCTTGTTTTCAACGATGAAGGTTTGGCCCAGTTCGCCGCGTAAATGCGTAGCGAGCAGGCGTGCGATCGTATCCACTCCGCCTCCGGCAGTGACCGGTACGATTATGCGCACCGGCTTGGCGGGGTAGTTGTCTGCTGCGTGGCTAGGCGAGCTCAATACAAGGGCAGCCAGGGCAGGCAGCACGATCGATCGTTTTTTCATGGTTTTGTCTCCGGTGCTGGACGCAGCCGTGACGAAAGCGCACGTGCATGCGTCAATATTCAACGAGTTTTGCGCCCTTGAGTCTGCGTCGAATGCGCAAACAGAGGGCATCTTGTTGTGTCGCATGGACCTTGCGCAAGGCAGCTGCCGGCATGTCGGGTCAGCCAGCAATGTGCTGCGCATGGGTATGCCAAGCAGGGAATTCTATGTTGATTCGGCGGTGTATTACCGCTTGCGAGGCATGATTAATAGTGATCGTAGCGATCACTCATTCGTATTGCTAAAGAGGGCTGGCCTGCGCGGCAATGAGCTTGCAATGCTTGTTTGTGTCGGCGCGCAACTTCAGAAGCCGCTTGGATCGAGGTAATAAGGGCCGTGGAGTTTCAGGGCATGCCGCGGATATGCTTGCGCAGGACATCAATGAACAGCATGGTGGCTTTGCTCAGTGGGCGGCGGGGATGGGTCACGCAGACGATCTGGCGGCTCATGCGTGGCGCATGTATGGCGCGGACCTGCAAGGACTCGCGCTGAGCATGGCGGCGTACGACCGTGCGCGGCAAGATGGCGTACAAGCCGGCATCCTCGACCAGATTGATGATGGCGATAGCCGAATCGACTTCGAACACGGGCTTGAGCACCAGGTTTTTTTGCTGCGCATAGGTATCGATGATGCCGCGTAAGCCGTGTTGGCGTGAACTGAGCACCAGGGGCAGGGCGGCGGCGCTGGATAGCGCGATGCTCTCGCCATCGCGGGTGCCGCCGGCGGGGCCGATCAGGACCAGATCGTCATCGATGATGGGGTCGACATTCAAGGAAAAAGGACGGGCGGGACGGTCCATGATGGCCGCGTCGATTTTTGCGGACGTGATCCAGTCCAGGAGCGCGCCGTTGGCGACGGTCACGTTTACTTTCGGGTAGGCCTTGGCGTAATCGATCAATGCGTCGCTGAGCACGCCTTCGGCAAGTGACGAAATCATGCCCACGACGACTTCGCCACCTACATCTCCATCGCGCAACATCATCTGTTCGCGCGCTTGAGTCAGATCGCGCAAAATGGGCAGATAGAGCTGGTACATGCGCCGTCCGGCCTCAGTCGGAATCATGCCGCGCGCATTGCGGATAAAGAGCTTTTGCCCCAGTTCTTCTTCCAGTTTGACGATCTGTGCGCTGAGAGCAGGCTGCACCACATTAACGCGGCGAGCCGCGCTCGTAACCGTGCCTTCCTCGAACAGGCAGATGAAATACTGAATCTGGCGGATTTCCAAAATCGCTGTCTCCGGTGTCGGGCGCCTGGGAGCGCGGGCACAAGGCAAACCCGCTGCGGTTGCGAGCGGGTGACTATCCGGATTTTATCGGTAGGCGCGGTGCGCGGGGCGGGAACAGCAGGCCTATAAGAATTTTTTCAGTTCTAGCAGGCTGTCGAGCGCAATGCGTCGGCTGGCAGGGCTATCTGCGATCCAACGCAAAAAACCATGCGGCATTCCGGGAGCTTGTACCAGCGTGCTGATCGTACCGGTTTGTCGCAGGCGTGTGCATAGTATTTCGGCGTCGCTATATAGGGGGTCGAACTGGGCGCCTATGGCGACGGTGGGTGGCAAACCTGAAAGATCACGAGCCAGCAACGGCGCGGCCCGCCAGTCATCGGCTTGCAGTTCGCGACCCAGATAGTCGTGCAGTATGCGTTGGCAGCGCGCCCGGGTAAGTAATGGCGCCTGGGCATTTTCGATGTATGAGGGGGTGTTGAAATCCGCGCCGATGATGGGATAGGCCAGCCAGAGGGCTTGCAATGACACCTGTCCCCGCAGCTCGAGCGCTGCCGCCAGCGCCAGGTTGGCGCCGGAACTGTCTCCGCCCGCGGCGAGGCGAGCAGGATCGACGCCGTGTTCGCCTGCGTGTTGACGAAGCCAGCGCAGGCTGGCGACGGCGTCGTTGAAGGCGGCGGGAAAAGGGTGATCGGGCAGCACACGGTAATTCACGCTGAACAGCACGATGTTGGCGTACTCGGCCACGCAGCAGCAGATCGCATCATGGCTGTCCAGGTCGCCATTGGTGAAGCCGCCGCCATGCATGTAGATCATGCCGGGCAGAGCCACTTCGGATATTGGGCGATAAACCCGTATTTCCAGCGCCGCGTCGTCGGCCCTGATGCTCAGGTCGTGGATTTGGAGCGAATTCGGCGCTCGTTTGAGAGGCTGGCGCGCGCGCAAAAATGCGGCTCGGACTTCTGCCGGTGTTTGCGTCGAGGGCGATTTAGCGGTGGCTGATTCCAGCTTTTGCACACGAGGTGCAATTTCCGGATCCAGCATTTTCATGAAGTCGTCTGTTTTCATGTGTGGCGCATTTTGCAGCGTGTTTTTTGGCGGCGGCGGCCGTACCGGACCATCATAGGCGCGATTTGCGCGGTTTTCGGCATTGAAAACCATATTTTCAAGATTATGGGGGTATGCCGCTACGGTATAGTCATGGCTTGATAGTGACTTTAGCGCCATGGATATTCGTCAACTTAAGTACTTCGTAACTGTTGCTCATTACGAGAATTTTTCCAAAGCGGCACAGCAATTATTTGTTGCGCAGCCTGCATTAAGCAGGCGGATTCGTGCGTTGGAAGAAGAACTTGGCGTGCGTTTGTTCGAACGTCATTTACGCGGTGCGACACTGACACCTGAAGGCCGAAACTTACTGGATCGCGCGCAGTATTTGTTGCGTGGTTTTGATCAGTTGAAAAGCGAAGTTCGCGAAACACAAGGCCCACCTTCCGGGCCGCTCATTATCGGCATGACACCCAATTTTGCGACGGTAGTGGGTGGTCAGCTTGCGTACGAAATCAAGCAGCTTTTCCCCGATGCGCAGTTGCGTATTGTCGAAGCCTATAGTCCGGCGTTGCGCCAGATGTTGCGCGACAGGGTCGTGGATGTCGCGGTGTTGAGCGGCAATGCTCCAACCTCATTTCCCACCATCGCCGGAGAACCCCTTTTTGAAGACAGGCTCTGTCTTATCGGGCGATCGGGCGATCCCGTTCTGGAGCGTTCAGAAATCAGCGCGCGGCAACTGCGCGACCTGCCTTTGATCCTGACCGGTATCTCCAGTGCAGGCATACGCAATGAAATAGAAAGCTTCGCCAGTCGCCGCCGTATTCCCCTGACCGTGAGCGCGGAGGTCGATTCGTTTGCCTTGGCTGCGTCGATGATCAGGTTGAATCTGGGATACACGGTTTATATCGCCGAAGGGGTTGCCAACATGCCTGATCTGCATGCGGTGCCGATTACCGGTTTATGGTTGCAACGCAGTCTTGCCTGGCCGGCGGATCGCCCTCTGTCCAGATTGGCAGGCGAGGTACTGCCGTTGATCCGCCACAAATTGCTCGCCCTGGTTGAAACTGGTCAATGGAAGGGTGCGCGCCTGTTGGGAAGATCCAAGAAAAAATAATTGCCCTGCATCTGTTCTTATCGGCTTTCTTTATCCATGCCTTTGCGGCATGGCTGGCATAGCAAATAGATAATTTCTTGCCAGGCTGACATCCGCCATGATGGCTGGACTCCCCAACTCTTGATGCGGGGCTCGTCAACAAGGAGCGATCATGGCTAGTCAGCTGCTGGAAACTATCGAAAAGACGCGGGTGGCGCGTTTTTCCAAACTCAAACCCTTCAGCCTCGCCTTCGTCGACTCGCTGCTGCCCGAGGGTAAGAAAAAGAATCTGAAGGTGATAGGGCGGGGCGTGGTCGAGAACGCCGATATGCAACCGCCGATTGCCGACGATCACGGCTTCACCGTTTCTTACATTGTGGTTCCCCCGGGTGGCGGCGCGGGCCTGCACGCGCACAAGACCGCCGAGGTGTTCGTACCGATCACCGGTCCGGTCACGGTGTTGATTGGCGATGACAAGGAAGAGATCGTTTTGAATCCGCTGGACGTAATCTCGGTTCCGCATGGCGTCATGCGGGGTTTTCGCAACTATGGCGATACCGAGCTGACCATGTTGGCCTTGGTGGGTGGCCATACCGGCGGCGGCGCGGTGACCTGGCACGAGGAGGTGTTGAGCCGGGCTGCGTCCGAGAGCGGTTTGGCCATCGACGAGGCGGGCAATCTGAAGCGGCTGCCTAACTTCAAGATGCCTGAGGACGTGGAAGGGTCGACGATCTGAAAACGACCCGTCCGGGCGCAGCCTGGGCAGAAAAGAAAAATATCGAAGTGTGGTCAGATCCGGGCGGCGTACTTCCACCGCAGGACCTCTGACCTGAGGAGACAGAAGATGAAACTACGAACTTACTCTGGTCTTGCTGGTTTGGGCGCAGGCTTGTGCCTGGTGGCCTCATTGACCGGCGCGCCGGCTTTTGCGACGGGGGCGTATCCCTCCAAGCCTGTAAAAATAGTGGTGCCGTTTCCCGCTGGCTCTTCGCCTGACATTGTTGCGCGCTACATGGCGGGAAAGTTGGCCGAGTCGATGGGGCAGCCCTTCGTGGTGGACAACCGCGCCGGTGCGGGCGGCATGCTGGGCGCCGAAATGGTCGCCAAATCCGAGCCCGACGGTTACACGGTGTTCTTCATGGTGAACTCTATCGTGACGATGAACCAGTTCATCTATAAAAAGATGTCTTACGAGCCAGTCAAGGATTTCGCGCCGGTGTCCCTGGTGGCGGCGGTTCCCTATGTGTTGATCGCGAACAAGGATTTTTCGGCGCGTACGCTGCCGGCGTTGATCGCGGCGGCGAAGGCAAAACCCACCTCCATCAACTATGCATCGGCAGGGGTAGGGGGCGCGGGCCACGTCATTATGGAGCTGATGACATCCCTGGCCGGCATCAAGCTTACCCACATACCTTATAAGTCGGGTGCGCTGGTGGATGTCATCGGTGGCCAAGTGCCCCTGATTTTTCAGCCGACCACCACCGCCATTTCGCAAATCCAGGCGGGCACGGTCATTCCCCTGGGCACGACTGGCCACACTCGCTTATCGGCTTTGCCCGATGTGCCGGCTATTGCAGAGGTCGTGCCGGGGTTCGATGCTGATGGCTGGCAGGGTGTCGAAGTGCCGGCGGGTACGCCGCCCCAGGTTATCGATCGCTTGAACCAAGCGATTGCGGGGGTGCTGGCCTTGCCCGAAACTGCAAAGCGCTTCGACGAATTGGGCATACAAGCCAAGGCGACCTCGCCGCAGGAAATGGAGAAAATCATTGCCGCGGACATTTCCAAGTGGGGCAATGTGATCCGTGGCGCGGGCATCGTAGCCAATTAACTGGCTACGCCGACTGTCGCGATGACTATTCGGAATAGGATGGGTAAATGAACGCAGGCAATAAGGGCGCGACGGCAAGCGACGTCGTCGCGCACAAGAACGAAGAAGAGTGGCGGGTGCGTGTGGACCTTGCCGCATGTTATCGATTGATCGCCCATTTCAAGATGGACGACCTGATCTATAACCACATTTCCGCTCGGGTGCCTGGCGGTGAGGACCATTTCCTGATCAATCCCTATGGCCTGGCGTACGAGGAAATGACGGCCTCTTCCTTGATCAAGATCGATCTGGACGGCAATATCATTGATGATGGCGGACAGGCTTACGGAATCAATCACGCCGGCTTCGTTATTCATGCCGCAGTGCACCGGGCGCGCCCAGAGGTAGAGTGCGTCATCCACACGCACACCCCGGCGGGCATGGCGGTGTCGGCCCTGGCCTGCGGCTTGCTGCCTATAGCCCAGACTTCGATGTTTTTTGGCAAGGTCGCGATGCACGCTTACGAAGGCGTGGTGGTGGACCTGGATGAGCAGGCCCGCATCGTGCGCGATCTGGGGGAGCATCAGGCCATGATATTGCGCAACCATGGCTTGCTGACTGTAGGGCCTTCTATCGCAGAAGCGTTTACCGCCATGTACTGGCTGGAGCGGGCCTGTCAGGCGCAGGCCATGGCGATGGCTTGCAACACCCCGCTGGAATTGCCTGCGCCCGAAGTGGTGGCGCATACCAACTTCCTGTACAAACCTGAAACCAGGCGGCGATTTGGCCTGCTCGAATGGCCGGCCCTGCTTCGTATCCTGGATCGGCGCGATAAATCCTATCGGGATTGAGTGGTCGGGTGTGCGGCGGACGCCTGGGTCGCCCGCGCACCTGTTGCACAAGGCAGACGGGCGCCGTCACTGCGGGGCATATCGGCTCGCGCTTTTTCAGCACCTGCCCGGCGAGGATATCTTGACCCTGGTCCGACCAGGGTCTTCGTATTTTTATGCCATAACTGTTTGCTAGCTGCGGGTAATCCCGCTATACTCTCGGGGTTTGTCGGAATGTAGGTGTTTTCGTGGCCAAGCCCCCGAGATTAGCTGCAGCCGGACACTTGCGTACGGGAAGTGCTAAAAAGCGGGGATCTGCTAATAGCCAAAACGGGGCGCGAGGGTCGGCGGGCGGTGCAAAGCCAGGGGTGGCGCAAGGAAGGCCACCACATGACCCCTGGAACGATGACTGGGATCAGGGATCCTGGAATCGCAAAGAGGGCGACTTCGACGAGCCCGTAGTACCCATCCGGTTTACTGAAGCCGAAAGGGCGTTATCGAATCAGCAAACCATGCGGGGATTGCTGCGTACGGTAGCAATTCAGTTTTTCGCCAGCCTTGCCGTCGCATTGCTGGCATTTGTGGTGTCTGGGAGCGCCGCAGGTGTGTCGGCTGCGGTCGGCGCGATGGCTTACATCATTCCCAACGCCTTGTTCGCGTTCAAGCTGGTCTTAAGTGTGAACAAGCCGGGTGGGGTGAGTCCCACAACGTTTTTCTTGGGCGAGTTTCTCAAGATCGCTATCGCAGCGCTGCTTTTAGTTGGCGCCGCGAGTCTGGGTCGTGAGTTTCTTGTATGGCCGGCGTTTCTGGCCGGTTTGGTGTGTGCGCTCAAAAGCCAGTGGCTTGCCTTGGCATTTGGCAAAAAGAATTTCTAGCCGGCACAACCCGCGGGTTGTGCCGATAGTTCCAAGCATTTTGAAAATCTGGTCGTAGGATCGAAACCCCAATATGGCTTCCACCACAGCGCCGACCGCTTCCGAATATATTGTCCATCACCTTGGGCATCTGAATAATATCGGTCAAAAACAAAGCGTCATAGCCGACTTCTCGGTAATCAACTATGACACCCTGTTCTGGTCCATTTCCATGGGCGTCCTGGCTTGCCTGTTGATGTGGCTGGGCGCGCGCCGTGCGGTTGCCGGTGTTCCCGGAAAGATGCAGGCCGCCATCGAAATGCTGGTCGAAATGGTGGACGAACAAGCCAAAAGCATCGTCCACAACGAGGTTTCGCGCCGTTTCGTCGCACCGCTCGCCTTGACCGTGTTCCTGTGGATCGTGTTGATGAACACGCTTGATCTGCTGCCGGTCGATCTTGCTCCTTATCTGTTCTCGCTGTTTGGTCTGGAACACGTATTCCACTACCACCGTATCGTTCCCACCGCTGACTTGAACGGCACTATCGGCATGTCGCTGGGCGTGCTGTTGCTGATGCTCTACTACAGCGTCAAGATCAAGAGCCCGGGTGGCTTCGTGAAAGAACTCTTTACCGCGCCTTTCCATGCCAATGGCATTGGCGCAGTCATCTTGGCGCCGGCCAACTTCCTGCTGAATATGATCGAATACGCCGCAAAGACGGTTTCGCTCGGCATGCGGTTGTTCGGCAATATGTTTGCCGGCGAGCTGATATTCATGCTGATCGCCCTGATGGGTGGCGCCTGGGTTGGGTTCAATGCTTCGAGCGTGGCCCTGGGCTTCGGTCATCTGCTAGCAGGTTCGGTGTGGGCGATTTTCCACATCCTCATCGTGCTGCTGCAAGCCTTTATCTTCATGATGCTGACGCTGGTGTATGTCGGCCAGGCTCACGAAGGGCACTAAAGGAGTCGTTGGCGCAGCGCTTCAACGCTGCGTCAGCAAAGCAAGTTCGTAGTTTTGTCTTTTCCATTTTTTTCTATTCGGTCTCTGATTCAATATCAAGGAGTTGTCATGACCAACGTCGCTTTCGTCGCTCTCGCTTGCGGTTTGATCATCGGTCTGGGTGCCATCGGCGCATGCTTGGGTATCGCGATCGTCGGTGGCAAGTACATCGAAGCATCGGCTCGTCAGCCTGAACTGATGAACCCCCTGCAAACCAAGCTGTTCCTGTTGGCCGGCCTGATCGATGCCGCGTTCCTGATCGGTGTGGGTATCGCCATGCTGTTCGCGTTCGCAAACCCGTTCGTAGGCTAAGTCCTTACCTTCGACATGACCACTCCCTGGTGTCAGGCCTCATGTGCCGGCACCACGGATGATGTCCTTTTCCGAAGAGGGAAATACCGTGAATCTGAACGCGACACTAGTCTTCCAGACGCTCGTATTTTTCATTTTGGCGTGGTTCACGATGAAATTCGTGTGGCCGCCCTTGATGAAAGCGATCGAAGAGCGTCAGCTGAAGATCGCTGAAGGGCTGGCTTCCGCCGAGAAAGGCAAGTCCGAGTTGGCGTTGGCGAAAGCCCACGTAGACCAGATCGAAGCCGCCGCCAAGGCCGATAATCAGTCTCGTCTGGCCCAAGCTGAAAAGCAGGCCTCGGCACTGATCGATCAGGCCAGGAAAGATGCTGAACTCGAGCGTACCCGTATTCTCGAGCAAGCCAAGCAGGAAGCGCAGCAAGAAGCACAGCGCGTCCGCGATGGCCTGCGTGATGCGGTGGCGCTGCTGGCAGTAAAAGGCGCTGAGGAAATCCTCAAGCGCGAAGTTGATGCCAAGACGCATGCCGATTTGCTCGGCCAGCTCAAGGCCCAACTGTAAGACCCCCCGCGCAGCCGCGCGCCTTGTGCGTGCGACTCGCGTTTGCGAATCACCTCGCTAACCGTTTCAGGCATCGAGAGCCAACATGGCTGAACTGTCCACCATCGCCCGGCCGTACGCTGAAGCGCTGTTCGGCGTTGCCCGCGCAGATAGCGCTGGCCTTGCCGCTTGGGCCGAGCTTGTCGCCGAAATGGCGCAGGCTGCCGCGCATCCAGACGTGCGCAGCGCCATTGCAAATCCCAAGTTCGATAACGCACAGCGAGTCGAGCTGTTCACGGCAACGTTGAAAACGCCATTGACGCCGGACGCGCAGAATTTTCTGACGCTGCTGGCCGAAAATGACCGTCTTCTGCTGTTGCCGGAAATCGCATCGCAGTTTTTGTGGCTCAAGAATCGCCACGAAGGCTCCGCCGATGCGGAGATCACCAGTGCGTTCGCGCTGGCCGATGCCCAGGTTGCCGACCTGGTTAGCGGGCTCGAAAAGAAATTCGGCGTGAAAATCAAACCCACGGTTCGCGTGGACGCATCGCTGATCGGTGGCGTGCGCGTGGCGGTGGGCGATCAGGTGCTCGATACCTCCGTGCGTGCACAGCTTGATCGTATGCGCGACGCGCTCGTCGCATAGTTCGGTCGCTCGCCCTATCGGCACCGAGAGAAAGGATTCCAGGAGTCAACCATGCAACTCAATCCGTCCGAGATCAGCGAACTGCTCAAGAGCCGTATCCAGGGCCTGAGCAATACCGCTGACATCCGTACCCAAGGCACGGTCGTTTCCGTGACTGATGGTATTACCCGCATCCACGGCTTGTCCGACGTGATGCAGGGCGAAATGCTCGAAT
>JBEBXA010000047.1:0-29690 GCA_040391825.1 Pigmentiphaga sp.
TCGCGAAAAGCGCGTTCAAGCAGAGGTGGGCAAGAGTCTTTGTAGCTGCGTCCACGGCGACCTTCGCGCAAGCCGTTTTCGGCTGTGCAGTATTCGCGGATACCGATTTCGCGTCCTGCCAGGTAGCGCTGGGTGTCTGGCGTGATACCCACCTTGCCGCACGCTTGCTGGTGGTCCGCCAAGTATGAGCGAGCTTGTCCGCTTTGTCCGTCGCGCATGCCTTGCTCATACCAGTTCGCGGTGCTGCATTGTTCAGGCGACATGCTTGCGCAGCCGGCCAGGGCGATCAGGCCCAGTATAGATATGACTCTCAATTTCTCCCCCTAAGTTTTGCTTTTTTGCCAACTATACTCGTCGGCTGTTTCACCTATGGTTAGCTGCGGCCTTTTTCTTTGTTTTTTTTGCACCCCGCCATCTTGAATAGCCACGTCTCTGAAATAATTCATTTGCCGAAGTCGGCAATTTTTATTTTCTGAGTTTTGGATATCTCGATGATACGACCGCTCCTGCTTCTCACCTTCGCCGCGACTGCACTCGTTTCGCATACGGTACACGCGCAGACTTTCCCCACCAAGCCAGTCAAGATTATCAATCCTTTTCCGCCGGGTACCAATACCGATACGGTGGCCAGGATCTTGGCGCAGAAGCTCCAGCAAAACTGGGGGCAAGCAACCATTGTTGAGAATAAAACTGGTGCTGGCGGTGCAATTGGTTCCGACTACGTAGCCAAGTCCAAGCCTGATGGGTATACGCTCTTGCTGACTTCGTCGTCCACCCACTTGGTGGGTCCGGTGTTACGCAAGGCCTTGCCTTACGACGCCAACAAGGATTTCGTTCCTATCATGACGGTGACGATGTCGCCCAATGTCGTGGTCGTGACCAAATCCCTGCCGGTGAACAATCTTCAGCAGTTCATCGACTACACCAAGGCGAATCCCGGAACGAGTTATGCCTCATCCGGCAATGGAACCGGCTACCACTTGGCGGGCGAGCTGTTTGCCTCAACGGTGGGAGTGGAGATGTTGCACGTTCCTTATCGTGGTGCAGCGCCCGCCATGAACGACTTGATGGGGGGGCAGGTTCAGGCCATGTTCGATTCCCCGGGTAGCGTGGCCCCTAATCACAACTCAGGAAAGGTGCGCGCATTGGCGGTAATGGGCTCCAAACGCTGGCCGACCCTGCCTGATGTACCGACCACGGTAGAGTTGGGTCAGCCCAAACTGCAGTTCGCTACTTGGTTGGGCTTGTACGCGCCTGCGGGAACGCCGCCGGCGGTGATCGAAAAGATCACCCAGATTCTGAAGACGGAGCTGAACAAGCCAGGTATGAGCGAGCAATTCATGCAGATGGGAACTCAGTTGAACCTTGTCTATGGCAAGGATTTCGAGAAGCTCATGCTTGATGGCCAAGCGTCGCTTCGTGCTTTGGTCAAGAGCGGAAATATTCCCCTGCTCGACTAGTAGGACAAGGCCGTCTTGGCAATGCGGGACGGCCTAGTTCTTACGGCCGTACCCGACTTCGTATCGGACGGGTGCGGCATCAAATGACTATTTCTTTGATGACTTGATAGGCGCCAAGCAGGGCAAGGCTGCCTAGAAAACATACTCGGAAAACCTTGGGTGAAAGCGACTGCCGCAGTGCCTGACCGACCATCATGCCGACCAGAGCGGGTATCAGCATTGCAAGGGAAGAAATGGCGGCGTCGGTGGAATAGCTTGCGTTGATCCCGAGACCGGCAGCCAAGGCTATTGTCGAAACCGTAAATGAGATGCCCATGGCTTGAATCAGGTCGTTTTTCCCTAAGCCCAGCGCCTGGAGGTAGGGCACGGCAGGTACGACGAATACGCCTGTCACGGCGGTGACCATTCCGGTCAGGATGCCCACTAGGGGCCCCAGCCATTTTTCGTTCCGAGCGGCGATAGTGAGGGGTCTTCCGAAAAGTCCCCAGAAGCCATAGGCGATAAGTGCGACACCCAGCGACACACTCGCCCAGGATCCCGCGGGCGCACCGAAGATCAGGGCACCCGCCAATGTGCCCACTATGACCCCCAATTGCATGGTGCCGAGTCTTTTCAGCATGGGCATCAGGGCCGGCCAAGGGCGCGTCTGCCACACGTTGGTAAGCAGCGACGGCACTATCAACAGTGCCGCCGCGCTTGCTGGTGGCATGAACAGGGCAAGCAGGGCCATTGAAATGGTGGGCAAACCCAGGCCAACCACTCCTTTGACCATACCCGCCAGCATGAACACGGCGGCGACTAGGGCAAGGGAGTCGGGAAACGGGTTGAAAGAAAAGTCTGCAAAGAGCATGCTTACTCGCTATGAGCGGAGAGCTTGCCGCATGGGAAAACTCGATGGCGGATCTTTGTTGAATGAGGTGAAGTATCCATATCCGTTCCTTATGGCAAAACATTGTGGGAATGCTCGGGCGCACAGGCAGTTCAGTCAGAGTCAAGTGCACAGGGCGATTCTGGACCTTGCTACCTGGCCTGGCTATCGGGATCTAGCGAAACCAGCCTCAGGTCCAGCCTGAGCAAAGCCATGCTACGATTTTTCGCATGCGCTTCGACCTGATCGATCTTCGTCTGTTTCTGAACGTCTATGAGGCGGGCACGATTACGGCTGGCGCACAACGCTCAAATATGACCCTCGCCTCGGCCAGCGAGCGCATCCGTGGGATGGAAGAGACCTTGGGCGTTGCTCTGATGGTCAGGGACAGGCGCGGGGTGACGGTGACGCCTGCGGGTCGTGCACTATTGCATCATGCCCGTCTGGTTTTGCAGCAGATGGATAGGTTGCGCGGAGACCTTAGCCACTACGGCAAGGGGCTCAAGGGGCACGTTCGCCTTTTGTGCAATACCGCGGCCATGAGCGAGTATCTGCCGGAGGTGCTGGCATCTTTCCTGATCAGCTATCCCTTGATTTCAGTCGATATGGAAGAGCGGCTGAGTTATGAGATTGCCGACGCAGTTCGCAACGATATGTGCGACATCGGTGTGCTTGCCGATTCGGCCGATCTGCATGGCCTGGAGACCTACGCGTTTCGCAGCGACCCGCTTGCCTTGATCGTTCCTGCCCAGCATGAATTGGCGCAGCGTTCAGCCGTCAGTTTGGCGGAGCTTGCTCATTATGATTTTGTCGGATTGGTTGAGGGCAGCGCGCTGCAGGAGCATGTCTCCCATCATGCGCGGCGGGCCGGAAAGCCATTGAGCTACCGTGTGCGCTTACGCAGTTTCGACGCGATATGCCGCATGGTGGGCCACGGGGTAGGGATTGCCGTCGTTCCTAAAGTGGCTGCCATCCGTTGTGCTCGATCGGCACATATCAAGAGGCTCGCCTTGACCGATGCGTGGGCGTCGAGAGATCTGTTGTTATGCGTGCGATGCATCGACGAGCTGCCTGCCTATGCCAAGCAGATGGTGCAGCACGTGTTGAACGCCAAGACATTTGTGGCGGATAGCAGGAACGATCTTTTAAAGACACATCACATAAACTGAATCCATGAATAACCCTGCCTATCTTTATCTCGGTCTTGCCATCGTGGCTGAAGTCGTCGCCACTTCCGCATTGAAAGCTTCCGATAGTTTCACGCGCCTGATTCCCAGTCTGATCACGGTGTTGGGCTACGCAATCGCCTTCTATCTGCTTGCTCTGACTTTGAGAACCATGCCCACCGGCATTGCTTACGCGATATGGTCTGGCGTCGGTATCGTCTTGATCACCGCCATTAGTTGGCTCTGGTTCAAGCAGTCTTTGGATGTGCCTGCAATGCTGGGCCTGGCGCTGATTATTGCAGGTGTGATCGTTATCAATGTGTTTTCCAAATCGGTGGGTCACTGATCGGATTGCAGGGGAATTAAGCGAAAATGGTGCTTGTTGCGTTAAGATGGCTTATCTGACGCCTTTCGAGATACATCGAAAACCGATTGTTTTCGTTTCTTTAGGGCTCCACGCCCGGTAGGTTTTGAAAGGTAGTTCGCTTGAGCTTATCGGTGCGCCCGGGCAGATTCCCTCGCTCTGCTGGGATTGCCCCATGATCTGTTGTCCCGGCGCCACCATCAGGCCCTCAGCGGGGCAGATTTTGAGTTTTGTCACATATTTCACGTATCAAGAGGTGGGGCCAGAGTTTTGAAAGAAGCACGAGATCCGGGGCTACCCGAATGGTTGCGGATTCCAGGCTTGAATAAACTGTTTTGCCGGCCCATGGAATTACTCTAAAGGAGGCCATTTGACCTACGTCGTACCGCTGAAAGATCCGATCGTCACCACCCAGGAGACCATCACTCCGCCTCCGATGCGCAATTGGAAGGTGCCAGCCATGAAAGTCAGCCGAGCAATGGCGGCTGCGATAGAAAGGGCAAAAGAAGGGCAACCACCCACCCACGCATTGACGGGGAAGGCAGGTCAGCCATGGGCAAACGAAAAATAATCTTCCGCCCGGAATAGGCCAGCCGCGTTTCAAGCGCGGCTGGTATCAGCGAAAGGCCGCTCGAGCGGCGGCCGGCTGGGCTAGATCGAGGCGATTAGCCCTCCGTCCACCCGGAGGACTGAACCGGTGATATACGAAGCGCGTTCGCTCGCGAGAAAGGTCACTGCGTCGGCATACTCTTCCGGGTTGCCGTAGCGGCGCATGGGAATAGTGTCGCTGCTAAGGCTGGATATTTGTTCAACCGTTTTACCTTCGCGATTGGCGCGTGCCTGGTCGAGCTGCCTTATCCGATCTGTTGCTATACGTCCCGGCACTGCGACGTTGGCGGTGATTCCATAGGGCGCTACTTCGGCTGACAAGGTCTTGGACCAGCCTAGCAAAGACAGACGCAAAGCATTGGATATGCCCAGGTTGGCAATGGGGCTGATTACTCCGGAACTTGCGCTGGTAATGATGCGACCCCAACGTTTTTCACGCATACCCGGCAGTACCAGGTTGGTCATGTGCATCAGGCTTGAAACCATCGCCCGGAATTGCTTTTCCCATATTTCGGGATCGACGTCTGCCGCAGTTGTGGGGGGAGGGCCCCCTGAGTTGTTGACCAGGATATCCACGGTGCCTAGCTCTTTGCGTATTTCTTCAAGCGCTTCCGGCAGGGTTGCGAGATCGCTCAGGTCGATACGCACGCCTTGTGCGATACCCCGTTTGGCCCGGATGGATTCAACGGTTCTATCCAGGCTTTCCTGGTGGACGTCAGCGGCAGCAACGTGCGCACCTTCTCTGGCCAATGCATGGGCGATCGCTCCTCCCAGGCCACCGCCGGCACCCAACACCAATGCGGCACGACCGTTCAAACCCAAATCCATATAAATCTCCCGCAAGTTCTAAGAACAAGAATGATCAATGAGCGCCGGGGTAGGCGCCGCCGTCAACGAGCAGGTTCTGCCCGGTCATATAGCCAGAGTGGATGCTGCACAGAAAGGCGCAGATCGCACCGAATTCTTCGGGTCGGCCAAAACGTCCTGCTGGTATCGTCGCCAGTCGTTTGGCAAGAGCCGCTTCGAGTGATTGCTCGTCACCTTGCTCCAGTTGTGCTTGCGCTGTTGTCTTCAGGCGGTCGGTTTCAATGGCGCTGGGCAAAAGATTGTTGATGGTGACGTTGTGCGCGACGGTTTGCCGAGCCAGTCCCGCCACGAAGCCGGTCAGGCCGCTACGGGCGGCATTGGACAGGCCAAGCACGGCCATTGGCGCTTTGACGGCACCCGACGTGATGTTGACGACACGGCCAAAACCCCGTTCCATCATGCCGTCCACGGTGGCTTTGATGAGGGCGATGGGGGCCAGCATATTGGCGTCGAGAGCGCGTACCCAGTCGTCCCTGTTCCAATCGCGGAAGTCGCCCGGAGGCGGGCCTCCGGCATTGGTGATGAGAATGTCGGGGTTGGGGCAAGCGCTGAGGATGGCCGACTGCCCTTGGGGGGTGGATACGTCGGCGCAGACAATGGTCGGTAGCACCTTGGTTTGCGCAGCGATATCGTGTGCGGCAAGAGCCAGGGCATCGCGCGATCGCGCCGCAATGACCAGCTTGACCCCCTCGTGTGCCAGCGCCAGAGCGCAGGCCTTGCCCAGGCCCTTGCTGGCACCGCATACCAGCGCCGTTTTTCCGGAAATACCTAAATCCACGTATTGCTCCAGTTTGCTTGTGCCGAATCGTAGCTATCAGGCGGCGATAGCCTTCTTTGCCGTGGCGCCATCGCCATGTTCTGCTCGCGCGGGACGCAGCTTTAGTTGATCTACTCGCTCTTGCGTGTAGATGTCGGTCCAGTTGGCCCATGCAAGATCGGTCACTTTGCGGGGATCGTACTTGCGGTCGGGTATGTCCATGCGCTTGCCGCCGATATGGACATGATGGATACGGCTCTTGTCCTGAAGGATGGAAATGTCTTCAAGAGGAGAGCCTGCCACGGCGATGAAATCCGCTTGGCGACCGGCTTCCAACACGCCTACCGAATCGTGTTCAGTCAGGAATCTGGACGACACCTCGGTTGCGCAGCGCAATGCTTGCGCAGGCGTGAATCCCAGGTCTTTGACGAAAAGCTCGAGTTCGCGCGCATGCCATTCGCCGTAGGGGGTAACCGCAAAGCCGGTGTCGGTGCCTATCATCATGGGCACGCCCGCTTCACGAGCTTTGTTGAGGTTGCGGCAGGCGATCTCGTATTCGAGGACGTTGTCTTCGACCCTGCCTCGTTGCCCGCATGGGTCGGTCGGCTGGGTGAAGTCGATAATGTTCCTGGGGAAGGTCATCGTCGGGCCGATGGCGCTACCCGATTTGAGCATGGCGTCCAGACACTCGTCGTCCATGTAGTAGGCGTGGAATATCAGGTCGACGCCAGAGCGGGCCGCGTAGAGCGTGGCTTCGCGACCGCGCGCATGGACCACCACTTTTTTGCCTAATCTATGGGTTTCTTCGACGATGGCCGTGGTTTCTTCCTGAGTGAAGGCTGCGACCAGTTCGCCATTGGGCCGGCGGTGGAAGCCGTCAAGAGCGATCTTGATGCAATCGACGCCGTTCTTGACCTGCCGGCGCACTTCTTCAATGGCTTCGTCGCGATTTGTCACCAGCCTGCCGATAGAGGTTTCAGGTACGCCTATCCACGTCGGGTACCAGTCGGTCAGGCCTTGGCGCGTGGTCAGGTAGCGGCCGGCTGCGGTAACCCTCGGGCCTTCGAACATGCCATAGCGAATGGCGTTGCGCACTGAAAGGCTGAGCTGGCCAGCGTCGCCGGGAGCGCAAATAGAAGTGAAGCCTGCTGCAACGACTTTCTGCGCGAAGAACAAGCCGCGCAGCGCCCTGAATTCCATCGGTTGATAAAGGTCGATGTCTTCTTCGCTTTTGGCATTGCCGTAGGCTAGGTGAGTGTGCACGTCGACCATGCCCGGCATGACGAAATACTTTGAATAATCGAGCACTTCCGCGCCTTCGGGGATGGTGATTTGCGCCGCCGGGCCGGCATAGGAAAGTGCCCCATCGCTTTCGATCACCAGCACGCAGTCTGTCTGTGGCGTATCGCTATTGCCCGCAAACAAGGTTCCGCATCGGACGTATTTTTTCATTTCGATTCTCCTGGATTTTGGTAGTCGGCGTAGGCGTCGAGAAGAGGGAAAACAATTTTCTGAAGGGCGGCAAGTTCGGTGTCGTCCAGTCCGCGCAGCGGAGGCCTGACATCGCCGCCATTCCAGCCGCGCAGTTGCATGGCAGCTTTCACCGTTTGCGGTTGGCCCGCTTTGCGCGCGAATTGACGATAGGCAAACCACATCCGGTGCAGTTCGCCGCCAACGCTAGCATTGCCATCACGAATGGCACGATAGGACGCATGGATGATTTCCGGAAGTGCGCAGCTGTTGGTGCTGGTTAAGCCGTCAAAGCCTGCAAGCAATGGCCCTGGCAAAGACAGGTCGGAAGCGGCGAGCAAGCGAATCTTGCCCTTGAGCCGGCCGACGAGCTGATCAACTACGGTCGGGTTCAGGTCGCCTTGCTTAAGACCCACGACCCCTGGAATGTCCGCCAGGCGTTCAATGAGCGGAACGGACAAATTGATGCCGGTGCCGGGCGCGTTGTAGATAACGATGCCACGTTTTGATTCAGCACTCATCTCGCGAAAAAAATGTTCGATCTGAGTGTCGGTGATTTCGGACACGAAGGGAGGCATGACCATAGGGTAGCCGCCCAGCGAGTCGGCCAGTGCAATCAGTTCGCGTACGGTGCGCACGTCGGATCCCGCGGTGCACAGCAGCAAGCCGCCGCGGCGATCCGAGGCCCGCGCAGCCACCTTGAATAGCTCGGCTCGTTCCGCAACCGACATGGTGGCGAATTCGCCGTAGGTGCCTCCGATCAGCAAGCCATCATAGCCATGCTCAAGCGTGCGTTCGATATTTTCCGCCAGTGCTTCCCTATCCAATTCGCCATTGGTGAAGGGGGTGACGGTGATGCTGAGCAGCCCACCCAGTTGATGCGCTGCTTCTGTTGCCGAATTCGACATCTGTTCGTTTCTCCGAAATGTCTGCATGCCCTACGTCTTCATTCGTATGTAGACGGTGCGAACTGTACTGCCCTTGGCATTTGAGTTCGACCTGGAACGAAGTCTATTCAATGGTTTATCTGTTGAACACCTGTGGTATACCCTAGGTGTTCCATCGGTTTTTACGGGACATAATTCGCCCAGTCAAGAAGTCGTTCCAACCTGAAGGAAAGTTGATGCCAGACAAAAATTCGCCAGTCGCGATCGAGCGGTGCGATGTGCTTTTTCGTGGTGGGAAAGTGGTAGATGGATCGGGAACCGCGGCTTATATCGCCGATGTGGCGATTACCGGAGACCGAATCGTTGCCATTGGCGCGCTCAGCGGTATCAAGGCAGATCGCAGCGTTGACATCTCCGGATGTGTCATTGCTCCTGGGTTTATCGACTCGCATACCCACGATGACCACGCCTTGCTGACGGATCCGGCCATGACTTCCAAGATCAGCCAGGGCGTGACGACAGTCATCACGGGAAATTGCGGGATAAGCCTGGCTCCGGTTGTTCCGCTTGAAGCAAATTTGCCCTCGACCTTTCATTTGTTGGGAGACCGTGCCGGGTTCCGGTTTCAGGATTTCGGCAGCTACCTTGATGAACTGGACAAACATCCCTCGGCAGTCAATGCAGGGTGCTTGGTAGGACACTCGACACTGAGACTGGCCGAAATGACAGACTTGGATCTGCCCGCTACTGAAGCCCAACGAAGCGCCATGCGCGAACGTTTCGCCCGGGCTTTCGAGGCGGGGGCATTGGGGTTGAGCACAGGCCTTTATTACCCGACGGCGCGGGCGGCGCCCACCGAAGAGGTCATCGCGATTGCGGATGTCATGGCAGCTAGCAACGGCATCTACGCTACCCATATGCGCGACGAATCCGACGGAGTCGAGAGCTCGCTTGAAGAGGCCTTATTGATAGGGCGCGAGGCCGATGTTCCTGTGCTGATCTCGCATCACAAAGTCATAGGCCCGCAAAATTTCGGCCGTTCCATCCGTACGCTCGCCCGTATCGACCGGGCCACCGCCGAACAGCGTGTAGGCTTGGATATTTATCCATACATCGCGGGCTCCACGGCACTGGACCCCGAGCGCTGCCGGGGACAAATGCGAGTGCTGGTTACCTGGTCAAAGCAACATCCCGAGCAAGCGGGGCGCGACATCGTGGATGTGGCGCGTGATTGGAAGTGCCACCCAGTCGAAGCCGCCAAACGATTGCTGCCGGCGGGCGCCATTTATTTCATGCTGGATGAGGCGGATGTTCGGCGCATCATGGCCTACCCCTTGACCATGATCGGATCGGATGGGCTTCCCCATGATGCCCATCCCCACCCGCGGTTGTGGGGAACCTTTCCTCGGGTAATCGGCTATTACGCGCGACAGCTCGGATTGTTTACGATGGAGGAAGCCGTGCAGCGCATGACCAGTCTGCCGGCCGCATTCTTTGGCCTGCAAGACCGCGGCGTAATAGAAGAAGGCGCCTATGCCGACGTGGTTGTGTTCGATCCCGAAGTCATACTCGATCAAGCCACCTTTGACGAACCCACTGCGCATTCCAGCGGCATCAGAATGGTGTTCGTGAATGGCCAAAATATGTGGGAAAAGGGAGCTGTTTCGGCACAACGCCCGGGTCGCGCACTCAGGCGTGAGCGTTGAGCAATCCAAGGCCGCATGGGGCAGGCACCTATTTAGCTGCGCTCAAGTGTGGGTATACTAAAGGTATGCCAGTCGAAACCACTTCTTCCCCATCCGGCGCCGCGAATACCGCATCGGCGCGCATTGTCACCAGCGCGAAAAGCTTGAGCGAGGTCGCCTACGATCAATTGCTTGATCAGATCTTGACGGGTGATCTACCCGCCGGAACGATATTGCAAGAGCGTAGTCTTGCGGATTCCCTGCAGATCTCTCGCACACCCATACGTGAAGCCCTGGGCCGCCTGGAAAGCGAAGGCGTGATCGTGCGCCATCTGGGCCGCATGATCATGGTGCGCGATATCTCCGTCCAAGAGATCATGGACATCTTGCATATAAGGTCCATTCTCGAAACGGAAGCCGTGGCGCTGGCGATGGGACGGGTGTCGAAGGAAGAGTTGGCAAGTGTCCGCGAATTGTTCGAGCGACAGGGGAGTTCGCCGGCCCCCACTGCCGCCGAACATTGGTTTGCCGACGATACCTTGCACAACCTTATTGCAGACGCAGGCGGCAATGCCGTATTGAGCGAAATGGTGCGTAGCCTGCGGCGGCGTACTCGTATGTTCAACCTCAAGCGTATGCCCGAACGCTATGACCCTGGTCGTGAAGAGCATTTGGCTCTTATCGATGCCCTCGAACGCCAGGATCTGGCGGCAGGGCGCCAAGCCATGGCCACCCATCTGGAAAATACCCGGCAAAGTATCCTGCGCAAACTCAGCCGGGCAGGCTCAAGATAAAACGTTGAGCCCTGCCGTAGAGGGTTTCGCTATCACGCGATGGTAGCGACCCTGGGGCTGGGGGCATCCATACATTATTTCTCATGAGTAAATAATGTATGTCATCAAGTTTTATTGATTCAATAAAGGAATCTTTTATTATGCTTGCACGCTAGGCAGGTGGGCATGCACCTGGGATTTTCATCTGGAGGCAAACATGACTGTTTCAACGTTTGCGCTGAATTCCGGCCAGGCAGCAACGCTTTTCCCTGGATTTGAAAAGCGTTGCTTTCAGGCCGCGCCCGATGTGCAGATCAACTACCTTCTGGCCGGCTCGGGGCCGCCTTTGCTGCTCTTGCACGGTCATCCCCAGACGCTTGCCATTTGGCATCGAGTTGCTCCCATTCTGGCCCAGCAGTTCACGGTGATCGTGGCTGATCTTCGTGGTTATGGCGACTCGTCCAAGCCCGCCGCCAGCGTCTCTCACGAACCCTATAGCAAGCGCGCGATGGCTCAGGATCAGCTTGATTTGATGCGAGCCTTGGGCTTCCAGCGTTTTGACATCGTGGCGCATGACCGTGGCGCACGCGTGGCGTATCGCCTGGCGGCCGATCATCCCACTTCAGTGAGCAAGCTGGTATTGCTGGATATCGCGCCCACCTTGGCGATGTATCAGCAAACGACAGAGGCTTTCGCCAGAGCCTACTGGCATTGGTTTTTTCTGATCCAGCCGGCGCCGTTACCCGAGCGTTTGATCGAGGCGGACCCGGGCGCCTATGTGCGTGAAGTGATGGGGCGGCGTAGTGCTGGTCTGGCTCCTTTCGATACGCGCGCGCTGGCCGAATATGAGCGCTGCATGGCTTTGCCCGGCGCGGCCACAGCGCTGTGTGAGGACTACCGCGCATCTGCCACGATAGACCTGGATCATGACCGCGCCGATTTGGCCTCGGGGCAATTGCTGGATGTTCCGATCATGGTGCTCTGGGGGGAACAAGGCGTCGTCCATCGTTGCTTCGATCCTCTGCTCGAATGGGGCAAGCTTGCTCGGCATGTCGAGGGAGGGCCGCTTGCTTGCGGACACTACATAGCGGAAGAGGCCCCGGACTTGCTGTTGGGCCGCATCCTGCCATTTCTTTGTTGAGGCAGGCTATGGCGACCAGAACCCTATATCGCAAACTGGTGGATGCCCACACGGTAACCGTGCTGGATACGGAGAACATACTGCTGTTCGCTGATCTGCATTTGATGAATGAATACACGAGCCCGCAAGCTTTTGCCGGCCTGCATGAGCAACAGCGCGAGGTGAAGATGCCAGGGCAGAATGTGGCGGTGGTCAGCCACATTATTCCGACTCATCCCGTTGCCGCGCGCATCATCCAGGATCCGTCTTCAGCGTTGCAGGCCAGCAAGCTCAAGCGCAACTGCGACAAGCATGGTCTCGCGCTGTTTGATACCAATGATGCGCATCAGGGCATCGAGCACGTGATCGCTCCTGAACACGGCATGATTCGGCCGGGCATGGTGGTGCTGTGTGGTGACAGTCATACCACCACCTACGGTGCTTTGGGCGCGCTGGGGTTCGGAATAGGCACCTCGGAAGTCGAGCACGTGTTGGCCACGCAGACGCTGGTCTATCGTCTGGCCAAAGATATGCGCATCAAGGTCGATGGCGCACTGCCGCTCGGCACCACTGCCAAAGACCTGGTATTGATGATTATCAACCGCATCGGCGCTCAAGGAGCGCGAGGCTTCGTTGTCGAGTTTTGCGGAACGACGATCGACGCTCTTTCCGTTGAAGCGCGCTTCACTTTGTGCAATATGGCGGTTGAGGCCGGGGCCCGCGGCGCGCTTATCGCGCCTGACCAGGCCGCTGTCGATTACGTACTGGCGAGGGCGCCCGATATCGCAACTCGTTGGCGGGAACAGGCCACCTCGCAATGGGCGCAATTGAAGTCTGATGGTCAGGCGGTGTTCGATGTGGAATATTGCTTTGATGCAGCCGAGCTTGCGCCTTTCGTGACTTGGGGCACCAGCCCCGACCAGGCGGTTGCCATCAATGACCGGGTGCCGATGCTGGATTCCTTGCCGCCCGGGGTTCAGCGTCGGGCTGCGGAGCAAGCGCTGCGGTACACCGGCGTGGACGCCGGAGCATCTTTGGAAGGCCTGCCTATACAGCACGTCTTTATCGGGTCGTGTACGAACGCCCGTATTGAAGATTTACGAGCAGTCGCGGCTGTTGTGGGGCGCGGTAAGGTTGCGCCTGGGGTGAGGGCCATGGTCGTGCCGGGTTCAGGTGCGGTACGTCGACAAGCTGAAGCCGAAGGCATTGCGGCCTTGCTTATTGCTGCCGGTTTTGAATGGCGCCAACCTGGATGTTCAATGTGTCTGGCGATGAACGACGATGTGCTGGCACCTGGGCAGCGCTGCGCATCAACCACCAATCGCAATTTCGAGGGCCGCCAGGGCCGGGGCGCCATTACCCATTTGATGAGTCCCGCGATGGCGGCGGCTGCGGCCATCGCGGGCATGATTACCGATGTTCGCCGCTTGGAGTCTGCTCATGACTGAAAGCCACCTTATCGAAGGCGTCGCCGCGCCTTTGCCTATAGCCAATCTCGATACCGATCAGATTATGCCCAAGCAGTTTCTGCGCGGTGTCGACAAGCGTGGCCTGGATCAGGGTTTGTTGTATGACTTGCGCTACGATGGAGAAGGTAAAACGCGTACGGATTTCGTCTTGAACCGCCCCGAATTCGTCGATACCCGAGTCATACTGGGCGGTGCGAATTTTGGCTGTGGGTCGAGTCGAGAGCACGCGGTCTGGGGTTTGCTGCAATTTGGTATACAGGCGGTTATTGCATCAAGTTACGGAGAGATTTTCTATTCGAATGCGATGAACAACCGTTTGATGCTGGTGACCCTGGATGAGCCCGAGATGCAGGCGCTGATGGCGGCGGCGAATGGCGATGAGCCTTTGCAGGTGGCGATCGATGTCGAGACAATGAAGGTTCGTGCCGGGCATTTGCTGTTCGATTTTTCTTTGTCCGAACGCCATCGTCAGATGTTTTTGAACGGCTGGGACATGGTGGGGGCATCGATAAGCCATTCATCCCAAATAGATGCATTCGCACAGAATCATTGGCGGCAGCAGCCTTGGTTGAAAGATGTCGCCCGCATCACTCGCGATCGTCTCGATTGCAATGCGGGCGGGGGTTTCGCCTCGAATATTGCCGATTAGCGCTTGAGCCAGCGAGTGCGTAGGGGCATAGGCTGCGTTTGGGCCGATCATTTGTAAGACTTCAAGTTGCGCACTGATAAGGGCTCCCGCGTTGTCGAAGGCCCCTTTATAATGCTGTGATTCCCACGGAGGATTCCTACTTGGTGGTTCCTCTCGTCCGGGGCCAGGATTATGCAAACGAAAAAAAATAATGTCGTCTCCCTCGTTTGGCAAGCAGAGAAGCCCGAAACGACTGCGGTCCGTGTCGAGCGGCAAATCAAGGAAGCAGTGCTGGACGGCCAGCTTTCACCCGGCGACGTTCTGGGCTCGGAAGGCGATTTGGCTACGCAGTTCAGTGTCAGCCGGCTACCCATACGCGAAGCGCTAGGGCGATTGCGCGCGTTGGGGGTGGTGGACATCCGCACTGGGGCGGGTGGCGGGGTGCGTATTGCTTCGGGTAATCCGACACCTGCCGTCGAGGCGCTGGCGATTCAACTGCAATTGGCAGGAGTTACGCCGGCTGAAGTTTTCGATGCACAGTTTGCAATTGAAACGGTTGCCTTGCCTCTGGCTGCCAAGGCTGCAACCGAAAGCGACCTGCTTGCCATCGAGGCTGCCATCGACGCAGCGCAGGCTTTGGTCAACGAGTCAGACGACTTTACCCGGGCTTCGCTGGTCGTTCACCAGGCGATGGTGGACGCGGCGCATAACCATGTGTTGTCGGCTACCATGAGGGCGATCATCTACGTGTTGTACCGACCCGTCAACGAGGGAACTACACCGGCGATCGCCCGTGGCGTAATTGAACATCACCGTTCATTGCTTGCCGCGATACGCGACAAGGATGACGACCGCGTCAGGCAGGTTCTATTGCCCTTTCTGGAGCGTGTGCGCCAGAGCTTCTTCGCCAAGAAAGCGAACGATTCAGGCTCTTCCAAATAATATCAAGTCGGGGGTCGCGCTGCGCCCCCCGAGGCCTTAGCGCCAGATGGCGAAACCCATGGCATTGCCCGTCCCGGCTTCCGTGCGATAGCAGGGGATGTAGTCGATCAACTGCATGTCGAGAGCACTGTCGTGCATGGCTGCCGCCAGCGGATACCAGCTTTTTATCTCAGCCGTGTTGCCGTTGAACATAGACTCCGGCAAGCCTGCCAACGCGGCTTCGTCCTTCCTTTGCATGGCATCAATCACCTGACGATCCAGGTCTTCGTCTATGCAGAAGTGAGTCAAACCGCCTGAAGCGATGACTGCTACTCGCAAATTGGCGGGCAAAGCATCAATGGCTTTTTTCAGAGCGTGGCCAAAGTTCAGGCAACGGCCGAGCCGAGGGCGATTCAGCCCCACTCCCACATTGGTGAAAATAGGTATGCTGGGTGGTGGCGCATCGCACATGATGCGGCGATAAATATAGCCGAATGCGTGAGGGATGCCGTGCTGCCCGCCGGTGCGTTCGGGAATGCGGGCCGAGGTAGCCACGTCGAATTGCTGCTCGGTCAATGAGGTAACGAGACTGGCCGCAAAGTCAGGCGCACCGGGGTAGCTGGCGCCCTCTGCGGGGCAGTGGCCGGGTTCTGCGATAGCAATACCCGGAGGCAGTCGGTCAAGGGCTTCTTGACTGAGCGGGATGTTGGCTATCGTCTCGCCGGTATAAATGGTGAAAGCCGGTGTGAGGTCTTCATGGAAGATCTCACGTTGATCGTTGCCAAGAATAATGGCGAGATCCGGAGCCGTCTCGGCGAAGCACTGAGCCAATTGATCCAATGCGAGCTGGCATTGATCGAAGCGGGCTTGTTGCAGTTCCGGCGTCAATTGATCGGCAAAGCCGGGCGCGCGTCTGGACAGCAGAGTTTCGTAGTCGAGGGCTTCCCCGCGAAACCAGTGGGCGGGATTCTTGCGGTCCGCACCTGCGCGTAGCTGCCACATCTCGGGCGGAGTAGCCAGCATGGGGCCGTGCGAAGTGGCGATGCCACAAACTATACGAGCCATGGTTGTTCCTTTGGTCTGGTCAGATCTGGACGACGGCGACAGGTTGGATCTTCAGGCCAATGGCTTCTTCGTACGCCTTTTGGACGTGCTCAGGTTGGCCGGCGTGAAAAGGAAAGTGGTGGAGGTGCTTGCCCCAGATCGGATGCTTCAGATATTTTTCCATGGGAAGCCCATCCAGCATCAGTTGACGCCCTGCGTTTGGCAACTGAATGGACACGTTCTTTTGCGGGTCGCGAATGACGCCCTTGGGATCTTCGCCATTGGCCACTTTGTCCATATCCTCGAAGAGGCGGCGCCGCATCAGGGAAACGCCTCGGTCGCTCGCGCCGAGATTTTCTTTGCTGCGGTCAGTGATGCTGCCTTGGCCAACCCAGGCGATGATGTCCTGGTTGATGACATGACTGGATATCCAGCGGCCTGTTTCGGGGTCCTTGATGGGGCCGGTCCAGGACGGGATGTCTTTCTGCTCAAAAGGCTCGGATTCGTTCGGAACGCGGATGAACGACCAGGTGATGCTCAGGGTGTTTTCGTCGTCGACCGGCACGCGGTATTCGAAGTGGTCGCCCAGGTAAAAGGCGTTGGGCCACAGGCATACGCGTCCCACCGTCCACAAGGGATGGTTTTCGTCAGTGTCTTCGCGCACTCGCTTGTAGACGAAGCCGTAGTCGAATTCCTCGAAATCCAGCTTGGTGTGTCGTGGCGCGTAGGTGCCTTGTTCACCCCGAAGGCGCCGTCCCCAGTTAGCATGCATCCATTCGAAATGCACCGGGTCGATCGAGTTTTCCTGGGCCTGGACCCAGTTGCAGGGCACATGTGCAAAAACGATCTGCTTGAAACCATTTTTCCAGTTGAAGGGTTCCCAGTCGGGAAGTAATGGCGCAGGCTGCGGGCCCATATAGGCCCAGAGCAAGCCGCCTTTGGCTTCGACTGGATACGCTTTCTGATGAATTCTGGATTTCATGCGGGCGTCGGGGGCGGCAATGTCCTCATAGGGTTGCTGCACGCACTCGCCCGTGTGATCAAACTGCCATCCATGGTAGTTGCAGCGCAAGCCGCGCTCTTCGACGAAGCCATAGGACAAGTCGGCTCTGCGGTGTGCGCAATGGCGATCGAGCAACCCGTAGTTACCGCTCAGGTCCTTATAGATGACGAGATCTTCACCCAGCAAGCGAACAGGCTTGACCGGATCACGGTCAAGTTCGTCGACTGCGGCTATGGGATGCCAATGGCGCCGCAGCATTTCGCCCCCCGGGGTGCCCGCTGATACTTGAGTCAGCAGGCGATTCTTTTCTTCACTAAGCATGGAGATATTCCTGATTTATTTCTCTTTGTCAGCCTGCAGGCCTTCATCCTTGATGACCTTTTGCCAGCGTGCGAACTCCTGGCGCGTCAATTCTGCGAATTCCTGCGGCGAGCTGAGATGCACGTCATAGCCTTTTTCACCCAGGTCACGTTTCATTTCCGGGGTATCCATGACTGAACGAACCGCAACGTTGACCTTGTCGACGATGGCGCTTGGGGTCCCCGCTGGCGCATACAAGCCGATCCACAGCGACAGGTCGTAGTCGGGGTAGCCCGAATCTGCGATGCTGGGCAGCGAAGCCAACAAGGTTGATCGCTTCTTGCCGGTTTGCGCCAGGGCTTTGATCTTGCCGGAGGCCATCAGCGGGCGGGCATTTTCCACACCTGCAAGGAGGATGGTGGAATTGTTTTGCATAACGTCCATCATGGCGGTGCCCATACCGGCAGCCGGGATATGTCGCATTTTGGTGCCGAGTGCGTCTTGCAATACCAGACTGAAAAGGTGGGTGGTCGACGCGATTCCAGGCGAGCTGTAAGTGGCGTTGTCGCCGCTTTTCTTGATGTAGGCGACCAGCTCCTGGAAATTATTCGCAGGCGTTGACGGATTGGTCAGGACGAGTAGCTGACCTGTCGCGACCTGGCCGATGGCCGTGAAGTCGCGCACTGGGTCGTAAGGGGCTTTGCGGTAGGCCGGGGTGATGACGTGGGTGTTCAAGGACATCATCAAGGTGTAGCCATCCGGGGCCGCCTTGGCAACATAAGCCGTACCGATGGCGCTGGCGGCGCCTACCTTGTTTTCCACAATGACGTTTTGGCCCAGCTTGGCTTCGAGCTTGGAAGACAGCATGCGGGCGATAGTGTCGGGGCTGGTGCCGGGGGTGTAGGGCACGATCAACCTGATCTGCCGGTTCGGATAGGCCGCAGCTCCATCGGCGGAGGTCTGTGCTGATACACCGCTGGACAAAGTCGCGATGGCGACGGCTAGGCAGCAGCTGGTGGCGGGCAATAGCGCTTTCATTGTTTGTCTCCTTGGGCGAGTAACGCCATGTGTTGGATGCCCGCAATGCGGACGGTCGTCTAAGTTGCGGGCGGTAATGTCAGCTCTGCGGCCGATTTATTAGGTTTCTTTGGTGCATCATGAGTTTGGCCGGAGGGCGATTACCCATGTCAGGCCCAGCCGTATATATCCAGTGTTCGCTCGCCGGCATCCAGGCGTTTCAGGATCTCGGCTTCGTGTTGATCCCTGGCTACTGCGGCGCCGAGGGTTTGCTCGATTTGCCGGCGCGGAATCGCGACTACGCCGTCGGTATCCCCCACAATCAAATCACCCGGCTGTATGGCTATGTCTTCGATCAAAAGCGGCGAGTTGATCCAGCCCCTTGCGCCAAAGTCCTTTCCGGTACCACGGATGCACAGGCCGCGAGAGAAAACGGGGAAGCCGAAGTCAGCCAGGATGGCACCGTCGCGCACGCAGCCGTCGATGACCAGTCCGCCCAGCTTGCGTGCTCGCGCGGCACAGGACATGACCTCGCCCCAGTAGCCGGCCTCGTAATGTCCGCTCACCGAAACAACCAGTATGTCGCCCGCTTGCGCGGCATAAATGGCGCGATGCAACCAAAGATTGTCCGCTGGCGGAGAGTGCACGGTGACTGCGGGTCCACAAAGACGAAAGCCCGGAGAAACCGGTTTGATCGCCGATGGCAGGGCGCCGATCTTGCCTGCCGCTTCGTGCAGGGTAGCGGTAGCAATTGCGGCTGCGCGGCTGACCAGGGCCGAGTCAGGGCGTTCGATATCGAGGCGGATGGTGGCGTTGGGATTTAGCGTCATGGTCAGGCCGATTTGGTTTGCAAGGAGTGGTAATGGTTCTGCTTGCGCGCTTCGTCCAGTCGCATTCCACCGCGAACCGCTTCGCGAATGCGTGTTTCGGCGGCTTCGATTGCCTCCGCCGCGTCCAGTACCTTTGCTTCGTGTTCTTTGGGGATCACCAGTACGCCATCGGCGTCGCCGCGCATGAGGTCGCCAGGGTTGACGCGGGCGTCGCCGATATTGACGCAGCCATTGACTGATTCGACCTGGACGCGGTCTTTGCCGGTGCGCATCGAATAGCTGCGGCTGTAAACCGGATAGCCCAGTTGCAGACAGAGCGCGGTGTCGCGGCAGGCGCCGTCGATGACCGTACCTGCCAAATCGCGGCGGTGTGCGATTTCGGTAAGGATGTCGCCCCAGACCGTGGCGTTTTCGCGGCCGCCATTGTCGAGAACTATCACGCTGCCGGGTGGCACGTCATCGATATAGTCGCCGACGGTGCCCGGTGGGTTGCTGGCCGGGCCATAGGTAATAGTGTAGGCGCGGCCAGCTAGACGAAAGTCAGGCGAGCGTGGCTTGATGTTCAGGCATTGCCCGGCAATGCCTAGTTTGTCCAGTGCATCGCTTAACGTGGCGGTGTCGAGCTTGCTCGCGCGTTCAACGTTGCGATCGGTGTCGGGGTTGGTCATGATGTCCTCAAGCATTAAGCATGTTTTCGTAGTTGGCGCCCATTACCTCGGTTACGGGGCGCCCAGCCAGTACGTCCTTGGCCATGGCTGCTTCGCGCGCTGCGATGGCCTCGGCGGCATCGAGCACCGCCTCGATCTGATCGGCGGGGATAACGGCCACACCGCTCGCGTCGGCGATCACGTAGTCGCCGGGATTGACCGCAATATCGCCCACCGTAATCGGCACATTGGTGGCCAGCTCTACGATGCGGCCGCGCGCGGTGCGCGGTGTCATGCCGCGGGCATACACCGGGAAGTCGTACTGCCGCGCTTCGTCGATATCGCGGATCAAACCGTCAGAGATCACTCCCGCGACGCCTTGTACTTTCGCCGATAGAGTCAGGATGCCGCCCCAGCTACCTGCCTCTACGCCGCTGCGCTGCTCGACCACGATGACGTCTCCCTCTTGCGCCGACATGACCGCGGTGGTTCCCAGGTGGCGGGGTTGACCGCCTTGGGCTTGCCCGACACCCAACTTAACCGTGATGGCGCGGCCGGCGATGCGCCGATTGCTCGATAGTTGAGACAAGTCGCTGACAATTCCCTGCAGACCGAGTTTGTCCAGGGCGTCGGAGACCGCACAGACGTCAATGCGGTTAAGCCGTTGAACCTGGTCGGTCCCGGTAATTGGCGCGGGCTGCTTCATGGCGTCATCTGTCCTGTTCTGGTTGCGTTGTAGCTGAATATGGAAATACGATAACACGAATACTGTATGCGATTAATACTCTTATTCAGGTGCTTAGGGCTAACGATGAGGCGGCCGGGGACGGCCAGCAAATAAACGAAAGAAGCGCTGCTATGGGGGCGCAGAGGCCGGCAAGCCAAGTCATGAGCGTTTCTTCGCGCAAGTATTCAAAACCTAGGGGCAGACTTACGATAAAAACATGACGCCATTTGTAGCTAGCCAAAAAATCACGAGGCTGCTAATATTTACTTACCGACTAGACGGTAAGTAAATATTCATATGCAAAAGGACACCCCAAACCGGGTGCCCGGCCCGCAAGGAAAAAAATGGCAAGCCAGGCAGAAAAGCCCCTGAAAACCGTCTCGCCACACACGGGTGCGATTGAAAAGCGTCGCCAGGGCCGTCCGCCTGTCATCGCAGACGCTCGTGAACGCATCTTGCTGGAAGCGTCGAAACTGTTTGCCCAAAGCGGCTACGAAAACAGTTCCCTCAGTGATTTGGCCGCATCCATTGGCGTCTCGAAGACCGCCATCTACCATTATTTCGCCACCAAGCAAGACATCTACGACGCCATCATTCTTCAGGCCTTGCAGGGTTTGACGGCTGCCGTGGTACCGGCGGTCGCACAGCATTCTGGCGCGCCTGACAAGCTCAAAGCCTTCATGACCACCCACGCCGAATACCTTGAGTCCAATTACTGGAGTTTCGTGGCCATGCTGGTTGGGTTCAGTGGGATGAGTCCGAGCTACCGCGAAGACGCCGCACGACTGCGCGATGCCTACGAAAAGTTGTTGCGCGAAATTCTTGAGCAGGGCGTGGTCGAGGGGACGTTCCGGGCAGGGCAAGTGTCGACCACCGGCCGCGCAGTGCTGTCGATGTTGAATTGGATGGCGCGCTGGTTCAAACCTGGTCGGGGCAGTACGGCCCGGCAGGTCGCATTGGATTACTACAAGCTACTTGCCGGTGGCCTACACCCCGCTGGCTGATTCTTCAGGAGATTCTCCATGGCCTTAGATGCCGATACTTTGCAGATGCTGGTAGATGCCACCCGTACTTTCGTTAGCGAACGACTCGTGCCGCTGGAAGATGAGGTCGCGCAAACCGGCGTTATTCCGGTCGAGGTGATCGAAGAGATGCGGGCCCTGGGAATTTTCGGCTTGTCGATTGCGCCCGAGTACGGGGGGCTGGGTCTCAATATGGAAGAGGAGGTCATGGTCGCCATGGAGCTTGGCCGCACTTCTCCGGCTTTTCGCTCTTTGGCAGGAACCAACATCGGCATTGGTTCGCAATCCATCGTGTTGGCGGGTAGCGATGAGCAACGTGCCAAATATCTGCCTAAGTTGGCCAGCGGCGAGCTGATCGGCTCATTTGCCTTGACCGAGCCTGATGCGGGGTCCGATGCCTTGTCTTTGCGTACCACCGCCCGCCGCGAGGGTGATGAATACGTTCTTAACGGCACTAAACGTTTCATTACGAATGCGCCGCTGGCTGGTCTGTATACGGTCATGGCGCGTACGGATACCGGGCGTCGCTCAGCTGCGATTTCATGCTTTCTGGTTGAAGCCGGTTTGCCGGGGATCACGCTAGGAAAACCCGATCGGAAAATGGGGCAGGCGGGGGCAATGACCTGCGATATCGTCTTTGAGGAATGTCGCGTACCGGCGACTGCCTTGTTGGGGGGCGAAGAAGGCACTGGATTTAAGACCGCCATGCGCGTTCTTGACAAGGGGCGTTTGCATATTGCGGCCGTGTGCGTGGGTATGGCCGAGCGCCTCATACGCGAATCGGTAAGCTTCGCCACCCAGCGCAAGCAGTTCGGGCAGGCCGTTTCAGACTTCCAACTAATCCAGGCCATGATCGCGGATAGCCAGACCGATACTTACGCAGCGCGTACCATGGTGCTTGATGCGGCGCGTAAGCGCGATCGCGGTGAGGTGACCACACTCGAGGCTTCATGCTGCAAATACTTTGCTACTGAAATGGTTGGCCGTGTGGCTGATCGCGCAGTGCAGATCCATGGCGGATCCGGCTATATAGCGGACTATGCAGTTGAGCGTTTCTACCGTGATGTCAGGTTGTTCAGGCTGTACGAAGGGACTTCGCAGGTTCAGCAGCTGGTCATCGCACGAGAAACCATCAAAGCTTATACGGCTTGAAAAACGGGAGCATTCATGACGAGGATAGACACGGTCGGCATCGTTGGCGCGGGGGCCATGGGTCGAGGTATCGCGCAGATCGCAGCGCAAGCGGGCCTGAATGTGTGTTTGTACGATACCGCGCCCGCTGCCTTGGCGGCTGCGCGCGAGGCATTGCAGCAGATCTGGGAAAAACTGGTCGACAAGGGCAAGCTTGACGCCGCGAAGGCTAAGGCCGCTCTGGGCGCAATTACCTTGTGCGAGTCGCTGACCGAGCTCAAGCGCTGCGATCTGGTGATCGAAGCCATTGTCGAGCGCTTGGACGTCAAGCGCGAGTTGTTTGCCAAACTCGAGGGCATCGTCGGCCCTACGTGCATCCTGGTATCAAATACTTCATCGTTATCTATCACCGCTATTGCTTCGGCCTGCCAGCATCCGCAGCGCGTCGCCGGCTATCATTTTTTCAATCCTGTTCCATTGATGAAGGTGGTGGAAGTCATTGACGGATTGCGGGGTGCTCCTGAAGTGGGCGATGCGTTGGCCGAGTTGGCGCGGCGCATGGGGCATACGCCTGTCCGTGCCAAAGATATGCCCGGCTTTATCGTTAATCATGCCGGACGCGGCTTGAATACCGAGGGCTTACGCATTCTGCAGGAAGGGGTGGCAAGTTGTGCGCAGATCGATGCCATCATGACGGCTCAAGCCGGTTTCCGTATGGGGCCGTTTGAACTGATGGATCTGACGGGGCTAGACGTTTCCCATCCAGTCATGGAATCCGTGTACCGGCAGTTTTTCGATGAACCCCGGTTTCGTCCATCGCCTTTGACCACGGTGCGTATGGCGGGGGGCTTGTTGGGGCGCAAGACCGGGCAGGGCTTCTATAAGTACCTGGACGGAAAAAAACAGATCGAGCCTGAAACCCTTGTTCCAGTTGGCGCTGCAGATTTGAAAGTGTGGGTGTCTAGCGCTCATCAGCAAGGCAGCTCGCGCGCCCTTGAGCTGCTTACCCGTTTGGGTGCCAATTTACAGCCGGGCGCAGTCCCCGATGCGGACAGTTTGATCATCGTGACGCCTTATGGCGAAGATGCCAGTACTGCCGTCGTCGAGCAGGGGCTGGATGCACGGCGCACCGTCGCGCTGGATACCTTGCATGGTTTCGAGGTGGGCCGCCGTAGCTTGATGACTACACCTTTAACGGAAGCCGCTTGGCGTGATCGGGCGCATGCACTGTTGGCGACCGATGGCGTTCCGGTAAGCCTGATTCAAGATTCGCCAGGCTTTGTAGCTCAGAGGGTGGTGGCTGCCATCGTCAACATCGCTTGCGAGATCGCGCAGCAAGGCATTGCTACGCCTGCCGATATCGACCGGGCGGTCACTCTGGGTCTGGGATATCCCTTGGGGCCTTTGGCTCTAGGAGACCGTTTGGGCGCCCCGGTTGTGGTGGAAATCCTGCGCAATATGATGAAGGTGACCTCGGATATGCGCTATCGCCCCAGTTTGTGGCTGCAGCGTCGCGCCCAACTAGGTATGTCCTTGTTGGCCTAGGCCGAGTCGGGAGCAGATTGTGTTGCTCCCGCCGTCTAACTTTCGCCAAGCTGCAAGGCATCGCTATTGGTGTCTATAAAGTAGGCCGGGCTGGCCAGCACCAGCGAAACCAGTTCGGCTTGACGGGATGCTCCGGTCTTGGTGAATACGCTTTTTAGTTGGCTGCGCACCGTGGCACTGGAAGCCCCCCGTTTGTGTGCGATGTCTTCCAGGTTTAGTCCTCGGCACAAGGCGGCCGTAATGTCGGCTTCACTAGGGGTCAATCCAAACAGCTTTCGTAATTGATCGTTTGCAGGTTGCGGCATTTGTTCCGGGTCAAATGCGACCATCAGCGCAGCGCCATATACCTGAGCGCTTGGCCTTTTGACGCGCATGGGCGCGATCAACAGCATCAAGGGAGAACGGTTCGAACGAGGAATCAGCACCACTTCGTTCAATCGCTTGTCGCTTCCCCGGCTGGCGCTCACCGCATTGGCAATTTCGACGGCAAGTTTGCGGCTGGCGGCGAGGTCGCGAGCTAAAAGGTGCTGGTCGATCACGTGCAGAGTCGAGCCATCGTTAAGCATGGCCTCGGCTTTGCTATTGGCGTGGGCGAGCTTACCGTGTTCGTCAAACAGGATGGCTGGCATGATCAGGAGGTCGAGCGCGCCAGCTAAAAGTCCTCGATCTTGTTGCAGGCTGGCCATGCGTTGGCGCATTTGGATGGCCCGGCGCATGTGTTGAATCAGGTAATTCAGGGTGTGCAGTTCTTCCCGGGTAAAATCCGGCTGCGTGCTTGATCGCTGGGCAAAAATTTCAGTAATCCAAGAGCCTTCCTGGAGTACGATGGCCGAGGCTGACTGGGCTATGTCCTGTGGCAGCAACCACTCTTGGTTAAAGCGCGACTTCTGAAAGGCTGCACTGGCTGGCAGATCGAGATTGCTGGCGTAGAAATGTGCAATGGGTGATGCCATGACGTGATGCGCCAGGATGTCCTCGCGGCCATAATCCAGGGCGTATTTGCTCACCCACTCCTCGGTAATCCCTTGGCTCCATAAGTTTTTTACCTCAAGGGTATGAACGTTTCGGATGATCATGGTTACGGCCCTGAGTTGGAAGGTCGATCTCAGGGTCTCGATAAACTCTTGGAACCCCGAGGCGGACATCACGCCGTCGTATAAGCTGGCGAGCAAGGTCTCGCTTATGGCTTGCAAATTGCTGCCGGCGTGGGGCGGCTTGGTCGTCATGTAGTAAACGTCCGAGGCGTGCTGAGGCACATCGGGCGGTAGTTGTTAATATGTCTTGAATGTAACTCAGTGCGACAAAGGTGTAGGAATGGGACTGTTCATGGATCCGCGGCGAGCGCCAAATGACACTAAAGCCAGCTATGCGCGCCGTCGGGCGCCCTGGTTGGTAGTAGCGGCAATCGGCTGCACGTATTACGTGCTGAGCAAAGGCAATGTCAGCTTTACCGGCGGGATGGCAATGTTGTTGGTGTGGGTGGCGGCGGTATTGGCTGTTTCAGCAGCTGATTGGTCAGACTTGCACCGGAAGTAAGCTGCGGCAGCAAGCGTTTGTTTCATGGGGAAGTAAGCTGTTTGGCTTTGCAAGGTTTTAGAGGGTATCCATTCCCGGAAGCCCTAGGCCAGGGCCACTAATCCTTCTGCAAGGCATTTCAGGAATTTTGGAAGCTATTTGTCAGCTTTGAGCACAGATCATCATCAACAGCCGCTGGCCGCCGAATTGGTTGCTGTATTGGTGGCCGTAAGCGATTCCGAGCCGCGTGTGCTGGCGACCCATATTGGCGAAATGCTGCCGTCGGGGCCTTTCGAGCTAGGTCACCGATCTTTGCAGGCTGGGTTGCGAGCCTGGGTTGAACAACAAACCCACCACCCTCTGGGTTATGTCGAGCAGTTATATACCTTTGCCGACCGTGATCGCACAGAACAAAGTGCGCAAAGAACCATTTCCATCAGCTACCTGGCCCTTACGCGCGAGGGGCCGACGGCGGTAGATACCGAAGCCGGGTGGCAGAGCTGGTATCGCTACTTCCCATGGGAAGACCGGCGTATGTCGGCCAGCGCTCCCGATGAGGAAATTGCGGGGCGGTTGCTGGCGTGGTCCGCCTGCGCGCCGAACGCAGCGGAACGTCAAATTCGTTTGCAGCGGGCGGAGTTATGCTTTGGCTTGGCGGGCCGCCCTTGGAATGAAGACATGATTCTTCAGCGCTATGAGCTGCTGTATGAAGCAGGTTTGGTGCCGGAAGCGACGCGTCATACAGGCGACATTGCTGCGCAACAAGTCAGTGGCGATGCCATGCGCCATGATCACCGGCGCATTCTCGCCACGGGAATCGCCAGATTACGGGCCAAAATCAAATACCGGCCGGTGGTGTTTGAATTGATGCCGCCTAGCTTTACCTTGCTTCAGTTGCAGCAGGCGGTCGAGGCGATCGCAGGAAGGCCTTTGCACAAGCAGAACTTTCGGCGCTTGATCGAACAACAGGCGCTAGTGGAAGAAACTGGCCTTATGAGTAATGAAGGCCCGGGAAGGCCGGCGAAGCTTTTCCGCTTTCGCAAAGATGTCTTGCTGGAACGAGCGCTCGCCGGTAGCAAGTTGCCATTGAGCCGTAGTGCCTGAGCGCTGTCAGGAACGGATGGGCCTTACGCGGGGGAGCGAGCGGTAGGGCGGGATCCCGATAGGGTATTGACAAGCATTATGCTCATGATTAGCATAATGCTTGTCCGGCGGATGACCGCCGATTTTTTGACCCTAAAAATACTCATTATGAGCATATATCAATACCCCACGGCAAAGACCGCTACGGCAGGAGATAAGGTAGAGATGGAAAATTACGTAGCACCGCTTCCCTCGATCATGATCGAACCTTTGGTAAGGGCCACTTTGCTTGAAGATCTTGGGCGCGCCGGGGACCTGACTTCAAATTCGATCGTGCCGGCGTCTTATATGGGCCGCAATGCGATGGTCGCGCGTCAGTCCGGCGTCGTTGCCGGTCTGGACGTGGCGCGTTTGGCTTTCCAGCTTATCGATCCCACGATAGAGATGGTGGTTCATAAACCCGATGGCAGCCGTATCCAGAAGGGCGACGTGATCGCCGTTATCAGTGGTCCGGCGCGCGGGATGCTGACCGCTGAACGGACGGCATTGAATTTTTTGTGCCACTTGAGCGGTATCGCATCCGCTACTGCGTCGGTAGTTGATGCCATCCGAGATACCCGTGCAAGCGTGGTTTGCACTCGCAAGACCATGCCTGGTCTTCGCATTGTGCAGAAGTACGCGGTTCGGGTAGGTGGCGGCAGCAATCATCGCTTTGGCCTGGACGACGCCGTGTTGATCAAGGACAACCACGTAGCGATCGCAGGCAGCGTTAAAACGGCGGTCGAGCGTGCCAGGGCAGGGGTTGGGCACCTAGTCAAGATTGAACTTGAGGTTGATACCCTGAAGCAGTTGGACGAGGCCTTGCACCTTGGGGTTGATGCCATCCTGCTCGACAATATGGATACCGACACCATGCGTGAGGCGGTTCGGCGTGTGGATGGCAGAGCCATCACCGAAGCCTCGGGGCGGATTACCCCGCAAACAGCGCCTGCGGTGGCCGCAACCGGGGTGGATCTTATTTCCATTGGTTGGCTGACCCATAGTTCAAGTGTCCTGGATATTGGTTTGGACCATCAGGCGGCATGACATGACTACATCCATGAAGCGTGTTCTGCATTGGACAGCGCTGGCCGCGCTGCTCTCCACAGCCAGCGCTGCAACGGTCGCGTCGCCGGCCTCTGATTACCCGTCTAGACCTATCACCATAGTTGTGACCTTCCCGCCCGGCGGAGGAACCGATATGTTGGCGCGCAGGCTGGGAGCAGAGCTGACGAATAACACCGGCCTGGCCGTCGTCGTTGAAAATCGGGCAGGCGCCAGCGGCAATATCGGTGCGCGTATCGTGGCCGAAAGTGCGCCCGATGGCTACACCCTGCTTATGGTCAATAGCTCATTTGCGATCAACCCGGGGGTGTACAGCCACCTGGGCTTTGATCCGAAGCGTGATTTTGCGCCGGTTATCAATGTCGGATTTGTCCCGTCAGTGGTGGTGGTGCGCGCAGATTCCCCATATCTGAGTCTTCAGGACCTGATTAAAGCATCGCACAATGGGGCGGCGCTTACTTATGCGTCTTGTGGGAATGGAACGCCGCAGCACCTGGCTGGTGAAATGCTCAACCTGGCTACTCACACCAAGCTCCAGCATATTCCCTACAAAGGATGTGGCCCGGCGCTTAATGACGTACTGGGGGGGCAGGTGGCGTCAGCCGTGGTTACTGCATCCAGCGCTACTCAACTCTTGAATGGAAAGCGTCTTCGAGCCCTGGCGATTACATCAGCCCAGCGCTCCAGCCTGCTGCCTTTGGTGCCAACCGTGGCCGAGCAAGGGGTGAAAGGTTATGAGCTGAATCAGTGGCACGGCTTGTTGGCACCCGCCGGTACGCCTGCGGCGGTGGTGAGCAAGCTGAATGAACAAGTGCAGCGCATCGTCAAGCAGCCGGCCTTCCTGGAGGGGATGCTGCAAGCGGGTTACAACCCGACGGCCAGTTCGCCCGCCCAGTTTCGGGAGATGGTCGAGACTGATATAGATCGCTTTGGTCAATTGACGCAGCGTATCGGCTTGCGGGCAGATTAAGGTTTTTAGGTAGAGCCCTCTCCAAGTGGTTGGGCCGCTTTATCTCTCTATATAGAGAGATAAAGCGGGGCGGGGGCCTGGCTTACCCGGACTAGGCGTCAATGGGTAGCGGGCCAAGTCGGTTCCCTTCTTCCTCTTCCGCGGGAGCTAGCCGTGGAAGTGCGCGGATCCAAATCGCGGTCTATCTATATGTTTGCTATTCGCTGATGTGAATTATCTAGATAGTCGGCCGCGATGCGTGGATGTCCAAACCATCCGTGGCCCAAGATTTCACTGGCTGGCCAGCAGGGTTCGAGGTGACCATACACGGGAATGGCGACAAGCCAGGGCAAGTAAAGGCGCGGGGTGCCTCGAGGCGCAATGCGTAGATCGCGATTTTTTTGCGGCCTTGAAGCCAGGGGCGAGGCTAGGCGATTAAATAATCCTTCTGACCACGTTTTAGTGCTCCTAGCCCTCTATATATAGAGGGGGAACTAAAAACTTCCTTCCGAATGCGCGCCAGCCTAGTGTTATCAAGGGATTCGGTCGATGTCGGGGCGTTGGTGACGTGGGGCCGGCGGCCCCTGAACCCGGGGTCTGGGCCAGTGGGCGGACCAAAGCGGAATTATTTTGCGTATATCTAAGGGAAAAGCGGGGGCTGGCTTGCACGGGCAAATCGAACCATGCTATAGTTTCTTTCTCGACGCAAACAACGCAACGCAAGCCGAA
>JBEBXA010000048.1:0-29498 GCA_040391825.1 Pigmentiphaga sp.
CGAAAAAAAACGGGACACCGAAGGTGTCCCGTTAACGTATCCGCCTCAAGTGGGGGAGGGAGGAGAAAAGCAGAGGCGGACATATTGGCCGGTACCGGCAAACTGCGCCGGAAGAAATGACACGCTGGGGGAAGCCTGCCATTTCGACACAAGGGCATTGCGCCGCCTGTATCCCACCCATTGATTAGGGTGTAAATAGGGCCGAAAGTTCACCGATTCCTGAGATTTCCCGTAGGAAAGCCAAGGAAGGGGTAACGATCTGTATCTTCCAGCCGTTTCTTTGGATATCGTGAGCGAGAAAAATGAAAAAGGCCGGTCCGCCTTGAAAAGCGAAGCCGGCCTGTGCCATTCTGGTAAAGAGCTATCAGGCGTATTCGGCCAGGGCTCCACGCATTTTCGTCATGGCGCGTGCTTCGATTTGCCGGATGCGTTCAGCGGAAACACCGAACTCGTCGGCAAGTTCCTGCAGGGTCGTGCCGCCTTCATCCTTGAGCCAGCGTGCTTCGATAATGCGGCGTGAGCGGGCATCCAGCGTTTCCAACGCCGAAAGCAGGCCTGTGCTGTGCAATTCGTCGCGATGGCGTCCTTCCAGCACGCTAGTGGGCTCGTGCTGACCTTCATCCGACAGGTAGGCAATCGGTGCGAAATCGGTTTCGCCGTCGTCGCTGCGTCCTTCCAATGCCATTTCCTGGCCTGACAGACGCACTTCCATTTCAGCAACGTCTTGCGGCCTGACATTCAGGGTGGTCGCGATTTCTTCGATTTGTTCAGGGCTGAGCGCCTGGCTGCCGGGTTTCATGCTGCGCAGATTAAAGAACAGCTTGCGCTGTGCTTTGGTCGTGGCAACTTTTACCAGCCTCCAGTTTTTCAGGATGTATTCGTGGATTTCCGCCTTGACCCAATGGATCGCGAAGGAAACCAGCCGGACCCCGCGATCGGGATCAAAACGCTTGACGGCTTTCATCAGGCCTACATTGCCTTCCTGGATCAGGTCGGCGTGGGGCAGTCCATAACCCAGATATTGGCGAGCAATAGCCACTACGAGGCGAAGGTGCGACAGCACGAGTTCACGTGCGGCGCTCAGGTCTTCGGTTTCCTGATATTGGCGGGCCAGACTCGATTCCTGTTCGGCCGAGAGCATAGGCAGGCGATTGACGGCGCTGATATAGGCGTCGATCGTGCCCAAGGCGCCGGGGTTGGCGATGGCCAAGGCCAGCGCACCGGGACCAGCGTCGGCGGGAGCGAATGTGTTGGACTGATTCAGCGAGCGTTTCATGGATTAAGTACCTCCTAGTACGAAGGTTAGCACTCCCATAGAAAGAGTGCTAATGAGTCTTTTCGATATGCACGATAGAGCTAGGCAATGGACGCGATGCCGCACGGATTCCGCTAGGCGCGCAGTAGGCAATTGGCCGGGGGTGGAGCGGCTTTCATTGTGTAAGGTCATTTCTATTAGTAGACAGTTCAGCTGGCATTTTGTTCTGCCTAAGCGCAATATTCACGCCTGATGTCTTGATGTGTCCCTAATTTAGATAGAATTCCTGCCATGGCACGCCTTGCCCGCTTATACGCTCCCGATTTGCCTCACCTGATACAGGCACGATTCACTGTTCCGCTTACTGTGGGCGGGGAAGGCAGCCTGATGCTGGATCGTGTCGCTGGCTGGCTGGCGCAGGATGCGCGCATATACGGCGTGGCCATACACGGCTGGACGCTGACTTTCGATCAGTTGTCTCTTTTGGCGACGCCGCCGGGGCCGGCCGCCATGTCATCGCTTATTCAGTCGATGGGCCGCCGTCTTGCCGCCCAACTGCGTATCGGCCGGGTTTTCGCCGGCCGTTTTCGCTCTACCCTGGTCGAGCCCGGCGCCTGGGTATTGCCCAGCTTGATCTGGATCGAAACCCAGACTGTGCGCCAAGGCCTGGTAGCTGACGCCGAGCATTGGCGCTGGTCATCGGCGGCGCAGCACATGGGGGCCGCCGCAAATGGTTTTGCCAGCGACCATGCCGATTATTGGGCTTGTGGAAATACTCCTTTCGATCGCCAAGCCAATTACCGTCGCACTGTGTTGGAAGGCCTTTCCATGGAAGCGCTTGCAAAAATAGAACAATGTTTGCACGGTCAGTGGGCCTTGGGTGGAGACACCTTCCTGGCTGGCCTGGATGGTGCAAGCACGCGGCGTGCGAGTGCGGCTCGGCGAGGGCGCCCCCGTAAACCCCAGGGTTGAGCGCTCCATATCGGTGCTTTTTTTGCACGTAATTGGTGCGTCCCCATTTAATTTGTAGGTTTTCTTTATCTTAAATTAAATTGGGGACGGTCCCCTTTTGTTCTTCTTGCGACGACTGCTGCAGCGCAGTATCTTGCCCTTCCTACATGCCTAATGCATTCCGGAGCGCAAGATGCCCCACACCCGTCAGGAACCCTCTCCGGCTTTGTCGGTTGCAACTCGAACCGCCATTATCGACGCCAGTCGCATAGGTTTGCCCTCCATTCACGGTGCTCCCGCCGCCCAGGGTTTGTACAGCCCCGCCAACGAGCACGATGCCTGTGGCGTGGGCTTTGTGGCCCACATCAAGGGTAAGAAAAGCCACTCCATCATCCAGCAAGGGCTGAAAATCCTTGAAAACATCGATCACCGTGGCGCGGTCGGGGCCGATGCGCTCATGGGTGATGGCGCCGGTATCTTGATCCAGATTCCGGATGAGTTCTATCGCGAAGAAATGGCCGCCCAGGGCGTCATGCTGCCGGCTCTCGGTGAATACGGCCTGGCCATGGTGTTCCTGCCGCAGGAAATCGCCTCGCGCCTGGCTTGTGAAGAAGAGCTCGAACGTGCCGTGCGGGCCGAGGGCCAGGTCGTTCTGGGCTGGCGCGACGTGCCTATCGATCACGACATGCCCATGTCGCCCGCGGTCAAGAAGGTAGAGCCGGTGATTCGCCAATTGTTCGTCGGGCGTGGCGGCGACATCATGGTGCCCGACGCCCTGGAGCGTAAGCTGTACGTGATTCGTAAAATGGCTTCGCACGCGATCCAGAAAATGCGTCTGAAGCACGGCAAGGAATACTTCGTGCCGTCTATTTCCACCCGAACGGTGGTTTACAAGGGCTTGCTGCTGGCCGATCAGGTGGGCCGCTATTATCGGGATCTGGCCGATCCGCGCGTGGTGACCGCGCTAGCTTTGGTGCATCAGCGCTTTTCCACCAACACCTTCCCTGCCTGGCCGCTGGCGCACCCTTATCGCCTTATTGCCCACAACGGTGAAATCAACACGGTCAAAGGCAACTTTAACTGGTTGCGCGCGCGCGAAGGCGTGATGGAATCGCCGGTGCTGGGCGATGACCTGAAAAAACTCTACCCCATTGTTTATGAGGGGCAGTCCGACACGGCTACCTTCGACAATTGCCTGGAGTTGCTGGTGATGTCCGGCTACCCCATTGCCCAGGCGATGATGATGATGATTCCCGAGGCCTGGGAGCAGCACGCCGAAATGGATGAAGCGCGCAGCGCT
Organism: Pigmentiphaga sp.; assembly: GCA_040391825.1. Classification (GTDB taxonomy): domain Bacteria; phylum Pseudomonadota; class Gammaproteobacteria; order Burkholderiales; family Burkholderiaceae_B; genus Pigmentiphaga. The sequence goes on from JBEBXA010000048.1 coordinate 3,507, forward strand.
TTCTACGAATATCACGCTGCCATGATGGAGCCCTGGGATGGTCCGGCGGCAATCGCTTTCACCGATGGCCGCCAGATAGGCGCCACGCTTGATCGCAACGGTTTGCGTCCGGCCCGCTACATCGTCACTGACGACGATCTGGTCATCATGGCGTCCGAGTCGGGCGTGCTGCCGGTGCCGCAAAACAAGATCGTCAAGAAATGGCGTCTTCAGCCGGGCAAGATGTTCCTGATCGACCTTGAGCAAGGCCGCATCATCGACGACAAGGAACTGAAGCACCAGCTTTCCAACAACAAGCCCTATCGCCAATGGATCGAGCGCCTGCGCATCAAACTCGATACCCTGCCCGATCCGGTCAAGGAAGAAATAGAGGAAGGCCGATCCGCTGTGCCTTTGCTGGATCGGCAGCAGGTGTTCGGCTGGACTCAGGAAGACTACAAATTCATCTTGCGCCCGATGGCGGCTCTGGGCGAAGAAAGCACAGGCTCCATGGGCAATGACACACCCATGGCGGTGCTGTCGAACAAGAATAAAAGCTTGTACAGCTATTTTCGCCAGTTGTTTGCCCAGGTCACCAATCCGCCCATCGACCCCATTCGCGAAAATCTGGTGATGTCGCTGGTGTCCTTCATAGGGCCCAAGCCCAATTTGTTGGACATCAATAACGTCAATCCACCCTTGCGCCTGGAAGTGGCGCAGCCGGTGCTGGATTTTGCCGATATGGCGCAGATTCGCCATATTGAGCGGGTCACCAGCGGCAAGTTCAAGAGTTTCGAGCTGGATGTCACTTACCCCGCGGCTTGGGGCAAGGAAGGTATCCAGGCCCGGGTGGCCGCCTTGTGCGCGCAAGCCGTCGATGCGGTCAAGAGCGGCTACAACATCCTGATCGTATCCGATCGGCTGATCAGTGCCGATCGGGTACCGATCCCCGCCCTGTTGGCGACCTCGGCAGTGCATCAGCACCTGATCCGCGCCGGCTTGCGCACCAGCACCGGTCTGGTGGTGGAAACCGGCTCGGCCCGCGAAGTGCATCATTTTGCCCTGCTGGGCGGCTATGGCGCCGAGGCGGTCCATCCTTATCTGGCGATGGAAACCCTGGCTGCCGAGCACGCTCACGACGCCAAGATGCCTGCCGACAAAGCCATCTATAACTTCGTCAAGGCGGTCGATAAAGGTTTGCTGAAGGTCATGTCCAAAATGGGCATCTCGACCTATATGTCCTACACCGGGGCGCAAATTTTTGAGGCGGTCGGTCTTAACCAGTCGCTGATCGAGCAGTACTTTCCCGGCACCGCCAGCAACATCGGCGGCATCAGCATCTTTGAGGTGGCCGAAGAATCTCTGCGGATGCATATGGCGGCCTTCGGTTCCGATCCCTTGCTGGCCAATTCCCTGGACGAGGGGGGTGAGTACGCGTTCCGTATTCGTGGCGAAGAGCATATGTGGACACCTGATGCAATCGCCAAGCTGCAGCACGCCACCCGCGCCGACAACTACCGCACTTACAAGGAATATGCCCAGATCATCAATGATCAAAGCAAACGCCACATGACCTTGCGCGGTCTGTTCGAGTTCAAGTTCGACCCGGCTCACGCCATTGCGCTGGACGAGGTTGAGCCCGCGAAGGAAATCGTCAAGCGTTTCGCTACCGGCGCGATGTCTTTGGGGTCCATTTCTACCGAGGCCCATTCGGTGTTGGCGGTCGCGATGAACCGCATTGGCGGTAAGTCGAACACCGGTGAAGGCGGCGAGGACGAACTGCGCTACCGCGCCGAACTGCAAGACGGCAAATCCTCCATCAAGGATGGCGATACGCTGGCGTCGGTGCTGGGCGCCGAGCGCATTGTGGCCGATGTGCCTTTAAAGGCTGGCGATTCGATGCGCTCGCGCATTAAGCAAGTAGCGTCGGGGCGTTTTGGCGTGTCGGCCGAATACCTGGCCAGCGCGGACCAGATCCAGATCAAGATGGCGCAGGGCGCCAAGCCCGGCGAAGGGGGGCAATTGCCGGGCCACAAGGTATCCGACTACATCGCCAAGCTGCGCTTTTCGGTACCGGGTGTGGGCCTGATTTCACCGCCGCCCCATCACGACATCTATTCCATCGAAGACCTGGCGCAGCTGATCCACGATCTGAAGAACGCCAATCCGCAAGCATCGATCTCGGTCAAGCTGGTGTCTGAAGTGGGCGTGGGTACGGTGGCGGCCGGTGTGGCCAAAGCCAAGTCCGACCACGTAGTGATTGCCGGCCACGATGGCGGCACCGGGGCTTCACCTATTTCTTCCATCAAGCATGCGGGCACGCCGTGGGAGCTCGGCTTGGCCGAAACCCAGCAAACCCTGGTTTTGAATCGTCTGCGCAGCCGCATCCGGGTGCAAGCCGATGGTCAGATGAAGACCGGCCGCGATGTCGTGATAGGCGCTTTGCTGGGGGCCGATGAATTCGGTTTCGCGACCGCTCCCTTGGTGGTGGAAGGCTGCATCATGATGCGCAAATGCCATCTGAATACCTGTCCGGTGGGTGTGGCTACACAAGATCCCGCTTTGCGTGCCAAATTCCAGGGCAAGCCGGAGCATGTCGTCAATTTCTTCTTCTTCATCGCCGATGAGGTGCGTGAACTGATGGCGCAACTGGGCATACGCAAGTTCGACGATCTGATCGGCCGTGCCGACTTGCTGGATACCCGCCAAGGCATTGAACATTGGAAGGCTCGTGGCTTGGATTTCTCTCGGGTGTTCTATCAGCCGGATGTACCCGCCGAAGTGGCCCGCCGCCAGCTTGAAGAGCAAGATCATGGCTTGGCCAAGGCCTTGGACCACCAGTTGATCGAACGCGCCCGGCCCGCCCTTGAGCAGGGCGAGAAAGTGTCCTTCATTACCAGCGTACGCAACGTCAACCGCACCATCGGCACCATGCTGTCCGGCATGGTGGCGCGCAAGTACGGCTATGAGGGCTTGCCCGACGACACCATCCATATCCAGTGCAATGGCACGGCGGGCCAGAGCTTTGGCGCTTTCCTGGCCCATGGCATTACCTTGGATCTGGTGGGCGAGGGCAACGATTACGTGGGCAAAGGCCTGTCGGGCGGCCGCATCTTGGTGCGTTCGCCTAACGATTTTCGTGGCCATGGTCCGGAGCACATTATTGCCGGCAATACCGTTCTATACGGCGCTTTGTCGGGCGAAGCGTATTTTAACGGGGTCGCCGGCGAACGTTTTGCGGTACGCAATTCGGGTGCGGCAACGGTGGTCGAAGGCGTGGGCGACCACGGCTGCGAATACATGACAGGCGGCACCGTCGTCGTGCTGGGCGAAACCGGCCGTAACTTTGCCGCCGGCATGTCGGGCGGTGTGGCGTATGTGTGGGATCCGGATGGCACATTCCGTCAGCGCACCAATCTGGCCATGGTGGAACTGGAGGCGGTAATGCCTGGCGTGGTGCAGGAAAAGGAAGGTTCGCCTCGCTTATGGCACAGCATGGCACGCGGTGCGGAGCGCGAAACCGACGAAGCGCTGTTGCGGCGCCTGGTCGAAAACCATTTCCGCTATACCGGCAGCTTCCGCGCTCGCGACATCATGGACACCTGGGAAACCTCGCGCTCCAAGTTCGTCAAGGTGATGCCGGTCGAATACCGGCGTGCGCTGGGTGAGATGTGGGATGCACAGAGCCCGCAGAAGCTCGCTGCTTGAGGGGGCGTGCTCACCAGAGCTCACTAGGGATAAGACAGGTTTCCGGCGCGGCAATGCGCCGCGCCGGATCCTCAACGGAATTGTCAGGAAATAGTCATGGGTAAAGTTACCGGCTTTCTCGAGTATCAACGGTTGCAGGAAGCAGCCGAAGCACCCGCGCAGCGGCTCAAGCACTGGAAAGAATTCATCGTCCATTTGAACAATGAGGAAGCCAGGCAGCAAGGCGCGCGATGTATGGACTGCGGGGTGCCTTTTTGCACCAATGGCTGTCCGGTCAACAACATCATTCCTGACTGGAATGATCTGGTCTATCGCCAGAATTGGAAGCAGGCCCTGGCGGTGCTGCATTCCACCAACAACTTTCCAGAATTCACGGGCCGCATTTGCCCGGCGCCGTGCGAAGCCGCCTGCACGCTGAACATCAATAGCGATGCCGTCGGCATCAAGTCTATCGAGCACGCCATCATCGATCGTGGATGGGAGCAGGGCTGGGTGCTGCCGCAGCCGCCGCGGGTAAAAACCGGCAAGAAAGTGGCTGTCGTGGGTTCAGGGCCTGCCGGTCTGGCCTGTGCCCAGCAATTGGCCCGGGTCGGTCACGATGTTGCGGTGTTTGAAAAAAGCGATCGCATCGGCGGCTTGCTGCGCTATGGCATCCCAGACTTCAAGCTGGAAAAAATGCAAATTGACCGGCGTATCGAGCAGATGCGCCAAGAAGGCGTCGTGTTCTATCCGTCTACTTATATCGGGAATGCTGACGATGCTGCATTATTGAGCGAGGCGGTGTCTATCAAGACTCCTGAAGAGCTGCGGACTGAGTTCGATGCGGTGGTTATTGCCGGCGGGGCGGAAACTCCACGCGATTTGCCGGTGCCGGGGCGCGAGTTACAGGGAGTGCATTTCGCGATGGATTTTCTGCGTCAGCAGAACAAGGTGGTGGCGGGCGATAAGGTCAAAGGCCAGATCAGCGCGGCCGGTAAGCACGTCATCGTGATCGGCGGGGGCGATACCGGTTCGGACTGCGTCGGCACCAGCAATCGCCATGGCGCCAAGTCGGTAACCCAGTTCGAAGTGATGCCCCAGCCGCCAGAATCGGAAAACAAGGCGTTGACCTGGCCTTACTGGCCCTTGCGCATGCGGACATCTTCTTCCCACGAAGAAGGCGTGGAGCGCGACTGGGCCGTCTCTACCAAGACTTTCAAGGGCAAGGACGGCAAGGTCAGCAGCCTGGTGGGCTGTCGTGTGGAATGGGTGCGGGGCGACAACGGCCAAATGAAAATGGTTGAAGTGGCTGGCTCGGAGTTCGACATTCCCGCTGGGCTGGTCTTGTTTGCCATGGGTTTCGTGTCGCCGATCCAGAAAGTGCTAGAGGCTTTCGGAGTTGAGCGTGATAGCCGTGGTAACGCCCGCGCCAATACCGAGGACTATCGCACCAGTGTCGATAAGGTGTTCGCCGCCGGCGATATGCGTCGCGGCCAATCGCTGGTGGTATGGGCGATACGCGAAGGCCGGCAGTGTGCGGCCTCGGTTGATGCTTTCCTGATGGGGGCAACGGAACTTCCGCGGTAAGAGATTGTTTTCTTGCTTTTTCTGTGGCGTAAAAGACATGTTGCATCGCACCCAACATGTCTTTTTGCCAATGGTTTCTGTACTATTTCCTGTTCCGTCGCTTTTCTTTGCTTCTCTGCCTTAGGGCAAGTCTCTGCCACGTAGCTGTTAGAATCGTGTGGCTACCCTCTGAAATCCTTTGCACGCTGCATCAGGGCGTGTGTCTTTGAGTCTTCCTTATCCATTCATGCCTGATTCGGCACTTCCTGTATTGCAGCCAGCTATTCCCGAGGTCGCTTTAGCCTTTGACCGGCTTTGTGTCGGCTACGGCGAACGCATGATCTTGCGTGATATCGATATGCAGATCGCACGCGGCCAAGTCGTGGCGGTCATGGGCGGCTCGGGATCGGGCAAGACGACGCTGCTACGAGCGGCTGTAGGCCAATTGGCGCCGCAGGCGGGAGGGGTTCGCGCCCTGGGCCAAGATTTGGCGAGCTTGTCGGGCGATGAGTTGTTTGCTGTGCGCAAGCGTATGGGGGTGTTGTTTCAACAGGGGGCTTTGTTTACCGATCTCGACGTTTTCGAGAACGTTGCCTTCCCTTTGCGTGAACATACTGATTTATCTGAAACTGAAATTCGCGAACGCGTATTGTCCAAGCTGCACGCCGTCGGCTTGAAAGCAGCTGCTTTTTTGCGCACTTCGGAAATTTCGGGTGGCATGGCGCGCCGCGTGGCCTTGGCCCGCGCCGTAGTGCTGGATCCCGAGCTCATTTTGTACGATGAGCCGTTTGCCGGTCTGGACCCCATTTCTTTGGGGGTAACGGCGCAATTGATCCGGACCATGAGCGACCAACTGGGTTGCGCATCGTTGTTGATCACCCACGATGTGAAAGAATCCTTTGAAATCGCCGATTACGTCTATCTGCTGGGTCGCGGTTCGACTGTTGCCGCGGGAACGCCGGCCGAACTGTCCGACTCGCAAGACCCCTTTGTGCGCCAGTTCCTGAACGGCGAGCCCGATGGGCCCGTTGCCTTTCATTATCCGGAAACGCCCGAGTACACGGCTTGGCTGGAACGTCAGCAAGGAGGCCGTCGATGAACTCGGTGTTGCGTTTCCTGGTCTCTGTAGGCGCCGGAACTTTGTCGTGGCTGGTGGGTTTAGGCGCTTTTGCCCGATTTTTCGTTAGTTTGTTGGCAAAAAGCGGATCAGCGCTGCGGCGCCCGCGCCTGGTCGTGCAGCAAGTGCACTTCATCGGCAACTATTCGCTCGTCATCATCGCCGTATCCGGCCTGTTCGTGGGCTTTGTGCTGGGTCTGCAAGGTTATTACACACTCAACCGCTATGGCTCGGAAGAGGCGCTCGGTCTGTTGGTGGCCCTGTCTTTGGTGCGCGAACTGGGGCCGGTGGTTACCGCCTTGCTGTTCGCTGGCAGGGCCGGCACTTCGCTTACTGCCGAAATCGGCCTGATGAAAGCTGGCGAACAACTGTCTGCAATGGAAGTCATGGCCGTTGATCCCGTGCGGCGGGTGCTGGTGCCGCGCTTTTGGGGTGGGATTATTGCGATGCCTTTGCTGGCGGCGGTGTTCTCTATGGTGGGTATCCTGGGCGGCTGGGGGGTCGGTGTGGTGCTGATCGGTGTCGACGAAGGCGCTTTCTGGTCTCAGATGCAAAACGGGGTGGACGTCTGGAATGACGTCGCCAACGGTGTGCTCAAGAGCGTCGTCTTCGGCTTTGCCGTCACGCTGATCGCCCTTTACCAGGGGTACTACGCTAAACCGACGCCCGAGGGCGTGTCGCGGGCCACTACCCGAACCGTCGTGGCCGGGTCCCTGGCGGTGCTGGGACTGGATTTCCTGCTGACGGCGCTGATGTTCGGTAATTAAATAAAATGAGCGGGGCAGCTAGATATTTCCAGGCTGCCCGACAATGAATCTGGCAAGGATGCGCCGCTTGAGCGTGCGATCCGGAGGGCAACAAGATGTCGAGAGAAAAAGTCGATTTGTGGGTGGGCCTGTTCGTGCTTTTGGGCGGAGCGGCTCTGGTATTTTTGGCGCTCAAGGCGGGTAACCTCGGCAGTTTTTCATACGGGCAGACTTACTCGGTCACGGCCAGTTTCGACAATATCGGCGGATTGAAGGCGCGCGCGCCGGTCAAAAGCGCTGGTGTGGTGGTCGGGCGTGTGTCGCAAATATCATTTGACGACAAGATGTACCAGGGGCTGGTTACCCTGGACCTGGATTCCCGCTACGTGTTTCCCACAGATTCTTCTGCCAAGATCCTTACCTCAGGTCTCTTGGGCGAGCAATACATAGGCCTGGAGGCCGGCGGCGAAGACAAGAATTTTGTCGCGGGGGACAAAATTCGTTACACGCAAAGTGCGGTCGTGCTCGAAAATCTGATTAGCCAGTTTCTATATGGCAAGGCGGCAGAAGGACCTGCCCCCGCTGCGGCTGAGCCGGCAGCAAAGTAAAGGCATCACGAATCAATATGAACAAAAAACTGTTTGCGCTGGCTCTGCTGGTCAGTTTATGCGGCTGCGCCACGGTGGCAGAGAACCGAGGGGCAGCGGATCCCCGCGATCCCCTGGAAGGCTTCAATCGCGGCATGTACCGCTTTAACGAGAATGTAGATCGTGCTGTTCTAAAGCCGGTCGCTCAGGGCTACGTCAATGTCGTGCCGCAACCGGCGCGCGATTGCGTGCGCAATATGTTCGGCAATGTGGGCGATGTCTGGTCGGCCATCAATAGTTTCTTGCAGAATCGCGCCCCGGATGGCATTAATTCGGGCTTCCGGGTGCTGATGAATAGCACCTTGGGGGTTTTCGGCTGTTTCGATCTGGCCGCCAAGAATGGCTTGCCGCGAGTGCGTGCCGATTTCGGCCAGACCATGGGCGTCTGGGGCGTCGGCTCGGGTCCTTATCTGGTGCTGCCGTTGTTGGGGCCCAGCACCGTGCGCGACGCTGGCGGCACCGCGGTCGATTTCCTGGGCGACCCGGTGGCCGTTGGGTCGATAGACAACGTGCGTTTGCGCAACTCGGTCTATGGCCTCAAGGTGCTAGACAAACGGGCCGGCTTGCTCGAAGTCGGCAACTTGCTGAACGATGTCGCCCTGGATCCCTATTCTTTCACCCGCGATGCTTATTTGCAGCGGCGGGCCAGTCAAATTCGCGGCGCCAAGCCCGGCCGCGATGGGGATGATTACTTGCCCGATTATTCCTTGCCGGATTATGAGGATCCCGATAGCGCTGCCCCTGCCGCAGGTGTGCGTTAAGCGTTTCCGCCCGGATTTGCCGGCTGGATAGATAAATGGGCAAGCAAATTATAAGGATGGTCATGAGTCATAGTTTTTCTCTTCCGCAGGCCCTGTTGTCCCGATTGTCTTGGTTTTCGGCGTTGCTACTGGCGCTCGCATGCTTGCTTGCCGGGACGCATGCCCAGGCGCAGGATGCAAATAGCCCTGAAGTCTTGGTGCAGAAGGTAACGAATGAAGTGCTGGCCGCCATCAAGAGCGACAGCTCGGTGCAGTCCGGCAACCCGCAGCGTTTGCTAGCCTTGGTCGATGAAAAAATCCTGCCCTATGTCAATTTTGAGAAAACCACTCAGTTGGCGGCTGGACGCTATTGGCGGCAGGCTACGGCGGAGCAGAAGGCCGCGTTGATCAAAGAGTTCCGTACGACCTTGGTGCGTACTTATAGCGGTGCCGTGTCGGCGGTCAAGCAACAAACTGCGATCGAGCTGCGTCCGGTTCGTCGTGACGCCACTGCCGACGACGCGGTGGTGCGGACCTTGATCAAGCAGCCCGCCGGTGATCCGATTCCGGTTGATTACCGCCTGGAAAAAGTTGCCAGCGGCTGGAAAATCTACGATGTGAACGTATTGGGCGTGTGGTTGATCGAAAACTACCGTAATCAGTTCGCCCAGCAAATCGCGCAGGGCGGCATCGACGGCCTGATTAAGTCCCTGGCGGATCGCAACGGCGCCTTTGAGGCTGCTCCGCGCGCCAAGTAAACAAGGCGATATCTCTGTTTGCCGTGAGTAAGCAGTCTGTTGAACTCTCGGGCCGTGGCTACCTCCATGGCCCGTAGTTTTTTGGCAACAAGCAAGCTCCTTAGCTCGTCTGAGCCCGCTATTTCGTCCCGCAGCGCGACACGCCTATAATTGGCGATTCCCCTGCGCTGGTGTTTGCGGGGCCATTCCGGCGTAAGCAGCCACTTCCTTTTCTATCTAAGCCATGTCATCCGCTGTTCGTATCGAACATGTTTCGAAGATATACCCTGCCGCTACGGGGCTATGGCGCCGGCTGGCTTCTGACCGTCCGGTGGAAGGCTTGCGCGCGCTGGATAACGTCAGTCTCGATATCGAGCAAGGCGAGTTTTTCGGCCTTTTAGGCCCCAATGGCGCGGGCAAGACCTCCTTGATCTCCATTCTTGCGGGTTTGTCCAAAGCGACCACCGGTAAGGTGTCGGTGTGCGGTTACGACGTGGTCAGTGACTTTCGCTCATCACGCAGGGCCTTGGGCATCGTTCCCCAGGAACTTGTATTCGACCCGTTTTTTACGGTGCGAGAAACGCTCAGGATACAGTCAGGTTATTTTGGTTTACGTAAAAATGACGACTGGATCGACGAAATTCTTGAAAATCTGGGCTTAAGCGACAAGGCCGAAGCAAATATGCGTTCCTTGTCCGGCGGGATGAAGCGGCGAGTTCTGGTGGCGCAGGCTTTGGTCCATCGCCCCCCGGTGATCGTGCTGGATGAGCCCACGGCGGGCGTTGACGTCGATCTACGGCGCACGCTCTGGGAATTCATCGCACGTTTGAACCGCATGGGCCATACCATTTTGTTGACTACCCACTACCTTGAAGAGGCCGAGGAACTGTGCGGCCGTATTGCCATGCTCAAGGGCGGGAAGGTGGTTGCGCTGGATACCACTCGGGCCTTGCTGGCCAAGGTTGGCGGCGCGCGCCTGGTCTTGTACATGGGGGCGGCGGGCTGGCCTTCAGGCAAGAGCCCCGCGCTGGACGCACGCTTGACCGAGCGGGAAGGCGCGCGGGTCGTCATGCGCATGGAAAGCAGCATCGAACTCGAATCATTGCTGGCGCAGGTACGCACTGCGGGCGGCGTCATTGAAGGCATTGAAGTCTTGCCGGCCGATCTGGAAGAGGTTTTCGTCGACATCATGAACCGTGTTGCGGCCCCAGGGGCCGCGTTGCAGGTGGCCGCATGAGTTTTACCGGACTGCAACCCAATCTGAACGCCGGTTCCGGCTTTGTGACGTTGCTTCAAAAGGAGTTGCTGCGTTTCTGGAAGGTCGGTTTCCAAACCGTGGCCGCGCCGGTGGTTACCGCGGTGCTGTACCTGCTTATCTTTGCCCACGTGCTGGAAGGCCGTGTCACCGTGTACGACGGTGTGCCCTATACCTCCTTCCTGATTCCCGGTCTGATGATGATGAGCATGTTGCAGAACGCCTTTGCAAACGCATCGTCTTCGCTCATGCAAAGCCGGGTAACCGGCAATCTGGTGTTTGTGCTGCTGCCGCCGCTTACCCACTGGGAATTCTTCTGGGCTTACGTACTGGCGGCCGTAGCGCGCGCCATCGCGGTGGGCCTGGGAATCTACGCGGCGGCCTTGTTCTTTGCACCGCCACATTTTGCCGAACCGCTTTGGATACTGGTGTTTGCCTTATTGGGTGGCGGCATCATGGCGGTATTGGGCTTGATCGCCGGCATCTGGGCTGAGAAATTCGACCAGATGGCGGCATTCCAGAATTTCCTGATCATGCCCGCCACCTTTTTGTCGGGTGTGTTTTATTCCGTGCATTCGCTGCCGCCGTTCTGGCAGAAAGTGTCGCACTGGAACCCTATTTTTTACGCCATAGACGGTTTCCGCTATGGATTCTTCGGTGTGTCCGACGTGACCCCTTGGCTGAGCCTGGCGGTGGTCGGCTGTACCTTCCTGCTAGTGGCAGCCATTGCGCTGCGCCTGCTGGCTTCTGGTTACAAGTTGCGCTATTGATTATGAATCTCCCTCTTCCCACCCCCGAGCAGGTCCGTCAATATATTGTCGACGGCCTACCGTGCGAACATGTCGAGGTGCAGGGCGACGGTCAGCATTTCGAGGCGATCATCGTTAGCGCCGCGTTTGACGGCAAGCGCGCCATAGCACGTCATCAGCTGGTATATGCTGCACTTGGCGACCGGATGCGTGAGGAAATCCACGCCTTGTCGATGCGCACTCTTACGCCGCAGGAATTCAAGGCCTAGTCATGGACAAACTGCTGATCGCAGGTGGAAGGCCCCTCAGGGGCGAAGTTGAGATTTCGGGTGCAAAGAACGCGGCTTTGCCATGTTTGTGCGCAGCCTTGCTGACTGCTGATCCTGTCACGCTGGAAAATGTTCCGCAGCTCAACGACATCAGCACGGCTTTGCGCTTGCTGCGCCAGATCGGTGTCAAAACGACACGCGGCGAAGCGGGGCTGACCGATGAGAGCCATCGTGTCACGCTCGAAGCGCAAGCTATCACTTCGCTGGAAGCGCCCTATGAAATGGTCAAGACCATGCGCGCTTCGATACTGGTGCTGGGGCCGCTGCTCGCCCGTTTTGGCGAAGCGCGCGTCAGCTTGCCGGGCGGTTGCGCCATCGGACAGCGGCCGGTAGATCAGCACATCAAGGGTTTGGCCGCCATGGGCGCCGATATCCGTATCGAGCACGGTTTCGTGGTGGCGCGCGCCAAGCGGCTTAAAGGCGCCACGATCCGCACTGATATGGTAACGGTGACGGGTACCGAGAACCTGCTGATGGCGGCAACCCTGGCCGAGGGTCTGACTGTGCTGGAGAATGCCGCTCGCGAACCGGAAATCGTCGATCTGGCTGAATTGCTGATCAGCATGGGCGCACGCATCAGCGGCCATGGCTCCGATCGCATCGTCATCGAAGGGGTGTCTCGCCTGCACGGCGCAAGCCATCGCGTCATGCCTGACCGGATTGAAGCCGGTACTTTCTTGTGCGCAGTGGGTGCAGCCCGCGGCGAAATCGTGTTGCGTAACGTTGATCCCGCCAACATGGGCGCGACTTTGGACAAGCTGATCGAAGCTGGTGTGAGTATCGAATGCGGCCCTGACTGGATTCAGGCGGGGATGCAGCGCCGCCCCAAGGCGGTGGGTTTCCGTACCCAGGAATATCCAGGTTTCGCCACTGACATGCAGGCTCAACTGATGGCGCTCAACGCCATCGCCGAAGGTCCTGCGGTTATTACCGAGACCATATTCGAGAACCGCTACATGCATGTGCAGGAGCTCTGCCGGCTAGGGGCCGACATCGAAATCGAAGGCTATACCGCTGTCGTCAAAGGTGTTGAGCGCCTGTCCGGCGCAACCGTCATGGCCACCGATCTACGCGCATCGGCCAGCCTGGTTATCGCAGGCCTGGTAGCCGAAGGCCAGACATTGGTCGAACGCATCTACCATTTGGATCGGGGCTACGAACAGATGGAACGCAAGCTGGTAGAGCTTGGCGCTGATATCCGCCGGATTACCGGCGACGGAGTTCAATCTTGACCGCTTTTTCCCCGGCCAGTCCGGACACGCCGATTACTCTGGCTTTGTCCAAAGGACGTATCTTCGAAGAAACCATGCCTTTGCTGGCTGAAGCCGGCATCAGCGTGGCCGAAGATCCCGAAAAATCCCGCAAGCTGGTATTGCCTACCAGCGATCCGGGTGTGCGTATCATCATTGTAAGAGCGTCAGACGTCCCCACCTATGTTCAGTATGGTGCTGCCGACTTGGGTGTGGCGGGCAAAGATGTGTTGATCGAGCATGCTGCGCAGCACCCGGGAGGCTTGTACCAGCCGGTGGATCTGCGTATAGGCAAGTGCCGCTTGTGTGTGGCCGTCCCCCAGGGTTTCGACTACGCCACTGCGGTGCGTCAGGGTGCGCGTTTGCGGGTGGCGACGAAATATGTCCAGGCCGCGCGCGAGCACTTCGCCTCCAAAGGCGTCCACGTCGATCTGATCAAGCTCTACGGCTCGATGGAGCTGGCGCCCTTGGTTGGCCTGGCGGACGTCATCGTTGACTTGGTCTCCACCGGTGGCACTTTGCGGGCCAACAACCTGGTTGCGGTCGAAGACGTCATGAGTATTTCTTCACGCTTGGTGGTGAACCAGGCGGCGCTCAAGACCCGGCGACATCGTCTGCAGCCGCTGCTCGACGCTTTTGCGCGCGCCAGCCTGGCCATGCCTGACTGACGTGCTTGCAAAGCGGTTGCCGCACGGGAAGTTCTCCGTGCCTTGCTGCGGCTGCGTTGTAGTGCATTGCCCGCTGCGTCCGATGGCCGCGCGGGAAAGCCGCTCATACCGTAAAACCGAAACTTTGCAGAGCTGACGACATGTCCCTGATCAACCGACTCGATACCCGTGGCGATGGTTTTCGCCAACAATTGGATGCCCTGCTGGCGTTTGAAGCATCCGAAGATGAATCCATTGAGCGCGCCGTTGCCGGCATTTTGCTGGACGTGCGCACGCGCGGCGATGGCGCTGTACTCGAGTACACGCATCGCTTCGACCGGGTCCAGGCCAAGTCCATCGAAGAGCTGGAAATTCCACGCAGCGAGTGGGTCGCGGCTTTGGCTGCCTTGCCGCATGATCAACGTGAAGCGCTGGAGGCCGCTGCCGAGCGCGTCCGCATCTATCACGAGCGTCAGCGTGCCGAGAGCTGGTCTTACACCGAGGCCGACGGCACCGTACTGGGCCAGAAAGTTACGCCGCTGGATCGCGTGGGCCTGTATGTGCCGGGGGGCAAGGCCGCCTATCCTTCTTCCCTGTTGATGAACGCCATGCCTGCCAAAGTGGCAGGCGTAAGCGAAGTGGTCATGGTCACCCCCACTCCTGACGGGGTGCGTAATTCCATGGTGCTGGCCGCTGCGGCAATCGCCGGTGTTGACCGCGCGATCGCCATCGGCGGTGCCCAGGCGGTGGGCGCGCTGGCCTACGGTACGGCTTCGATTGCGGCCGTCGATAAAATCGTTGGCCCGGGTAATGCTTATGTTGCCGCCGCCAAGCGCCGCGTTTACGGTACGGTTGGCATCGACATGATTGCTGGCCCGAGCGAGATCCTGGTGATCTGCGACGGCAAGACGCCGGCGGACTGGATCGCCATGGATCTGTTTTCGCAGGCTGAGCACGATGAACTCGCACAAGCCATTCTGCTGTGCCCCGATGCGGCCTTCATTGATGAGGTCGAACGCGCCATCGAGCGTTTGTTGCCCACCATGCCGCGCGCCGACATCATCCGTACCAGCCTGGCCAAGCGCGGAGCGCTGATCTTGGTGCGTAGTCTGGAAGAGGCGTGCGCCATCGCCAACGATATCGCGCCCGAACACTTGGAGATCTCGACCGTTGACCCCGAGCGTTGGGCGGATCTCATCCGGCACGCCGGCGCCATTTTCATGGGGCCGCACAGTTCTGAATCCTTGGGCGACTATTGCGCCGGACCGAACCACGTGCTGCCCACCTCGCGTACCGCACGGTTTTCGTCGCCGCTGGGGGTCTACGACTTTCAGAAGCGCTCCAGCCTGATCAAGGTTTCGGGCGCCGGAGCGCGCTCACTGGGGCAAATTGCCGCGACGCTGGCCTACGGCGAAGGCTTGCAGGCCCATGCGCGCAGCGCAGAATATCGACTGGCGCCGGCATCGGACGCCAAAACTCCCGATGCATCGTGATACCGTAGCTTTGACGGTATCGCCTATTAACGAATTTATCCGGAATTGATCATGCGCACCGCCGAGGTCACTCGCAATACCAATGAAACTCGTATCCGGGCCGTCGTCAATCTCGACGGCACCGGTAAACAAAATCTGAAAACCGGGGTTCCATTCCTCGATCACATGCTCGACCAGATCGTGCGTCATGGTTTGATCGACATCGACGTGGTTGCCGATGGTGATCTGCATATCGACGCCCACCACACGGTTGAGGACGTAGGTATCACCCTGGGTCAGGCCGTGGCGAAAGCCGTGGGCAACAAGGCTGGGCTGCGCCGTTATGGCCATGCCTACGTGCCACTGGACGAAGCGTTGTCCCGGGTAGTGGTCGATTTTTCGGGTCGCCCCGGCTTGTACTTCAACGTACCGTTCACGCGCGCCATGATCGGGCAGTTCGACGTTGATTTGACGCGAGAATTCTTCCAGGGCTTCGTCAATCACGCCTTGGTAACCTTGCATATCGACAATCTGCGCGGCGAAAATGCCCATCACCAGTGCGAAACGGTGTTCAAGGCTTTTGGCCGTGCGTTGCGCATGGCGCTTGAGCTCGATCCGCGCACGGAAGGGGTCGTTCCTTCCACCAAGGGAGTCCTCTAAGGATGACTACCATCGCCATCGTTGATTACGGCATGGGAAACCTGCGGTCGGTGGCACGAGCCCTGGAACACGTCGCGCCTGAGGCGACGGTGCGCATCTGTAGCACCGCCGCCGAAATCCGCGCGGCGGATCGGGTGGTGTTTCCGGGTCAAGGGGCAATGCCTGATTGCATGCGCCACCTGGATGAGACCGGCCTGCGCGATGCGGTGCTCGAAGCTTCCCGAAGCAAACCCCTGTTGGGTGTTTGCGTGGGTGAGCAAATGCTGTTTGAGCGCAGCGAGGAAGGTCCGGCCGACGGTTTGGGACTCTTCAAAGGGCAGGTGCTGCGTTTTACCGGTCCGGCCTTCGAAGGGCCCGATCGCCTGAAGGTCCCGCATATGGGCTGGAATCGCGTAAGTCAGGAGCAGTCTCATCCCTTGTGGGAAGGTGTGCCTGATCATTCCTACTTTTATTTCGTCCACAGTTATTATGTGAAGCCGGCTGAAGTAGGGGTAATTGCGGGTCAGACCGATTACGGACTTGCCTTTACCTGCGCAGTAGCCAGAGATAACATCTTCGCAACTCAGTTTCACCCTGAAAAAAGCGCGGACGCGGGTTTGCGCATTTATCAGAATTTCGTCCGGTGGAATCCTTGAACCTCGCCAGCCAGTTTTTGTGCTGTTTCCTACGTCCTAGTCGCTTCCTTGCTTCTGATTCGAACACATTCTGATTCGCCATGCTCCTTATTCCTGCGATTGATCTCAAAGACGGTCGGTGTGTCCGCCTGCGCCAAGGCGACCTCGACGATGCAACCGTATTTTCCGAAGAACCCGCCGTTATGGCCACACATTGGCTGGACTTGGGCGCACGCCGCCTGCATCTGGTCGATCTGAATGGCGCCGTCGCCGGCAAACCCAAGAACGAAGCGTCGATCCGCGCCATCGTCGAAGCCGTGGGTAGCGATATCCCGGTGCAGATCGGCGGTGGTATCCGCGATCTCGACACTATCGAACGCTATCTCGACAATGGCATCTCTTATGTCATCATCGGCACGGCCGCGGTGAAGAATCCCGGTTTCCTGCACGACGCATGCAGCGCCTTTCCCGGCCAGATCATCGTCGGCCTCGACGCCAGGGACGGTAAAGTCGCCACCGATGGCTGGAGCAAACTCACCGGGCACGACGTTGGCGATTTGGCCAAGAAGTTCGAAGACTACGGTTGCTCGTCCATTATCTATACCGATATCGGTCGCGATGGCATGTTGACGGGCGTCAACATCGAAGCAACCGTAAGGCTGGCCCAACATGTTCGCATTCCGGTTATCGCCTCGGGCGGCATTGCCAATCTGACCGACATCGAAAAACTTTGCGCCGTCGAAGAAGAGGGCGTCGAGGGTGCCATCCTTGGCCGTAGCATCTACGAGGGTACGCTCGACTTTCAGGCGGCTCAGGCTCGTGCCGACGAACTTGGCGCTGAATGAACGGTCCAATTTTTACCGTAGGTTTGGTTTGCCGCGAGGGTGGGCGACCGCCTCGGCAAACAGATTTTTCCGGCCACGTGGGTCTGACATGACCTTCATCTGTCTGTTTTCTTCGTTCACTGCATCTCGCAATGGCTTATCCGCCTGCGGGATGGCCCAGCGGTACTGATCATGCTTACTCGTCGCATCATTCCCTGCCTGGACGTGACCGCGGGTCGCGTCGTGAAAGGCGTCAATTTCGTCAATCTGGTGGACGCCGGCGATCCGGTCGAAGTGGCGCGTCGCTACGATCAGCAAGGCGCCGATGAACTGACTTTCCTCGATATCACGGCTACTAGTGATCAACGCGACATTATCTTGTCGGTAATCGAACAGGTAGCCGAGCAGGTTTTCATTCCCCTGACTGTCGGTGGCGGCGTGCGCCAGGTTGCCGATATTCAACGCTTGCTCAATGCAGGTGCGGACAAAGTCGGCATCAATACCTCGGCGGTTACCAATCCCACCCTGGTGCGCGAGGCATCTGATCGCTACGGCTCGCAATGTATTGTTGTCGCCATCGATGCCAAGCGGGTATCGGCGCCGGGCGAAGCTGAGCGCTGGGAAGTGTTCACCCACGGTGGGCGTAATGCCACGGGGCTGGATGCGATCCAGTGGGCCGAAAAAATGGCGCAATATGGCGCTGGCGAGATCCTGTTGACCAGTATGGACCGCGACGGTACCCGTGCAGGTTTCGATCTGGGCTTGACGCGTGCAGTGGCCGAAGCCGTGCCCATCCCTATCATTGCTTCTGGGGGGGTGGGGTCGCTGGAACACCTGGCTGACGGCATCAGTATCGGCAAAGCCGACGCGGTGCTTGCCGCCAGCATCTTTCATTACGGACAGCATACGGTGCAGGAAGCCAAGCGCTTCATGGCTGCCCGCGGCTTGCCTATGCGATTGGACGACTGATGAGCAATGTCTTCGACGCCGGCATGCTTGCCGCCCAGGAAACGTGGCTGGATAGCATTGCTTTCGACGAAAACGGCCTGGTGCCGGGAATCGCCCAGGAAGTGCTAACCAACAAAGTCATCATGTTTGCTTTCTTGAATCGCGAATCGCTGCGCGAGACCTTGCGAACCGGCAATGCTACTTACTGGTCGCGTTCGCGTGGGCGCCTGTGGCGCAAAGGCGAAGAATCCGGCCATGTGCAGCGCGTGCGCGAAATGCGACTGGATTGCGATGGCGATGTAGTATTGATGCGAGTAGAGCAGGTTGGAGGCATTGCCTGCCACACCGGTCGAGAACGCTGTTTTTATCGCCGCTTGGAAATCGATGGGCCGGGTGGCGTGCACTGGGTTGAGACCGACCCGGTATTGAAAGACCCCGAGAGCATTTACAAATGAACGATTTCCTATCGCGCTTGGCCGATACTATCGCTGCCCGCCACCCTGACCGGGGCGGCTCGCCCGACAGCTCTTATGTGGCCCGCCTGTTGAGCAAGGGTCCCGATGCTTTTTTGAAGAAGATAGGCGAAGAAGCTGTTGAAACGGTCATGGCGGCCAAAGATGGCGTGCCGGAAAAAATTATTTATGAGACGGCAGACCTCTGGTTTCATTGCCTTGTCATGTTGGAGTATTACGGTTTGCGTCCCGAACAGGTCATTGCCGAGCTAGCGCGACGCGAAGGGCTGTCGGGTTTGGACGAAAAAGCGTCGCGACTTACTAATAATGCACCTGCACATGAGTGATAACTGTATTTTCTGCAAGATTGCGCAGGGAGACATCCCCTCGAGCAAGATTTACGAAGACGACGACATCGTCGCTTTTCTCGATATCAATCCAATCGCACCGGTCCACTTTCTGATTATCCCGAAACGGCATATTGTTTCACTACAGGATGTTGCGCCGGAAGACGGAGCGCTGTTGGGTAGAATGCTGACTTTGGTTTCTCGCCTGGCCCTTGAACAGGGGTGCGCGCCTGGCCCTGAAGGCGGTTTTCGACTGGTGGTCAATAATGGAGTGCATGGCGGCCAGGAAGTCCCGCATCTGCATTACCACGTCATCGGTGGGCCCCGGCCCTGGAAGCGCAATTATTAAGATGGCGGCACACGCCTCCGAATAACTGGATGAATTAACGCCGTACAGGCGTGGAGTAAGTAATGGGAAGCTTTAGTATCTGGCACTGGTTGATCGTTCTGTTGATCGTGGTCCTGGTGTTCGGCACCAAGAAACTGCGCAATATGGGGCAGGATCTGGGCGGCGCGGTCAAGGGATTCAAAGACGGGATGAAGGAAGGCAGCGATGCCGCCGCCTCCCAGTCCGCTGACCCGCAACGCGTTTCCGGCGACACCATCGATGTCGAGGCCAAGGAAAAAGAACGCAGCTGATCAGTGGGGCGGTCAAGCCCGCCCTAATTTTGCCACCAAGGCGAAACCTCCTTGGGCTGCACCGCCGCAGGGCGGCAAGCGTGGGGCATTGTTCATGGCGCCCCGGCTGGTTCTCCGGCCTGGGGCTCTGTTTTTTTACTCATCTGTAACGGGTTGCTTGCTGAATGTTCGATGTCAGCTTTACCGAGCTTCTAACCATCGCCGCCGTTGCGCTGGTTGTGATTGGCCCGGAACGTCTACCCAAGGTGGCTCGTACCATCGGCCATCTGTTGGGCCGTGCGCAGCGTTACGTCAATGACGTCAAGAGTGATATCCGCCGCGAGGTCGAGCTCGATGAGCTGCGTAATCTGCGAAAAGAAATGGAAGACGCCGCGCGTTCTCTGGAAAGCACCGTTAGAAGCAACGCCGATGAGCTTCAGAAAGGTTTTCAGGAAGTTCAGACCAAGCTCGAGGATTCGGCCCGCGAGGTGAAAGATCTCGCGCAGGCCGATACGAGCAGCCCAGCCTCAGCGGTGGCCGAGGCCGTCTTGCCGCCCGAGGCGCCGGGCGCCGCACCAGACGTCGATAAAGCCGCTGCCTTGATGGCGGCTGCCGCGGCAACGGTAACGGCCAGCGTGAATGTTGCGGGGCCAGCTGCGGTGCAAACGGATACCACGCAAGGCCCCTCTTCCAAGTTGGAACCTGCCGATTCCGCCTTGCCGGACTCCGGCCAGGCTTCGCTGTTCCCCGCTGATGTGCTGCCGCTTTCTGGGTCGGGTGAAGCTCGTCCCGCAGCGGCCACGACGGCGCGCGATCCGGAAAAAACGTGATACAAGAAGACAGCTTCATCTCGCATCTGGTTGAATTGCGCGACCGCCTGCTCAAAGCGGTCGTCGCGGTCATGGTTATCTTTGTGGTGCTCTTTCTGTACCCGGGAGCCTCCTTTATCTACGACCTGTTGGCCCAGCCCATGCTGGCCACGCTGCCGCCCGGAACCCGCATGATCGCCACTGGCGTCATTACCCCGTTCATGGTGCCGGTCAAGGTTACTTTGTGGGCAGCTTTCGTCTTGGCGCTGCCGGTGGTGCTCTACCAGGCTTGGGCCTTTGTGGCGCCAGGGCTCTATCAGCACGAAAAGCGGCTGGCCTTGCCGCTCATCATGTCCAGCACGTTTTTGTTTCTGGCCGGGATGGCGTTCTGCTACTTCGTGGTCTTCAAAACCGTCTTTCATTTCATCGCGACCTTTGCGCCGCAGTCGATCACGCCCGCACCTGATATCGAAGCCTATCTCAACTTCGTCATGACGATGTTCCTGGCTTTCGGCTTGACTTTCGAAGTGCCTATTGCGGTGATTCTGCTGGTCAAGACCGGTGTCACCACCGTCGCCAAGCTGGCCGCCGCACGGGGGTATGTCGTGGTGGGCGCATTCGTGCTGGCCGCGATCGTGACGCCACCAGACGTTGTTAGCCAATTCATGCTGGCCGTGCCTTTGTGCGTGCTTTATGAAGTTGGCCTGCTGGCTGCACGTTTCATGAAAAAAAATGAATCCAGCGAAACGGCGGTAGAAAAAGTCTGAGTGAAAGGACAGGGCCTTTTACTTACTTTTAGCCTTGTCGGCCCAAATACATCTAGTCCAGAGGGGACATCCATGCTTTCCTTGAGTAAGTTGACTGTCGCGGCTGGCCTAGCCGCGTTTGCCATGGCTGCACAGGCAGATATCACGGTGGGCGTGAACGTATCGGCAACCGGGCCTGCGGCCTCGCTCGGCATACCGGAAAAAAACACCTTCAGCCTGCTGCCCAAGACTATCGCTGGGCACAAGGTCAACTACATCGTCCTGGATGACGCAAGCGACACCACCACGGCGGTCAAGAATGCCCGCAAGTTCACCATTGAAGACAAGGTGGACGTCATGGTGGGGTCGACCATTACACCCAATTCATTGGCCATGATCGACGTGGCTGCCGAAACCGGAACACCGCTTGTTTCGATGGCGGCGTCCGCGGTGATCGTCGAGCCTCAAGACAATAAAAAGCGCTGGGCATTCAAGACGCCGCAGAACGATGCGGAAATGGCCGGCGCCATCGTCGAGCACATGCAAGCCGCCAAGATCAAATCGGTGTCCTTTATCGGATTCGCCGACGCCTACGGTGAAGGCTGGTACCACGAGTTTTCCAAAGCTGCGCAAGCCGCGGGTATCAAGGTGCTGACCAATGAACGCTATAACCGCACCGATACTTCGGTAACCGGTCAAGTGCTCAAGATGATGGCAGCCAAGCCCGATGCGGTGCTGATCGGCGCTGCCGGGACGCCAGCCGCCTTGCCTCAGAAAACCCTCAAACAGCGTGGCTATCAGGGCAAGTATTACCAGACGCACGGTGTCGCCAACAATGATTTCCTGCGCGTGGGCGGTAAAGATATCGAAGGTACTTTCCTGCCTGCCGGGCCGGTTCTGGTGTGGAACCAGTTGCCTGACAGCAATGCGGTAAAGGCGTCAGCTACGGAATACGTGCAGAAATACGAAGCCGCTTACGGCAAGGGCTCGGTATCGACTTTCGGCGCTCATGCCTGGGATGCGGTCAAGTTGATCGAGGCCGCTGTGCCGGTTGCCTTGAAAAAAGCCCAGCCCGGCACTGCCGAGTTCCGGGCTGCATTGCGCGATGCGATTGAAAATGTCAAGAACGTGGCGGGCGCGCATGGGGTATTCAACCTGAGCCCGACCGATCATGTCGGCCTGGATAACCGCTCGCGGGTCATGGTGACCATCGAAAACGGCGGTTGGAAGCTGATCAAGTAAAAGCAAGGCGCAACAGGGCGGATACACCGGCCCTGCCGGAGTATCCATGGATCTGCAAATCGCTTTGTTCCTGGTGCAGGATGGCGTCGTCAACGGCGCTATCTACGCACTGCTGGGGCTGGCGCTGGTATTGGCGTTTACCGTCACCCGCGTCATTTTCATTGCCCAGGGCGAGTTTGTCGCCTGGGGCGCCTTGACGCTTGCAGCTCTGCAAGCCGGCAAGCTGCCCGGTACGATCTGGTTGCTGGCGATTGCCGGCCTGATCGTGGCGCTGGTTGAGCTAGGGTCCGCTTGGCGCACTCGCAACTGGCGTGAGCTGCCCGCTGTTTTTGCCTGGAACGTCGGCTATCCGCTGGCGATGCTGGCCTTGGCGTATTTCGTTCCTTTCGACACCTTGCCGCTGGTGGCGCAGATACTGTTTGCGCTATTGCTGGTCGTGCCGCTTGGCCCCATGATCTGGCGCCTGGCTTTCCAGCCTATCGCCGAAAGTTCTTCACTGGTTTTGTTGATCGTATCGGTTGCCGTCCACCTGGCATTGGTCGGTCTGGGCCTGCTGTTTTTCGGTGCGGAGGGTTCGCGTACGCCGCCGTTCTCCGAAGGAGAGTTCCAGCTCGGAGGTATCCCGGTTCCTGCGCAAACCCTGTGGGTGATCGGTTGTTCTGCGGTGTTGATTATCGTGCTGTCAGTGGTGTTTGAGCGCACTTTGTATGGCAAGGCGCTGCGGGCGACCGCCGTCAATCGCGTCGGCGCTCGGCTGATGGGCATCCCCACCAGTCTGGCCGGCAAGCTCAGCTTCACTTTGTGCGCGCTGATCGGCGCTTTTTCCGGCATTCTCATCGCCCCTATCACCACTATTTACTACGACACCGGCTTCCTGATCGGCTTGAAAGGCTTCGTCGCGGCCATCATCGCCGGTTTGGCCAGTTATCCCCTGGCGGCTGGCGGTGCGCTGCTGGTGGGGCTGCTGGAAGCTTTTTCCTCATTTGCCGCCAGTGCCTACAAGGAAGTCATCGTTTTCACCTTGATCATCCCGGTGCTGATCTGGCGCTCGCTTAACTCTCGCCACGTAGAGGAAGAGTAATGCGCCTGCGTCCATCATGGTTTATTGCGGCCGGTATCGTCTTGTTGGTGGCAGCCGTTTTCGGGATGTCTGAATTCACGGTTACCTTGCTCAACTACATCGGCATCTATGCCCTGGTCGCGCTGGGCTTGGTGCTGCTGACGGGCGTCGGCGGGCTGACTTCTTTTGGTCAGGCCGCATTCGTCGGGCTGGGCGCCTATGCGACCGCCTGGCTGTCGACCGCTCAGCTTCCCGTCTGGTTAGCCTGGACGGGGGGCTCGCCGTGGGCGGGGTTGGTGCTGGGCATGTTGGTGACGAGTGTCACCGCTTGGTTCTTGGGCGCAGTGTCCCTGCGGTTATCGGGGCACTATCTGCCATTGGGCACGATTGCCTGGGGTCTAAGCCTGTACTACCTGTTTGGCACACTGGATTTCCTGGGTGGGCATACCGGCTTGTCGGGATTGCCGCCCATTACCTTGCTTGGTCTGGATCTTGTCAATGGCCGCCATTTTTTCTGGTTGGTCTGGGCTTTGCTGCTGCTGGCCATGTTGCTGGTCAGCAATCTGCTGGACTCGCGTGAAGGCAGGGCGATCCGCGCTTTGAAGGGCGGCATGGTGATGGCGGAGTCCATGGGTGTGGATACCGCCCGTTCGCGCATTGCCATCTTCATGGTGGCGGCCCTGCTGGCCAGCCTTTCCGGTTGGCTGTATGCCCACATGCAGCGTTTCGTCAATCCAACACCTTTTGGTTTGCACATCGGCATCGAGTACATGTTCATGGCGGTGATCGGTGGGGCCGGCCAGGTATGGGGCGCTTTGGTGGGCGCGGGCGTGGTGACCATGCTCAAGCAGTGGCTGCAAGACCTGTTGCCGGCTTTGCTCGGGGCCTCGGGCAACTTCGAAAGCATCGTGTTCGGCATTCTGCTGGTCTTGACCTTGCAGCGTGCTCCGGATGGTATGTGGCCGGCTATTGTCCGGTTGGCGCGCAAGGTGCTGCCGATTCAGGAGGCGCAACGTATCGTTGATAACAACGCGCAAGCGCTGGCACGCCGAGCTGTGCCGCAGCGGGGCGAACCCGTACTTCAAGCGCAAGGCCTGACTAAGCGCTTCGGTGGCCTGGTAGCCAATAACGACATTAGCTTTTCGGTCGTGGCGGGTGAGGTACTGGCCCTGATTGGTCCGAATGGAGCCGGCAAAAGCACGATGTTCAATCTGCTGTCGGGGGTGGACGATCCGACTGCCGGGCGGGTACTGTTCCTCGGTGCAGACATTACTGCCCGGCCCTCGCGCGAGATTGCGGCTTTGGGCATGAGCCGCACTTTTCAGCATGTGCGTTTGCTGTCGCGGATGAGTGTTCTGGAAAATATCGCCCTGGGGGCGCATCTACGTGAACGGCGTGGCCTGATGGCCGGCCTTTTTACCGCTAGCCTGAAGATGGATCGGCGTGAAGAAAGCCGCCTGTTGGCCGAAGCCGCCCGCCAGGCCGCCCGAGTCGGTCTGGGGGATGTGCTGCATGTGGCGGCGGGTTCACTGCCGCTAGGTAAGCAGCGCATGTTGGAGATCGCGCGCGCACTGTGCTCGGATCCTTGCTTGCTGCTGCTGGACGAGCCCGCTGCGGGCCTGCGCTATATGGAAAAGCAGGCTTTGTCGGAAACATTGAAGAGTTTGCGCGAACAGGGCATGGCGATTTTGCTAGTCGAGCACGATATGGATTTCGTGATGGGCTTGGCCGATCGCGTGGTGGTGATGGAATTCGGTGAAAAAATTGCCGAGGGGCTGCCTGAGCAGGTGCAGCGTAATCCGCGCGTCTTGGAAGCCTATCTGGGGGGAGTGGAATGATTTCCTCGTCTGGGGCGGCAGCGCCGCTGCTCGAAGTGGCTGATCTACATGTGTCTTACGGCAAGGTTGAAGCGGTGCACGGGGTGAGTCTGGTCGTACCGGCAGGCTCTATCGTGACCGTGATTGGTCCCAATGGCGCGGGCAAAACCACTTTGTTGTCCGCCATCATGGGGTTGCTGCCGTCGCAAGGCGGTATCCGGCTGGATGGGCTTGCGCAGCGGCAGGTAGATATCGAGCATATGGTGGAACAAGGGTTGAGCCTGGTTCCCGAGAAGCGCGAATTGTTCGGCGAGATGAGCGTGGAAGACAATTTGCTGCTGGGAGCTTTCCAGCGCTACCGCCACGGGCATCGTGATCAGAACGAGTCTATGGAAGAGGTGTTTGTGCTGTTTCCCCGCTTGAAAGAGCGGCGTAAGCAACTTGCTGCAACCTTGTCTGGAGGTGAGCGCCAGATGTTGGCCTTGGGGCGTGCCTTGATGGCCAAGCCTCGTTTGCTGCTGCTGGATGAGCCTTCGTTGGGTTTGGCGCCACGGATTGTGAAGGAGATTTTCCAGATCATTGCGGAGTTGCGGCGCAGGGGAGTGGCGATTTTGCTGGTGGAGCAGAATGCGCGGGCGGCGTTGCAGACTGCTGACCATGCCTATGTGCTGGAGACGGGGCAGGTGGTGTTGTCGGGGCCGGCGGTTGAGTTGGCGAATGATCCTCGGGTGGTGGAGAGTTATCTGGGCTTGGGCAGGCAGGGGGCGGGGGCCTAAGCTGTTGGTTTTAGTTGCGCCTTGATGGGCGAGGCAGGGGGGTCGGGTCAAGACCGGCGCTTTGCAAGGTGCTGTGCAACGGGGTGGGCTGGGGTTCTTTAGCGTTTGCGCGATGCGCCCCGGCGCGGGCTTGGCGAAGCCGGTTCCGGCTTTGCCGG
>JBEBXA010000049.1:0-28921 GCA_040391825.1 Pigmentiphaga sp.
CCGTCTTTGATGCGTGTATATCCGTTGGCCATGTCAACGCCGACGCGTTCCTGGCGGCACAAAATAGGCCGAATTCCTGCTTGAGCTGCGGCTTCGATAATAGGTGTCGTTGGATAGCAAAACAACGTATCGACGCCTTCCTGTTTAAGCATATTCGCAATGACATCCATTACTCGCATTTCAACGCTCACTCTTTTTAATAGACAGGTTCAGGGAAGAGGCCACAGGTCACGCGCGGGCTAGGTTGGGGCAGGGGAGTCGGGAAGGTCTATAGCCAGAATGATGGAACTCAACGCTTTGCCATGGGGGTCGATTCGAAGCGAGCGGGTTACGCCTCCCGCCAATGCATTCTCGATGACGAAATTCAAGGCTTGCAGTTTTGGCAGTTCGTAGCGCGTGACGGGTCCGTTTGCTAAATGTGCATAGGCTTTGAAAACACGCTCTGCTGTTAACTCACGGCGCAAGATGGTCCACGCGGCATCGTTGTATGCGATGACGGCGACGTTGGATGTGTTTCCCTTGTCTCCCGATCGGGAGTGCGCCAGGTCATAAACGCGGATGCTCATGATTGCTCCAAGAAGGTCACTTCGGGCTGTACCCATGCGCGAGGTAAAAGAACGGATTGAACGGCGATGACTTCGCGTGGTCCGAAGTTGACCGGGCCGCCTGGCCCCGAGGGGCCTTGCATATTGAGCTGGCGAACTTCGTCGCCAAGCAGGTTGGCGCTACGGCGATCAGGGCATCGTCCGGCAACGCGAAGGCGGACTTCATAGGGTTCGGCTCGATCCGCCAAGTCGCCATGCAAGCTGGATAGTCCAATAATGTCGATTTGCAGTTCAGTGGCAACTCCGCCTTCCATGCGGAAGCGCTCTTTGACTACGTCGCCGGCAAGCCGTGCGCGGGCCACTGCATTGATTCCCGCGAAGCCGATTTCACCGACGCCGATATAACCATCGAAATAGCCGATCACGGTTTTGTAATAGGCCGTGCGTGGATGGGCTTTTGCTCCGCGTACGCTTACCCTGCCTGGTTCGGTTTCGATGAAGTCGACGTCAGTCAGGTCCATGACGCAGTCTGGCGTGATGTACTGTGCAGGATCATGGATCTCGTACAGCAGTTGTTCGGAACAAGTCATTCGATCAAGCCGCCCGCCTGATCCGGGTGTCTTGCCAAGTGAAACGTCGCCAAACCGGCTGATGTCGGCATAGGGGTAGCCGAGGTCAGCAAGGCCGGGAACGTCTTTCTTGCCGGGGTCGGCAAAGTATCCGCCGGTGACCTGGGTTGAGCACTCAAGCAGGTGTGCGGCTACCGTGCCGGCTGCGATTCTGGGCCAGTCATCGTAGGTCCAATCAAAGTGATGCATCATCACTCCCAGAAAGAGTGATGGATCGGCGACACGGCCGGTAATGACGACTTGGGCGTTGGTATCCAGAGCTTGCCGCACCACGTCCGCCCCGAGGTAAGCGTTGGCGGAGGCCAGTTTTGGAAGAAGACTTTCGACCGGTTCGCTGGTTTCGAGTAATTCCAACTGTGGATTTTTGCGGATGATGTCAGAGACTTCGTCCCCAGTCACTACTGCGCAAGAGGCTTTGCCTAAGCCTAGATTTTCAGTTTCACGCCGAAGTGCCGCTGCGGCGCCAAGTGGATTTGCCGCACCCATATTGGTGACCAGACGCACGCCCTGTTCGTGGCAATGAGGCATGAAAGCGCGGACCCGTTCTTCGAGCATGGGTGTGTAGCCCGCTTCAGGCGAGTTTCTGCGGTTCAGCGTTTCACGAGCAATCGTGCGCTCCGCAAGGCATTCGCAAACGAGGTAATCCAATGCGCCGCGTTCTAATAGTTTGACGCCCGGATAAATCCGATCGTCAGCCATGCCCGCGCCTGTCCCGACGCGAACTGTATCGGATCCGTGCCTGCCAGTTTTTTTCATAGGATGTACCAACGTTTCAATAAATAGATGGCTACTTGCTAGCGGGATCGCACCGTTAGGGGGTGAGTGAGCTGCCCTTCAAGCATTATGGAAAATCGTTTTTGATCTGTAAAATGAATTGATCGAATTGGTTTGACAGCTAAATAGAATCAATTGAGGCAGGCATGAGATCAGGCTTAAGCATCCAGGAGCTAGAGGCTTTCATTAATGTCGCGGAGACCCTTAGTTTCCGTGCGGCTGCTACCCGGGCATTCGTTTCACAGTCCGCTCTTAGCAAAACCATTGCGTCGGCAGAAGCAAAGCTAGGTACCAGATTGTTCGACCGCAATACGCGACGGGTGGAACTGACACCGCCTGGCACAGAGCTACTCCCCATCGCTAAGCGCATCGTGTATGAGTTGCGGGATTCGCTTAGCGATCTTTCAGAGTTTGTGGCGGGCAGGAAAGGGCGCTTCACCATCGCGACCTTACCGGCGATTGCAGCGGCAATCCTTCCTGGCGCGATGCAGGCATTTTTGCAAGCCAATCCAGGGGTGTCCATCGGCTTACAGTCGATCTCCGCGCTTGAGGTGCTGAGCATGGTGGAAGATGGATCGGCAGATGTGGGTGTGTGCCCCCTGCCGCCAAGTGGGTCGAGAACGGCTACTGAAAAATTCGATTTCATGCCCTTCATCAAGGATGAGCTGGTCCTTATCTGTCCGGAGGATGATCCGCTGGCCACTAAAAAAGTAGTGAGTTGGAACGTCTTGACGCAACGCCCATATATTGCCAACGGACCACTTAGCAGCTTGCGGCCCCTGGTAGAGCGGGTTCTCGCCAACGCCGCACTTGCTCCCGAACCGCGCTACGAATCAATGAACCTGCCAGTGACTGCAAGAATGGTTGCGGCAGGCCTCGGGATCGCAGTTGTTCCCAAACTGGCACGCCACTTAATCAATCCTGAAGGCCTGGCTTTCATCCCTCTGGTCGAGCCGGTTGTTTCAAGAGACATAGGTATCGTTACCCGTAAAGGCAGGTCTTTGGCCGGACCAGCAAGCCTTTTCGTCAACGCCTATCTTTGTTCAAAGGAGGCGTCGACGAAGGCGGGTTTACGTAAAGCCGTAGCGGGCGAGAGGAGTGTGAAATGATCCCTACTTCATGCCGCCAGGAAAGGACTTGATCAGCTTGTCGACGCTCTCGACGTCTTCATTGAAAAATGAAGTGAACTCGTCAGTTCCTTGTACGAAAGAGATGGCGCCGAGGCTGGTCAGGCTATGCGATACATGATCGTCTTGCATGGCGGTTTTTACTGCACTTGCTATTCGATCCTTGATCGCTTTGGGCGTACCTGATGGCGCAAGTAGCCCATACCAGGCTTGTGCTTCGTATCCTTTGACGCCTTGCTCAATGATGGTTGGTACGTCGGGGCGAAGGGCCACACGCTCTTTTGACGCAACACCTAGCACTTTGATCCGTCCAGTTTCCAGGTGCGGCAGCGCGATAGGTAAGCCTACAAATATGCTGTCGATATGGCCGGCGGCGAGGTCAGTCATGGCTGGACCTGTGCCTTTGTAAGGGACATGGAGCAGATCGGTGCCGGTAGCCAAACCGAACTTTGCGCCCGCAAGATGGCCGCTTTGTCCCGCGCCTGACGAACCATAGGTGATCTTGCCCGGGCTCTTCTTCGCGTAGGCTATGAATTCTTTAACCGAGTTGACTTTAAGGTTTGGTCCGACGAAAAGGAAATAGGGCGTCGCTGCATAAGAAGCGATAGGGGCCAGATCCTTCCGGATATCAAATGGGACGCTTTTGTTGAAGCTTGCTGCAATAGGTAAGCCGGCGGTGGCGACTGCCAAGGTATAGCCGTTCGGCTCCGCACGGGCCACGCTATCAGTGCCTATCATTCCGCTGGCCCCGCCCCGGTTAACGATAATGATGGTTTGGCCCAGATTTTTTTCCAGCCCGGGCGCTATCGCCCTGAACAGAACGTCTGCTGTGCCTCCGGGGGCATACGGTACGACTACAGTGATGGGTCTAGTCGGATAAGTCTCGGCGCCGAAGGCTGCGGGGCCGGTGAAGGACATGGCGGCAGTGGCCAATGTGATCAATATCGTTTTCATATGTCTCCTCCTCAATGAATTCGGTTTGCAAGTTTTTTGCACCTGAATATCAGGAACGTGCAAATTCTCAATTCTTATTGTTTGGTCAACTCCTGATGCTGCGGAGTCATAGAAGGATTGTTGCGGAACCGCGGATGGAGGGGAATTGAAATAAAGCTATCACTCAAACAACGCATTGGAATCAATTGCTGCCTTGTGCGGCGTATTGTTCCGCGCCATAGCCAGCGTTTCCCTTGTTGGCGTGCATCAAGAGAAGTTGCGCAGTGCTGTAATGAACAGCGGAATCTGCGCCACCGCCCTCAACATCACACTACGCTGACTCCAGCAACCCAGCCACCTCGGCAGGCGTCAAATAACGCGACTCGCCCGGCAACAGGTCGGCATCCAGCGCCACAGGCCCGATGCGTTCACGATGCAGGGCAAGTACATGATTACCCAATGACGCGAACATGCGTCTGACCTGGTGGTATTTGCCTTCCTGGATCGTCAGGCGCGCGGTGCGTTCATCCACCCGTTCAAGCACGGCCGGCAGCGTGGGCTTGTCTTCGCCGTCCAGCCGTATGCCGGCCAAGAACCGGTTCTCGGCGTCTTCGGGCAAGGGTTCGGCCAGTGTGGCCAGGTAGACCTTGTCGCATCGGTGGCGGGGCGAGATGATGCGATGGGTCCACTGGCCATCATCCGTAATCAGGATCAAGCCAGTGGTCTCGACGTCCAGCCGGCCTACCGTGTGCAGCCGGTCGCGCTTGTCTACGTCAATCAGGTCCATGACGGGAAGGTGCTGGCTGTTGCGCAGGCTGCATTCGTAGCCGGCGGGTTTGTTCAGCATGATATAGCGCAGGCCGATCGGGGCAATCGTTTCACCATCCCACTGCACCTCGTCGCCGTCCTGAACCAGATATGTGCCGCGTTTGATGACTTCGCCGTTGACGCTTACTTCGCCGGCAAGAAGCGCAGAGCGTGCCAGAGAGCGTGTCAGGTCGGTGCTTTCACAAAGGTACTTGTCCAAGCGCATGGGCTTTCCATATACATATAGATTGTTCGCTGGCGTAGCCGTTTTCATAGACTCGCTGGCGATGGGGCCGTCTGCCGCTTTGGTCAGGGCGAGGGCGGTTTACCCGGATATTACTTGGTCTATCCTGAATAAACCGCTTGCCGCCTTCAGCCCCATCGCCATGCGCATGGCGATGGGGTGTGATCAGTACCGTTCCAGCCAGTGCGCATAAGGCGCGGGCAAGGTCCAGGAAGCCCGATCGATTTTCAGCTCTCTCGCCGCTTGGTATGCCCAGTGTGGGTTGGCCAAGTGCGCCTTCCCAATCATGACCAGGTCGAGTTGGCCACTGCTGACTGCATTGTCAGCCAGGGCCGCTTGGCCAAAACCCCAGGCCGATGACACCGGGATATCCGCTTCCCGGCGGACTCGTTCGGCAATCGGGCCCATAAAGGCCGGCGCCCAGGGAATCTGTGCCTTTGGTGTACTGAAGCCGATGCTGACGCTGAGCATGTCCAGGCCCGCATCTTTCAGGCGGCGGGTCAGGTCGATGGATTCGGTCAGGGTTTGCTCGTCATTGCCGTCAAATTCCAGCACGCCGAAGCGTATGGTTAGAGGGAAACGCTCCGGCCAGACTTCGCGGACGGCGGCGAAGGTTTCGCGCAAAAAGCGGCTACGGTTTTCATAGCTGCCGCCATAGGCGTCGGTACGTTGGTTGGAATGTTCCGAGAAAAAGCTCTGTGCTAAATACCCATGGGCGAAATGCAGTTCCAGCCATTCGAAACCCACTTCATAGGCACGGCGTGCCGCAGCGACGAAGTCATTGCGCACACGGGTGATGTCTTCTTCGGTCATTGCCCGCGGTTGCTTGTTCAGGTGTTCGCCGAATGCCAGGGCCGAAGGCGCAATAGTCTGCCAGCCGCGCGGGTCATCGTCGGCAATGTGGTCATCACCGTCCCACGGGCGATTCGCGCTGGCTTTGCGGCCCGCATGGGCGATCTGGATGCCGGGCACGGCGCCGTGCTGTTTGATGGCTTGAACGGTGGGGGAAAACGCCTGAGCGAGATCGTCATTCCAAATGCCGGTGCAGTCGGGGGTGATGCGGCCTTCGGGCGCCACGGCTGTCGCTTCGACAATAACCAGGCCGGCGCCGCCGCGAGCCATGCCGGCGTAATTGGTGTGGTGCCAATCGTTGGCTCGACCATCGATGGCCGAATACTGGCACATGGGCGGCACGGCAATTCTGTTGCGTAGGGTCAAGCCCTTGATAGCAAAAGGTTGGAACAGTGCAGACATTATTCTTCCTAAGTTTTATTCATACTATAGTTCGATAGTATTCGAACTATAGATCAATAGCAAACCGCAGTGTAGAATTGAGCCATGAGACCCTTCAAGCATCCGGCACCCAGTGATTTCATGCTGGAGCGCGTACTTTACGCGCTGAGCGATCCCGTACGCCTGGAGATCGTGCAGCAGTTGGCGCAGGTGGCCGAAGCCAGTTGCGGTGAATTGGATGGCGGTCGACCTAAATCAAGTATGTCGCACCATTTCCGGGTTTTACGTGATGCCGGGCTGGTGTGTACCAACCGTGCCGGCACCACTCATATGAATTCGCTAAGGCTGGCGGATATCGAAAGCCGCTTCCCGGGTTTGCTGAAAGCGATACTAGGCCACGTGCGGGTAGCGGCGTAGGCGCCGCTATTAGCGGCCACCCCCCTCCAGGATTTCTTGCGAGGTGATGACATTGCGAAAGTGGTGC
The DNA here is from genome assembly GCA_040391825.1 of Pigmentiphaga sp. Lineage (GTDB taxonomy): Bacteria > Pseudomonadota > Gammaproteobacteria > Burkholderiales > Burkholderiaceae_B > Pigmentiphaga. Next base: position 6,777 of record JBEBXA010000049.1, read on the forward strand.
TTCCACAAGCTGATACCCAGCTGTCCAGATCGGTCAAGGGAAGAGCCAACGGTTAGGTCGGTAATCAGCGTTGGAGACATCCCTGCATCGAACAGGGCGAAGCCGGCAGCCAGGCAGCAGGTTTCAGTCTGTATGCCCGCTACCAGCACGCGGTCCAGCCCTTGCGCACTTAGAAACTGAATAGTCCCTGGCGAGGGACCATAGCCGAACTTTACGAACAGATGGTCGACTGCAAGCAGGCAGTCATCCTTGGCCGGTGGAGACCATCCAAGCTGACGCTGGAACGGAGTCCGACTTTCGTCGTGCAGCTCAACAGTGGCTACAGACAGCAGATGCGGAGTCAATTGCTTCAAGCCCGACACCAGCCAGTCAGGCGGATTAAACGCGCTTTGAACGTCAATAATTAGTAGCGCTTGCTTCATCTTTCACCATGCCACCAACATTTACTTTAGCTTCTTTCTGGCCGGCTTGGCGGGTATCTCCGCAACGTTCATGACAGAGCGCAAAACCACGTTGGAAATCAATTCCCGCCAGTACAGCAGCGCATCTTTATCCATCAGATCTTCGTCGAGGAAGGCACTTAAAGTGTGCCGATTGGAAAGATAAAAATATCCCAACGACGCGATCACGATATACAAATCGCGAGGCCGTGCATCCTTGCGGAACAAGCCGTCCTTGATTCCTGCTTCCAGTATCTGGCCGATCATGTCCAGGCCTGGCGGAATCAATTCGTTCATTCCCGCCGATTTCTTTAAGTGCTTTCCTTGCTGAAGGTTTTCTGCATTCAGCAAGGTCATGAACTCGGGGTGGTCTAGATAGTACTGCCAAGTGAAATGCACAATCGCGACCAAAGATCCGACGGGGTCGCCGACATCGATCTGCAGTGAGGCTTCTGCTTCGTTCATCCGTCTGTAGACCGTCTTCAAGACTTCGATGAACAAGCTTTCCTTGCTGCCGAAATAGTAATAGATCATTCGATCGTGTGTGCGCGAAAGCTTCGAGATGGTTTCGATTCGCCCGCCTTCGAACCCCTTCTTCGCAAACACTTGAATGGCAGCTCGAAGTATTGCATCACGTGTCGTAAGCCCACGTGCCTGTGTTCCGACGGTAGGTTTTTCAACTGGCTTTCGTGTTCGCTTTGCTGCCGTTTTTGTGGTGGAAGCGGGCGTGGTGTTTCGGCTGTTTGTGGTCATGCTCTGGTGTGGATGATTGGGCGGCTGGGATTCTTTGCTGCGGTTCAGATTACATGATTCAAGTGCTTCCCACAAAGCAGGCCGGAGCGTGCATCTCAATGCTGAGGTCGCGGCGCTCGGATGGACGACGGTGGAGACGGACTTGGCATGCCGATGGTGAGTCGCCTTTCACACTACTCGTCATGCGTAGAAGGAAGGTGGAATTTCATTGTTGAGAAATTTCCTATTGGTAACTTCAAAAAAATGTAGTAGATTCCGAATTATGTAGTGAATACCGAATTTTTTCATACGGTTTCCGCTAGCCCGGAAACCGATGTCGAGGGCGGAAGCAATGGCAAACATCGTGGCTGCGGACGGTAGCAATATCTACTACGAAGAGATCGGCAGCGGCACCCCGGTGGTGTTTGTGCATGAGTTCGCGGGCGATTACCGAACCTGGGAGCCGCAGATGCGTTATTTCTCACGGTCTCATCGTTGCGTTACTTTCAGCGCGCGGGGCTATCCCCCTTCTGATGTTCCGACTGATCCAGCGCAGTACAGTCAAGATGTTGCGCGGGAAGACGTCATTACCCTGATGAATGAGTTGGATATCGCCAAGGCACATGTGGTGGGGCACTCGATGGGTGCCTATACCGCCTTGCATGTGGGCATCCATCATCCCGACCGCTGCCTCTCGGTGACGGCGGCGGGGTGTGGTTGGGGTTCCAGTCCCGACGAACGCGATGCCTCATCCAAACTGTGCGAAGACATCGCGGCGATGTTCCTGAACGAGCCTATCGAGCAGGCCGCCGACAAGTACGCCCACTTTGCGATGCGATTGACGTTCAAGGCAAAGGATCCGCGAGGCTTCGCTGAATTCGCTCGCATGCTGGGCGAACATTCCGGGGTTGGGTCTGCGCTGACTATGCTGAATCTGCAACTCAAGCGCCCGACTTTGTGGGAACTGGAAGAGCAGTTGAAGTCGTTTTCGGTGCCGCTATTGGTACTGCTGGGTGATGAAGACGGGCCCTGTCTGGATGGCAGCATGTTCCTTAAGCGTACCGTGCCGACCGCCGGCTTGCACATCATCGCCCGCGCCGGCCATACCATCACCAGCGAAGAGCCTGCGGCAGTCAATGCGTCGCTTGAGCAGCTCTTTTGCGCCGCGGAGTCGGGGCGCTGGCTAAGCCACAAGCTGCAAGCCTAAGGAATCGTCATGACTTCGTCCGGCCAGGTTCTCGTGGATATCAAAGATGGCATTGCCACGCTTCGCCTGGATAATCCACTGCGCCGCAATGCGATATCGACTGCGATGTGGCAGAGGCTGCACGAGTTCGCCACGGCAAGCGCCGATCGCCCGGACATCCGGGTAGTGCTTGTTCGGGGGAACGGTGACGAAGCCTTCTCGGCGGGAGCCGATATTTCGGATTTTAGCCAGGGCCGTTCTAGTGTTGCCGAGGCAAAAATTTACGACGACATGGTCGAACATGCTTGCCGTGCATTCGAGGCGATCACACAGCCCACTATCGCCTTGCTGAGAGGGCCGTGTGTCGGAGCCGGCGCCTCGTTGGCAGCCAGTTGCGATGTGGTGGCGGCGACGCATGACGCCTTTTTTGCGGTGCCGGCCGCACGCCTCGGACTGGGCTATGACCCACGGGGGATAGAGCGTTTTCTTCGCGTATTCGGCACTGCGGCTACGCGCGCTTTGCTGTTTACGGCTGAACGGATCTCAGCGGAACGGGCGTATGCTCTCGGCGCCGTTTACATGGTGGCGCCCGGTGATGGTTTTGACGAAGCCGCGGATAAGTTGGCGCGGAGCATCGCCGGCAACGCGCCGCTGACAGTCCAGGCCGCCAAACTGGCTATCCGCGCCCTGACGGTACCACGCGATGTAGGTCTTATGGAGCAAGCGCGTTTGTTGGCGGATAAGGCCGATGCCAGCGCCGATTACGCCGAAGGCAGGCGCGCTTTTTCTGAAAAGCGCGCCCCGCGCTTTCGAGCAAGCTAAGGGCGGGCGGGATGAATCTCTATCACGCACTCTATGACAAGCGCGAACCCGACAGCCCGGCATTGTGTGTGCCGGGGCTGACGGCCTACGCTACGTCCGACCTGATCCGCCATGTCGGCTGCTATGCGTCGGCCTTGCACGAATTAGGTGTGCGGCAAGGCGACCGGGTTTCATTCAAGTTGGAGAAGTCCCCCGAGGTTATTTTCCTGGCGCATGCTTGTCTGCAATTGGGGGCAATTCTCCACCCGCTGAATATTTCCTATACCGATCCGGAAATTGCCTATTTGCTGGCCGATGCAGAACCGGCCTTGTTCGTCTGCGAGCCGGAAGAAGAGCACCGTTTCCACGCTCTAGCCGAGCGCGCAGCTAGCCGTCTTGAAACGCTTGCCGGCGGCGGCAGGGGCACGCTGGGGTCCTTGGCCGCCAAACTGCGGCAACGGACGGAAATTGCGCGCGTTGACGACGATGCCACCGCGGCGATTCTTTATACCTCGGGCACCACGGGAAAGCCGAAGGGCGCGCAGATCACCCACGGCAACTTGGCGCAGAGCGCCCAAGCTTTGGGCAAGGTATGGAAGTTGGGCGCATCGGACACATTGCTACACGCCTTGCCGGTCTATCACGCGCATGGGCTGTTAACCGCGATCAATACGATGTTGACGGCAGGGGGAGCAATTCTGTTTCTATCCCGCTTCGACCCGAAGGAAGTCGTTGAGACACTGCCGTCCGCGACGCTGATGATGGGTGTGCCCACGCATTACGCACGGCTGGTACGGGAACCAGGGTTCCCTCAAGCCTTGACGCCAGCCTTCCGCCTAGCCATTTCTGGTTCAGCGCCTTTGCCCCGCGAATTGGCCGATCAGTATCTGAAGCAGACCGGCCGCCGAATTATCGAGCGTTATGGCTCTACCGAGGCCGCTATTGTTACTGCGGTGCCGGCTGATGCGCCTGATCGCAGCGGTTGGGTCGGCTGGCCGCTGCCGGGTGTCGAGCTGCGGGTGGCCGACGCCAACGGGGCCCGAGTACCTCGTGGCGCGACGGGTGTGCTGGAAACCCGCGGCCACAATGTTTTCAGCGGCTATTGGAAGATGCCCACAGCCAGCGAGGAAGCATTCACAGCCGATGGCTGGTTTATTACCGGCGATGTCGCCGAGGTTGACGACACGGGCTGTGTCCGCCTGCTGGATCGGGCAAAGGACATGGTCATCACTGGCGGCCTGAACGTTTATCCGCGAGAAGTGGAAGCGGTCCTTGATAGCTTCGCCGGCATAGCGCAATCCGCTGTTTTCGGCCTGCCGCATCCTGATTTTGGAGAAGCGGTCGCGGCGGTGGTGGAGTTGGAGCCTGGCGCCGCCCTGGATGAAACCGCTCTTATCGGCGAAGCCAAGCGCGTACTGGCTGCCTACAAAGTTCCCAAGCGCATTCTTGCTCTTGCCGCGATTCCGCGCAATCACATGGGCAAGGTACTCAAGGCCGAGCTGCGCACGCATTACCAGACTCTGTTTACACCCTGAACTCCGGTTTTCTCCAACAGTAAGTAAGGAAGGAAAGACGACATGGATTTGCAACTGACCGACAAGAAAGCACTGGTTACCGGCGGCAGCCAAGGTATCGGCAAGTCAATTGCGCTTGCGCTTGCATCGCAAGGAGCCGACGTGGCGATATGTTCGCGCAACAAGGGTGCGCTGCAGGAGGTCGCTGACGAAATCGCCAAGAAAACCGGTCGCAAGATCGTGGCGATTGCGGCGGATCTGACTAAAAGCGAAGACGCGCGGAGTTTCATCAAGCAGGCACATGAAGCGCTGGGCAGGATAGACATATTGGTCAACAACGCCGGTTCTGCGCCAGGGGGTGTCATCGAGACCCTGAGCGAAGATGACTGGGAGGTTGCGTTGCAACTGAAATTTATGGGATACGTGCGTTGTCTGCGTTATGCCTTGCCTATCATGGCGGCGCAGGGCAAGGGCCGTGTGGTCAACCTGATCGGCAATGACGGCGTGAAGCCTTCTTACTGGGAAATAGCTCCTGGCGCCGCCAACGCTGCGGGCCAGAACTTGACCAAATCACTGGCGGGCCAGTACGGCAAGCATGGCATCAGCTTTGTGGCGGTCAACCCGGGGCCGGTACGCACCGAACGATGGTCCGGGCTGGTCGGGGCCATGGCGCGCGACATGAAGCTCAGCTACGAGGAAGCGGACAAGCTTGCGCCTTCGTCGATTCCAATGGGACGCATCGCCGAAGCCGAAGAGGTGGCAAATCTGGTCACCATGCTTGCTTCACCGCTTATGCACTACGTGACCGGAACGATGATCGAAGTCGATGGCGGACAAGAGAAAGCACTGATGGATCGTTCACGCGACCGTTGATCGGATAAACGACATCATGGACCTGGCCCTGAAGCGAGAAACCGGACGGATACGCGACGCCGATCGCTTCGGCGCCTTTGTCGCGGTCAGCCCGGATTCGTCCTTTGTCAGTCATGCACCATTGAAAGGCGCATGGCTTGCCGTCAAGGACAATATTTCCGTGGCAGGCCTTCCCTTTACGGCGGGCCACCCCGTTTTCGCGCAACGGATTGCGAAACAAAGCGCCGAGGCGGTTACGCGTTTGCGTTGTGCGGGCGGGCGGGTTGCGGGGGTGACTCGAACGGATGCCGGCGGTTTTGGCGTCATCACTCCGGCAGTCACGAATCCTGTCTCACCGGCGTTGAGCGTTGGCGGATCGTCCGGCGGCGCTGCCGCGGCAGTTGCCGCGGGTATCGCCGATATTGGGCTGGGCACGGATACCGGAGGCAGCGTACGCATCCCTGCGGCGTGCTGCAATTTGTTCGCGTTCAAGCCAACTTATGGTTTGGCGCCGCTTGATGGCGTGTGGCCGCTTGCGCCGAAGCTGGACCACTTGGGGCTGCTCACCCGCGATTTCTCGCTGTTGGCTTGTGCCGCTGAGGCACTCTTGCACAAGACCCTGGCGACGCAAGCGCTCAAGCCTCATTTAGGCGTGGACCTGAGCCGTATGGGCGCTGTCAACGAGTCGGTGGCCAGGTCTTTTCTTTGGGCGCTCGACCAGATCAAAGCCGCTGGCTGCGAAGTTACGCCCATCGTTCTGCCGGATCGGAAGGCGATAAGCCGGGTTCACGCGACCTTGGTGCTGGCGGAGGCGCGCTCTGTGTACGCAGATCTTTGGCCTATCACCCCCAGTTTATTGGGGGAAGGTGCTCACCACGCGCTTTCCATGGCTTATCGCTTGGATCAGCTAACGATTGACGAAGCCTGGCTGGAGAGCCAAAAAATTGTCAGTGAATTCGACAGGGTCTTCGATCGTGTCGATGCGATCCTGACTCCGACCCTCGCGGTGGAGCCTCCCCCTGCCGCCGCGCGCAGCGTTCTCCTGAATGGCCGGATGGTGCCTGTCGTCGCCGCTTTGCTTGCAGAAACCTGTATCGCCAATCTGTCGGGTTGCCCCGCCTTGGTGTTGCCATTTCCGAACGGGATGGGAGGAGGGCAATCAAGCATTCAGTTGCTTGCACCACGGAATAGGGATGATGTGTTGTTGCAGTATGGCGCCTATCTGGCGCCGGTTCTCGGCGCGGGAAAAGGAGAAACAGGACACCCCCGCTAGAGCTTACAGAAGGGTTGAAGGACCCTATCCGGCGTAGTGGATTGCCGCAGGCCGGAGCCGCATCAAGTTGGTATCAGCAGTGCCCGTCGGGCTTGAATCAGTTTCGCATTTCAACTTGGCTAATATCAAAGGAACGCATGATGATCACCAAACGCTTTTCTGCTGTTCTTGCGCTAACGCTACTCGCCACGCTGCCGGCCTTGGCCCGCGCACAGACCTTTCCTACCCAAGCAATCCGTATTATTGTGCCTTTCGGCGCAGGTTCGACGTCGGACGTTATCGCCCGCCTGATCGGCGAAGGTATCAGTAAAGACCTGGGGCAGGCAGTGGTGATTGATAACAAGCCGGGCGCCGGCGGAACCATTGGCGCCGCCGAGGCTGCCCGCGCGGTGCCCGATGGCCATACGCTTGTGCTGGGAACGGTGGCCAGCCATGCGGTGGCTACATTGATGATGCAGCGTGTGGCCTACGATCCGATCAAGGATTTCAAGCCGATCACCATTGTTGCCGATGCGCCCAGTGTTATCGCGGTCCACCCTTCTGTTCCCGCATCGAATGTCAAGGAATTGGTGAGCTACCTGAAAAAGCAGCCGCAGCCTACCCCTTACTCGTCAGCTGGCGTGGGCACCACCACGCACTTGGCGGGGGAAGCACTCAAGCTGGCTGCGGGGGTGTCGATGGACCATGTTCCCTACAAGGCCGTAGGGCAAGCAATCACTGACTTGCTGGCAGGCACCATCAAAGTCATGTTCTATCAGTTCCCATCTCTTAAGCCACATGTTGCGGCTCAGAATCTGAAAATAGTCGGGGTCACCTCCGCTAAGCGCATGTCAGCTTTGCCTGATGTCGAAACCGTAGCGGAGACCTATCCCGGTTATGACTTTTCGGCTTGGTTCGGCATGTTTGCGCCGGCCAACACACCGGGGCCGGTTGTTGATCGTCTGTATAAGTCCATCTTGAAGTCGATGGAAACCAGCGAATTCAAGCAGTTGATGGCCGTGCAAGGGCTTGAACCCGGTGGGCTCCCCCCGGATGCTTTCCAGGCGTTTATGAAGAAGGATCTCTTGAAATGGAAGGAAATCATTGCCGCTACGGGTGCGAAGACGCAATGAATCTTGCACCAGCTATTCAACAATGATCAAACCGTTCTAAGCGATCCCGATAGGGTCAGGAAGCGAATACCTTGAAACCTCCAGCTTTTGATTACGCGGCGCCGACCACACTTGAAGATGCGCTCGCGTTGCTCGAAGAAAACCAGGATGACGCCAAGTTGATTGCGGGTGGCCAAAGCCTGGTTCCTGTCTTGAATCTTCGCCTTGCAAGCCCATCTCTGTTGATCGACCTGAACCGGGTACCCGCACTTTCCGGGATCCGGCGGATGGATGATGGCTCGCTGGTCGTTGGCGCCATGACGCGGCATCGCGAGTTGGAGCTCAGTGCGCAGTTCAAGGAAACCCACCCACTGGTGCATGCCGCGGCTGCATATATCGCCCACGTGCAAATCCGCAATCGTGGAACGATCGGGGGTAGTCTGTGCCACGCTGACCCCTCTGCGGAATGGCCTGCGATCTGCCTGGCCTATGAAGCAGAAATGACGCTGGCAAGCAAGGGCGGAACACGGGTCGTGGCGGCAGTGGACTTTTCCATCGATGTCTATACAACCGCGCTCGCCGAGAATGAAATTCTTGCCAGTGTCCGTTTTCCCGCCAGCCCAGAAAATCGCCGCTGGGGCTTCCAGGAATTGTCCCGACGCGATGGCGACTTTGCCATAGTGGGCGTGGCTTGCCTGCTCGATTTAGACGAGAACCGCTGCACCCGTGCGCGCATCGTGGTCTTCGGCGCGACTGATGCGCCGGCCTTGGCCTTAGAGGCGGGAACGTTTCTGGAGGGGAAGCCGGTAGAGCGCGACGGCATTGCCGAAGCCGCGCGCATCGCTTGTTCGACCATTCCGACGCGTTCCGATTTGCATGCGTCCGCCGAGTATCGAAGTGAGCTGGTCGAGGTTCTTACACGTAGAGCGCTTGCCCAAGCCGCGGGCATGATAGAGGGGAAGAAATGATCAATCCGGTGAGCCTCACCCTGAAGGTAAATGGACAGCCCGTCGAGGCAGAAATCGAGCCCCGCCTTACTCTTGCCGATTTCTTGCGTGAACGGCTGCGTCTGACTGGCACTCATCTGGGATGCGAACATGGTGTTTGCGGGGCATGCACGGTCATCATGGATGGTGCTTCCGTCCGTGCTTGCCTGATGTTCGCGGTGCAAGCCGAAGGTGCTGAAATAACGACGGTGGAAGGGTTGGCCACGGATGGCCGGCTGACACCCCTGCAACAATGCTTCCATAAACATCACGCCTTGCAGTGCGGTTTCTGCACCCCGGGAATCCTGACGACTGCGCATGCATTCCTTCAGGAAAATCCGCACCCGACGCGCAGCGATGTCGTTCACGCCATCTCAGGAAATATTTGCCGTTGCACCGGATACATCCCGATTGTCAACGCCATTCTTGACGCATCTTCGGAACAGTGACCATGTTCGCTACAGACAAGGAAACCAACAGCACGCCATGGGGCGCTGCCGATCCCATGATTGGACGCCCGCTCCCGCGTTCCGAGGATTACCGGATGCTGACCGGCACAGGATGTTATATCGACGATTTCCAGTGTCCCAACATGGTGCATGCGGTGGTAGTGCGCAGTGCGGTCGGACATGCACGGATTAAATCGGTAGACAAACAGGCCGCCCTTGAATTGCCGGGTGTGCTGGCGGTATATACCTATGACGATATCAGGGCGCAGGCCAAGCCCATACCGATACGGCTAGGCCCATTGCCCGGCTTCGAGCGGTATTTGCAGATGTCACTGGCAGATGACCGGGTTCGCTATGTTGGCGAACCGATCGCGCTGATCATTGCCGAGAATCGGTATGTGGCGGAAGATGCGGCCGAATTGGTTTATGTCGACTACGACCAGATGGAGGCCGTCGTCGATGTGCATACCGCCATGGCAGACGAGGTTCTTTTGTTCGAAGAAACGGGCACGAACCTCGCTTCTCATTACAGCGTGGCGCGAGGCGATGCGGCGTCCGCGTTCAGTCAGGCTGATTATGTACGCAAGGAAACGTTTCATTGCCACCGGCATGGCGCAATTCCTCTTGAAACACGCGGTTTGGTAGCAGGGTGGGATGAAGATCAAGAGACACTGAAAATCTGGGGCGCCACCAAGGTTCTGTTCTTCAATCGCCGTGTCTTGGCTGGAATGCTGGGCATGGACGAGAGCAAGATCGTCATGGTCGAGCTCGATGTTGGCGGCAGTTTCGGTGTTCGCGGCGAGTTCTACCCGGAAGATTTCCTGGTTCCCTTTGCGGCCTTGAAGTTGGGGCGGCCGGTAAAATGGATAGAAGATCGCCGCGAAAGCTTCAGCGCTACCAATCATTCCCGCGAGATGGAGTGCGAACTGGAAATCGCAACGCGCCAGGATGGGACGATACTAGGGCTACGCGCCAAGCTCTTCGCTGACATGGGAGCCTATGTACGCACCAACGGCGGGGTGGTGCCTGCCAAAGGCGCGCAACTATTGCCCGGACCCTACCGGATCGCGAACTACGAATGCGAAGTGCATGCGCTTGTCACCAACAAAACGCCTGTGGGCACCTATCGCGGGCCCGGGCGCTACGAGGTCAATTTCTTCCGCGAGCGGCTTTTGGATATGGTGGCTGCTGACCTAGGCCTGTCGGCCTTGGAGCTTCGTCGCCGGAATCTCATCGGCCCAGCCGACCTGCCTTTCGATACGGGCAAGCTCGTCACTTACGCAGAGCCCAGCGAATACGATACCGGCGACTATTCGCAGACTTTGGATCAGGCGCTAGAAGCGATCGATCATCCTCGGCTTTCGGCGCTTAGCGGGACGCTGGTAGACGGCAAACTGCAGGGCATAGGCATAGCCTGCTTCGTGGAGTCGAGTGGCGGAGGACCGGCTGAAAGTGCCCGCATTGTGATCAAAGGAACAGATTGCATCGAGCTCTACACCGGTTGTTCCAGTTCCGGGCAGGGGCACGAAACGTTCATGGCCCAGATCCTGGCTGACGAGCTTGGTGTGCCTTTTTCCGCGATCACGGTGTTTCACGGCACAACCAGCTACGTCAAGCAAGGCTATGGCACCTATCACAGCCGCGGTGTCGTAATGGGGGGCAGCGCCATCACCATCGCGGCATCCAAGTTGGCCGATCAGGCGATTGCCCTGGTCGCCAAGCGGGCCTCGCAGCCGTCCGACGCCTTCGAATTCAAGAGCGGAGTGATCTGGCGGAAGGCGGATGGCCAAGCGCATCTGAGCCTGGAATCTCTCGCGCGCGAGGCCGAACAGGGGGCCGCCGAGGTGCTGGAAGCCCTGCAAGCCGAGGGTTCTTTCGAGAACAACACACTGACCTACACCTACGGAACACACGTGGCGCATGTCGCCGTTGATCCCGAGACCGCGACAGTGGATGTGCTGAGATATGTCTTGGTCGAGGATGTGGGAAGGGCGATCAACCGTCTTATCGTGAATGGCCAGGCCATCGGCGGCGCCGTGCAAGGCATGGGTGGAACCTTTCTGGACCAGTTCATTTACGATGAAACCGGGCAACTGCTTACGGGTACGTTCGCGGATTATCTACTACCTACAAGTACCGATTTTCCCAACGTAGAAGCGATCGCCCTGGAAAATTTTCCATCCAAGATCAACCCGCTTGGGGCGAAAGGTGCGGGTGAGGGCGGCATCGTCGCGACTGGCGCGGCCCTTGCCAATGCGGTTTCCGACGCCTTGCGCAGCTACGGGGTATCAGTTCGCGATTTACCCCTATCACCCAACAAGCTCGCTCGCCTGATCCGCGAAGCGAAGCCTACAACTTAAGAGGACAGGATCCATGGCTATCGATGTACATGCGCACTATGTTCCTCCACGCATACTGGAAGTGTTGCAGAAAGAGGGAGCCCGCTACGGTATCGATGTTGTCGAGCACGAGCCAAATTGCCAATGTCTGCATTTTGACTATGGTCTTAAATGCCGGCCCTTTTTTCCGCGCCTGATGGAAGAGCCTGCCAAGCGAATAGAGAATATGCAGCGCACCGGCATAGACCGCCAGGTGTTGTCCGGTTGGACGGATGTCTTTGCTTATGGCTTGGACCGTGAAAAGGGAATTGCATGGCATCGTCTCATGAACGAAAGCCTTGCCGGACTATGCCATGACCAGTCGGCGCATTTTTCCATGCTGGCTTCCGGCAACCTTCGCGATGCCGCTGCCGCCGCGCGTGAGCTCGAGTACGCTGTCAAGCAATTAGGCGCGGTCGGCGCCGTTGCCGCTTGCAACGTCGAGGGCGTGAACCTGGGTGAATTGCCTCTGGATGAATATTGGGCTGCGGCAGTGGAGCTTGATGTACCGGTTTTTCTGCATCCCGCGCAGCCGGTTCCGACCTCGCGCTCGAAGCGCTACGCTCTGAATCAGGTCGCGCAGTACACGTTCGACACCACGCTTGCTGTCGGGTCTCTCATCTGGAGCGGGGTGCTTGACCGCTTTCCTACGTTGAACTTGATTCTTTCGCATGGCGGCGGGACCTTCCCATCGCTGCTGGGGCGCTTCGATTGCATGCATGGAAGAAGCAACCATGAGGCGACCGGCATCGTATCCACGGCGGCGCCGTCGACATACCTGAGACGTATGTACTACGACAGCATCGTGCATGACCCTGTCGCACTCAGGCATCTTGCCGATTTGGTCAAGGTCGATCGGATCGTCATCGGTACGGACGACTCCTTCCCCCCCGCCGATCACGATCCGCTGGCGTCTTTGTCAGCGGCAGGTTTTACCCCGGAAGAAATCCACCAGATCGCCGAGCTCAATCCGCGTGGCCTGTTCCGGTTTGGCTGAAGAAGATGATCGACATGTAATGTGGGTGCAACAAGGAATCCGAGATGGAATTGAGCGGTGAAGAACTGATTCAGCAGCCAGTACAGAAAGTATGGGATGCCCTGAATGATCCGCAGGTGTTGAAAGCATGCATTCCTGGCTGCGAAGAAATCGTTAGTGTGGCGGATAAGGAATACAAAGTGGTCTTGACTGCGGCGGTGGGGCCGGTCAAAGCGCGCTTCAACGGGAAGCTTCTGCTCTTGGACGTTCATGCCCCGACTTCCTATTCGATGACCTTTGAAGGCGCCGGCGGTGCAGCCGGCTTCGCCAAAGGGTCGGCCAAGGTCGCGCTTGCCCAAGAGGGAGCGGGAACACGGCTCGCCTACAGCGCGAGCGCCAATGTCGGAGGGAAGATCGCACAAGTGGGCTCTCGCTTGATAGATGGCGTTGCTCGCAAGATCGCTACCGAGTTTTTCTCGCGTTTTACCGAGATCATCGCGGCAGCGCATCCAGATGAGAGCCTTGCCGGTGCATCAACGCAGACCCATGTCGATCAGCCGGCCGTCCATGGTTCTACCGAGTCGAAGAAAGGCGGCGCTGATATACGAGCGCGCGATCGGGGAAAGGCCATAGCGTGGTCGATCGCTGCTGTGATTGCAGCGGTCATGATCGCCGTGTATTTTTGGTGAGTTTCGAGTGCCGCGCGGAGAGCCATATGGCGGTGAACATTTGAATTCACAATCGTTGAAAATGCGGAAGTTTTCACTGAAACCAGGTCAGTCCAAAGTACACTGATCGATTCGCGGAGATTTCCATGTCTTTAGCTATTACCTTGCATCTTCTTGCTGCCGTCATTTGGGTAGGTGGAATGTTTTTCGCCTATACCGCATTACGCCCCGCCGCCGGAGCTCTATTAGAGCCCTTGGCACGGCAGGCGCTTTGGGCGCAGGTGTTCAGTCGGTTTTTTCCTTGGGTATGGCTTGCGATACTGGTACTGTTCGCCAGCGGTTTCTGGATGATTTTTGGTGTGCTCGGCGGAATGGCCAAGGTCGGTATGCACATACATCTGATGATGACGCTGGGCATCGTGATGGCGTTGATATTCATGCATATTTACTTCGCGCCTTTTCGCCGGCTTAAACAGGTAGTCGCCCAAGGCGATTGGCAGGGTGGTGCGGGCAAGCTGAATCAAATTCGGCTGCTGATTGCCCTCAATCTGGCGCTAGGGCTGATCGTGGTTTGTATTGCAGCAGCAGGGCCTTATTTTTAAATAAGCCAGCTCGGTGGCGCATCGCATCTACTGATGCGCCGACTGCTTCGATTTGACTGGCACACAGGCAAACTATTGGATTCAGTAAGCCTTTAAGACCTAGCCGTAGCGGCGTGACTAGTGCTGCCTGGAAGCCTCGCTTAAAAAGTATGCTTTTGGGCAAGCCAGCTTGCCGGAATCTTGTGTAGTCCAGCTCGTAGCGACAAACCATCTATCGCTGTGCAGCAACCTTACACAGCTTATCCGCTATTCCCTTGAAATATGGTCTTGACAGCATATGGTTTTGAATCCATAATCCATGCCCGAATCAGCTACATTTTGTTCAACGCAACGAACAAGGCTGATGCCCTGTCACCCCGACCCGAGGAGGCTCCCCATGGCAAAGAAACTCGATGATGCGATAGCCGCACATCCCGCCAAGCCTAAGAAGCGGATCGAGCCAAGTGCGATGGAACGGGCGACGCTGAAAGATTTACGCAAGGCCTCACATCAAACCCAAGTGGACTTGGCCGAAGCGCTGGGGGTTGGTCAAGACACCATCTCTCGGCTGGAAAAACGCGGCGACATGTTGCTCTCGACCCTACGCCACTATGTGGAAAGCGTCGGCGGCAAGTTGGAACTTGTGGCTACCTTTCCGAATCGTCCCCCGGCGCTGATTGACCGGCTTGACGAGGAAAAGGCCACACGAGGTAAAGGCGCTCGCGGGCGCGTTGTCGCATGAAGCGGCTTGATAGCGGTCTGATCCGCTAGCTTCATCTACTGCTTTGAAACCTCCACGCCCTGCTGTGGCCGGGCGGGGTGCTTAGGTTTTTGTTCATTGTTCGCACTGGGTTGTTCACAGCAGCCCAGGCCCGTATTTGGCGGATGCCGTAAATGATCCCAACTCCCTACTATTTGATCGACAAAGCCGCTTTGCTGCGCAACTTGCAGATCATTGACCATGTTCGTGAACACTCGGGCGCGAAGGTCTTGCTTGCCTTGAAGTGTTTTGCCGCTTGGTCGGTGTTCGACTTGATGAAAGAGCATATGGATGGGACAACGTCGTCATCCCTATACGAAGTCAAGTTGGGCTATCAAAAGTTTGGGGGCGAAACGCATGCCTATAGCGTGGCTTTTGCTGATCACGAGATCGAAGAGGCCGTGGCTAATTGCGACAAGATCATTTTCAACTCGATCAATCAGTTCAAACGTTTCGAATCGTTTGCGCAGGATAAGCCCAAGGGTCTACGCCTTAATCCCGGTATCAGCAGCGCCAGTTTCGATCTGGCGGACCCGGCCCGGGCATTCAGCCGCCTGGGCGAAGGGGATCCAGAGCGCATCCTGTCTATTGTGGATCGTCTGGATGGCGTGATGATTCACAACAATTGCGAGAACAAAGAGTTCGCACGCTTTGATGATTTGCTGACCCAGGTTGAACAACGCTACGGGCGGATTCTGCACCGCTTGAAGTGGGTCAGCCTGGGTGGTGGTATCAGCTTTACGTCGCAAGATTATCCGCTGGACGCCTTTTGCGAACGACTGCGTCGCTTTGCGCAAACCTACAACGTGCAGGTTTATCTGGAACCCGGCGAGGCCGCTGTACGCCACAGCACTACGCTTGAAGTCAGTGTCTTGGATACGGGGTTTAACGGCAAGCACCTGGCTGTGGTGGATAGTTCCACCGAAGCGCACATGCTGGATTTGCTGATCTACCGGGAAACCGCGCCGATAGGCAGCAATACCGGTGAGCACCCTTATTTGATCTGCGGCAAGACTTGCCTGGCCGGCGATATTTTTGGCGAGGCCCGTTTCGAGGCCCCCTTGCAGGTGGGTGATCGCATATCTATCGGCGATGCCGGCGGCTACACCATGGTCAAGAAGAATTGGTTTAACGGCATTCATATGCCGGCGATTGCTCTGAAGGAGCTTGATGGCAGCGTACAGGTGGTGCGCGAATTTTCCTTTGATGATTACGTCGGGAGCTTGTCCTGAGCGGACGTTCCCGAAGGCTTGTGAATGGAGGAGGTGATCTGATGAAACGCAATGTCCTGATTGTTGGCGCGGGGGGCGTGGCTCACGTTGCAGCACATAAGTGCGCGCAGAATAATATTCTGCTGGGAGATATTCATGTCGCCTCCCGCACGCTGGAGAAATGCCAGACCATTATTGCTTCGATCAAAGAGAAGGGCAGCATGCAAGGCCCGGGTCGACTACAGGCGCATGCCTTGGATGCTCTCGATATCGAAGCAACTAAGTCCTTGATCAGAGAAACCGGTAGTCAGATCGTCATCAATGTCGGGTCCCCTTTTCTGAATATGTCGGTGTTGGCTGCCTGCATAGAAACGGGCGCAGCCTACCTGGATACCGCTATTCATGAAGACCCCGCGAAGGTCTGCGAAGCCCCCCCGTGGTATGGCAATTATGAATGGAAGCGACGCCAGGCTTGCAAGGATGCTGGCGTGACGGCTGTGTTGGGTGTGGGGTTTGATCCGGGCGTGGTGAATGCCTATGGGCGCTTCGCTTTGGATACCTATTTCGACAGCGTTGATTCCATCGATATCATTGACATCAATGGCGGCAGCCATGGTCACTACTTTGCGACCAATTTTGATCCCGAGATCAATTTCCGCGAATTCACCTCGACCGTGTGGTCATGGGAAAACAGTCAGTGGAAGCCCAATGCGATGTTCGAGCATCGGAAAGACTGGAGCATGCCGGTTGTGGGCAAGAGTACGACCTATCTGACCGGGCATGATGAGTTGCATTCCATGTCGCAGACGCTGGGCGTGCCCAATATCCGTTTTTGGATGGGTTTCAGCGACCACTACATCAACGTGTTCACTGTTTTGAAGAACCTTGGCCTGCTGTCTGAAAAGCCGGTGATGACGGCGGAAGGCCTGGAAGTGGTGCCGCTGAAGCTGGTCAAGGCCGTTTTGCCTGACCCCGCTTCGCTGGCACCCAATTACACGGGCAATACGTGCATTGGTGACCTCGTTAAGGGCAGCAAAGATGGGCAGGCGAAACAAGTCTTGATTTACAACGTTTGTGATCATAAGGAATGCTTTGAGGAGGTCGGCAGCCAAGCCATTTCCTACACGGCGGGGGTTCCTGTCGTGGCCGCGGCCATGCTGATTGCCGATGGCGCTTGGGACATCGGCCAGATGGCCAATGTGGAAGAGCTGGACCCGGTGCCTTTCATTAATTTGATGAATCGCATGGGGCTGGTGACGCGCATTCAAGATGCGCAAGGGGATCGGGTACTGCATCCGCTTAAGGAATCGATTCGCCATGCTGCGCCGAACAGGGTGTTGAATGAGATGTCGACCTCGTTTTAAGCATTGCTTCAAACACGTCTCGCTCTGTTGTCCGTAAGCATAAAGCGGACAAAACTAGGAATGGCCGGCATAAGTTGCCGGCCATTTTTCAATGTGCAGGGCATCAAAATGCGCTCTATGCTTAGCAGCCAGGAGCTGGGGCCGCAATGAAATCCAATACTGAAAACATCGATTTGAACCTTTTGCTTGTGTTCAAGCAGATTTTCGAATGCAAGAGCGTCAGCAAGGCGGCCGAGAAGCTCGGGCGCAGCCAGTCCATGGTCAGTTACGACCTGGCCAAGCTCAGGCGTCATTTTGGTGACCCCTTATTCACGAAGACGGCCGCTGGCATGCAAGCCACGCAATTGGCCAATCAATTGGCCGGGCCCATCGCCGATGTTTTCCAGATCCTGGATAATCGCGTGATAGGGCATGAGCGATTCGAGCCCGCAAGCAGCACGCGAACGTTCACTTTGCAGATGAGCGATGTCGCCGAATTGAATTTCCTGCCTAAGCTGATCCAGGCGTTTTCGGCTCAAGCGCCAGGTATTCGCATCAAGACGGTGGAAATCGACAGGACAGAGGCAGAGAGTGCCCTGATGGCGGGCGCAGTCGACTTGCTGGTGGGTTATTTCCCCAATCTGAAATCAGCAGGGGTGTATCAACAGCGTTTGTTTGAGCACCACTACACCTGCATTGCCCGGCACGATCACCCACGCGTGAAGGATAGGATCGATTTCGAAGCTTTGTGTAGCGAAGGGCATGTCATCGTCAAACCGGAAGGGCGGGGATTCGATGTGATCGATAACGCGCTGATGCAACTCGGCCTTGCGCGACAGCCTTTGATCACCACGCCGCATTACATGGCGGTTCCCTTCATCGTCAGCAGCAGTGATCTGATTTCCATCGTGCCGGTCAGCATGGCCGCAGCTTTTAATCGAGGAGAGGGCGGTGTAAAGCGGGTGGAGCTTCCGTTTGCGTCGCCCAGCTACACCATCAAGCAGCATTGGCACGAGCGCTCTAACGATGACCCCGCATGCCGGTGGCTGCGCAAGACGATTGCGGGCTTGTTCACCGATGATTGAGCCGGGCGGCGAAGCTCGGTCCGCGCTGCGTTATCGATCACATTGATAACGCTTATTGATCTAGTGTCATTGTCACCGTAAGGCCTCGCCTTTACGCTTCCATCCACACCCAATTCACCTTGTGTTTGCTTGGGTGCACGATTGGGTGATGGAGACATGATGGAATCAAGACCCTTGATAGTGGGTATAGGCGGCACGCTTCGCGCGTTGTCCTCGTCCGAGTGCGCGTTGAGCCTTGCGCTGGCTGCCGCGAAGCAACACGGCGCCGAGGTGCTGCAATTGAGCGGCGAAGATTTGAATCTTCCCCTTTATTCGCCGAACGACCCCGCCAGAAGCGCATCGGCGCAGAAACTCATTCAGGCCCTGCGCGATGCGGACGGCGTGATCGTCGCCAGTCCTTCCTACCATGGGGGCATCTCCGGCCTGGTCAAGAACGCATTGGACTATGTCGAAGATTTGCGGGTGTCATCGCGGCCCTATCTTGACGGGCTGCCGGTGGGTTTGATCAGTTGCGGCGGAGGGTGGCAGGGCGCGGCATCGGCGCTAGCGAATTTGCGATCGATTGTGCATGCGCTTAGAGGCTGGCCCACACCCTTCGGGGCGGTGATCAATACCAGCCAGAAAGTTTTTGATCCCAATGGCATGTGCCTGGACAACACCGTTATTCAGCAATTGACGACGGTCGGCCAGCAGGTGGCGCGGCAGGCGATCACATCACGGGAAGCTTGCAGCACGGATGCCCTCGTATAACGACAACCGGTAAAGGCAATGGAACAAGGCTCAACAATCAAGGTCAGGGACGTGAACCTGCATGTACGACGCGCAGGCAAAGGGAAGAAGCTGGTTTTTCTTCATGGGGCAGGAGGAGTGCGCACGTGGGGGCCTGCCTTTCGGATGTGGTCCGAACGCTACGAACTGATTGTGCCGGATCACCCCGGTTTCGGTTTGTCCGATAACCCCTCCCGTATCCGCACGGTAGGCGACGTGGCGATGTTCTACCTGGATTTCTTCGATCAATTGGCTGCAGAGGGAGAGAAGTTCCACTTGATTGGACATTCTCTGGGCGGCTGGATCGCGGCAGAACTTGCGACACGCAATTGTTCGCGCGTGCAGAGTTTGTCTTTGATTGCGCCAGCAGGGCTAGCATCGCCCGATGCCGAGAGCGGCGACGTGTTCATCTGGAACGACGAAGAGCTTCTTGCCCATTCCTTCCACAACGAAGAGTTTATCGAGTTGGCGCGGGCCAGCGCGGCGAGCCAGGATGCGGATATCGCGGTAAAGAACAAGGTGGCTTTCGCGCGCCTGGCCTGGAACCCGCGGCTGCACAACCCCGGCCTGAAGCATTGGCTGCATCGGGTTTCTGTACCGGCTCAATTGCTTTGGGGAGAGCAGGACCAGCTTTTGCCCAGCGCTCTGGCTGCTGAATGGCAAAAGCATGTGGACTTCAGGCAGTTCCAGCTTATTCGGAATTGCGGGCATATGCCGCTCGTAGAGCGCGCCGATGAAACCGCAGAACTCGTCTCCAATTTTGTCGATGGTGTTGGGCAATGAAAATTCTTAACTTCTCTTTGATGCCGTACCGCCCGCTGGATATTGCCGCATCCAAAGACTACCGCTCAGTGTGGGTAACGCTGCCCAATACCTTCTTCGATCCAGAAAAGGGCGCATTTGAATACGAAAGCTACATCGATCTGCTGGCGCAGTCCGAAGAGCTCGGCTTCGACGGCGTATGCGTGAATGAACACCATCAAACCGCTTATGGGATGATGCCCGCGCCCAACCTTATAGCGAGCGCCTTGATTCAACGCACGAAGAAAATCAAGATCGCCATACTGGGGCGGGCGCTTCCGTTGGTAAGCAACCCCATCAGCATTGCAGAAGAGTTCTCTATGCTGGACTGCATGTCGCGTGGCCGCATCATTGCTGGCTTCGTGCGCGGCATAGGCGCTGAATATCATTCCTCACTCGTCAACCCGACGGAATCGCATGGCCGTTTTCATGAGGCACATGACCTGATCATTCGAGCGTGGACCCAGCCTGGCCCCTTCAGTTGGTCTGGCGAGTATTACCAATTGAAGTACGTGAATCCCTGGCCACGTTCATACCAGAACCCCCATCCGCCAATCTGGGTTCCATCGCAAGGGTCTTTGGAAACCATTGAATGGGCTGCGGACCCAGCCAGAAAGTACCCCTTTCTGGTGACCTTTTCGGCGCGCGATACGGTTATCAAGAATCTGCTGGCCTATACCAAACAGGCAAGCGACTTCGGCTACGAGGTCACCCCGAGCCAACTGGGGTGGGCCGCGCCGGTTTACGTTGCCGAAACAGACGAACAAGCGGTTGCCGAAGCCCGGGCAGGGATGGAAGCCTTGTTCAACGACTATCTCAATCTTACTGCCGAGATGTTGTTGCCGCCTGGGTATAGTTCCGCAGCATCGATGAAGAAAATCATGGAAGCCAAGCGCTCTATCGGCCGCGCTGGGTTCGGCAAGGGTACAGGCAGGCAATCTATAGAACGCCTTATAGAGTTGGGGACCGCCCTGGTGGGTTCGCCTAAAACTGTATTGGAAAAAATACGTTCAGTACATAATGAGACCAACGTGGGCAACTTTGTCGCCATGCTTCAATTCGGCACGCTTTCCAATGAATTGGCCAAGAAGAACCAAGAGCTTTTTGCTCGTGAAGTGATGCCAGCCCTAAAAGAAATGTAAGTGGTATTCGCAGTCAATAAAAACGAGGAGACAGTTCTGTGCACAATTTCAAATCGGCGGTAACGCTTGTGTTGGGATGCTTGATGGCGTCGACTAGCTACGCCATGGACGACTGGCCAACGAAGCCGGTAAGGTTGGTTGCAGCAGCTGCCCCCGGCGGAACGACCGATCTACTGGCCAGGTTGCTTGCGCAGCGTTTGTCCGATAAGTTCGGGAAGACGTTTGTCGTTGAGAACAAAGGTGGGGCCGGCGGTGGCGTGGCCGCGAAGTTCGTTCAACAGGCAGATCCGGACGGCTATACCTTTTTGGTCACCAATGATCAGCTATCGATGCAGTCAAGCTTTGGGATGAAGCTTGAGTACGATGCCATCAAGGGTTTCAAGCCCGTAGCCACGATAGCGCGGGGCCCCGTTGTTTTGGGTGTGGGCAAGGATGTTCCCGTGAATGATCTGGCCGGCCTCATCGCTCTTGCCAAGGCAAAGGATTCCAGGCTTGCCTTCGGGTCGTGTGGCAGCGGCACGATTCTGCACCTGGCAGGTGAACTCTTGAACATCAGCGCCGGTACCAACATTACCCACATCCCCTATCGCGGCTGCGCTCCCGCCATGGTGGATGTTCTGGCCGGACAGGTTCCTATGTTCGTGACGGTGCTGGGTAATGCCGCCCCTTATGTGAAAGAGGGCAAGGTGAAAATGCTGGCGGTAGCTTCCACGCAGCGACTTGCCAAATTTCCCAACGTACCCACTACCAAAGAGGCCGGGCTGCCAGAGCTTCTTGCCGAGCCTTGGTTCGGGGTTCTGGCGCCCGCAAAAACGCCGGATAGCATCATCGCCAAATTGACCGATGCGGTGAAGGACTTCGTTGCGGAACCAGCTACCGTTGCGAAATTCGACACCCTTTATCTGACGCCCCAGGCTGTTGGTCCGGATGGGCTTTCCAAGATAATCCGATCAGAGATTGAGCAGTGGAGCGGGGTGGTGCGCGCCGCGAAGATAGAGATTCAGTAAGCCGACGGTACGGAGCTTTCGGCTTGGTTCATCAAGCAATCAAGCCGGAACTGTCTATCTTGAAGCCGATTTCGGTGGACGTTACGGACAGTCCTAAAAGA
>JBEBXA010000050.1:0-28909 GCA_040391825.1 Pigmentiphaga sp.
GCTTTGGACCCCAGCGTATTGGCTTCGCGATTCATTTCCTGAAACAGGAAGTCCAGGCGTTTGCCCGCGCTGCCCCTGGTCTGATGTTTGCCTTTACCCTGGCCTATCATCTGCTTGAGTTCAGTCAAGTGCGATTGCAGACGTGACAACTCTTCCGCTACGTCGATGCGCAGGCCGAACAGGGTCGCCTCGTGCGACAAGCGCTCGGAAAGCTCCTGGCCAGTGATGTTCTGAAAGCCGCCGGGAAATGCGGCTTCCACGGTGTCGCGCAGTTTGCGCGCAAGCCGTTCACGATATTCCTGAACCAGTCGCGGCATGCGCTGTTCCACTTCCCGGACGATGGTTTGCACCGCTTCGGCACGATCGGCGATCATGGTTGCCAGACGCGCTCCTTCACGCGCGCGAGCCTCTTGCATTTGCGCCATGGCTTCCCCGGCGCAAGTCATGACGGCTTCACGCCACGTATCTTCCGACTCGTCCGCACCTTGTACCCCCGGCCAAGCCAGCAATTCAGACAGGCGCGGCGCGGCGGTTTCTGGAAAGACCGCCTTGACCTTCTGGAACAGGGTGGCGGCTTGTTCCAGGGCGTTGAGATTGATCGCGTCGGGGTCGGTGCGCACGCGGCGATGGATATTGGCGCGAATTTCGATTTTTCCGCGCGCGATGGATTGGGTCAGTAGTTCGCGCAAGGGAGCTTCCGCATAACGCAACTCGTCGGGGATGCGGAAATGCAGATCAAGGAAACGGCTATTGACGCTGCGCAGCTCAACTGAAACGGAGCCTTGGTCGGTGTCGGTGCGGGCGGCGCCGAACGCTGTCATGCTGTGGATCATGGCGGGAACCTATTGGTTTGGGATGAGATCAATAGGCCGATCTGGTCACGCGCGGAATAGGGACGGGCGGGTTGTGATCGGCTCTGTCCGCCATGATAAGGCCGCGGACTGTTTTGCGCCGAGCCCAAGTGGCGGGGCCGCCGGCGGCTACCCGTACAATGTCGTTATATTTCGCGGGCAAAGTCTGCCGCGTTACCCGCCTGCACGTGAATGTGCGCTGCTCCGCAGCCGCTTCAGCCATTTCCTTCGGAGTTATCAATGAGCCTTTCCGCTTCCCTGTTGCGTCCATCCGGCCGTACCCCCGATTCTCTGCGTGCTGTGGGGCTGCAACGGGGTTTTACCCGCTACGCCGAAGGCTCGGTATTGGTTTCGTTTGGCAACACGCAAGTCATTTGCACCGCCAGCATCGAGGATAGGGTGCCGCCTTTTTTGAAAGGAAAGGGTGAAGGCTGGGTAACCGCCGAGTACGGCATGCTTCCGCGGGCCACGCATACCCGCGGCAGCCGGGAAGCGGCCAAGGGCAAGCAGAGCGGCCGTACGCAGGAAATCCAACGCCTGATAGGCCGCAGCTTGCGTGCCGTATTCGATTTGAGCAAATTGGGTGAGCGGACTTTGCACCTGGATTGCGATGTGATCCAGGCCGATGGCGGCACGCGAACGGCCAGCATTACCGGTGCATTCGTCGCGGCGCAAGATGCGGTGAACTTGCTGCTGGCGCGGGGTGAATTGACGGTATCACCGATTATTGACCACGTGGCCGCAGTGTCGGTGGGCATATACAAAGGACTGCCGGTGCTGGACCTGGACTACGCCGAGGATTCCAGTTGTGAAACAGATATGAACGTAGTGATGACCGGCAGCGCAAGCTATGTAGAAGTACAGGGAACGGCTGAAGGTGTGCCGTTTTCACGTAAAGAAATGGACGCCTTGCTGGGCTTGGCCGAGAACGGTATTGCCGAGTTGGTTCGACTGCAGCGTGCCGCGTTGGCAGCGCCTTTACCCATGTATGAGGACTGACAGGCTGCCCGCCTGAGATCCTTTGCATCGTATTTCTGTTGGTATCCAATATGAGAAAACTAGTTCTGGCCTCGAACAACGCAGGCAAGTTGCGCGAATTTTCCACGCTGCTGGCGCCGCGCGGGTTCGACCTGGTCACGCAAGGAAGCCTGGGCGTACCCGAGGCTGAAGAGCCCCATGTGACCTTTATCGAGAATGCGCTGGCCAAGGCGCGCCACGCCAGCCAACTGACCGGTCTGCCCGCGCTGGCGGATGATTCAGGGGTGTGTGTGACGGCCTTGGGTGGTGCGCCGGGAGTGGTTTCGGCACGCTTTGCCGCAATGAACGGCGGCGAGAAGTCTGATGCGGCCAATAACCGCTTGGTGGTGGAGCGGCTGCGCGATATGAGCGACCGCCGTGCTTATTACTACGCCGCGCTGGTTTTGGTGCGTTCCGCCGATGATCCCCAACCATTGATAGGCGAGGGGCTGTGGTGGGGGGAGATCATCGATGCGCCCCGTGGTGCGGGGGGCTTTGGCTACGATCCCCATTTTCTTCTACCCCGTCTAGGCAAAACAGCGGCCGAGCTAAGCGCGGAAGAGAAAAACCAGCATAGCCATCGGGCTCAGGCATTGGCTGTTCTGATGAGCAAACTCGATACATTCTGATGGCCAAGTCCATTCCCATCCTGCCTGTGGAGCAGGTCAAAGCCGTATCCAAACTGGCGATGCCATTTGCCCAGCCAGGCAGCACCTTATTGACCAGCTTGCCGCCACTATCGGTGTATGTACATGTGCCGTGGTGCGTGCGCAAATGCCCATATTGCGATTTCAATTCACACGCTGCGCCTGAAGTGTTGCCGGAAGCCCGCTATCTGGCCGCCTTGGCCGCCGATCTTGAGCAAAGCCTGCCCTTGGTGTGGGGCCGCAAAGTGATCTCAGTGTTCATCGGTGGTGGAACCCCCAGCATGCTGTCCGCAGCCAGCATGGACGCTTTGCTTGCTTTGTTGCGTTCGCATCTGCCCTTGTTGCCTGATGCGGAAATTACGATGGAGGCCAATCCCGGCACCGTCGAGGCAAGCCGTTTCGCCGATTACGCGGCAAGCGGCATCAATCGTATTTCTTTGGGCATACAAAGTTTTGACGACCAAAGCTTGCGCGCTTTAGGCCGCATTCACGATGGTAAGGCCGCGCGCGCCGCGATTGAGATCGCACAGCGTCACGTAGAGCGTGTCAACCTGGACCTGATGTTCGCCCTGCCTGGGCAGACCCTGGAGTCCTGTTTGCACGATGTGGATAGCGGCTTGGCTTTCGGGACCGAACACTTGTCCATCTATCACCTGACGATGGAGCCCAATACGGTGTTTGCCAAGTATCCGCCGTCATTGCCCGATGACGATACCGCCTATGAAATGCAGGATCGGATAGAAGAGCGTCTTGCGCACGCCGGATATGAGCATTACGAGATATCGGCCTATGCACGTCCGGGAGCACGTAGCCGGCACAATCTTAATTATTGGGAGTTCGGCGATTATCTGGGTATCGGCCCGGGCGCGCATGGCAAGCTGTCCTTTCACGACAAAATTCTGCGCCAAGCCAAAGTGCGTAACCCCGACTCGTGGATGAACCTGGCTTTGTCTTCGACTCCAGAAGCGCATGTGGCCGAGTCGCGGATCGTCTCGCCAGATGAGCTGCCCTTCGAGTTCATGCTGAATGCCCTGCGTTTGCGAGAGGGGGTGCCCGCGTCTTCGTTTGCAGAACGCACCGGACTGGATTTGCATGTGATCGCGAAACGCCTTGACCAAGCCTGTGAGCGCGGCTTGTTGGATCCTGATCCGACTCGTTTGCGAGCCACGCCCATAGGCGCGCGTTTTCTTAACGATCTTCAAGAGCTCTTCCTATAACCCCCGGGGTTGCTGTTTATGGCGCCGGCATTTTGTAGGGAAAAGGCACCGAGTTGGTGCGTTTTATCTGTTATTTTGTAATTGCACTATTATGGTGCGTTAACG
The DNA here is from genome assembly GCA_040391825.1 of Pigmentiphaga sp. Lineage (GTDB taxonomy): Bacteria > Pseudomonadota > Gammaproteobacteria > Burkholderiales > Burkholderiaceae_B > Pigmentiphaga. Next base: position 3,838 of record JBEBXA010000050.1, read on the forward strand.
GCAGCTATATTGGCTCAGCATGGTGCGCCGCGCTTGCGCGCGGGCTTTGCGCCAATGTGAGAAAATTCGGCGCCGCCTCATATAAGCTGGAAAAACCCCAGGTTTTTTAAGCTTGGCATGAAAAATGCTTTATGACTCTGGCAACCGTTCAGCATCGATCTTGCCGGTCGGGCTGTGTGCATGAAAGAACGCTTGAACCCTGTGAAAAATTCCCGGGGCGAGCTTACCGAGATTATCAGGAGCCCTAATGGCAACGCCCAAAGATGTCCTCAAATTGATTGCGGACAACGAGGTCAAGTTCGTTGATTACCGCTTTACCGATACCCACGGCAAGGAACAGCACGTGACTGTACCGGCCCATACCGTTGACGAAGACCGGTTCGAAACTGGGCACGCGTTCGACGGGTCGTCGATTGCCGGTTGGAAAGGTATCGAGGCTTCTGACATGCTGTTGATCCCGGAGCCTTCGACTGCCCGTATGGATCCCTTCCGTGAAGAAAGCACTCTGATCGTTACTTGCGATGTGATCGAGCCTTCGGACATGAAGGGCTATGATCGCGATCCCCGTTCCCTGGCCAAGCGCGCCGAAGCCTATTTGAAGTCTTCAGGCCTGGGCGATACCGCTTTCTTCGGTCCCGAGCCTGAATTCTTCGTGTTCGACGGCGTGACCTGGAACGTCGATATGTCGGGCTGCTTCGTCAAAATCAAGTCGGAAGAGGCCTCGTGGTCTACCGGCGTTGATTTCGAGGGCGGCAATCTAGGCCATCGCCCGGCAGTCAAAGGGGGTTATTTCCCGGTTCCGCCCGTGGATTCCTTCCAGGACCTGCGTTCTGAAATGTGCCTGTTGCTAGAGCAGCAAGGCGTGCCGGTTGAAGTTCATCACCACGAAGTCGCCGGTGCTGGCCAGCTCGAAATCGGGACTAAGTTCAGTACCCTGGTCCAGCGTGCCGATTGGAACCAGATCATGAAGTACACGATCTGGAACGTGGCCGCAGCCTATGGCAAAACCGCCACCTTCATGCCCAAGCCCATCGTGGGTGACAACGGTTCCGGCATGCACGTGCACCAGTCCATCTGGAAAGACGGCCAGAACCTGTTCGCAGGCAACGGCTACGCCGGCCTGTCTGAGTTCGCCTTGTACTACATCGGCGGCATCATCAAGCACGCACGTGCCTTGAATGCCATCACCAACCCGGGCACCAACTCGTACAAGCGTCTGGTTCCGCACTTCGAGGCGCCGGTCAAATTGGCTTACTCGGCACGCAACCGTTCGGCTTCCATCCGGATTCCTTACGTGGCCAACCCCAAGGGCCGTCGTGTTGAAACGCGCTTCCCGGATCCCCTGGCCAATCCATATCTGGCTTTTTCTGCCCTGATGATGGCGGGCCTGGACGGCGTAATGAACAAGATTCACCCCGGAGATCCTTCGGACAAGAATCTGTACGATCTGCCGCCCGAAGAAGACGCGAAGATCCCGACCGTATGCTCCTCGCTTGAGCAAGCGCTTGAGGCCCTTGACCAGGACCGCGAGTTCCTGACCCGTGGCGGTGTGTTCAGCAACTCTATGCTTGATGCCTACATCGGGGTCAAGATGGACGAAGTGACGCGCTTTCGCGTGACGACCCACCCGGTTGAATTCGACATGTACTACGCCAGCTGATAAGGCGCGGTAGTTGTCATGAAGGAGAAACGGGGCGCGCGATCGCCCCGTTTTTATTGCTATGAAGCTTGTTCCGAAATCAGAAATGGTTAGCCACGCGGTCCATGAGTTTGCCGCGTTTGAGCTCTTGGCCAGCTCCGTCCTGGTACTGGACGAAGAGGGCATCATTCGGTATGCCAATGCGCCTGCCGAGGATCTGTTCGAGATTTCAGTACGTCAGCTTTACGGGATGAGGGTTGGTGATCTGTTTCGCGATAGCCATGAATTGGGGCGATCTCTGGACGAAGCAAAATCCCAACAGTTTGCGGACAAGCGCCAAATGCTGGTCATCGACCGCATGGGGCGTGAGCCCACCCAGGTGTCTGCAACCATCGTGGCCCTATATGGCCAGGTTTGGCCAGCCCTGATCGAGCTGCGCGAAATAGATCAGCAATTGAAAGTCGATCGCGAAGAACGTTTGCTGGAACAGGCCGAGGCCAACCGCGAATTGCTGCGCAATTTGGCGCATGAGGTTAAAAATCCGCTTGGGGGATTGCGGGGCGCGGCGCAACTGCTGGAAGCCGAACTGGCTGATGTGGCATTGACCGAATACACGCAAGTCATCATCCAGGAGGCCGATCGCTTGCAAACCCTGGTTGATCGTCTATTGGTGCCGCACCGGGCCCCGCGCATCGTGGGCGACGTCAATATCCATGAAGTGTGTGAACGGGTCAGGGCGTTGGTGCTGGCGGAATATCCCGCAGGCCTGAAGATAGTGCGTGATTACGATGCAGCCATCCCGGAGTTTCGTGGCGACAAGGCACAGTTGATCCAGGCTGTGCTCAACGTGGTGCGCAACGCCGCAGAGGTCTTGGCCGAACGCATTGTTGCGGGAGATGCGCAAATCATTTTGCGTACCCGTGTTGCGCGCCAAGTCACCCTGGCCAAGCGGCGATTCAAGCTGGCATTGGAATTGCATGTGCTGGATAACGGTCCAGGTGTTCCGCCTGAACTTCTGGATCGGATTTTTCATCCGCTGGTCTCTGGCAGAGATGGGGGCAGCGGCCTTGGGTTGACTTTGGCACAGACCTTCGTGCAACAGCATGAAGGCATGATCGAGTGTGACAGCAGACCGGGCCTGACCGATTTCCGCTTGCTGTTGCCGCTGCCTTGAAACCTCTTGAGAGTCAGATGGAATATTCCTTGACGGCGTTTCGTGGAAACATGCGATGAAACCAATCTGGATCGTAGATGATGATCGTTCGATCCGCTGGGTCCTTGAAAAAGCCTTGGCGCGCGAAGATCTTCCTTGCCGCAGCTTTGGCACGGCTCGCGAAGCGCTGGACGCCTTGAACGACGATGTACCGCAGGTGCTGGTAACCGATATACGGATGCCGGGCGCGAGCGGCATCGAGTTGCTGCAGGCGGTCAAGCGCCGGTTTCCGGCTTTACCGGTGATCGTGATGACCGCCTATTCCGACCTGGAGAGCGCTGTGTCGGCCTTCCAGGGGGGAGCCTTCGAATATCTGCCCAAGCCTTTCGACGTGGATGTCGCTACTGACCTGATACGCAGGGCGGTCGAAGAAAGCTTGCGCGAAGAGGCCTCAGCCGACGAGGCATTGCTGGGCACACCTGAAATTCTTGGTCAGGCGCCGGCTATGCAGGAAGTGTTCCGCGCAATCGGCCGCCTGTCGCAGTCGCAAGTGACGGTGATGATCACGGGGGAGTCGGGCAGCGGCAAGGAGCTGGTGGCGAGGGCGTTGCACCGGCATAGCGCCCGCGCCTCGGGGCCGTTTGTGGCCATCAATACCGCAGCCATCCCGCGCGATCTGCTCGAGTCCGAGTTATTCGGACACGAACGTGGCGCCTTTACCGGCGCGCAAAGTATGCGCCGAGGGCGTTTTGAGCAAGCCGACGGCGGCACCTTGTTCCTGGATGAAATAGGGGATATGCCGGCCGAGCTGCAGACGCGTTTGCTGCGAGTTCTATCGGATGGTAGTTTCTATCGCGTAGGTGGCCACAGTCCGGTACACGCCAACGTGAGGGTTATTGCCGCAACCCATCAACCGTTGGAAGAACGCGTCAAGCAAGGCTTGTTCCGCGAAGACCTTTTCCATAGGTTGAATGTCATCCGCTTGCGCTTGCCGCCGCTGCGCGAAAGGGCGGAAGACATAGGTTTGCTGGCGCGTCACTTTCTGGCGCGCAGTGCTCACGACTTGGGTGTGGAAGCCAAGCGTTTCACCCCCGCGGCCTTGGCGGCATTGTCGCGTTTTCCCTTTCCGGGCAATGTGCGTCAACTTGAGAACGTCTGTCACTGGCTGACGGTAATGGCACCGGCGCAGACGGTGGACGTGCAGGATTTGCCGGCAGAATTGGTAGAAAGAAGCGCCGGGGAAGGCAAGCGCTTGCGCGCCGCAGAGGGGGGAGGCGCGCAGATTTCCTTTGATGAGCCCGTGGCGTCCGGGCAGGCTGGAGTCCATGCGGTATCGGCCGATGTAAACAGCCATGGCGGGCAAGATGCTCAACTACATGGCTGGCTTGACGGTTTGCAAGCTGATGTCGAACAACGTTTGCTGAAGGGCGAATCGGACATCATGCAGGCTTTGACGCGGCAATTCGAGAGCCTGCTGATCACAACCGCCTTGCGTTCCACGCGTGGTCGTCGCATCGAGGCTGCGCTTAAACTGGGGATAGGGCGCAACACCATCACGCGCAAGATCCAGGATCTGGGCCTGGAAGACGACAACGAGTAAGCGGCATAGGCGGCATCCGCTTTGCCCGCTTCAGCCTAGAGCGGTGTCCAGTAGCATCATGATGACGAAACCGATCATCAGTCCGCAAGTGGCAAATACTTCGTGCCCTTTTCGATGCGATTCCGGAATGATTTCGTGGCTGATGACAAATAGCATGGCGCCTGCGGCAAACCCGAGGCCCCAAGGTAGCAGGGCTGCCGAGTAAGCAATGACCGCTGCGCCTATCACCGCGCCTATCGGTTCTACCAAGCCGGTCGCAATCGCCAGGCCCACCGCCCTCCATCGGCTATAACCGATGCCCATCAGGGCGACGGCAACCACCAGTCCTTCAGGTAAATCCTGGATGGAAATTCCGGTGGCCAGGGCAGATGCCCGCACCGGATCCGTGCTGCCGAAGGCCACGCCTATTGCCAGCCCTTCAGGAAGGTTGTGCAAAGTGATCGCGAAAACAAACATCCAGGTGCGCCGGATGGCGCGCGCCGTTTGCGCCGAGCGGCGATCCTCAACTCCTTTGATGAAGTGTTCATGAGGAAGCCAGCGTTCCATCCACAGTAATAGAGCAGCGCCGAGCAAGATGGCGGCGCCGACAGTCAAACCCGCCGTCCAGGGACTGAAACCTTGGTCCCGAGCTGCTCTGATTCCCGGAACCACCAGGGAGAATGCGCTGGCGGCCAGCATTACTCCCGCGCCGAATCCCATCAGGCTGTCTTGGACCCGATCCGAGAGGCGCTGCGAAAATAAAACGGGCATGGCACCCAGGGCGGTTGCACCCGCAGCCATGGACCCGCCCAGGAAAGCATTCAATACTCGATTGTCGGCGGCGATCAGCATGGACCACACTTGCCACCCAATCAGGCAAAGCCCGGTCAGGGCAATGCTGGCGCCTACGAGTTTGCGTACAGAGGCGCCGAAAGAGACCGGTTGGCTACTATTGTTGGTATTCATCGGTTTGCGCACCAGGTTCGCGGGATCGCTACGAGCCTAGTATGGGCGCATCCCGGCATTTCTTACAGTTTTGCTGTATTACCGAGTGGTGTAAGTACCGATACGATGGATGAAATCAGCAGTGCCAACTCTTCTTCGGAAATAGTGAAGGCCGGGGTCAGGTACAGGATGTTGCCGAATGGCCTGACCCAGACGCCTGCCTCTACCAGTTGGCGACGCAAGGCCTCGTGGTCGGGCCGTTGATGGAGCTCCACGGCGGCGATTGCGCCGCAGACTCGCACATCTTTTACGCTAGGCAGGTCCAGGCAAGTTTCCAGACCTTTGCTCATGGCAATGGATAGTGCCGCCACTTGGGCAAGGCGCGGTTGTGACTCGAACAGATCGAGTGAGGCGTTGGCCGCCGCGCAAGCGAGCGCATTTCCCATGAAGGTCGGCCCATGCATCAAGGCATGAGCCGGATCGTCTGACCAGAACGCGTCGAATACGCGCTGGCTTGCAACGGTGGCGGCCAAGGGTAGCGTGCCGCCGGTCAGGGCTTTGGACAGAGTAATGATGTCAGGTCGGGCTTGCGCTTGCTCGAAAGCGAATAGGGTGCCCGTGCGGCCGAAGCCGGTGAATATTTCGTCGTAGATCAGCAAGATGCCATATCGATCCGCAAGTTCGCGCAATGTGTGCAGCACTGAAGGGGCATGCATCAACATGCCCCCGGCACCCTGTACCAAGGGTTCGACAACAATACCCGCCAATTCATGGGCATGAGCGGTCAGCAAGGTTTCCAGGGCCGCCGTCGACGCCTCATCCCGAGGAAGGTCGGCAATAAGCTGGGATGTCAACAAGCCGCGAAACAAGGTGTGCATGCCTTCATCGGGGTCGCAGACCGCCATTGTGCCGAAGGTGTCGCCATGGTAGCCGCCGCGAAAGGACAGAAAGCGCGTGCGGGTGCGTTCGCCCTGATTCAGCCAGTATTGCACGGCCATTTTCATCGCAACTTCGACTGCGACCGAACCCGAGTCGGTATAAAACACCCGGTCCAGTCCTGGACCGAGCAGCTTGCACAGGCGCTGAGCCAGCTTTAGCGCGGGTTCGTGCGTCAACCCGCCGAACATGACATGCGGCATCGCATCCAACTGAGTTCGGATCGCATGCGCGATGGCCGGATGGTTGTAGCCGTGGCAAGCCGTCCACCAGGAAGCGACTCCATCCACCAGAATGCGCCCGTCAGCCAACTCCAGGCGGCTGCCCTGAGTGCGAACGACGGGCAAGGCCGGCGCCGCGGTTTTCATCTGCGCGTAAGGAAGCCAGATGTGCTGTTCGCCCTGTGTCATCCAGTCGGCCGAAGTGTTCATGCGCGTCTACCTGAGTTCGTTGAGGTGCTGTGGAGCGTTCTAATACAATGGGGCCGCATTCTACGGTGCCGGTGCCGTTTATGCATTGCTACGGAGTTTCATGTCCAAGTTGGATGGCCTCTTTGAAGAAAGCCTGGCTCTTGCCGAACACAAGCAAGTGCGGCGACGCCTGCGTACCGCGGGCGGGGCAGCGCCGGGCCGCATCGTCTGGAATGACCGTGAGGTCGTTAATTTTTCCAGCAATGACTATCTTGGCTTGGCGCGCCATCCCTTGCTGCTTGAACGAGCACAGCAGTGGGCTGCACTGTATGGAAGCAGTGCGCAAGCCTCGCGCCTTGTATGCGGCAATCTTGAACAGCATGAAGCGATAGAAAGTAAGTTGTCCCGTTTGAAAGGTACCGAGGCGGCTTTACTGTTCGCATCAGGTTGGCAAGCCAATGCTGCGGTGTTGCCGGCCTTGCTGCGTCTGGGGGCGAACCGGAGTGAAGCGCTTGTCTTTACCGATAAGCTGAATCACGCCAGTTTGCACCACGGTTGCCAGGCTGCGGGTGTGCGCCAGATCCGTTTTCGCCACAACGATCTGGATCATCTCGAATCCTTGTTGAAGGCGCGCGCCGGGCTGCCTGGCCTGCGTTTCATCGTAACCGAAAGTGTGTTCAGCATGGATGGCGATCGGTGCGATGTGAGCGCCTTGGCCGGCCTGGCCGAGCGCTATGGCGCATTCGTATATCTGGACGAAGCGCATGCCACGGGCGTATTGGGGCCGCGCGGCATGGGGCTGGCCGGACTGGCGCCGGGCGGGGTGGATCTCGCCATGGGCACGTTCAGCAAAGCTTTGGGTGGCTTCGGCGCATATGTGGCCGGCTCGCAAAAACTGTGCGATTACCTCATCAATACCTGTTCCGGGTTTATCTACACGACGGCCCTGCCGCCTCCAGTGCTGGGCGCCATTGATGCCGCGCTGGATCTGGTGCCCGCCATGGATGCCGAACGCCAGCGGCTGGCAGGCCACGCATCCCGCCTGCGGACCGCTTTGCAAAATATGGGCTTCGATACCGGGGCATCGTCTACGCAGATCGTGCCAGCCATGGTGGGCGATGCGGGGCAGGCACTGGGCGTGAGCGCCGCTCTGGAGCGAGCGGGCGTACTGGCCGTGGCGATCAGGCCGCCGACGGTAGCGGCGGGCACCAGCCGTATTCGCCTTGCTTTGAGCGCCGCGCATAGCGAAGAGGATATCGACTTGTTAATCGACGCTTTTTCTCTGCTACAAGCAAGGCCGGAGGCCGTCGTATGAAGCAGGCGCCGCTTTCTTTATTATTGGAGCACGGCTGGGCTTTCGACGCGTCGTTGTGGCAGACGCTCAATGATTTGGCGCCATGGCCGACCCAGTCCTTCGATGCAGGGTATTTCGGTGTGCCTAAGAGGCCTTTGCCTGAAGAGCCATACATCGCGGTTGGTCATTCTCTTGGGGCCATGAAGTCTCTATTGGGTTTGGCGCCCGCTTGCCAGGGTTTGGTGCTGATCAACGGTTTTACGCGATTTTCGGCTGCACCGGATTTTCCACAGGGGCTAGCCCAGCGTTTGTTGGCCCGAATGGCATCTCGTATAGAGGCCGATACCGCTGCTGTAGTGGGTGATTTTCGCCAGCGTTGTGGCGCAGGCGTTTGGCCCGAACGGCCAACGATGCTTGACGGCAATGCATTGCTGGAGGATCTGAATCTGCTGCGCGATGGCGATGCGCGCAGCGCGTATGCCGATTTGAATATTCCGGTACTGGCGCTGGCGGGTGATGCCGATCCCATCGCGACCCCCGCCCTGACTGAAGCTTGTTTTATCCCTTCGGTGAACCGTAGCTTGCAATGGTGCGAGGGTGGAGGGCACTTGTTGCCGGTGACGCATGCCGAATGGTGTATTGAACACATTCAAAACTTCATCAATGACTTGCAAAGTGTTACGCCAGGGCAGTTGCGGCAGAACAATGCGTAAGCAGCACATAAGCAGGCGCTTTAGTCGCGCCGCTCCGGCATACGCCGAGCATGCGCTCATACAGCGGCAGGTGGCCGTCCAGCTGGCCGACAGGATAGCGGCGGCATCCTTACCCAGGCGGCCACGGATACTCGAAATAGGTTGCGGCACGGGCTTTCTCACCGCGGCTTTGGCATCCCGATTGGGACCCGCCTTCTGGACGATCACTGACATCTCCCCTGACATGTTGGCGCAGGCGCAAGGAGCGCTTGAGTTACCCGGGCAGTCTCGCTTCCTGGTCATGGATGGCGAGTTCCCTCATTTGCCTGAGGCTAGCTTCGATCTCATATGCAGCAGCATGGCCATGCAATGGTTCGACGATCTGAGCGCAGGGTTGGCGCGGCTCGCACGCTTGCTCGCACCGGGGGGCAGGCTGATGATCGCGACTTTGGCTTGCGATACTTTTTCGGAGTGGCGGCGGGCGCATACCGCGCTGGGCTTGCACGCAGCCGTGCCCGAGTATCCGGCGCCAGATGCCATCGGCAGGGCATTGCCCGGTATGCAAGCTAAAGTGGCGACCGAGTGTTTACGGCAAGACTACGCCAGCGGGCTGGCATTTCTAAAGAGCCTCAAGGCAATCGGCGCAACCCTGCCTGCCGTTCATGCCCGTCCATTGCCGGCTACGGCCTTACGCCGGGTGCTGGCCCATTTTGAATCCAAGGAAGCGGCAACTGTGACTTACCATTTAGCCTACGGCGACTGGGAGAAGATGCCATCACCTGCCGGCACGGCCTCCCAAAGGGGCGTATTCGTAACTGGCACCGACACCGGCGTAGGTAAAACCCTGGTGTCAGCGATATTGGCATGCGCCTGGCAGGCCGATTACTGGAAGCCTTTGCAGACGGGTTTGAGCGATGAGGCCGGAGATACGGATACGGTAAGCCGACTCGCCCGCCTGGGCCCGGAGCGCATACATCCGCCCCATGCACAGTTGCAGGCGCCGCTAGCCCCGTGGGCGGCCGCGGCTTTAGAGCAAACAAGGTTGAACGCTGCCGAGATCAGTTTGCCGCAAACCGCTGCACCCCTGGTCGTCGAGGGTGCCGGCGGGCTGTTTGTGCCGATTGATGACACATGCATGATGATCGACCTGATCCAGCGGCTGGGTTTGCCGGTAGTACTGGTTGCGCGCAGTACCTTGGGCACTATCAATCACACCTTGTTGTCGTTGGAAGCTTTGCGTAGACGCGACATACCCGTGGCGGGGGTGATCATGAGCGGCGTGTTATCGCCGGGGAATCTCGAAGCCATCGAACGCTTCGGCGGCATTCGCGTCTTGGCGCAAATTCCCGATCTGGAAGCAATCGATGCAGGCACGGTTAATGAACTGGCCCAAACCATGCCTGCTTTCGATCAGATTTCCAGAGTCGCCACAACCGGGGCGTGATCAGATGGCTGTTCGTTTCTGCGCGGTTCTTTGTCGATGACGCATTCGCTGCAAACGGCGCGCAGCGTATCCGACACGAGAATATGATCGATGCGCAGGCCGGCATTGCGACGAAAACCCAACTGCCGGTAATCCCACCAGCTGAATAGTTTGGGCGCTTGCTCGAACAAGCGGAAAGAGTCGCTCAAGCCCAGCGAGAGCAGGGCGCGAAAAGCCTCGCGCTCAGGCTCGGAGACGAGCACGCTGCCCTCCCATTTGGCGGGGTCGTGCACATCGCGGTCATCAGGCGCAATGTTGTAGTCGCCCAGCACAGCCAGGTGCGGATGGCGTGCAAGTTCTTCTGCCAACCAAGTCCGAAAAGCCTCGTACCAGTTCAACTTGTACTCGTACTTGTCGCTGCCTACTGACTGCCCATTGGGGCAATAAGCATTGATGATACGGACCTCGCCTTGGGGGGTATCCAGCGTCGCTGCAATGACGCGTTGTTGCGGATCGTCGTAGCCGGGAATGTTGCGAACGACGTCGCGCGCGGCGGTACGCGAAAGGATAGCCACGCCGTTATACGTTTTCTGACCGGTAAAAACCGATTGATAGCCGATTTCCTCAATAGCGGACACCGGGAACTTGTCGTCGGTAAGCTTGAGTTCCTGTAGGCACAGCGCATCTACCGGGTTGGCTTCGAGCCAGCTCAAGACTTGGGGCAGACGCACGTTGAGGGAGTTGATGTTCCAGGTGGCGATTTTCATGAGTTCTGTACAGCCTTATTTCTATGCGGCTTTTAAAAAACTTGCCTGGTGAAAGCCAGTTCTGGCCACCAAGCTGGCAGCAAAAAAGCACGCGGTTCAGGGCTGTATATTACCGGTGGAGCTGTAGTCTTGCAGTATTCCCCCGATACCCTCGGCTGAGATGTGTGCCGCATTGCCAATTATTATTGTTTTCCGACTCCGCAGCGCAAGGGTAGGCGCAGTGGAAAGCAATCTTTAGCCAGCAGCCTCGAACATATCCATCAGAAGGAAAGTACCCTCTTTTTTCTGGTGGGCGTTGATAAGAGGCACCAGCCGCCTGAAATGTTCCGTGCGGCAGTGAGCATCAAGCGCAGCCCGGTCGGGCCATTCTTCGATGAAAATGAAATGTCCAGGGTCTTTCTGATCTACGAACAGGTCATATGAAATACAGAGCGTTTCTTGCTTTGTTTTCTCGACAAGTTCGCGGTAGAGCGGGGCGACGATTTCGAGGCAGTCTGCCTGGATGAAGTCTTCGGCGATGACTTTGAGCATGGTGCGCAACCTCACGTGTATCAGCTTGATTTTTTCCTGGCGGGAAGTGTAGCAGGCGCACTAAGGTGTCGAGCCAGATCGCTGGCAGTGCCCGACAGTTCTTTGCTTGACCAGAGCGGTTAGGGTTTCAAGAGGGCAAGAAAGCCGAGGTAATCATGTGTGTGCGCGATTGAAATCATCACTGCGAAACACAGTAAGGCTGCGGCGAATGAGAAAATTTTTATTGACCGTGAGCTGGACTGTTTGAGCGCGATGATACCCAGCGCAATATAGGTGAGAAGCAAAAAAAGCTTGCTTGTAAGCCAAGGTGTGGAAAATGGATTGAGTTGCAGTATTTCAAGCAACAAGAGCGCCGCTAGCAGCAATGAAGTATCGACAAAGTAGCTGAGGTGACGCATGGGCGTGCGCAGCGCATGCTTGGAATTGGCGAAGGCGAGTAGCCAGCGCACGCTGAATAGCGAAACGCTGCTTAATACCAGGGCGATGTGGGCTTGCTTGATCAGTGGGTAGGATTCGACAAGTGTCATGACGCAGCTGTCTTCAAGCTGGGGCGAAATTGGAATTTGCATGCATTCAAGATGAATGCGCCGGGACTTTCAAACACTCCAATGCAGATAGAACATGGCCTTGGCGAGCACAACGATAAGCACCACGTGAGCAAATACGCTTAGGTGCAAGAGGCGCGAACGGCGTCCTTTAAGCAAGCCGCGCCGGTGCCAGGTCATGGCGGTCGCGAAGTGTGCGAAAACACTGATTGCCAACAGAATCTTGAGTGAAAGCAGCAGCCCGAAGCTGTTGGAAAATGGGTGTTCGAGCAGCGCTCGATGCTGCCATGCCATTGCCAGGCCCGCGCCGTACAGCACCAGCAGCACCCAAGGCATGAGTGCGCGGGCGCGGTTACCTATCGCGGACTCAAGTTCGCGCATGGTTTCGCGGGCCAAGTTCTTGCGCACGTTCTGCAAAATCAACACCTCGAAGAACACGGTCCCGATGAAGATCAATGCGGCGAACAAGTGCAGGACCAGCAGAACGGGATAGCTCACGGCGGTTCGCCTGATTCAATAAGATTTATATTAAATATATCTTATGTTGGCCACTGATGAAAGTGAATTTGAGAAGATTCATCGCTTTATCTTGCACGTTCTGCTGGGAGGAAGAACGCCTGGCGTAGCTGGGAATAAATAGAAGTTGGCTAGAGAACACCCATGCTGACAGAGAGGCCGGTCTGGGATACGATCAATGAGCAGGCTCAAAGGAGACGCTCATGACTGATCCAGACGAAAAGGCTGTGCTTGATGAGTTGGAAGCCGCTAGGCATGCGGTGCAAGAGGCAAACGTTCGCGCTATCTTGACACATTTTGCGAGCGACGCCGTTGATGATCTGAAAAATGCCAAGGCGCGGGTCGAGGCGGCTCAGGCGCAAGCCCAGCGTATCGGCGGCGTTAGGCAGCCAGGTATTCGATCGTAGTTGGCGCTGGAGCCTGAACGGCATCGCGCCCCCTGAAGGGCGCTTTCGTCGTTGGAGTCGGCAGAGTCACTGGCGTGGCATGGGCCATTTCTTGAAAGCAAAAATCCAATATGCGATCACGTTCACCAGTGGCAGCAGCAATAGCAGCGCCCACCAGCCGGAATGGCCTGTTCGTTTGAGTATTCTTGCGCCAGGTACACATACGATAACGGCATAGAGCAGTACCGCAACCGATCGCCAGATGGCAATGCTATCCATTGTTGTCTCCATTGATGATGCCAAGCCCCGCCCCGGCTGTTGGATGCGCGAATGGCAAAGAATAGCGTGTAGTCCTTAGTCTGCAAGCTTATTGTTGTTTGACGCGTAGACGCAAGGGAATAGGCCAGGAGATAAGCTTCTGGCTTTCTTCACCTTGTTAGTGTTCTTCAGCTCGCGAAGTCTCGCCCCGACGTGACCGCTTTCACATATCCCGCACGAATGACGAAATCACCGAAATGTTCGTTCGGTTCGCGTTCGCGGGCGTAATGAGCAAGAGTGGTGTCCAGCGTTTCCAGAATCGCTTCCTCGCCGATGTTCTCGCGGACCATGCGGTTCAGGCGCTGGCCGTGAAAACCGCCGCCCAGATACAGGTTGTATTTGCCGGGCGCTCGTCCGGTAAGGCCGATCTCGGAAATATACGGGCGTGAGCAGCCATTCGGACAGCCGCTCATGCGTAGGGTGATGGGTTCGTCGCTTAGCTGGTGCTTTTCGAGCAGCGTTTCTATTTTTCCAAGCAGGGTAGGCAAATAACGTTCGCTTTCAGCCATGGCCAGTCCACAAGTAGGCAGCGCCACGCAGGCCATCGAATTGAGCCGCAGCGCACTTCCCTGATTGCGCGCCATGAGGCCATACTCCGTCAGAAGCTTTTCTATGCGAGGCCTTTGCGTATCGGAGATATCGGCCACGATCAGATTCTGGTTGGGAGTGAGGCGAAAATTGCCCTCATGAATGCGGGCGATGGCGCGTAGGCCGTCCATCAGTTCGTAGCCGGGTTTATTGGCGATGCGACCGTTTTCGATAAATAGGGCGACATGATGGCGGCCGTCCTCGCCCGTTTGCCAGCCGAGCGCGTCGCCGTTCGACACGAATTCATAGGGATGCGCGTCTGCCAGGCTAAAGCCCAGTCGGCGCTCGATCTCGCCCTTGATCCAGTCTAATCCCCTATCGTCTATGGTGTATTTGAAGCGGGCATGCGCGCGATCTTTGCGATCGCCGTAGTCGTGTTGCAAACCCATCACGGCTCGGCAGGTGGCGATGACTTGCTCTGGTTTTACGAAGCCGATGACGTCGGCCAGTCGGGGATAGGTGCTTGGCGCTTGATCGGTGCGGCCCATGCCGCCGCCAACGGCGACATTGAAACCGAGCAAGCCGCTTGGGCCAGCAATTGCGATGAAGCCTAGGTCTTGCGCATGGACGTCGATGTCGTTGATCGGCGGAATGGCAAAACCTATCTTGAACTTGCGCGGCATATAGGTAGGGCCATAGAAGGGCTCTTCCGGGTCTGAGCCGGCGATTCGTTCTTCGCCGTACCAGATCTCATGGTAGGCCCGCATTTTGGGAATAGCGCTGTCGCTTGCTTGCTTGGCCAAGGCAAATACCTGCGCGTGCAAGGCGGACAGTTGTGGGTTGACGGAGCTCATCACGCCACGGGAGTCATCGCCGCAAGCGGCGATGCTATCGAGCAGGACTTCGTGCAAGCCTTGAAGCGTTGGCCTGAGATTGTCTTTAAGTACCCAGTGGAATTGGAAAGTCTGGCGAGTCGTCAGCCTGATCGTGTCGCCCCCATGGGCACGCGCTAGTTCATCTATCTTCAGCCATTGCTGCGGTGTGCAGACCCCGCCCGGCAGGCGCACTCGAATCATGAACTGGTAGGCTGGCTCGAGCTTTTGACGGCGGCGTTCTTCGCGCAGGTCGCGATCATCTTGTTGGTAGATGCCGTGGAACTTCATGAGCTTGGTGTCTGTTTCCGATACCGAAGCTGTAATGCGGTCAGTCAGGCTTAAACGTATGGTGCCGCGCAGCTGGTCGCTCGCTGCCTTCAGGCTTTCATCTGGGCCGAGCCGTTCCAGAGCTTGCGAACGGTCGCGGCTGCGGTCATCGGGCTTAAGTAAGGGTATTACAGTCATGCGGCGCTCCTCAATAGACATCGCGTTGGTAGCGGCTGTCGTTTTGCAGGCGCAAGAGATATTCGTGAGTGGCATCGGCGCCCAGCTTGCCTTCGCTGGCGACGATGTTTGTCAATGCTTGGTGGACGTCCGGGGCGAGTCGACTGGCGTCACCGCATACATACAGATGTGCGCCTTCCTCCAGCCAGGCAAAGATGTCGCGGGCATGTTCCTGTAACCGATGTTGTACGTAGGTCTTGCCATTGGCATGGCCCTGCTTGTCTCGTGAGAAGGCAACGTCCATGCGGGTCAGAATTTGGTCCTTGAGCTGTGCTTGCCATTCGGTTTGATAGAGAAAATCGGTGCGCAGATTGCGTTCACCGAAGAACAGCCAAGAGCGTCCGGCGGCATTGCGGGTTTCGCGTTCTTGCATAAAGGAACGGTATGGCGCAACGCCGGTGCCCGCGCCGATCATGATGATGGGCACATCATCGGCGGGGAGCCGGAAGTGCGGGTTGTGCTGAATGTAGATGGGCAGGTCGGCATCAAGGTCGGCTCGTTCGGCCAGATGGCTGGAAGCTACGCCGGAGCGCCATTCATCGTGCAACTGATAGCGCACTGTGGAGACTGTCAGGTGTACTTCATCGGGGGTGGCTGAGGTGCTGGAGGCTATCGAGTAAAGGCGTGGTTGAAGAGGGCGCAGTCCATCGACAAAATTTTGAGCCTCGATTCCTTTGACTGGAAATTGCCTGAGGACATCAATGACGTGATGATTGCGCACGAAGCTTAGGCGTTCGTCGGTATGCTCGGGCAAGGTCAGGCGTTTCAGGCTATCTGCGCCGCAAAGTGATGCCCAGTGCTGGATAAAGCGCGGCGTCAATGTAGTTATTTCCAGCGAACTTGCCAGAGCGTTGCTTAATGCGACGGGGCTGTCTTTGAGCTTGATCTGCGCTGTCGGTGCCAGATCGAGTTCTGCCAGGACTTGTTCGATCAAGGCGGGGTTGTTATTGGGCAGTAGGCCCAGGGCATCGCCCGGCTCGAAGTTCAGGCCGGAACCCTCGATAGACAGCTCAATGTGGCGGGTCTCTTTCGACGAACCGCGGCCGGTCAGGACTATGTTGTCAATGACGCGCGCCGGAAATGGTTTGCGTTTATCGAAGACGGGCGTGCCTGCGGTGCTTTGGGGGCTGGAGCTAAAGAGCGTTGTGACCGGCGTACTGCCTGCAGATGTCGCATCGACGCTTTCCAGAATTTCCGCAATCCAGACAGCAGCGGCATCGTCGTAGTCAATATCGCAATCAAGACGAGGCTTGAGCCGTAGCGCTTGTAGTTCCTCCAGTCGGCGATCCAGGCGTTTTCCGGCTTCGCAGAAAAATTCGTAGCTGGAGTCTCCCAAGGCCAATACCGCGAAGCGCAAGTCAGGCAGTTTCGGCGCCTTGCGGCCCTCTAGAAATTCGAAGAATCCGGTGGCTGGCTGTGGCGGATCGCCTTCGCCGTAGGTGCTGGCGATAATCAGCAGATCTTGTTCATCTTTGAGCTGGCGCGTCTTGTAATTCGCCATGTCGTGTAACGAGACGGCAATGCCGCGTGCTTTAGCGCGGTCAGCAAGCGTCTGGGCCAGCGCGGTGCTATTTCCGGTCTCGCTGCCATAAAGAACGGTCAGCCGACGTTTGGCGGATGCTGACGATGGGAGTGCGCTGGAGTCGCCGGAAGGTGATCCGATCGATGATTCCTGTGGGGACTTGGCGTGCTCGACGCCGGCCAGAAAGCCACTTACCCATAGTAATTGTCTGGAATCGAGTGAAGTGGATAGCGTGCGAAGCTGTTCCCATTGCTCATCGCTGAATCCGGGGCCTCGAAATTCGATAGCTGTCATGTGTTTTGTGGATGCATAGCGGCATCACCGCCAAAGCTAGTGACGGATGTGCGGGTTCAATAGACCAGAAGGATCTGAACGTTTGTCAGGAAGTCATTCTGGTGCCCCGGCTTGCATCGGGCAAATACACTTTTATTAGAATTAAATACGGAAAACCTTATATGGAAACTCATCGTTCCCTCGGTTTTCAGTGATAAAGGCTCAGTTCGAGTTTGTTCATGGCGGTGCAGCGCGGAGGGTGGACTGAGCCTCAGCCTTGCAGTTTGGCTCGCGCTGCGGCTGCGATAGCTTGCACACGATCTCCAGCACTGACGATCGCATGGATACGGTCCACGCCTTGGCCGGCATAGAGCGCCATGGCTTCGAAGTTACCGGTCATTGAGCGTAAGGGCGAGTCGGTACTGAACAAGTAGATGGGTCGGCCTTCCTCTTCACCGATGACGGTCCTGCCTTGTTGGAAAGGGTCGCCATGGTCGCCACGGGTAACGCTGTTTTCCAAGACGCGAACGCTCGCATCCAGTGGCCAGTTAATGTGAAAGGCCGTTGTAAGCAGCGTCTGGTCTTGAGCGGCGTCTACCAAGCGCTGCTTATGATAGGCGTGCGCGAAAGATTCGTGCGTGGCGATCAGCGCGGTTCCCAGAACGGCGCCTTGCGCACCGCGGGACAGGCTGAGGGCGAGATCAGCACCATCGACAATTCCGCCGGAAGCAAGAACGGGAACTCGGACGGCTTGCACCATTTTCGGTAGCAGTTGTGCGAGTGCTTCCCGCCCTCGGACATGGCCACCGGCTTCCCTACCTTGTGCGATGAGCGCATGCGCACCCGCGTCCTGCGCCGCCAGGCCTTCCTCTACCGAGCCTACTTGGCAGACGATCAGTATTCCGGCGTCACGCAAGCGTTGCATCACCTCGCTCGGCACGTTCCAGAACAAGCCCATGACAGGTACGCCGATGTCGATGCAGGTGTCGATCTGTGCTGCCAGGAGGGCAGATTCGGTCGCCGCGGGAATAAGGTTGACGCCGAACTTCCTGTCGGTAAGCGCGCGTACTTGCCGGACTTCCTCTCGAATCAGGGCAGGGGGTTCGCGCACCATGCCTAGAAAGCCGAAACCGCCGGCAAGAGTGACGGCTGCGACCAGTTCCGATCGGGCAACGCCTCCCATGCCGGCGAGGACGATGGGGAGCTCGCAACCGAGCAAATCGCAAACCGGGCGATGCAAGCCAGTACTCATGGTTTTCATTTCTAAACCTTATTGACTGGAAGATGCATCGATCGGTGCACGGTGGAATTCGACATAAAAACGGACTTGGCCCAGTGGGGCGACGCTGTGCAAAACCTCCGGTACGACGATGCCGGGCTGGTCGGGCGACAGTACCGTATCGAGATCCCAGATAGGTACGAAGTAGCGCAACTGGCCTTCCATCACGTGAATGCGCGCCCAGGTTCCGGGCCCGGTGGAATGGTCTTTGAGCAGCCCGGCGGGAACCGTGTCGTGAGTGAATACGGGAGTTTTCTTGTAGGGGATGAAGTGCCCCGGCAGCTCGAAACGTTCGCAACGAACGCAGTTCAACATCATGCCCAAATGGCTGGCGCGACCTGCCTCCGTCAATACCCAGGGCCTGCTGACCTGGGGCGGGTTGTGCCTGACGTGCTGCGGGTGTCCACAGTCGAGCAAGGCTACCCAATGGTTTTCTTCGTCCTGCCTGTAGGCTGTGATGGGTCTTTGCATGATGGACAGAGAAAGTTGGGGAAGTGGGGCGGCTGCCGACGAGTATTAGTCTACAACGTGAGAATTGCCCGTGGGCAATAGCCTAGCTTGGCCCTTGGAGCTTGCCGCGCTCAGCATGCTTGCAAGGCTGATCGAATGTGGCTGGGTGCAGGAATTTCTTGATTCGTAAAAGTTGCTTGACTCTACCATGGTGGGAAGCTTGACACTGGCGCTATCGAAATCGTGGCCTGCGTCGGGCCGAGAGACCATCATGAGCGATACCGTACAGAAAAATCCTGGAAGCCAAACCACTGAGTGGGCGCTTGGCGTGCAAGGCATGACGTGTGCGTCCTGCGTCGGGCGTGTCGAGCGGGCTTTGCAAGCCGTGTCGGGGGTGGAGCGAGTCAATGTGAATCTGGCGACCGAAACCGCAACAGTGCAGGCCGGCCCCGGGGTAGGACTCGATCTGCTGCGCACCACGGTGGAAAAGGCCGGATATGAATTGGCAGAGCAGTCAACGGCTTTGCAGGTAGAGGGCATGACCTGCGCATCGTGCGTAGCCCGTGTCGAGAAGGCATTGAAAGCGGTGCCCGGGGTGATGACGGCCGAAGTCAATCTGGCGACTGAAACGGCTCAAGTTTCCTGGGTCGACAAGCAGATCGATGTTGCTGCCCTGATCGCGGCAGTCGAGAAGGCAGGGTATGCGGCCAAGGCCGCTTCGTCGGGTGTGGCGAATCAGAAGGAAGGAGCCGCTGATTGGTGGCCGATTGCCGTTGCCGCTGCCTTGTCTGTACCGCTGGCGCTTCCGATGTTTGGCATGCTGTTTGGCAAACACTGGATGCTGAATGGCTGGGCGCAGCTAGTGTTGGCGACGCCCGTGCAGTTCTGGTTAGGTGCGCGGTTTTACCGTTCAGCTTGGAAAGCGCTGAAGGCACGCGCAGGCAATATGGACCTGCTGGTTGCGCTGGGTACCAGCGCGGGCTATGGCCTTAGCGTGTACCAATTGTTCAAAGAAGGGCCGGGCACGATGCACCTCTATTTCGAGGCCTCCGCCGTAGTGATTACGCTCGTGTTGCTGGGAAAATGGCTGGAGACCCGCGCCAAGCGCCAGACGACCGAGGCGATTCGCGCCTTGAACGCTCTCCGGCCGGAATTTGCCCGTGTGCGGCGCGCAACCGGTGACGAAGATTTGCCCGTTGCCCAAGTCAAAGTGGGCGATATCGTGGTCGTGCGTCCGGGTGAACGTGTGCCGGTGGATGGCTGCGTTTTGGAAGGATCAAGTCAGGTCGATGAGTCTTTGATTACCGGGGAAAGCTTGCCCGTGGCGAAAGACGAGGGCGATACGGTGACTGGCGGCTCGGTCAATGCAGAAGGTTTGCTGCTCGTGCGCACCCTGGCGGTAGGAAGCGAGTCCACTTTGGCCCGCATCGTGCGCCTGGTCGAGTCGGCGCAGGCGAAAAAAGCGCCGATCCAGCGTCTGGTCGATAAGGTCAGTGAGGTGTTCGTGCCCGTGGTGATCGTCATTGCGGCGGTGACGCTTTTGAGCTGGGGCTTGTCTACCGGCAACTGGGAAACCGCGATTCTGAACGCGGTTGCCGTGCTGGTGATTGCCTGCCCATGCGCCCTGGGACTGGCGACGCCCACAGCCATCATGGCGGGCACCGGCGTGGCTGCACGCCATGGCATTTTGATCAAGGACGCCGAAGCGCTGGAGTTGGCGCATGGGGTGACGGTGGTGGCTTTTGACAAGACGGGTACGTTGACCGAAGGCAAGCCCGAACTCGTGGCGGCGGTGGCGGTGGATGGTGATCGGGGTCGCTTGCTGACGGCCAGCGCCGCAATCCAGGCCGGCAGCGAACATCCTCTGGCAAAGGCCGTGATGGATGCCGCTGCGCAAGAAGGATACGCGGTTCCCGCCGCCAGCCAGTTGCGCGCCGTAGCCGGCAGGGGGATGGCCGCGGTGGTGGAAGGCCGCGAGCTGCGCTTGGGCAGCACGCGCTATATGCGAGAGATCGAAGTCGATGTCACTCCATTGACGGGCCAGGCGTCCGAGTTGCAGTCGCAAGGGCGAACAGTCTCCTGGCTGGCGGACATATCGGATGAGCCTCGCCTGCTCGGGCTGCTGGCCTTCGGAGACCAGGTCAAGCCGTCGGCTGCAGCCGCGGTGGCCGCATTGCAGGCCCAGGCGGTGCGGACGGTGCTGATTACCGGCGATAACCGCGGTAGCGCACAGGCTGTGGGCAAGGCCCTGGGTTTGGATGAGGTGCGATTTGAAGTATTGCCCGAGGATAAAGCCGCTATCGTCGGTGAACTCAAAGCCAAGGGCGAGCGGGTCGCGATGGTAGGGGACGGCATCAACGATGCCCCGGCACTGGCGGCGGCCGATGTAGGCATTGCGATGTCGACGGGTACCGACGTGGCCATGCATGCCGCAGGCGTAACCTTGATGCGTGGGGATCCGGCCTTGGTTGCAGACGCGATTGATATTTCGCGGCGCACCTATACGAAGATTCGCCAGAACCTTTTCTGGGCTTTTTTCTATAACGTCGTGGGCCTACCCTTGGCTGCCTTGGGCTTGCTGAGCCCTGTCATTGCCGGTGCGGCCATGGCTTTCAGCAGCGTAAGCGTAGTCAGTAACGCATTGTTGCTGCGACGCTGGAATGGCAGCGAAGGAAAGGGCAAGGGGCGGTAGTATGCTGCTGGCAAGTGCCTGATCTGAATCGTGGTTCTAACAAACTAGCTTTCACAGGAAAACATCATGAGTCAATATCCGATTGCCGTTGTCGTTGGTAGCCTTCGCAAGGATTCATTCAATCGCCAATTGGCGAATGCCTTGGTCAAGCTGGCACCGCCGGAGTTTTCCTTCAAGCAGGTGCAGATCGGCGATTTGCCCCTTTATAACCAGGACGATGATGCGAATCAGGCAGATTCCGTCAAGCGACTGAAAAGCGAAATCAGTGCGGCCAAAGGCCTGCTTTTCGTGACTGCCGAGTACAACCGTTCAATTCCAGGCGTGCTGAAGAATGCTATCGATCATGCTTCGCGCCCTTATGGACAGAACGCGTGGGCAGGCAAGCCCGCCGGCGTCATCGGCGCTTCGGTGGGCGCCATTGGTACGGCGTTGGCGCAGCAGCATTTACGCAATGTGCTGGCCTATCTGAATGTCCCTACATTGGGGCAGCCTGAAGCATTCATACAGGCCAAAGAAGGTTTGTTCGATGGCGCTGGCAATATCGGTGAAGCGAGCTTGAAGTTCATGCAGAGTTGGATGGATCAATACGTAGCGTGGGTAAAGAAACATGCATGATCAGTGAACTCAGGCCGTACGCATGCTTTGCTCGATAGCGTGAAGCGCTCGCATCGCGGGCAGCACAGTCCGAATGTTATTGCTGCCCGGACGGCCCTCGCGTATGGCTGCCACGAACTCAGCGTCCTGGGCCTCGAATGCAGCTTGCGTATCGTTCAGGGCAACCGGTTTGCCCTCGCTATCGCTTAACTCGTCGCGAAAAGCGCGATAGGTGTCTTCTTCGCCGATGTAACGGTAGAAACCGCCGAATGGCCCTTTGTTATTGAAAGACATGGCCAGGGTCAGCAAGGTGCCGCGCTTGCGCGAGCGCATACCTATGGATATATCCATAGGTATGCCGAGCTCCGGGTGATCCGGGCCCCGCTGGCCCCAGACGTCGAACTCGGACTCGTCCAGCAACCAGCACAGCAAATCCACGGTGTGGCAGGCATGGTGCCACAGCAGGCTATCTGTCCAGGTGCGGGGTTCGCCGAACATATTGAGGTTGTTGCGGCGAAAAAAATAGGTCTCGCAAACCAGGTGGTGCAAATGGAAATCACCATTTTGCAAACGCTCGCGCACGTATTTGTGAGGGGGAGCGAAGCGACGGCTATGGGCTACCATCATTGGTGTACCCGTGTCGGCTTGAACCTTGATTAGGTGTTCGGTATCGGCCAAGGTAAGCGCTGCGGGAATTTCGATCAGCATGGGTTTGCCCATACTGGCAGCCAGCAGCGCATGATCGGTATGCAAGCCCGACGGCGTGGCAAGAATGACGCCGTCGATATCAGGCCGGGCCAGGCACTCTTCCAGATTGGTGCTGCAGACGGGAATGTTCCATTGAGTGGCCAATTGTTTGCCGCGCACCGCGTCGCCGACGGCAAGCGCTGCGATTTCGACACCGGGCATGGCGGAGAGCACGCCTGCATGGGTCGTACCCATGGCACCTTCACCAGCGATACACAGACGGATGGGGGCTAGCTCAGACTGGCGTTGCGAAGGACTGGCCATAAAACGTGGTCTCCTGAAAGGCAGGGCTGGCGGTTGCCATGATCGGCTTATTTTAGGGGAGAGCGAGCTGCCTATACAGGGAAAATCGTCTTCGTCCTTGATAGGGGCGAGCTAGCTAGCTGAACTTTGTAGACGGCGCTTTACTCGAATTCATGTGGCAGGCCGTGCTCCCAAGCTCGGTTTGGACGCGCGCCGACGCCTGACCCGGTTTCCTGGATTTCAAGCAAGGATTCGCTGTTCAGCCCTATACTTATACGTTTCGCTACGCTCATTTGTGAGAATCGTTATGCCGCAATATCGCTCCCGAACTTCCACCCACGGCCGCAACATGGCTGGGGCGCGTGCACTATGGCGCGCGACAGGCATGAAGGATGGCGATTTTGGTAAACCAATTATTGCGGTGGTCAACTCGTTTACCCAATTCGTGCCTGGCCATGTCCACCTGAAAGACATGGGCCAACTGGTCGCGCGTGAAATCGAGGCCGCCGGCGGCGTAGCCAAGGAATTCAACACTATCGCTGTCGACGACGGTATTGCGATGGGGCATGGCGGCATGTTGTATTCGCTGCCCTCGCGTGAACTTATCGCCGATTCGGTCGAATACATGGTCAACGCCCATTGCGCCGATGCCATGGTGTGTATCTCTAATTGCGACAAGATCACCCCGGGCATGCTCATGGCCGCCATGCGCCTGAATATTCCCGTGGTGTTTGTTTCTGGCGGCCCGATGGAAGCGGGTAAGGTCATCGAGGCCTATCATCCCGCCCAGGAGCGTGGTGGCCAGAAAATCATCAAGGTTGACTTGATTGACGCCATGATCAAGGCGGGTGACTCGTCGGTTTCCGACGCCGATGTAGAAAACTACGAGCGTTCGGCTTGCCCAACCTGTGGCTCGTGTTCGGGTATGTTTACCGCCAACTCCATGAACTGCCTGACCGAAGCGCTGGGATTGGCACTGCCCGGTAATGGTTCATTGCTGGCTACCCACGCGGCTCGTAAACAGCTTTTTCTGCAAGCCGGACGTCTGGTTGTTGAGTTGTGCAAGCGTTATTACGAACAGGACGACGCCTCGGCCTTGCCGCGCAATATCGCGAACAGGGCTGCATTCGGCAATGCGATGACGCTTGACGTGTCGATGGGTGGTTCAACCAACACAGTGCTGCATTTGCTGGCTGCCGCGCAGGAAGCCGGTGTTGATTTCACAATGGCTGATATCGACCGGATCTCGCGCCATGTGCCGTGCCTGTGCAAGGTCGCGCCAGCTACCCAGGATTACCACATGGAAGACGTGCACCGCGCAGGCGGCATCGTCTCTATTCTTGGTGAGCTGGCCCGCGCCGGCTTGCTAGATACCTCCGCGCATAGCGTGCTGGGAAAGACCTTGGGCGATGTTATCGCCGCTTACGACGTCACGCAGACTGACGACGAGGCCGTACATACGCTTTATCGGGCTGCGCCAGGCGGCGTGCCGACTCAAACGGCTTTTAGCCAGGACAAGTACTTCGACAAACTGGATATAGACCGCAGTGCCGGCTGCATTCGCGACAAAGCGCATGCCTATTCGCAAGACGGCGGGCTGGCGGTGCTATACGGCAATCTTGCCGTGAATGGTTGCATAGTCAAGACGGCTGGCGTTGATGAAAGCATCCTGACCTTCACTGGCAAGGCCCGTGTTTTCGAAAGCCAGGAAGATGCGGTCGAAGGCATTCTGGGTGACGCCGTTCATGAAGGCGATGTGCTCATCATCCGTTATGAAGGACCCAAGGGCGGCCCAGGGATGCAGGAAATGCTTTACCCAACGTCCTATATCAAGTCCAAGGGTTTGGGCAAGGCTTGCGCTCTGCTTACCGATGGTCGCTTTTCTGGCGGTTCGTCAGGTTTGGTCATCGGCCACGCTTCACCTGAAGCTGCAGAAGGTGGTGCCATCGGCCTGGTCGAAGAAGGCGACATCGTCGAAATCGATATTCCCAATCGCACCATCAACCTGCGAGTTAGCGATGAAGTCTTGGCCAAGCGTCGAGACGCCATGAACGCGCGAGGAGACAAGGCTTGGAAGCCTGTGGACCGCCAGCGTGTGGTATCGCAGGCACTGCAAGCTTATGGCTTGATGGCGACCTCGGCTGACCGAGGCGCCGTGCGCGATATCTCGCAGCTGCTTCGCAAGCCCTGACTTTCAGTAAGCGCTCTGCCAGGGCGCTTGCTCAGAGGGT
>JBEBXA010000051.1:0-28599 GCA_040391825.1 Pigmentiphaga sp.
CAATGAAACTCTACGGCGTCCCCCCCTCCCCCTACACCGCCCGCGTCACACTCTTCGCCCGCCTCAAAGGCATAGACCTACAACGTGAATCCCCACCCGGCGGCTTTCGCTCACCCGAATTCATGCTCCTCAACCCCCTGGGAAAAGTTCCCGCGCTCGAACTTGACGACGGCAGCATCCTGCCCGAATCCACAGTCATCTGCGAATACCTGGAAGAAATGTTTCCGGCAAAACCCGGCCTGCCCGGCAGCCCGCAAGACAAAGCCAGAGCCCGCGTCATTGCTCGTATCTACGACCTGTACGTAGCCAGCCACAGCACGACATTGATGCGCCAAATCGGCGCCCCCGATCCCGACCTGAAAGCACGCGAAGCAGCCTTGACAGGAATTACCGCCGGCCTGAAACAAGTCGAACACCTAATGGCTGACGCGCCCTATGCCGCGGGCCCTCAGGCCTCCTTTGCCGATTGCGCCCTGCTACCGCCCATCGTGCAATTCAAACTTGTGGCGATACCGCTCTTCGGCTTGCCCGACCCTACGCTGGGCGGCGGCAAACTTGCCAACTGGTGGAAAACCGTCTCCGCCGACCCCTTGTTCGCAGACTTCGCGGCCGACTATCAAAAAGCAGTCCAGGGGCTGGTCAGCAAGCGTCTGAACCCCGCCTGAAGCTTTACGGCTCCAGGTGGCTGGCGATAGCGGCGGCATAAGCGGCCGCTATCGTTTCACGATCCAGGCCCCGCGTAATAAAGACCAATCGCGAAGAACGATCATCATCAGGCCACTCCTGAAGTTGAGTCGGCTCATGAAAAAGATGTTGCACGCCATGTACTGCCACCGGTACCGACTCGTCCTCAAGATTCAGCAAACCTTTCATCCTCAGCAAAGCGCCGCCGTGAAAATACGCAAGCCCGCCGAGCCAGTCGCTAACCACCGGCCATGCCAAAGGCGTATCAAAACGGAAGGAATGTGAACGAATATTCGCGTCATGCCGATGCCCTGCATGATCGTCGTGCCCACAATCGGGACCGCATTCGCCATGCTCATGATGGCCCGCATGCGCATGGGCTGCCTGTTCGATATGCTGCTTACCTCTTTGAGGAAACAAGCCCACATCAAGAATTTGTTCCGGTGCAATTACCCCCTGCTTGCCGATGACCACGGCAGCCTCGGGATTGAGCCGTTGCAAACGCTGAATCAAAGCCTCGGTTTGCGCCTCACTCACCAGATCGGTCTTCGTAATCACCAGACGATCAGCCACCGCAGCCTGCTTTACAGACTCAGACTGCTTATCCAGTTGCATCTGGCCATTCACCGCATCGACCGTGGTGATAACGCCATCCAGGCGAAACATCCTGCGAACCGCCGCATCCTGCATCATGGAATGAATAATCGGGGCGGGGTCGGCAAGGCCGGTAGTTTCAATAACTACTCGGCGAAAATTAGGAATGGAGCCCGCAACTCGACGCTCTTCCAGGCTGCACAAAGTCTGCGCCAAGTCATCGCGAATAGTGCAGCAGATGCATCCACTCGCAAGCAGCACCGCCTCGCCATCGACCGCTTCAACCAGTTGATGATCGAGTCCGATTTCACCGAACTCGTTAATGATGACGGCAGTTTCCGCCATGCCTGCATGATGGATAAGATGACTCAGCAAGCTCGTTTTTCCGCTGCCGAGAAATCCGGTAATCAGGGATACCGGAATGCGTTGCTCATTCGAGCCATCCATTGAACTCACCCTATTCCTTTCAAAAATCCGGAGCACTTTACCTACCTGAGTCTCAGGCAAGCAATCATACTTTCAAACGTTCCAGCTATAGGCGCCAAAAAAAGCAAGCCTGTACTACTCTATTTGAACTGCTCGTCGTACTTCGTCATGAAAAACACCCCAAAAGGTCGGATCGGTGTCCAACTTTTGGGGTGCAGTTCACATCCAGCAAGGGCTTTTCAAAGCTCGGTGTCACACTAGTGGCTGAATAACCTTAGATCACAGCCAAACAGTCATCAATGCAAGCTCATTACCGTATCAGGCGCGAAGCTTGAATACCTTACGTGCGTTGCCTTCGAAAATCTTCTTCTTATCCTCATTGCTGAGCCAATCAAAGCCTTCAATCATCGGCTTGACGTCATCCATCGAACGGCCCGTAACCGGATTGATGGCCGAGCCTACACCCGGGCATTCCGTGCCGAACAAACAACGATCGACACCTACCGTCTTAATCAAGAGACGCAACGCTTCTTCGGTGTACAGCACCGTATCGAAATACAGCTTTTCAAGACGGTCAGAGAAGCGTTGACCTTCCGGACGACGCAGAGAAGGTGCCTGGAAGCGACCGAACTGATAAGGAATGGCACCGCCGCCGTGACTGACCACAACCTTGAGATCAGGGAAGTCCTTGTAGACATCGGAATTCAGCAAACCATAAACCGCAATCGTTTCTTCGTTGATGAAATGCAGCGAGTACGGAACACGCTCTGAACGCGAACCGGTGCCGTGGATATGCGCAGGCACATCCAGTTCACACAACTTTTCGTAAAGCGGATACCAGTACTTATCACCCAGCGCTGGCGCCTCTTGCGCACCATTTTCGAACGGATCGGGATTCAGCAGGCAACCCGAAAATCCCAGTTCGCGAATGCAACGCTCGAGCTCCGGCAGGACCCGTTCGACCGGCTGGCCCGCCACTTGCGGCAAACCCGCAACGCCCGCGAAGGTATCGGGAAAGAGTTGCGTCTGGCGATAGATGATGTCATTGCACTCTTCGGTGAACCAATCGATGATACGCGCCGGACTTTCGGACTGCATCATCTGGAATGGGCGCGGCGACACCAGTTGCAGATCGGTTCCGTGCTTCTTCAAGTAGTCCAGGTGCCCCATTGGCCAGGTTTCGGCTTTATTGGCAGCGGCCCGGATATCGTCGTCAGTAACTTTAACCTTCCCGCGACCATGAGTTCCACGACTCGCAAGAAGGCTGGCCTTATATGCCCAAAGCTCGACGGGAGCACTTACGTGCGCATGGCAATCAATGATCATTTCTTATCTCCTCAACAATCCAAATGCCGGCATGTTCAAAACATACTGGCCCACCTGTAACCTGCACCTACCTATTGCCAGGCAGATGTGCGGCGAACAACGCCTCAAGTACCAATAACATTAAGCAAAGCGTGCCGCTTTTCTTTGCGAACCACATCCAGTGCACGACGCAGGGCCGGGATCAACTGCTCCCGCGTCATGACTCGCTCGGCCCAGCCCCCGGACGCTTCCGCGTATTTTTCAAAATCAGGAATAGGATCAAGGCAGGACAGAGGGCCCGTTCCCGACTCATGCTCTTCTGCATAGCGCGCTGCATGAGAGTCAGGATAAACGCTCAAGGTGGAGCGGTATACCGCTTCCCATCGCGCATTATTGAAAACCACCGTCAGTACCGGCAAGCCGTGCGCCGCGGCAGCATGATGGCAGGATGCGGGATTGGCGAATATGTAGGAGCCATCTCCCACGACACAGATGACTACCTTGTCGGGCGCAGCCTGCTGCGCCCCAAGAGCGGCAGGCAACCCCCACCCCAGGCCACCCGCCGACGGATTGCCGAAATAGGTACCGGGCTCATCAAAGCCCATCTGCGGGCGAATGGCCGAATACTCATTGACCAGAATCGCATCGCCGGGCCTCACCTCATCCAGGCAATGTGTCAGGAAGAGCTTGGTAATCGGGCCATCCTTGGCCACGACTTTTTCCCGCACGGCTCTTAGCTTGTTCCGGGTTTCGTTCGCACTCGCCCGCAAACGCGCCCGCCGTTCCGCTGCCCTGGCCTGCGCGCCCGCTTCTTCAAGCGCGCCCTCCAGCGCTTCGAGCAAGGCGCGCGCATTGGTGGTAAGCGTCAGATCGGAACGGAAACTGCGGACCGGGAAATTATTGAAGAGCGGGTCCGTTCCTGCATGCGCGACGAAGGCATCGTCGCGAGGATTCATCTTTCCTGGAATCCATGGCACGTCCGTTTCCAGGAACAGTAAGGCGTCCGCTTGAGCGAACACCGGCCCAAGATCGTGGCCCTGATGGAGCACGTGGCTGGATGGAAAGTTGACATGGCGCGCCTTGGCCTCGGCGACACCGATTCCGAAGCGGTCCGCAAGCTTGACCAGCAAAGCCACCGTCTCGGGATCAGCCCCGCTCGCAGTCGCAACGATGACCGGATGTGTTGCTTCGGCCAGGCGTTTCGCCAATTCGTGCACCGCACGGGTGTCCGGATACGGAGAGGCAGGAATCGCCACTTGCTTGGGAGCACTAAAGCCGTCAATTTCCTGGGCCAGGATTTCACGTGGAAGCATCAGGTAGACCGGCCCTCTGGGCTCCGCCATGCTGATACCAATCGCCCGGTCCACCACTTGTTCCAGATTGCAACCATCACGCAGTTCATAGTCCCACTTGACCAACTCGCGCACCATGCCGCCCTGGTCGAACATTTCTTGGGCCCAATGAATTTCACCGCTACGCGATCCCCGCTTCTCACTTTGGAAAAGTGGAGTCCGACCTGCCGTGAACAACATCGGTATCTGACTGCGGGAGGCGTTCATCACCCCGCATACCGCATTGGCCGCACCCACGCTGACGTGCAACATGACTACCTGCGGCTGCTGTGAAATCATGTAGTAACCATGAGCCATGCCGACCGCCAGGTTCTCGTGCGTACACAAGACTGGTTTGGGAAAATCGATGCCTGATTCGCGTGCTCGGGCGTAAGCTTCGACCATGGACACGGTATCCGTTCCCGCCCCAACATAGAAGTAATCGATACCCCGTTTCTTGAGTAGCGCCAGGTAGGCTTCACCCACCGATTGGGCAGGAATCATCTCTGCTGCGCCGGCGGCCTTGTCAGAAAAATCTCGTTTCATCGCTAGTCCTGCTACTTGAAATCGTTCGGATCGGACCTGGCGCCAAACACACGTCGCGCCCAGAAAATCTGATAACTGTCATACCATTATACATACTGATAAATGGGGGCCGATTTCGGGCTTTCCCTAGGAATAAGGTCGCCAAACCACGCCGGCGGCGACCTATCTTTACACCTTCCGTGCAATGCGATCGACCTCTTCAAGCGCGTCGGGATTCTTGACAAAAAATCCAAACACGCATACTGTATGTGACATAGCGATTTCAGACAATCGAAATCTGCGGCGTTCAGCAGAACAGCATCGTTGCCAAACCAGGATCGAGGAAGACCCATGCTTAGCGAAGCCAAAAATCGTCAATTGACACAGGTAGGGCCCGGCACACCAACAGGTGAGTTACTCAGGCGTCATTGGCACCCGATCGCGGCGGTCAGTGAATTCGACAAAACCGAGATCAAGCCGGTCCGCCTGCTTGGGGAAGACCTGGTTTTGTATAAAGACCTGAACGGCGATTTCGGCCTGATAGACAGACAGTGCGCGCACCGCCGCGCCGACTTGTCGTACGGCTTCGTTGAACAATCGGGACTCCGCTGCAACTATCATGGCTGGCTATTCGGCAAGGACGGCAGTTGTCTTGAACAGCCCTACGAAGACGTTGCGATGCCGCAGTCCAAGATGAAAGAGCGCATTCGTATCAAGTCCTACCCGGTGGAGCAAAGAGCTGGGATGCTGTGGGCCTATCTGGGTCCACAACCTGCCCCCCTCGTACCCAACTGGGAGCCCTTCACCTGGAAGAATGGCTTCGTGCAAATCGTCATCTCCGAAGTTCCTTGCAACTGGCTTCAATGCCAAGAGAACTCGGTCGATCCGGTGCACTTTGAATGGATGCATTCGAACTGGAGCGTTCGGCTAAAAGGCGAGACCGGTCCCTACGCCCCGACACACATCAAGCTCGATTTCGAAGAGTTCGACTACGGCCTGGTCTACAAGCGTCTGCGCGAAGACACCAGCGAAGCCCATCCTCTCTGGACGGTGGGACGCGTCTGTCTTTGGCCGCAGGCATTCTGCCTTGGAGACCATATCGAATGGCGCGTTCCTATCGATGATGAAAACACGCTCAGTGTTTGCTGGGCCTTCACACGCGTGCCCACCGACGTCGAGCCTTACGTGCAGGAAAGCATTCCCGTTTGGCATGGCCCAGTCGTCGATCCGGATACCGGGCGCTGGATTACCAGCCACGTCATGAACCAGGATTTCGTTGCCTGGGTGGGCCAAGGCACCAACGCGGATCGCACCCAGGAGAATCTGGGCTCGAGCGACCGCGGAATCGCCATGCTGCGCAAACGCTTGGCCGAGGACCTGGACGCCATCGCCGAAGGCAGGGATCCAAGCGGGCTCGTCCGCGACCCCGAGGTAAATCGTTGCGTTACGCTGCCCATCGCAGGACGCAAGATGTTTACGGAAGGACTGACGCGCGAACAAGTGCTCGCCCACCCGATTCTCGGCAGGCATCTTGATGACTACCCCTTCCAAGCCGGACAACCCGCCGAGGTCAAAGCGGCCTTTCGCAAAGCGATGGGCCTCGTTTAGCCGATAAGCAGCACGGCTACATCCAAGCGTTATCGACAAAACTACAACCCGGCTTCGCCGGGTTTTTCTTCATTGACACTTTGCCGCAATCACACATACAGTATGCGCAAGAAATAAATACACATACTGTATGTGCATTAAAAATGAGAGGAGACGCATTATGAAATCAGCGGCATCAGCATCCAAGCGAGCACGCCGATGCAATACCGGACTCAAATTGATAAGCGCGGCGCTCGCCACCTTGGCCCTTGGCTCTACCAGCATGGCGCAAGGAATGAACAGCTCTAAGTCGGGTGTCGAGATTTATGGCAAGGCCTCGGTCGGTCTGGACACTTACAAGGCAAGCGGCGCTACCGCCGGACCGGGCAGTGATATCGATCGCACGCGGCGCCTTTACGATTCGGGTTCGCGTCTTGGCTTTCGCGGCAATGAAGTCTTAGGCAATGGATTGAGTGCTCATTTCGTTCTCGAGGGTGGCGTCAACTTCGACACCGGAGGCAATCTCGGGCAAAACGGTCGACCCAACGCATCTACCGGCGGCTTTGGCACACGTACTGCCTACGTCGGCTTCAAAAGCAACACCTTGGGTACTGTGCGCTTGGGTCGCCAAGACATTTTCTGGACCAGTCCCTATATCAACCAGACAGGTTCCGACTGGGTTTCCAGTGGCTTCGGCGTGCAAAGCGGCGGCATCGGGCGCGGCATGGCCGTCGGCGTAGTGCGAGTCAACAACGCACTCAAATACATCAGTCCTCGCCTCTTCGGCGTCGTCGAAGCAATCGTCAGCACCTCGACCACCAACCAGGAAAACATTACCCCCGAAACGAAAAACAATGGCAGCTTGTGGGCGCTTACGCTACAGGGTACAGCTGGTCGATTCGGATATGGCTACGATTACGCGCGCAACACCGGAAACGAGCTGAAGGTCGCCAAACCCGGCCTTCCCGTCGGAACCCGGGGAGTCAGTGAAGGACATAAGCTGCGCGTACGCTACTCGTATTCAGACGCGGGCCAAGTCAGCCTGATCATGCTTCAAAGCCGCAACGAACATGGCGGCGCAGGGCTGAACATCGGCGCAACCGCCGACCCGACTTCGGCAGGCTTGCGTCAACGGGGTTTCATCCTGGGGGTGTCTCACTATCTGGGTGAAGCCAAACGCTACCACCTGATCGCCGAATACATGCATCTGGGTAACGTCAGTGGCTGTAGCATCGCAAGCCGATGCGACGACACCGGCGCCCATGGATACATCCTGGCCGCCCGATACATGCTGTCCAAGCGGACCAATCTGTATATCAATTACCAGAAGATCATGAATGACCGGAACTACAACATGGACTGGAACGGCAATAGCATGAGCTCTTCTCCCGGGCCTCTAGCATTGGGGGCAGACCCGCAACTCATCGGTATCGGTTTGATGCATCGTTTCTAAGCGCTTTACCAAGCAAGCTGGCGCTACGTGATCGATGGCGCCAGAAAAAAACAGGGGGCAAGCATACACTTGCCCCCTGTTTGGTTTTCGGGCGCTAGCCCTAGCAGCGCCCCCTCAACCTTGCGTTGCAGGGGAAAAGCTATCAGCCCGCCTTGACCGCTTTACTCACCTTGATGACTTGAGCCTCCATATAACCCTTCAAGCCCATTTCGGAGTATTCCCTGCCGATGCCGGATTCCTTGCAACCGCCAAACGGCACGCCAGGATCGACGCCCACGTGATGATTCACCCAGGTCGTACCCGCATCGAGACGCTCAGCGAGTTCAGCGCCACGCTCCAGATCGTTGGTCCAGATGGAACCGCCCAAGCCGAAGCGGGTGTCGTTGGCGCGGCGGATTGCGTCGTCGACATCCGTATATCGAATAATCGGCAACACTGGGCCAAAGGGTTCTTCGTCGACCAGACGTGTGCCTTCGGCAATATCGGCGACCAGAGTCGGTTCGATAAAGTAGCCGGGGCGCGACATTGCATTGCCGCCGATCAAAATGCGTCCAGGACCACTCTTGGTATCCTCCAGGATGCCCATCACGCGGTCATACTGCATCTTGTTCTGGACAGGTCCAAGCGTGACGCCATCTTCAAAACCTTCTCCCACCTTGACCTTCTTCACCACATCGACCAAGGCGTCGCACATGGCATCGTAGATGCTGTCATGCACATACAGGCGCTTGATCGCCATGCAAATCTGGCCGCTATTGCCGAATGCCGCCTGAAAAATCCGGGGGGCAATCACACGCGGATCAATGTCTTCCAGAACAATGGCCGCATCGTTACCACCCAGCTCCAGCGTCACCCGCTTGAGCGTTCCTGAAGCACTGGCCTGCACCCGCTTTCCGGTAGCCACCGAGCCCGTAAACGAGATCTTGTCGATGTCTTGATGTTCGGTAATCCACTGCCCCAGGTCATTACCCCCTGCGACCACGTTCAAAACCCCCGGCGGCAAGATCTTCCGGGCGATCTCGCCTAGCCGCAAAGTGGTCAGCGGCGTGTAGGGCGAGGGTTTGACAACAATCGTGTCACCCACATACAGAGCCTGGATAATTTTCGGCACGGCCAGCACGATGGGCACGTTCCACGGGGTGATCGCCCCGACCACGCCCAGCGGACGGTAGCGAAGTTCGGTACGACCGGTTTCGTCTTCGACCAGGACTTCCCGCTTGATTTCTATCGACGTCAAATGTTGGAACTGCGCAACCGCTCGCTTCAGCTCTTCATGCGACCGTGCCAGCGGCTTGCCCTGCTCGGAGGTCAATAGCGGCGCCAGCTCTTCGATAGATTCGTTGAGCGCCTGGCCCAACTTCAGCAAGATCTCGCGCCGCTCGGCGAAGGAGCGCGCGCTCCAGGGTTTGAAAGCGCGGCGCGCCGCGGCAACCGCCTGATTCAGTTGGTCTTGCGACGCGTCGGGGCAGGAAGCAAAAACCTGTTCCGTACCCGGATTGATCACGTCGAAATGGGCAGCGCTCGTTTCCAGCTTGCCATCGATAGTGTGGAAGAACTCGCCGAATGTCGAACTATTGGATACTGCAACCGCTGCTGCTTGAGTATGACCCATGATGTTGACTCCACTAAAACTGATATGAAAGGCGATCAGTTCCCGGTTTTCCAGGAAATGACTTGGGCAGGCTGGGCCCGCCGTAAATGACATTCAACACTGCCCCGCTCGTCCGCAATATGCGGGGGCGCCTGCTGCGAACATATTTCGATCGCCTCTGAACAGCGTGGATGGAAGCGACAACCACCAGGCGCGTTCAGCGGATCCGGAAAACCTCGCCCCAGCTGCAATTCAGGCAAACCCAGCGTGGGATCCGGCGTCAGAATCGAGTGCATCAGCGCCTGTGTATAAGGATGCCGCGGCTCGGTCATCAATACAGCGGCCTTGCCGGTCTCCACCACCTTACCCATATACATGACTGCTACGCGATCGGAGATGTATTCGACCACACCTAGGTCATGGCTGACAAATACATAGGTCAAACCAAGCTCTTGCCGCAAATCTTTCAACAAATTCAGGATCTGTGCTTGAACCGAAACGTCAAGGGCGGAAGTGGGTTCGTCGCAGATAACGATTTCCGGCTGCAGGATCAATGCCCGGGCAATAGCTACGCGCTGCCGCTGCCCGCCGGATAGCTGGCTGGGGTAAGAATGAACGAAACGGGCAGGCAAGCCCACCTTATCCATGATTTCCCGCACCTGCCGCTGACGATCGGCGGATGAACCTATCCCGTGGATCTGCAGGGGCGCCCCAACGATCTCGCCTATGGTACGCCGCGGATTCAGCGACGAGTATGGATCCTGGAAAATAGGCTGGATCTTGCGGGCCACATCCAGTCGCGAGAGGGAGGAAATCGCCCGCCCCTCAATGCGCATTTCGCCCAGGGTAGGCTTGAGCAAGCCCAACATCATCCAGCTAAGCGTGGTCTTGCCGCTGCCGGACTCCCCAACGATGCCCAGCGTCTCGCCGCGCGCGACAGTCAGGCTGACATCATCCACCGCGCGTAACATTTTGGGCTTCTGGAACAGCTTGCCTCCAACCGGATAAACCTTGCTGAGTTGATCCAGCTCCAGAAAACCAGGCGCACCCATATCCTGCACACGGGCGGCCTCTAATGAAACGGTACTCATCGCCTCCCCTCCTGTGCCGTGTCTGCCATTTGCGCCACCGTATCCGGAGCGAGAATGCAACGGTAATGATGTTCGTCGCTCAGCCCCCGCATTTCGATGGTGCCCGCACCGCACTCGGGCTGCGCATAAGCGCAGCGATTACGAAAAGCGCACCCTTTCAACTCTCCGACCAGGGAAGGCACGGTGCCGGGAATGGAGCCCAAGCGGGCCTCGCGCGAAGTACCGGCGCCTCGAACCGGAATGCAGTCAAGCAAGCCCTGGGTATAGGGATGGCGTGGATGGCCGAACACCTGCGCCGGCGACCCACTTTCAACGACTCTTCCGCCATACATCACGGCGACGTGATCGGCCATTCGTGCCACAACCCCTAGATTATGGGTAATGAGTATGATCGCCATACCCATTTCAGCCTGCAACCGTTTCAGCAACTGCAGCACCTGCACTTGCACGGTTACGTCCAGAGCCGTCGTGGGCTCGTCGGCGATCACCAGCGAAGGCTCGCACATCAAGGTCATCGCGATCATCACCCGCTGACGCAGGCCGCCCGACAACTGGTGCGGATACTGAGAGAGCCGCTGGGCGGCCGACATGATGCCCACGCGCTCCAGCAAATAAATGGCGCGCTGGCGCGCTTCTTCCTTGCTTGCCCCTCGATGGCGAATATAGACCTCGGACAGTTGCTCGCCTACCGTGTAGACGGGATTGAGCGCAGTCATGGGGTCCTGGAAAATCATCCCTATCCGGTTGCCCCTGAGCTTGGCCATTTCCTTATCGGAAAGCGATGCCAGATCCCGTCCTTCGAACAAAATGCCTTGAGCGGATATACGCGCTTTTTTCGGCAAGAGCCTCATCAGCGCCAACGAAGTCATGGTCTTGCCACAACCCGACTCTCCGACGATGCAAAAAGTCTTGCCTTGCTCGACCGAAAAACTGACGTCATTGACCGCCCGCAAACAGCCCGCCGGCACATCCATTTCCACCGACAAGCCCTGCACCTGCAACAAAGCTTGCGCGCTCATGCTCGGCCCTCCGGTGCCGTCACATCGCGCAAGCCGTCTCCTGCGAGATTAATCGCCATCACCAGGAAAAATATGGCGAGACCAGGCAGCACGATCAGATAGGGCTTGAAGAACATCATCGACCGACCCTCGGCAACCATTAAGCCCCACGATGGCGTAGGAGGCTGTACCCCCAGGCCAAGAAAGGACAAGGCTGCTTCGATCAAGATAACGATCGCGATCTCCAGACTGGCGATGACAATGATCTGATTCAGCGTATTGGGAAGAATTTCCTTGAAAAGAATGCGCATATGAGAGGCGCCCGTTGCTCTAGCGGCGTGCACGAACTCGCTGCCGCGGATTTGCTGAACGACGCTGCGGGTCACGATCGCGTAGCGATCCCAGGTCAAGAATCCGAGAATCATCACCATCGCGGGAACAGAGCCGCCGACGATCGCAACCAGCGACAAGGCGATGAGCACGCTGGGCAAGGCCAGTTTCACGTTCAATATATACAAGACGACGGTATCCACCCGTCCGCCGAAATAACCACCGATAAGGCCCAACAGGGTGCCTATCAGCCCGGCAATGGTTGCCGCGCCAAAACCCACCGTGAGCGAAACGCGCGATCCGTAGATCAAGCGGCTCAAATAGTCTCGGCCCAGGCCATCGGTGCCCAGAACGTGGTCCCAGGACCCGGTCGTCCACACCGGCTCGATCAAGGCTTTGGATAGGTCTTGTTCAAAGGGATCGTAGGGAGCCAACCACGGGGCGAACACCGCGACAAACACAATCAGAAAAACAATGGATGCACCCGCCAACAGTCCGAGGTGGGAACGGGCGCGACGTCGCATCAGCTCGCGAGGAGACGGGACTGCCGTCGCCAGGCCTTCCAGCTCCTGCGGCACAGCCAAGCCGGCGGTACTCATAACTTTATCCTTGGGTCGAGACTAGCATTGATGAGATCTGCCAGCATCGTCAGAAAAATGTAGCAAAAGGACAGAAAAACCAGGATCGACTGAACCACCGGAAAATCGATCTGGCTGATGGATTGAAACGCCAACTGGCCTATGCCATTCAAGCTGAAAACGGACTCTACGATGACAGAGCCGCCCAGCAGAAAGCCCAGCGATACGGCCGAGACCGAAACCACCGGCAAAATCGCCGTCCGCAAAGCATGCTTGAACAGCACCGAACCCGTGGACAAGCCCTTGGCCCTGGCAGTTCTGACAAAATCCGAGGACAGCGCTTCGATCATGCCCGTGCGCGTGAGGCGCATTTTCGATGGCATCGTCGCCAGGCCCAAGGTAATAGTGGGAAGAATGAAATGCATCCAGCTATCCGATCCCGATATCGGGGTCCATTGCAGGGTGACCGAGAACACGAAGATCAGAATCAGAGCGAACCAGAAATTGGGAATGGCCTGCCCGAACACTGCCAAGGAAAGCGCTAACTGGTCGACCCATGAGTTCGGGCGCATGGCGGCGGCCACGCCCAACGGAATAGCAATGACGAGTGAAAAAATCAGGGCAGAGAAAGCGAGAATGACCGTGACGCCTATGTGTTGCAAGATCAACTCGAGAACAGGCACGCGTGTGAACAGGGAAGTGCCCAGATCACCCTTGAGAGCACTCCACGCCCAATGTGCATACTGCACGTAAATGGGTTGATCCAGCCCGTACATCTGAGCAACCCGGGCGATCTCCTCAGGCGCGGCGGTTTCGCCCGCAAGCACCGTAGCCAGGTCGCCAGACAGTCTCAGCAGCACGAAGCCAATGACCGAAACCGTAAAGGCGACCAGCAGCGCAACCAGCAGGCGACGGATGAAAAATTTAAGCATGGCGTCTCTTATTTCCAATGCATTTCATACAAATCGATGCCATAAACACTGCCCGAGGTTTTCTCGAAAACCAGATCCTTGTCGTGAATGAAAACATCCGGCTTGGTGGCAATCGGCACGACATATGAAAGCTGGTTGGCTCGGTCATAAATCTGCTTGTACAG
The DNA here is from genome assembly GCA_040391825.1 of Pigmentiphaga sp. Taxonomy (GTDB): domain Bacteria; phylum Pseudomonadota; class Gammaproteobacteria; order Burkholderiales; family Burkholderiaceae_B; genus Pigmentiphaga. Next base: position 13,590 of record JBEBXA010000051.1, read on the forward strand.
ATCTTCGCGCCGCTTTTCGTCCATAGTCGACATCGCCTCCTTTCCCCAAGCCTGGATGGTCTTGTCGTGCCAGTAATCACGTGGCCCCGGACTGAAGAAATATTGCACCGGTGACGAGGCGTCCGGCAGACCACCCGAGGTCCACACGTTGACGAGTATTTGCAATTTCCCTTGGCGTTGTTTCTCACGATAGCCAGCAAAAGTTATACGATCCACCTTTGCTTTAACGCCGATTTTTCGCAGCTCGCCCGCCAACGCCTCAGCCATATTGGTCGAGCCGGGCGTGCCAGTCACTTCGACCTCGAAACCATCGGGATAACCTGCTTCGGCAAGCAGTTTTTTGGCTGCCGCCACGTCATAGGGCGCGGGTTTACTGGAATACGAACAAGCACGATGCAGAGGCAGGCACAAAGCGTCTGGCGCAAACACCTCGTCCCCGCCCGGATTCACGCTGCGTGCGAGCATCGTGCGATTCAAAGCTTGTGTCAGCGCCTGCCTCACCCTGACATCAGACAATGCGGCATTTCCGGAACGGTTCACCGAATCCATGGCCATGAATTGGTATGTGAGGCCCGGGTTCACCGACATACGTAGCTTGGGGCTCTTAACCAGCATATCGGCCATCGCCCTTTCCGAAACTTTGATGAACTCCAGTCCACCAGAGGCAAGGTGGGCTATCTGTGTTTGGAGCTCTGGCATGGCCAGCGCTTCGATGCGCCCCACCCTCGCCGCGGGCTTGCACGACGTCCCATGCTTGAAGTCCGGATTACTCACCAACACCAATTTTTCCGGGCTGAAGCTTTCGACCTTGTAAGGACCTGTTCCGATAGGTGTCTTGCGGCCAAAGTCGCCTTTGATCTTGTATTGCCCGTGGACGTCGGAAGGCACGATGGGGGTCGAGTAAGCCAAGCGCAACAAAGCGATCGGAACCGGCCCGTTCATCAGAATACGAACCTTGTACTGATCTATTTTCTCGGCGCGCTTGAACGGCGCATAGTTGTCCGTGAAGCGCAGATTGCTATTCGGATCTTTCAACCAATTAAAGGTATAGATGACATCGTCGGCGTCAAAAGGCGAGCCGTCATGAAACTTCACGCCGGTCTGAAGCTCCAGCTCCAGAGTTTCATCATCTATCCATTTCCATGACTTCGCCAAGTTGGATGAGAACTTGCCCGTGCGGCCGTCAAAGCAGAGCAGGGAATCGAAAATTCCCCGAGAAAACATACCAACCTCAGGATTCGGGCCATCATAAAGAATCAAACTTGAAATGGGTTCAATCAACCCCACCCGCAAGGTGTCTTTCGCCTTCTGCGCAAAGGCCGAGCCCGCGCCAAGCGCCAGACTACAGGCAAGCATCAGCAATCGTACGCGCAAGTACATGGTTTTCATCTTTGTCTCCTCCGGCACTACGTTTTTACGATTTGATTTCTGGCGCGGACGACGCCTGAAGTAAGGGAGCCGCGCCGTCTTGCACGGGCACATCAACCGGCAACACGATCGATGCGGACCTGACGCGATAAAGCTCGCCTCGCCGGGTCACATCAGGGGCCTCGCCTGCCTCTAGAGACCGCGCCAAACGCAACATCAAGCGCCTGAAATTCACGATGCCGCGGTCTGAATGACCCAAATTCTCTTTGCTTCGATCTACGACGCTGCCCATGCTTTCCTGAACAGCGGCATCCTGGTTGGGAATGCCGGTGATACCGGTAAAATTGTCGCGACGTTGCTTTTCGCGGTCGATCTGGTAATCGTTCTCGCGGTTCAACAGGGGAAGATAACTTTCATCCACGGGTCCCCAGAAACCCTTGCGGCCGCCCCGGGTCTCGCGCTCTTCGTCCGAATACGGACGACTCGGGCTAGCGCTGAACGACCAAGTCCACGTGGTTTCGTCGTCGATAGGCACCCAAGCGTGGCCGTCATAGGGTTCTTTGCTCGATTCCCTGAAGGTGCCCACCGGTGGAATCATCGTATAGAAAGGCAGCAGGAACTGAGTAACGCGCCAGTAGTAGTATCCCGGCTCGGCATTGCGACGGGCCGCGATCAGCAAACCGGCATCGCTTTCGCTAACTTCGAACACAGGGTGACGGTCGCTGGCGTGATACGGATTGCGGGGTCCCGAGCCGGTCCCCTCCTTTCTGCTATGCAGAAAGGAAATATGGCTCGAATCTATCCCGCCTTCAACTGCCTGCGCCCAATTACATTGCTGCAATCGCTTGGTAGCGGTTCTCTGCGCGACGGGCAACTCCGACCACTCGAACTCCGGCAAGGGGCCGACAGTATCTTTCGATCCCATATAGACCCAAATCACGCCTCCCCTGATCGCCGTCATATATGAGGTGATCTTTACGCGCTCTTTGTAATTGGTTTCGTGTGGCTCGGATGGCATATCAACGCAATGGCCATCGATATCGAACTTCCAGCCGTGATAAATGCAGCGCAAACCATCTTCTTCATTGCGACCAAAATAGAGCCCCGCGCGGCGATGCGCACAGTAAGCATCCAAAATGCCCACCCTACCGCTCGAATCGCGGTAGGCCACTAAATCTTCACCCAGAAGACGCAAACGCACCGGTGGCCCATCAGCTTCGGCCAGCTCTTCTTCAAGCAGCGCCGGCAACCAGAAGCGTCGGAACAGCTCGCCCATGGGGGTCCCGGGCCCAACCTGAGTCAACACTTCATTGTCTTTCTTGGAAAGCAACTCGTACTCCCTATAAACAAGCTAATTCCAGATCACGAAACCCATTGCGGTTCCGGTGCCGGCTTCCGAGCGATAACAAGGCACATAGTCCACCACGTCCATGTTCAAACCGGCCTTCATGCAAGCTGCAGCCACTGGCAACCAATTCTTGACCTCGGAAGTCCCGGATTGAAGATAGTGTTCGTCCATGGCGTGAAACCAAGCCACATCCTTGGCCTTCATTGCCCCAAGCAATTGCTGGTCGAACTCCTCATCAATGACGAAATGGCTCAGCCCGCCGGACGCGATGATTCCAACCCGCATATCTTCGGGCCACATCGCCACCGCATCGGCCAAAGCCCCTCCCAGGTCGAAGCAGCGTCCGGCCCTAGGCTGATTCGGCGGGTAAAACGTGTTGAGCATGAACGGAACGTGCGGCAGAACCTGCCCCTTCATCAGACGCTGATATACGAAGCCAAAAGCGTGAGGCATGCCGGTCGACACCCCGGGAACGCGCTGAGGAACCTCATCAGACTGGGCGAGATCGAAACCTGCATCAGCCAGGCACTTTCCCAGGTGCAGCGCCAAAGCCTGGTGAGCGGGATAAATTGACCGCACCGCCGGCTTGATAGCCGTGGCGGAGATAGCAATGGCGGGAGAGAGTTTGGCCAGGCGTTCGGGGCTGACGGGTTCATCGACCACTTCCGTCCCGGTAAACATCCACAGCGCCGGCGTCAGCCCGGAGCTGAAAACCTCACGCTGATCGTTGCCGATGATGATGAGCACATCGACCCGCGATGCTTCCAGGGCCCGGGCCAATATGTCGACGGCGGAACGACAACGCCGAGCGTGAGCATCCATCGCGGCTGGCGTAATGAAAGCGTGGATTCCATCGGACTCTCGCCTTCTCGCCAATTCGTCGAAGCCATAACTTGCGCCGCGAAATGGATGGGCCGGCTCCGCCTTGTCGGCATTTACCCGCAAGCTCCATTGCTCTGGAGGGGTAGAGAGCTGTGGACCGTGCGAAGTCCCCATCCCCAATACAATTTTTGCCATCGATCACCCTGAAAAGTAAATCCACGCGCGCCAGGGACCCGGATCGAAGGCACCAGAGGAGCGAACAGTTGTGGTGCAGGCGGAAGTGCCAGCGACCTCGCGCCATTGCGTGATTGCGCCATTGCGTGATTGACTGCTGATTTCCAGTAAGACTCATACTGTATGAGTGATATAAATTAGTGTCAAGCTGCTGCCATCCCGACCCAGCTTGCCGGCCAATCGCAACAAATCAGCCTGGGATTGGAAATTGCTATAAATCGCTATAATTAGGCACATACTGTTTGTGATTTTGTTTATAAGCAGACATCCAATTTTTCAGTAGTGGAAACCGAAACAATGGCACGCACTAAAGCCGAACTACCCGTATGGCGCGCAGGGCGCACGGAATCCACCGCGATGCGAGTAGAAAAACAAATCAAGGAAGCCGTACTGGACGGCAAGCTGTCTCCAGGAGACTTCCTGGGTTCAGAAAACGACCTTGCGGAACAGTTCAGCGTCAGCCGCCTCCCGATCCGGGAAGCCATGGGTCGACTGCAAGCCTTGGGCGTGGTTGAGGTACGCACCGGCGCAGGCGGCGGCACTCGGATTTCCAGTGGCAATGCCGCGCCCGTGGTGGAAGCCCTGGCTATTCAACTGAAGCTGATCGGCGTTGATGACAATGAAGTATTCGATGCTCAACTCATCATCGAAGCCAGTGCTGCCGAGATTGCCGCTGAAGTCGCGACCGACGAAGACATGGCTCACCTGACGGACTGCGTCGCTCAAATAGAAGAGATCGTCAGCAATTCCGCTGAATTCACTCCCGAGAAGCTCACCACCGCGTCTTTAGCTTTTCACCAGGCAATTGTGGATGCCTCGCACAACCAGTTCCTGTCTTCCATCATGAAGGCGATCTCGTACGTGCTGTACCGCTCGATCAATCCTTACACGACACCTGCTGTTGGCAAGCGGCTCGTGCAGCGTCATCGAAAAATACTGGCGGCCATCACGACAAGAGACGGTGTCCTTGCGCGCAAATTGCTTACCGAGCATGTGGCCATCGTCAGAGCCAAGCGCTTAAGCGCCCTCAAGAAGAGCGCCCGCGCCTAACACTAGCGCTCTTTACTAGCCTATCCGTGCACTTGGTAACCATCGAATACCGGCCATTGCCTTGCATCATCCAACAGCGGATATAATGCGCCGATGTGCCGGTTCATCGCGATACTCCTGCTCGTTCTTCTTCCGCTCCAGGCTAGCTGGGCCGGAGCGGCTGCGTATTGCCAACACGAAACCAGCAACGTGGCCAAGAATCACTTTGGCCACCACGAGCATGTCCACAAGACTGACTCTGACCAAAGCCCGAAAAAGCAGGTTCATGGCGATTGTGCGGTTTGCCACATCATTGCTTTCCAGGCGGTTCCCTCGAACACCCAGTCTCTGCCAGAAAAACCCGTAGTCCTGGAAGATTTCTCGGCTCCCTCGCTCTTGCTGCTCAGCAGCTTTGCCAGCGTCCCCGACCGCCCTCAGTGGCACCGTCTCGCTTAAACGGCGAGACGCACTTTCCTGATCACTTCCGTCTCGCCGAATTCACTGCTTCTATTTATGGTGCAATTCGATGCGAAGATTTATTTTGCCCTTTGGGCTGGCGACGCTATGCCTGAGTATGGCTGCGCTCGCGCAGCCTCTTCCAACGTCCGCGAACGCGGTTCAAGCCAGTCCTTCGCGGGAGCCCGCCCAAGCCCTTGCGCTCGATACGGCGCTATCGCTGGTGGCCAACCGCAATCCTTTGTTGGCTGCCGCACGCAAGGAAGTCGATGCCGTCGATGGCGGCATCCTCCAAGCCCGCTTATTTCCAAACCCGGAGCTTTCTCTGGAAATGGAGGACACGCGGCGCGACACCCGTAGCACCGCAGGTCAACTCAGCCTGCCGATTGAGTTAGGCGGCAAGCGCGCGGCCAGGATTAGCGCTGCGGAACTCGCACAACAAAAAGCCGCAGCCCAACTGGCCAGCGTGCGCGCCGACTTGCGGGCGCAGACCGTCGGTGCGTTTTTCAATGTTTTGGTGGCGCAGGAACGCTTGCAGTTAGCAGAGGCGGCGGCTGCCATCGCCGCCAAGGCCACGACAGTGGCGGCACGACGCGTTGCAGCCGGCAAAGTATCGCCGTTGGAAGAAAGCCGCGCCACGGTCGAGCAGGCGAACGCCAACCTGGAAATGGCGGAAGCCGCGGCATTGCTCGACAGCGCACGGATCCAACTAGCCGCACTGTGGGGCAACCCACAGCCCGCCTTTACCGAAGCGGCGGGCGATCTCGATGCATTGCCATCCCGTGCCCCGGTTGACGTCTTGGTACAGGCCCTTGAGACGGCCCCTGATCTTGTGGCCGCACGCGCCGAAATCGACCAGCGCAATGCTCTGACAGGAGTCGAGCGAAGCAAGCAGTACCCGGACATCCGGCTGACGGCGGGAGTCACACGCAACAACGAGCTAGGTCGCAACCAGATGATGGTGGGAGTATCCATTCCACTTCCTTTTTTCGACCGCAACCAGGGCAATCTCTACGAAGCGCTGGTCCGTGCCGATCAGGCGCAAGACCTTTATGCCGCCACCCGCATCGAACTGACCCAGACCTTGCAACAGTCGTCGCGGCAATTGACTGCGTCAAGAACCAGCGCCCAAGTGCTCAAGATCCAAGTCCTACCCGCAGCGCAGCGCGCATACGAAGCAGCCACCATTGGATTTGAAGCCGGAAAGTTCGGGTTTCTGGATGTGCTTGATTCGCAACGCACACTGTTCCAGGCGCGTATTCGCTATCTCACCGTTCTGGCCAGTACCTACCAAGCCGCCATTGCCATCGACCGCGTCCTCGGTCGTTGATCACGAGAATAAACATGTCAATTTCGAACAAACAAAAAACCGCGATGGCGGCGATCATCGTCGCTGGCACAGTAGGTATCGCAGCCATTCTTCTCACCCAAGGTCAACACTCTGGTGATGATGGGCACGGACATGACTCGCCCACCGCTGAAGCAAAGTCTCATTCGCAAGACGATGGCACTGAGCACAAGGAAGAGGTTGGCCACGACGATAATCTGGTGCGCTTGAACCTGGCGCAAATACAAGCCGCCAACATTCAGCTATCCCAGGTCGGCCCGGCCAAGATAGCCGAATCCGCAACGTTTCCGGGTGAAATACGCTTTAACGACGATCGCACTGCTCACATCGTCCCGCGCTTGGCAGGTGTGGTGGAAAAAGTTGCGGCCGATCTCGGCCAGCAAGTCAGCAAAGGGCAACTACTTACCGTGATCGCCAGCACTGCCCTATCAGAGTTGCGCAGCGAACTGCTCGCGGCCGAACGCCGCCTTGCCCTTGCAAACAGCACATTCGAGCGCGAGAAAAAACTTTGGGAAGAAAAAATATCAGCCCAACAAGACTATCTTCAAGCGCAAACCGCACGTGAAGAAGCCCTGATCGCCGTGCAGAATGCCTCGCAGAAACTGCAAGCCGTCGGTGCAAACCGAAAGACCGCTGCGCTTAACCAGTTCGAACTGCGTGCGCCATTCGACGGAATGATCGTCGAAAAGCACCTCGCGCTAGGCGAAGCAGTCAGCGACACCGCAAACATTTTCACGATATCGGACCTGCGCTCGGTCTGGGCCGAGTTCATCGTGGCGCCGAAAGATCTTGCGGCCGTTCGCGTTGGCGCACGCGTCACCATTTCATCCAGTGCGTTTGCCGAAACCACCGAAGGCATAGTGTCTTATGTCGGGTCACTGCTGGGCGAACAAACCAGGACGGCCAAGGCAAGGGTCACTCTGAACAATCCCGGCATGTCGTGGCGCCCCGGTCTTTTCATTTCTGTCAAAGTTTGGGCCAAGGAAAACGAAGTGCCGCTGGCCGTCCAAGCAAGCGCTCTCCAGACTCTGGACGACGACACCGTCGTGTTTGTCCAAACACCGGAAGGATTCAAGGCGCAAGCCATCAAGGCCGGCCGCAGCGACGGCGTCATGGTCGAAGTGCTCGATGGTCTGGACCCCGGGGCGACTTACGCCAGCGCGCAAGCTTTCATCCTAAAAGCCGAGCTGGGTAAAGCTTCGGCTGAACACGCCCATTGATACCGGAGAACAGCATGTTTGAACGTATCATCCGCTTCGCCATCGAGCACAGATGGATGGTGTTGTTGGCGGTAGTCGGCGTCGCCGGACTGGGTATCTACAACTACTCGCGCCTGCCTATCGATGCCGTCCCCGACATCACCAATGTACAAGTCCAGATCAACACATCCGCCGCGGGCTATTCGCCTCTTGAGGCGGAACAGCGCATCACCTATCCGGTCGAGACCGCGATGGCGGGTTTGCCGGGACTGGAGCAGACCCGATCTCTGTCTCGCTATGGTTTATCGCAAGTCACCGTCATCTTTCGCGAGGGCACCGACATCTACTTTGCGCGACAACTCGTCAACCAGCGGATCCAGGAAGCCAGCGCCGACCTGCCACAAGGGGTAACGCCCACCTTGGGCCCGATATCCACAGGTTTGGGCGAGATTTATATGTGGACAGTCGAAGCCGAACCTGGCGCAACTAAGCCCGATGGCTCGACCTACACTCCGACAGATCTACGAGAGCTACAGGATTGGGTCGTCAAGCCACAGTTGCGGACGGTGCCCGGGGTAACCGAAATCAACACTATCGGGGGTTTCGCCAAGGAATACCTGGTGGCTCCCAACGTAGAGAAGCTGGCTGCCTATAGCCTTACCTTGGCCGATGTCGTAGTCGCATTGCAAAGCAATAATGTCAATGTCGGCGCCGGCTATATCGAGCGTGGCGGCGAACAGTACCTGGTGCGCGCGCCGGGACAGGTCCAGTCGATGGAAGACATTCGCGACATCATCGTCAGCAGCGCCCAGGGACAAGCTATACGTATCCGCGACCTTGCAGTAGTCGAAATCGGCCGGGAACTGCGGACAGGCGCGGCCACCGACAATGGCCGCGAGGTAGTCTTGGGTACGGTGTTTATGCTCATAGGCGAGAACAGCCGCGTAGTCGCCCAAGCGGTGCACAAGCGGCTGGAAAGCATTAACAAGTCGCTGCCGCCCGGCGTCAAAACCGTCACCGTCTACGACCGGACCGTACTGGTCGACAAAGCCATCGCCACCGTCAAGAAGAATTTGCTCGAAGGCGCGATCCTCGTCATCGTCGTGCTATTTCTGTTTCTGGGCAATATACGCGCGGCCATCATCACCGCACTGGTCATTCCGCTGTCCATGTTGTTTACGTTCAGTGGAATGGTTGCCTACAAGGTCAGCGCCAACCTGATGAGTCTTGGCGCGCTCGACTTCGGCATCATCGTTGATGGCGCCGTGGTGATCGTAGAAAACTGCGTTAGAAGGCTGGCGCACGCACAAACCCGCCTTGGACGAACCCTGACCCGCAGCGAGCGCTTCGAAGAAGTGTTCGCTGCGGCAAAGGAAGCGCGGCGTCCTCTTATATTCGGCCAACTCATCATCATGATCGTCTACCTGCCGATCTTTGCCTTGAGCGGCGTCGAGGGCAAGATGTTCCACCCGATGGCGATCACCGTTGTGCTGGCGCTATTAGGAGCAATGATTCTCTCGGTAAGTTTCGTTCCGGCCGCAGTGGCCGTGTTCCTGAACAAGAGCGTGGCGGAAAAAGAAAACCGCCTGATGGCATGGGCCAAACGCAGCTACGAGCCACTGCTGGAAAAAGCCATGACCAACGCGCCCGTCGTTCTGACCTCTGCCGTGGTTGCCATCGCCCTCTCCTTTGCGATGGCTTCGCGGCTAGGTACCGAGTTCATGCCTAACCTGAACGAAGGCGACATTGCAGTCCACGCCCTGCGGATTCCCGGAACCAGCTTGAGCCAGGCTGTCGAGATGCAAATCGAATTGGAAAAAAGCATCGCGACAGTTCCCGAAGTCCAACGGGTATTCGCCAAGATCGGCACGGCCGAGCTCGCTACCGACCCGATGCCGCCCAACGTGGCCGATACCTTCATCATGCTCAAGCCCGTAGAGGACTGGCCCAAGCCTCGGCGCTCCCACCAAGAGGTCCTGACTGCGGTACAGCAGGTGGTAAGCACCCTGCCCGGCAACAACTTCGAGTTCACCCAGCCCATCCAGATGCGCTTCAACGAACTTATCTCTGGCGTTCGCAGCGATGTTGCCGTCAAGGTTTTCGGCGACGACATGGACCAAATCAATCGGACTGCTGCCGAAGTGCTTACGATACTCAACACGCTGGACGGAGCAGAGTCAGTCAGGGTAGAGCAAACCACCGGCCTGCCCATGCTGACGATCACCGTCGACAGGCAAAAAGTCGCGCGCTACGGCATCAGCTTGGCGGCAGTGCAGGAAACCATCGCCACAGCAGTAGGCGGACAAGAGGCCGGCATCTACTTCCAGGGGGATCGCCGCTTCGACATCCTGGTGCGCCTGCCGGATGAAGTCCGCAGCGATATCGAGGCCTTGAAGCGTTTGCCGGTTGCACTGCCTAAAGGTAATACGGACATGCGTACCGCCTTCGTGCCCCTGGCCGAGCTGGCAGGCTTTGAGCTGGCTCCCGGGCCCAACCAGATCAGTCGCGAAGACGGCAAGCGCAGGGTGGTAGTAAGCGCCAACGTCCGAGGCCGCGATCTCGGCTCTTTCGTTGCCGAGGCCGAGGAAAAAATCGCCGCTTCGGTCAAAGTCCCCAGCGGCTACTGGATATCGTGGGGCGGCACCTTTGAGCAATTGCAATCGGCCACCGCCCGCCTGCAATTGGTGGTCCCCGTCGCTCTGGCATTGGTATTCGTCCTGCTATTTGCGATGTTCGGCAATATCAAAGACGGACTGATCGTCTTTACCGGTATTCCGTTCGCCCTCACCGGAGGCATCCTGGCCCTTTGGCTGCGAGGCATTCCACTCTCGATTACCGCCGCAGTAGGCTTTATCGCGCTATCGGGCGTAGCTGTGCTCAACGGCCTGGTCATGCTGTCCTTTATCCGAACCTTGCGGGAAGAAGGAAAGCCGTTGGATGAAGCTATTCATCTAGGCGCCTTGACTCGCTTGCGGCCGGTGTTGATGACGGCACTGGTAGCCTCGCTCGGCTTCGTGCCCATGGCCTTGGCGACCGGCACCGGTGCGGAAGTACAGCGCCCCTTGGCCACCGTAGTGATCGGGGGAATCGTGTCGTCTACGATGCTCACTCTGTTTGTGCTGCCCATTCTTTATAGACTGGCGCATCGAGGCAAGTTTCAGAATAGCTATGCTCAATAGCTCAAGCTAAGCTGACAAGGCATAAAAAAGGCCCGCAGCGCTTGGCATCACATGCCGACGCTGCCCCCAAGGGGATGCTTTTACTTGGTGGATTCAGGTAAAAAAGACGGCATGTTGTCCGGGCCATTCGCCCGGGCAACATGCCGTCTTTCCCTACAAACGCCCTACTCTCGATAGTTACCCGCAGCAAACACGATTGGCGGCGCGTCAGGATCAAAGCTGACGCCTATTGGGTCCTTACCCTGCCCAAGAGCCTCCAACTGCTGCTTGAACAATCGGCGCAACAGTACCAAGCCCCTGTCAGTGGTCGCCAGGTTTTCTTCCGAATGCCAGGCAATCGCGCCCTGGCTAACCTGGGCTTCGTAGTCGCCAGGCATGACCTGATGCTCTGCCTCAGTCAACTCTTCCCACAACTTGCCGTTCATCCTCGAGCGCGACCTGGCGATATCGCCATGATTTTTGACGCGACCGGCGGTATAGATGCGAAAGCTGTGATCGTCTATGGGCAACACCCACCCTAGGGATTCAACGGTACCGTAATACGCCAGACGCGGACTTGGAATCACACGCAGCGTGGGCAAGGCGGCCTCGCCAACACGGCGTAATACTTGACCGTCTTCAAGCTTGCGTACCGCCGTCGCACTCACTCCTGCTTCGGTGTAATCGAAATCCACTTCCGGCATCACTTCCATTTGCGGGACGAATTGCGTGCCGCTGAAACTCGAGTGCAGGACGACGACGTGGAAAGGATCAACCACATTTTCGAAGTGCTGCAGCCAATTGCAAGGGATGATCTGCGGCCCTCCACCACCAATGCTCTGATTGTTGGTTTCGATAAACTCGCCCTCGTTCAGGTATTCCAGCGCAGCGTATTTGGGCAGCACCGGTTTTTTCTGCGGCGGCCCCATATAGGCGAAGATCAAGCCATAGCGTTCTTCAACGGGATACCAGGGCTGACGGATACGGTCTCGCGACAAACCCCCTTCGGGTTCGCAGGACTGATCCACGCAATGCCCCTGCACATCGAACAGCCAACCGTGGTAACAACAGCGGATACCGCGCTCTTCCACCCTGCCGTAGTACAGCGAGGTGCCACGATGGGCACAGTGTGGATATAGCAGTCCCACCCGCCCGGTCGTGTCGCGAAACAGAATCAAGTCTTCGCCCAACGCCCTCACTTTCTTGGGTACGTCGGTTGCATCACTGGCGATCCCAATGGGATGCCAATATCGACGCAGCAACTCCCCCATGGGAGTACCCGCTGAGACTTCGGCCAAAGTGGCGTTGTAGGTGGGGGACTTGCGGCCATACGCAGTGCCCGTATCGGCAGAACTTGCAGTCATCGGGAAATCCTTCTGAATAGATACGTCAATCGGTAGGCGTGATACCGGCTGCGGTAATCAGTTGCTTGATGCTTTGATAATCGGCGGCGTAGTTGGTCTCGAACTCTTGTGGGGTATTAGCCAGCGGCCGAAAACCCATATCCACTATCCGCGTTCTGACTTCAGGCGTTTGGGTGGCGGTCTTCAAGTCGGCGACCAGCTTGTCGCGTATGGCTGGAGAAATTCCCGCCGGGGCGTAGGCGCCGATCCAGAAATCCAGCTCGAACCCCTTGAGGCCCTGTTCCGCGAACGTTTTCGCTTCAGGCAATATCTGCGTGCGCCGCGCGCCCGGTGCAGCCAGTATCTTGACGCGTCCGCCCTGCAACAAGGTACGTGCGGTGCCTGGATTAGCCCAGGCCAAATCCAGGCGCCCTGCATCCAGGTCTTGATGCGCGGTGGATTCTGTCTTGTATGGAACATGGATCAGGCCAGGCAGGGTCTCCCTGCGCAGCAGCTCGCCGAACAAGTGGGCCGATGATGCAACCCCCCAGGTCCCGTAGGTAAGCGCAGGCTTTTTCTTCGCGTAAGCGATCAGTTCGGCAATGTTCGAATAGGGCGCGGATACCGAAGCAAGCAGAACCGGCCCCGAGCCTGTGGCCAATTGCGATAGCGGCTGGAAATCCTTGATCGGATCGTAAGGGAGCTTAGAGTGCAGAATCGCATTATTGATGTGCGTGGTCTGGAGTGTGATCAGGATGGTGTAGCCATCGGGCGCAGCCTTGGCCACGGCATCGGCCGCCAGGATGCCACTGGCGCCAGGCTTCGGATCGACAACCACAGCTTGCCCCCAGAGGCGCCGCAGTTGCTCACCGTAGATACGCGCAAGCACATCAATAGGGCTACCGCCAGGGCCATAGGGAACGATGCGCACAGTTTTCGCAGGGTAAGCCGGTGCTTGAGCCCAGGCGCCAGCTACCGGCACCATCATTGCCGTGGCTGCAAGTAGGCTGACCAGCTTGCGGGCCTGGCGATGCCAGGCTCCGGATAGACAGTCGCGAGTACAGGACATTTTTTGTCTCCTCGATGAACGAGTTCAGCGCCGCGCGCTATTATTCGAACGGTTTAAATTTATATGCATAAGCAACGATATTAAAATTAAACAAATATCATTGCACTGTCAACAATATTGCGCAGAGTGGGGAAGAAGCCATAAAAGACCTATCATTGCGCTTTCTACCGTAGCTCCGTCTCCCATGCCCGCTGCTCAGGAAAGACCTCGATCCTTCAAGTCCTTGCCCACGTTTCAGCTCGAATTGCTGGCGTCTCTCATGGACAGCCGCAACGAATTGCGCCATCAGCGGCGGTTCGGCTTGCGCAGTGTCGAATGCCATGTACTGGGTGTAGTGGGTGCGCAAGCGCCGATTTCCCTCAAGGATCTTTGCCAGGCGCTGGCGCTGGACAAAAGTCATGGCAGTCGACTGGTCGCCAAGCTGGTGCAGCAAGGTTTGCTTGATCGATACGACGATCCCGTCGACAAGCGATCATTCTATTTATTGCTTACTCCGGCAGGCATGACTATGCATGCCCAGATCTACGAAGACGCGACCGAACGAAACGCTGAATGGCTGGAAGGCTTGCCCTTTGAAAAGCGCGCTCTCTTCATCGAATGCATTGCGCAATTGACCACGCACTCGCAAGCCATGCTGGCAGACGAACAGTCCTTGTCGACAAAGCCGCGCATGATCGATTCCCCCCGCAAGGCCGGGCAGGATACCCAAGCATTGATTTTGATCGAGCGCGCCAAGCTAGAGAAACTGCACGAACAGCTTGGCGCCATCCTATCCCCAGCAGCGAAATAGCCCGGTGTACGCGCCCTGAGAGAAAGCCTCCGGCATGCGCAGAATCCATTCAATTGAATTTACCCGCCTCAGACCAGAGACGAATGAAACCAGCAAGGTCGGCGCGCGCCCAGCTAAGAAAAGCAGCGATTCCGGCCGCGCCAGCTAGCCGGAATCGCCTACAGACGATCCAACCCGTCAATTTGCGGCAAAGCAGTACAGCAAGCCCGCCCCACCCGACCCTGCAAGAGCCTCTGCGCTGCAGCCGCGCGAGGGATGCGAGGAATTCCAGGAACGCGCCGGGGGCTCATCATTCAAGCCGGTCCTGTCATGGTGACCGACCTGAGCCGCCCCGTCGGTGCTGCTGGTCCAGTTACGGCAGGTATGGTCTTCGCTACCCGCGTAAGCCGTTCCGTTGGATTGAGAACCGGTAAGGATGTCATGCATGTTAGGCGTGTCGCCCCGTCCCTTGATCATCTCGCCACGCTCATCCAGCGCGGTTTGCTTGCTCAATTGATTATCGCCATGCAGGTGCGCGACATCCCTGGCAATGACCACGCCCTTGGCATTTTGCCAAGGGCCCTTGCCGATACGGTCACGGGCATTAACGGTACGAACCCCATTGGCAGCACTGCTGCTAAGGTAGGCACGCCAGGTATGTTTGCCTGCCCCGGCGGCTGTAGCCAGGGCTTGGCAATGCCTATCCGCACCGGACAGGCCGCCCAGATCGGCGCCCTTGCCCATGCCTATGCTGGTAACGAAGAAGGTCATCTCCGTTTGTTGAGCCTGGCTGGAGAAACTGCAGGCTAATGCCAGCAGCGCAGCGGGTAAGGCGAGAGGGAGATTCGTCTTTTTCATAGTGTCCTC
>JBEBXA010000052.1:0-28141 GCA_040391825.1 Pigmentiphaga sp.
CGGATCAGGATATAGCGCGTCTGGTCGCGCCCGCCGCACTGGAGCAGGCCCGCCCCTACCTTCAAATGGGCGCGAGCGAACTCAGCATTGATGGCTATAGCCAGGCACTGGACATGATGGGAGAAACAGACGGCGTTCAGAATATTTCCGGCCTGAGGCTGCCGATATTCATACTGGCCGGCGAAGACGACCAGATTGCGCCGCCGGAGGAACATGCCAGAAAGCTGGCAAACGCGGCGCCCCACGCGGAATTGCTCTGCCTTCCTGCCTGCGGTCATTTGCCGCACTTGGAAGCGCAAAGCGAATTTCAACGACTGCTGACAAGCTTCTGCACGGCCAACGATGCCCGTTGACCGGGACAAAGCCCCTTCTTAGCCAGTCCCGGCTTAGACGCCTACCAATCGGACACGGGCCTCGCGGTATTTATCCGCGGTGCGCTCCAACACCTGGGCCGGCAAGCGGGGAGCCGGTGCCGTCTTGTTCCAGGGCTGCGTTTCCAGCCAATCGCGCACGAACTGCTTGTCGAACGAAGGCGGGCTGCTGCCGGGCACATAGGAATCGGCCGGCCAGAAACGCGAAGAATCCGGCGTCAACACTTCATCCATCAAGTGCAGAACACCCTTCTCGTCCAGACCGAATTCAAACTTCGTATCGGCGATGATGATCCCGCGTTGCGCCGCATATTCGGACGCAACCTGGTAGATCCGCAAGGAAATCTCGCGAATTTGTTCGGCCAGTTCAGTGCCCACTTCGCGCACTACGTGTTCGAAGCTGACGTTTTCGTCGTGCTCGCCCAATTCGGCCTTGGCCGCCGGGGTAAAGATGGGAGCAGGCAACTTTTGGGCCTGGATCAAGCCTTCGGCAAGCTTGATTCCGCACACACTGCCAGTGTCCTGATAGTCTTTCCAACCTGATCCGATCAGATAACCCCGCACCACGGCTTCCACCATGACCGGCTTGAGGCGCTTCACCACCACGGCACGCCCTGCCACCTGGACACGCTCGTCCGCAGCAACCACCGACGCGGGATCGATCCCGGTCAAATGATTCGGAATCAGATAACCCAGGCGATCCAACCAGAAGTTGGTCAGCGAATTGAGCACTTCGCCTTTGCCGGGGATGGGGTCATCGAGGATGACGTCGAAAGCCGACAGGCGATCGGACGTAACGATGAGCAGCTTGTCATCCCCGACAGCGTACATGTCGCGCACTTTTCCGCGCGCTAGCAATGGCAGGGAACGGATGGTGGACTGATAAAGCGGTGCGGACATGATGCTGCCTGGTATCGAAAGAGGTTCTGGGAAAAGAGATTACTGGACGATTTGCGACAGTTCGCCGGAAGCATATTTGGCGGCGATCTCGCTCAGCGGCACGGCCTTGATCTTGCTGGCATGGCCGGCGGTGCCGAATTGCGTATAGCGTTCCACGCAGACTTTCTTGGCCGCCTCACGCGCCGGCTTGAGGAATTCGCGCGGATCGAACTTCGAGGGGTGTTCGGTAAAGAACTGACGAACCGCCGCAGTCATCGCCAAGCGGATATCGGTATCGATATTGATCTTGCGCACGCCGTGCTTGATGGCTTCCTGGATTTCTTCCACCGGCACGCCATAGGTTTCCCTCATGTCGCCGCCGTGTTCGCGAATGATGGCGAGCAGGTCTTGGGGCACGCTGGAGCTACCGTGCATGACCAGATGAGTGGTGGGCAGGCGGCGATGGATTTCCTTGATACGGTCAATGGCGAGGATGTCGCCGCTGGGTTTGCGCGAAAACTTGTAGGCGCCATGGCTGGTGCCGATGGCGATGGCCAGCGCATCGATCTGGGTACGTTTTGCGAAGTCGGCGGCTTGCTCTGGATCGGTCAACAATTGTTCGCGCGTGAGCTTGCCTTCAAAGCCGTGGCCGTCTTCCTTGTCGCCCATCATGGTTTCGAGCGAGCCCAGGCAGCCCAGTTCGCCTTCGACCGAAATACCGCGCGCGTGAGCCATCTCGACCACTTTGCGGGTCACTTCAAGGTTGTATTCATAGTCGGCGATGGTCTTGCCGTCTTCCATCAGCGAGCCGTCCATCATCACGCTGGAGAAACCCAGATTGATCGCGCCTTCGCACACCTTGGGCGATTGGCCGTGATCCTGGTGCATGACCACAGGGATATGGGGGTAGGTATCGATAGCGGCGGCGATCAGTGATTTCAGGAAACCTTCGCCGGCATATTTGCGGGCGCCGGCCGAGGCCTGCATGATGACCGGGCTGTCGGTTTCATTGGCGGCTTCCATGATGGCCTGGACTTGTTCCAGGTTATTGACGTTGAACGCCGGAATGCCATAACCGTATTCTGCCGCGTGATCGAGCAGTTGACGCATAGAAACGAGGGCCATATTGAACTCCTTGGTAAGGTATGCTTTATTTGCAGGGTCAGCCGTGTTCGCCGATCCGCACGATTTTCAAAGTATTGGTTCCACCCGGTGAACCCATCGGTTCACCCACGGTAAAGACGACCAGGTCGCCAGCACGGGCAACGCCGTGCTGCACCAGCAAGGCCTCGGCCGCCAACAGCGAAGCATCACGGTCGCCCGATTCGGCCAACTGCAGGGTGCGCACGTTTCGATACAAAGATACTTTGCGCTGAGTCGCCAGCCGTGGCGTCAACGCGTAAATAGGCGTGGCGCTATCGTGACGGCTCATCCATAAAGTGGTTGCGCCGGAGTGCGTAAGTGCGCAGATGGCGCGGCATTGCAGGTGATGAGCGGTAAACAGCGCCGCGTAGGCAATGGACTGGTCCACGCGACGGAAAGTCTGGTCCAGAAAGTCCTTGTCCAGCTCGAAATGCTGTGACTTTTCCGCTTCCAGGCAGATCGAGGCCATTGCTTCGATGGTTTCCACCGGATAACGCCCAACCGCGGTTTCTGCCGATAACATGACGGCGTCCGAACCATCCAGCACCGCATTAGCCACGTCAGACACTTCAGCCCGCGTAGGCACCGCATTGACGATCATGGACTCCATCATCTGGGTGGCGGTAATGACCGTACGATTGTGCGAACGCGCCAGTCGGATCATGCGCTTTTGCAAGGCAGGAACGGCGGCGGCCCCGACTTCAACCGCCAGGTCACCGCGCGCCACCATGATGCCGTCGCTGGCATTGATGATTTCTTCCAGGACGGGAATCGCTTCGGCGCGTTCTATCTTGGCAATCAGTTGCGGCAAAGAGCCACCCGGTGCGCCGGCAATGGCGATCAGCTGACGCGCCATTTCCATATCGGTGCGGTTCTTGGGAAAACTGATGGCGATGTAATCGACGCCCATCTGCACCGCCGCGCGCAGATCGTCCATGTCTTTGCCCGTCAGGGCGGGCGCGGTCAAGCCGCCACCCTGGCGATTGATGCCCTTGTTATTGGACAACTCTCCGCCCACCAATACCTCGGTGTGGATTTCGCTGCCCGCTACCCGCGTCACCTCCAGGCGTATCAGCCCGTCGTTCAGCAAGAGGATATCGCCGCGCCGGACATCACGAGGCAAATCGGGATAATCGAGCCCGACCCGGCTCTCATCACCCATATCGCAGGAAGCATCCAAAATGAAGGACTGGCCGCCCTCAAGAAATATGCGGCCTTCGGCAAACTTGCCTACCCTGATCTTGGGCCCCTGCAGATCGGCCATGATCGCTACTTCACGATTGCAAGCCAGTGCCGCCGCACGCACCATTCCGGCACGTGCAGCGTGGTCTTCAGCGGTACCGTGCGAGAAATTCAAGCGCACGACATCGACGCCAGCGGCGATCATTCGCGTAAGCACCGCCACGGTGTTGGACGCAGGGCCCAACGTCGCGACGATCTTGGTCGCTCGAGCAATAGAGATAGGATTCACGGCCGATTCAACGCCGCCTTAAGCGGCGCGCTCCTGCAAGATGGCAACGGCGGGGAGTGGCTTGCCTTCCAGGAATTCCAGGAAAGCGCCGCCACCCGTGGAGATATAAGCTACATCATTGGCGATGCCGTACTTTGCGATGGCCGCCAAGGTGTCGCCGCCGCCTGCAATGGAAAATGCAGGTGAGGCGGCAATCGCGCGCGCCAAGGTTTCGGTGCCGCCGGAAAAAGCATCGAACTCGAACACCCCGACCGGTCCGTTCCAGACGATGGTGCCCGCCGCCTTGAGCAACTCAGCCAAGCGCCCAGCCGTGTCGGGACCGATATCCAGGATCAGGTCATCAACCTCGACAGCGTCAGCCGCTTTGGTCTGGGCCGGCGCGTCGGCAGCGAAAGTTTTAGCGCACACCACGTCGCTGGGAATCGGCACCGCGGCGCCCCGCGCTTCCATCTTTTGGATGATGGCGCGTGCTTGATCCAGCAGATCCGGCTCAGCCAGCGACTTGCCGATGGGCAGGCCTTTGGCCAACATGAAGGTGTTGGCGATACCGCCGCCCACGATCAACTGATCGACCTTGTCGGCCAGGCTTTCGAGGATGGTGAGCTTGGTCGACACCTTGGAGCCGGCCACGATGGCAACCAATGGCCGCTTGGGCGCTTGCAGTGCCCGCCCCAGCGCATCGAGTTCTGCCGCCAGCAGCGGACCTGCGCAGGCCACTGGCGCAAAGCGCGCCATGCCTTGCGTAGTAGCTTCGGCGCGATGAGCTGCGCCAAAAGCATCATTTACGTACACATCGCACAAGGCCGCCAGCTTGCGCGATAGGCCTTCGTCGTTGCTTTTCTCGCCCTTGTTGACTCGGCAGTTTTCCAGCAGCACCACTTCACCGGCGGCTACTTGCACGCCATCGACCCAGTCGGCCACCAGTCTTACCGGCTTACCCAGCACTTCAGCCAGGCGCACGCCAACGGTAGCCAATGAATCGGCGGGCGTAAGCCTGCCTTCGGTGGGCCGGCCAAGATGGGATGTCACCATGACCGCGGCGCCCGCGTCGAGCGCCAGGAGGATGCCCGGCACCGAAGCACGAATACGCGTGTCTTCGGTAATGTTGCCTTGGCCATCGAGGGGAACGTTCAGGTCGGCACGGATAAACACCCGCTTACCGGCCAACTTCCCCTGCGCGGCCAGATCGGCCAAGGTAATAACCTTGCTCATTATTTGGCCGACATCAGGGCAACGGTGGTGTCCAGCATACGGTTGCTGAAGCCCCACTCATTGTCGTACCACGACGAAACCTTGACCAGCGTGCCGATGACCTTGGTCAGTGTGGCGTCGAACGTGCTGGATGCAGGATTGTGGTTGAAGTCGATAGAGACCAGGGGTTCGGTCGAGTAGTCGAGAATGCCCTTGAGCGCGCCATTCGCGGCTTCTTTCATGATGGCGTTGACTTCATCGACCGTGGTTTCACGCGCGGCGACGAAAGACAGGTCAACCAGCGACACATTGATGGTGGGGACACGGATGGAGAAACCATCGAGTTTGCCATTGAGTTCGGGCAACACCAGTCCGACTGCGGCGGCGGCGCCGGTCTTGGTCGGGATCATGCTGTGCGTGGCCGAACGGGCGCGGCGCAGGTCTTCGTGGTAGACGTCGGTCAGGACTTGATCGTTGGTGTAAGCATGCACCGTGGTCATCAGGCCGGACACCACACCCAGCTTCTGATGCAGCGGCTGAACCAGCGGTGCCAGGCAGTTGGTGGTGCACGAAGCGTTCGAGATGACGGTGTGTTCTTTCTTCAGCACATCGTGGTTCACGCCGTACACAACGGTGGCATCGACATCCTTGCCGCCCGGTGCCGAAATGATGACTTTCTTGGCGCCGCCCTTGATATGGGCGCCGGCCTTTTCTTTGGTGGTGAAAAAACCGGTGCATTCCAGCACCACGTCGACACCCAATTCGCCCCAGGGCAGTTCAGCCGGGTTGCGATTGGCCAGCACGCGAATCTTGTCGCCATTGACGATCATGAAATCACCGTCGACTTCGACCTTGCCGGGGAACTTGCCATGAGCCGTGTCGTAGCGCGTCAGGTGGGCGTTGGTATTGGGATCGCCCAAGTCATTGATCGCAACGATTTCGATATCGTGCTTCTTGCCGCCTTCATAGTGGGCACGCAGTACATTGCGGCCGATACGGCCATAACCATTGATCGCAACACGGATAGTCATATTTGTTCCTTGATGGATGAATTAAGAATTTTTTCATTGCACCGCGCTTGGCGCGTGCGGCCTGCTCAGCCAAGAACCTTCTTGACGGCAGCCGCAACCCGCTCGGCGGTAAACCCGAAATGCTTGAACAAGACGCCCGCCGGAGCGGATTCGCCAAAAGTATCGATACCGACCACTTCGCCTTCCAAGCCGACATACTTGCGCCAGTAGTCGCTGACGCCGGCTTCGACCGCCACACGCGGCACACCCTTGAGCAACACGCTATCGCGCCATGCGGCGTCCTGGCGATCAAAGGTGTCGGTGCTGGGCATGGAGACGACGCGCACCAGCACGCCGTCCTTGGCCAAGGATTCTTGCGCAGCCAGGGCAAGCCCTACTTCCGAACCGGTTGCAATGATGATGGCACGCGCACCCAGCGCATCGCGCAACACGTAGCCGCCACGAGCGATGGCGTCGATGGCGTCCTGGTCGCGTTCGACAAAGGGCAGGTTCTGGCGCGACAGCAGCAAAGCCGTCGGGCCACCGGCCTGAACGTTCATGCCTATGCTGGTCGGACGGCTGACCGCAGCGCCCCAAGCCACTGCGGTTTCAGTGGTGTCGCAAGGACGCCAGACCGACAGATTGGGGATGAGGCGCAAACTGGCGGCATGCTCGACCGACTGGTGGGTCGGGCCGTCTTCACCCAAACCGATGGAGTCGTGCGTGAACACAAACACCACGCGTTGCTTCATCAGGGCCGCCATGCGCAAGGCATTGCGGGAGTAATCGGCAAACGTCAGGAAGGTGCCGCCAAACGGCAAGTAGCCGCCATGCAAGGCCATGCCATTCATAATGGCGCTCATGCCGAATTCGCGCACGCCATAGTTGATGTGGCGGCCAAACTGGAGGCCGTCCTGGCCGGCGCGCACTGCTTGCGCTCCCTTCCAGTCGGTAAAGTTGGAACCGGTCAGGTCGGCCGAACCACCCAACATTTCGGGCAGGGCCTGAACCAGCGCGGTAATGCTTAGTTGCGAGGCCTTGCGGCTCGCAATGGTTTCCTGCTTGCCATTGGTGTCGGCAATGATGCGCGCCAGAGTGGCGGCAAAATCAGCGGGAAGATCACCTTGCATGCGACGCGTGAATTCCGCGGCTTCTTGCGGGAACTGAGCGGTGTAGTCCTTGAACAGGCGATCCCAGCCGGTTTCAAGTTCAGCACCCTTGGCTTTGGCATCCCAGAAGGCGTAGACGTCGGCGGGGATTTCGAATGGGCCGTGGTTCCAGCCCAATGCGGCACGGGTCGCGGCGATTTCATCTGCGCCCAGCGGCGAACCATGCACTTTTTCCGTGCCGGCCATGGTGGGCGCGCCCTTGCCAATGACCGTGTGGCAAACAATAAGAGTGGGCCCGCCGTGCTTGCCGGACTGCGCCTTGGCTTGCGCGATGGCGGCATCGACCGCATCGACATCATGCCCATCGACATCGCGGATCACGTTCCAGCCGTAAGCTTCGAAACGCTTGGCGGAATCGTCGGCGAACCAGTTTTTGATCTCGCCATCAATGGAAATGCCGTTGGCGTCGTACAGCACGATCAGCTTGGAAAGCTTGAGCGTACCCGCCAGCGACGCCACTTCGTGCGATACGCCTTCCATCAGGCAGCCATCGCCGACGAAGGCATAGGTATAGTGATCGACGATAGACAAGGCGGGGCGGTTGAATTCAGCCGCCAACAGGGCTTCTGCCAGCGCCATGCCTACCGCGTTGGAAATACCCTGCCCCAAGGGGCCGGTAGTAGTTTCCACGCCCGGGGTGATACCCACTTCCGGATGTCCGGGGGTACGCGAATGCATCTGGCGGAAATTACGCAGCTCGTCGATCGGAAGATCGTAGCCCGTAAGATGCAGCAGCGAATAAATGAGCATGGAGCCGTGGCCGTTGGACAGCACGAAGCGGTCGCGGTCTGCCCAGGCGGGATTGGACGGATTATGGCGCAGATGCTTGTGCCACAGGGCCTGGGCTATTTCGGCCATTCCCATGGGCGCACCGGGGTGACCGGAATTGGCCTGCTGGACGGCATCCATGGACAGCGCGCGGATCGCATCCGCCATATGGGGTTGAGGGGCGGCTTGGTTGCTCATGTGGGCACTCGTTCCGGCGGGAAAACCCGCTGCTACAAAGCTTTCGAGTTTAACATTCGTCAAGGTCCGACGCCCTATCAGGACGCTGGCCTGCTTGTTAACTGTTACATCGCTGCCTAATTCACATGCCTTTACCCCGCTTTTACGTCGATCAGCCCCTTGAAGCCCACCTGCGCCTGGCACTGCCCACGCAGATATCCCATCATGCCCTGCGCGTCTTGCGACTGCGCGCAGGCGATGAACTGGTGGTCTTCAATGGCCACGGCGGCCAATATGGCGCCACGCTGGAAGTCGATGGAAAAACCGCCATTGCCTGCCTGAGTGAGCATGAGCAGCGTGAAGCGGAGCTGCCGGGCCGCATTACCCTGGTCCAGGCCATTGCCTCCGGCGACAAGATGGATTGGGTAATCGAAAAAGCCGTCGAGGTAGGCGCCCACGCCATCCAGCCCTTGGCTGCTGCCCGTAGCGTGCTGCGCTTATCAGGTGAGCGCCTGGAAAAAAGGATGCTGCACTGGCAGCGTGTAGCAATCGCCGCCTGCGAGCAGTGCGGTCGCAACCGGATTCCCCAGGTTGGCCGGCCGCTAAGCCCCGAACAATGGCTCAGCCAGAACACCGCCCCCGGCAGGGTACGCCTGTTCTGCGACCCCGATGCCGATATCCGGCTTACCCAATGGCTGGGTGAACAACACGGCAAGCTGCCCGACGATATCGAACTGCTGGTGGGCCCCGAAGGAGGCTGGTCGCCAGAAGAATATGCCTTGGCTTTACGGCATGGCGTGCGCGCCGTCCGGTTCGGCGATCGCATTCTACGTACGGAAACGGCCGGCACGGCGCTGCTTTCGGCACTAAGCGCCAAACTCGACTGGATCTGAAGCTGAGCTGCCTGCTGGCCAGGACAGCCCTTGCCAGCAGGCTCTTCGGGCAACACCCGCCAAGCCCGAAAACTCAACCAGGAATAACACCGCAGGCCAGGCGCGCGCCGCCTCCACCCAAGGGGGTGGGATGGTCGGCGTGGTTGTCGCCTCCCTGATGCACCATCAACGCCCGACCTCTCACATCGGCCAGCTTTTTCAGGCGCGGCGCCAATACCGCGTAACTTGCCCTGCCATCCTGATCGACAAACAACGCGGGCAAGTCACCAAGATGAGCACCATCATCCCAAGGCTCACCATGCTTGCCTGTCTTTTTGGGGTCGTAATGCCCACCGGCAGCCAGAGCCGGCACGGACTTCCCTTCTTGCCGCCCAGGGTCGCAACTAGGGTTTTGATGGACGTGAAAGCCATGCAGGCCCGATGCAAGCCCAGTCAGGCTAGGGGAAAAAACCAATCCATAAGCGGTCTCTACTACTTTGACCGAGCCGATATCCTGGCCTTTGCCGCTGGCATTGACCGTAGACATGGGGATGACAAGATCTGCAAAGGCAGGCGATGCCAACAGTAGCGCGCTGACAAGCAGCGCGGTATTTGAGCAACGTTTCATGGCGATCTCCGGGACACCGGGCCTGGGCCAGACCCGCAATGGAGTTCAGGATAAAACGCAGCTTGCTGTTTTTCATGACACAGGCGGCTCCATCGGCAATCGAATGTAACCACGCCGCCGCTCTCAGATGGGGCTTACCTGCACGGTTTCCGCCGGACCTTCGGCTTTTTCAAGAATGAAGCTGAACACCTTGCCGTTTTCACGCGCGAAATCAACCGTATCCTCGCATACCTGCGCAATGGCGGGCGCATGCTCGACCAAACCGGGATCATCTTCATGAAGGTCGTGCAAAACCAGGGCCATACCCACTTTTTGCTCGAGCACCGTATCGGTCAGGCAATCGTACAGGGCATCCAGGTTTCCTCCGAAGTGCTCAGGAAAATCCACGGCTCGGGCAATCGCCCGCAAGACAGCCGATTTACTTTTGGCCCGGGCACAGTCGACTTCGAACACGGCGACCTTGAGTGCTTTGGCCGCCCGGCGCAAGGCATTGACGTCGACCCCGGTGCGATACAGGGCACCGCCATTTTTCAGGCATTCGTCCAAGGAGCTCGGATTAGGAGACATGGATCACTCCCTAATACGCCGAAACGACGCGTAGTGATCGGCCGTATACCAGTACTCACCACTGGTAGCCGGATCGCCGGTAGTCCCCTTGCCCGCCACAATACGGCGGGCGCCGCGGTTGCGTGCACCGGGCGTGGGCACCGTGTACTCGGTATAGTAACCACGGGACTGCCTGGGTAAAAGCTGTTCGCGGTTAAAAAAAACCACGCCATCGCGCGCATGCCGAAAAGGCCCTCCCTCATGGATTTGGCGCAACACCTGACGCGCCTCTACCGGCAGCTCTTGCAAACCAACGATATCTTGGGGCCCACGCGCCAAGGAAACAACGCCAATGAGCAGGCCCAGCAAGACCACACCGAGCCAGCGTACCCACACGCCGCCAAGCATTGAAGTCCACCCCATCCTATTCCTCATCCGGTCGGAAAAAGGCGAGGACATCCGCCTTGCGAGCCAGCGTATCGCCAAACCCGAGCGCAATCAACTCACGCGTATAGCCGGGCTCGAACAACAAATAGGACGCTAGTGCGCTGCCACTCATGGACCCGCCCGCGCCTGACACCCCAATCGCCCCCAGCAGCGCCCGCACCGCCGGCGGTAAACCAGCGATATGGCGACTGGCAATGTCGTCCAGCCGCTCGCTCGGTGAAATAGCCAACACTTCGATGGGTCGCAAATTTCCGCGCGACCGCGCCTCTTCCGGAATAAGCGCCAAAGTCTGGTTGATACGTTCCAAGCGTTCGATATCCACCGACAAACCATCCAGGAAAATGCTGGACAGCGCATGGCCGCCAATCTGCGCCAAGGTCGGATAATCGGTGGATACCCCCCGGCGGGCCGGGTTGACCTCTTGCATACGGCTGGCGCCAACGATCAGAACTTTGCTGGCGCCTAGATGAATTGCCGGGCTGATAGGCGCCAACTGCCGCATCGCGCCATCGCCACACCATTCGGGCAGGCCTTGTACGTTAAGTCGCTGAGCCGGAAAAATAAAGGGAATGGCGCTGGAAGCCAACAGATGGTCGACCCCTAGTTTCGTCTTGACCGCCAACCGTTGCGACCGGTGCCAGGGTTCGATTTCGTAAGCCGACTCATAGAAAGTAATGTGTTGGCCTGAGGTATAACCCGATGCAGATATCGCCAGCGCCTGCACCAAGCCATTGGCCAGATTACGCTCCAACCGGCTGAAGTCGATCATGCGCTGCAAAAGATCGCCCAAGGGCTGGTTATCCAGCAAGGACCGGGGCTTGAGCCAGCCCAGACGCGCCAACATCCAGCCGAAAGACAACATCGACAGCCATCGGGCGCCTGTGCGCATCACACCAAGA
Source organism: Pigmentiphaga sp. (assembly GCA_040391825.1). Classification (GTDB taxonomy): domain Bacteria; phylum Pseudomonadota; class Gammaproteobacteria; order Burkholderiales; family Burkholderiaceae_B; genus Pigmentiphaga. The sequence goes on from JBEBXA010000052.1 coordinate 11,572, forward strand.
GAATCGGCGCGATAAACCTGATCAACGTGAAAATTTTCCCATATATCCAGCATGTGGCGCAGGGTAGCCCCCAGCGTATCTGCGCCGCAGGCCAGCACGCTGGCGTTGATGGCGCCTGCCGACGTGCCGCACAAGACATTAAAGGGATTGCCCACCAAGCCGCCAGGACGTTGCTCAAGAATCTCCAGAACAGCCTTAAGCACGCCTACCTGGTAGGCGGCGCGAGCGCCGCCACCGGCCAAGACGAGGCCGGTGCTTGCTGCTGAGGCCGGTCGGGCCGGCCGGCCTCCGCCCTCCGGCTTAGCGGATAAAACCGGCATCCATACGGCCCGCGTTGGCATCCATCACCGTCAGGGCAGTCATGTTGATGATGCGCCGCACCGTGGAACTTGCGGTGAGGATACTGACTGCGGCGTTGCAGCCTAACAAAATGGGGCCGATCGCAACATTATTGCCCGCGGCGGTCTTGAGCAGGTTGTACGAAATGTTGGCGGCTTCGATGGTGGGGCAGATCAGCAGATTGGCTTCGCCTTTGAGCGTCGTGTCCGGCATGATGCGCATGCGCAAATCTTCATTGATCGCGCAGTCACCATGCATTTCGCCATCGATTTCCAGCCAGGGCGCCTGCTCTTGGACCAGAGCCAAGGTTTCGCGCATCTTGATCGCGGACGGCGCATCGCTGGAACCGAAGTTGGAATGCGACAACAGCGCGGCCTTGGGCTCAACGCCCAAGCGCTTCATTTCTTCAGCGGCCATGATCGTGATCTCGGCCAGTTGCTCGGCGCTGGGGTTCTCGTTGACGTGAGTGTCGACCAAGACCACGGTACGCTGCGGCAACATAAGAAAGTTCATCGCCGCATACACTTTCGCGCCGGGACGGCGGCCGATCACCTCGTCTACAAATTGCAGATGATTGATGTAAGGGCCTACTGTGCCGCAGATCATGCCGTCCGCGTCGCCTTGGCGCAGCAGCATGGCACCGATCAGGGTCAGCCGGCGGCGCATTTCGATCTTGGCGTATTCCTTGGTAATGCCCTTGCGCTTGGTCAGTTCCCAATAGGATTGGGAATAATTACGGTGGCGCTCATCAAATTCGGTATTGACTACCTCCACATCGTGGCCGAGACGCAAACGCAAACCCAGCTTTTCGATTCTCTTGGCCAACACCGCGGGGCGGCCTACCAGAATGGGTTTTGCCAGACCATCGTCCACTACTGCCTGGACCGCCCGCAATACGCGCTCGTCTTCCCCTTCGGTATAGACAATGCGAGCCTTGCCGCCGTCTCTGACGGTGCGGCGCGCCGCGCCGTACAAGGGCCGCATGAAGGCGCCGGAATGATAGACAAATTGCTGTAGTTGTTCGACGTAGGCGTCCATATCGGTAATAGGACGCGTAGCCACGCCGGAATCCATGGCCGCACGAGCCACGGCCGGCGCGATGCGCACGATCAGGCGGGGATCGAAGGGCTTGGGTATCAGGTATTCAGGCCCGAAGGCAAGATCGGTCAACTCGTAGGCGGCGGCGACGATTTCGCTTTGCTCCTGGCGAGCGAGCTCGGCAATCGCATGGACCGTAGCCACTTCCATTTCACGCGTAATAGTGGTTGCGCCCACATCAAGCGCACCGCGGAAGATGTACGGGAAGCACAACACGTTATTCACCTGGTTCGGATAGTCCGAACGACCAGTCGCGATAACCGCGTCATCGCGCACCGATTTCACCACTTCCGGCAAAACTTCAGGCGTGGGATTGGCCAAAGCCAGGATCAAGGGCTTCGCTGCCATCGCAGCGACCATTTCAGCCTTGAGCACACCACCCGCCGACAACCCCAGGAACACGTCGGCGCCTTCGATGGCTTCCGCCAGGCTGCGCTGTTCGGTCGGCTGGGCAAAACGCTGTTTATCCGGGTCCATCAGCTCCGTACGGCCCTCGTAGACCAAGCCCTCGATATCCGTCACCCAGATATGGTTCACGGGCAGGCCGAGGTCGACCAGCAAGTTCAGGCAGGCCAGCGCTGCGGCGCCTGCGCCGGATGTCACCAGCTTTACCGACCCGATGTCCTTGCCGACCACCGCCAGGCCATTGAGGATGGCCGCAGCCACCGTAATCGCCGTGCCGTGCTGGTCATCGTGGAAAACCGGGATATTCATGCGTTCGCGCGCTTTGCGCTCGACCGTGAAACATTCGGGAGCCTTGATATCTTCAAGGTTGATCCCACCGAAGGTAGGCTCCAGCGCTGCGATGATATCGACCAGCTTGTCGGGATCGGTTTCGTTGACCTCGATGTCGAACACATCGATGCCGGCAAATTTCTTGAACAGAACCGCCTTGCCTTCCATGACCGGCTTCGAGGCCAGGGCGCCGATAGCTCCCAAACCCAAGACTGCCGTGCCGTTAGTGATCACACCCACTAGATTGCCGCGCGCGGTGTAACGGAACGCTGCCGCCGGGTCATCAACAATAGCTTCGCAGGCCGCAGCAACCCCTGGGGAATAAGCCAGGGCCAGATCGCGCTGATTGACCAGCTGTTTGGTGGGGGTGACGGAAATTTTGCCTGGGCGACCGTGCTCGTGATATTCGAGGGCAGCTTTGCGCAAATTGGGGTCTAGGGGTTGAGCCATGGAAAATACGTGCCCTGGAAGGTAGTAGACAGTTATGCGAGGACCGGATTATCCGCTCCTAGCTCGGGTTAGACAACCAAGGACGGAAAAACGCCTATCGCGTCAAACAAAGCCTTGATGCGTCCGTCAAGTGCGTCGGCCGGCGTTTCCCGGCCGGATTCCGGTTGGGGTGGTGCTTTGAGAACGGGGGGCGGGGGCTCATCCACGCGCCTGAGCCGCACGCGAATGCGGCTTGGCCACGCCAAGGAACCCTCGCTGCCCAGCAGAAAGTGCGCAGGGTTGGGCGGCGGCACAACTTGCCCCGCTTGTGCGACCGGCATCAAGGCGTCAAGCCGGTAGCGCGCAGGCCAAGCGGCCTCCACCATCATAGCCGCAGCCCCTCTTTCGGTGGACAACTGGAACAGGTCCGAGATCAAGCGTCCGCTTGCGGCAGTGCGCAACGCCTGAGTCGAGTCGACGCCAAACGGCCCCAATTGCTCGAACGTGCCGTCGGCCAGCAACACATCAGCCGATTCCAAGCCCGAGTCCTCGCAACGCCCGGGCAACCAGCCACCAGCGCTTGCCAACCATTGGCCGACCGTCTGCTCATCTGAGCCGCCCGGCCAACACCATCCAGAACCGGACAAACGTTCACGCAACTTGGCCACTGGACAAGCTATCTGCAGAGCCATGCGCCCCTGCTCGGCATCGAAACTGTCAATACCATTCAAGCGCGACGCATCCAGCCACAACCAGTGCCGATCGGTCGGCAATCGAGTTTCGCTTGCCCCGGCTTGCAACAATAAGACACCGAACTCAGCACACAAGGCGCGTGCGTGATAGGCATCTTCGTCCCGCGCAATCTGCAGACGCGCCCGCCCGGGCCCGCCGCCCGCTGGCGTCTCGTCCTCCAGGCTGCCGCGCACGACGCGCGCCAGGCGGTGGCAAAATGTAGGCCAGGAGCCGCCGGATAATAAGCGTGGCAGGAAAAAAGCGCGCCGGCCGGGCCTCACGGACATTTCCTCAGGAAAAACATTGACGCCGGGCACATCGCCGGCGGAGCAAGACAAGACAAGGGACTAGGCTGCATACTTCCATTGTAGATCCTGGCCGTTAAATGTCCCGCTCAAAGCCGCGTCAAAACTGTCGCTTACCTGAAAACCTCAGCTTGGCCCAGCGAAGCTCTTGCCGTGCCTCGACACGCCGCCCGTGCTGATAAGCCGGTCTGCACCCCCTCCTCCATCGACTTTCTATTGCACGCCCCATGCCTCGCCTTTCCCCCCGCATCGCCCAAATCGCTCCGTTCTACGCCATGGAAGTCGTCAAAGAAGCCGCCCGCCTGGAAGCCGCGGGCAAAGACATCATCCATATGAGCATCGGGGAACCTGATTTCACAGCGATTCCCGCGGTAATTGAAAACCTCGAACGGGCGGCGCGCGACGGCAAGACCCAATACACCGAAGCGGTCGGCCTGGCAGCACTGAGAGAAGCCATCGCCGGCTTTTATGAAGACAGCTTCGGCGCAACGGTGGACCCGGCCCGCATCATCATCACGGCAGGCGCCTCGGGCGCTCTCATGCTCGCCTGCACGGCCCTACTCGATCCTGGCGCAGAAGTGCTGATGCCCGACCCCACTTATCCTGCCAACCGCCATATCGTCACCGCCGCGGGAGGCACGCCGGTACTTATTCCCGCCAGTCCCGGCAACCGCTTCCAGTTGTCCGCCGAGCATCTACGGCAACATTGGACTGAGCGAACCGCGGGGGTAATCGTGGCTAGCCCCAGCAACCCCACCGGCACCTCGGTAGCACCCGAAGTGTTGGCTGAGCTGGTCGCTGAAGTTCGCCAACGCCAGGGTTTTGCCATCGTCGATGAGATCTATCTGGGCTTGAGCTATGAAGGAGAACGACGATCGGCGGCCGCTTTGGGCGAAGACCTGATTATCGTCAACAGTTTTTCCAAGTATTTCCACATGACGGGGTGGCGGCTGGGGTGGCTGCTAGTGCCGCCAAAACTGGTCGGTGCCTTCGAAAAGCTGGCGCAGAATCTGGTTATTTGCGCATCATCGCTGGCCCAACACGGAGCGCTCGCCTGTTTCCAACCGGAATCGCTGCGGATTTTCGAAGCCCGCCGCGCCGCCTTTCAGCAACGACGCGACTACCTGCTGCCCGAACTCGAACGTTTAGGCCTGCATGTCCCGGTCAAACCAGACGGGGCCTTCTATATATATAGCGATGTCAGCGCACATGCCCAGGACAGCGCTGCCTTTGCGAAGCAACTGCTGCATGAAGCGGGCGTGTGTGTAGTTCCTGGGCTGGATTTCGGAACAAGCGACGCGAAACGCTACGTGCGCCTGTCTTATGCCACAGATCTGGAGCGCCTGCAGTCAGCTATGGCGCGCCTGAACATGATGCTCGCGGGCTAAGCCCGCATTCGAGCCTGCGCGCCTACATCAAGGTAGGGGCGGTTTCCTGCAATGACACAGCCGGGGTACCCGGCAAAGACATCGGCACAGCCGGCGCGGCGGAAGCCGAGCGGGCCGGTGCGCCACCCGGCAGTTCCGCCGGCACGCCCGCGGCCGAAGCCAGGCGCCGACGCTCGGCCAAGACCTTGTCGCCGTATGGACTGGTGCCATTAGGCCCAACTCCGACATACATCCGCAGTCCGGCTACCAAGGAACCACCGCGCTCCACATATTCTTTGAGGATGCTGGCGCCCACACGAATATTCGCTACTGGATTCCACGCCGCCTGAACGCCGCCAAAGGGTTCAAACCTTTCGACATGGACCCGAGTCAGCACTTGCATCAGACCCTGGGCGCCCACATGGCTTTCGGCAAAGGGATTGAAACTGGATTCGATGGCAATGATCGCCAGCAATAGCAGCGGATCAATACCCATTTCCTGACCGACACCATAAGCTGTCGAAATCAGCATGCGGGTTGCTTCATTGGACACCCGATACTTACGGGTGATATAGCGCCCAAGCGATTCGACCTGGACTGAAGATACCTTGATAGCCGGCAGCTTCTCGACCGGCAAGCCATCGCCCATGGAGCCCAGAAAGGCAACCGTGCGGCTATGCGAGAAATCGACCGCGACATTGGTCGCAAGGTCTGTGTCTACCTCGACGCTTTTGGCGGTGGTCAGTTGAGAGTGAAACTGAACAACTTGGGCGCGCAAGTCCGGCACAGACCAGACCAATGCAGCAACGACCAAAAGGGTCAGGCCTACATAATTAGCGATAGAACGTGACAAGCGGACAAAACCCTGTCGGGCCATGACTGCTGTCTGATTAAGCGACGAACGCGGCTGCGCGTCGGGCATGCTTACCTCCTTGCCTAGGTGGCCGTAAAAAGTAGCGCCTGAAAACGATCACGTTTTCTGACGTCAACTGGCCATCCAGCTTGGCTGCACATCGCACCGCTATCAGAGTGACGAGCGGTACACCTGCATGATCCGATATCGCTTGGATATCGATCCGATCATGCCTGCTTCGGGCAATGGGCGCGTTCGCGCCACGAGAGAACTCCAGTATGTGGGCGCCCGATACGCCCGTTAAAACAGCCCGATGGTTGTCCGTATCCGCTCTGGCGGAGATATGGGGGACAGAAGCAACATCAGGCATTTACGCTGAAAGTGCCCGGATTGTAGGAATCGATATTCGGATGGTCAACCGCAATATTTCACGGTTTTGGCGCGTTTCCTTGGGGAGAGCAACCATGTCAATTTTTGCGATCTCCCCAATCGACCATATATGGAAAGATAGGGAAAAGTGTGCACCCACTATCAATATGAAGGCGTCAAATTTGGATACACCGTTAAATTTGTGTAAAAAAGACCCGATTCTCGCCAAAGTCCATGTCAGGGCTGCACCCCGGCAAAGCTTGCTACAGCGGGTTAAAGTAGGCAGCTTTCCCGTCCCATTTTTTCTGTCAAGGCCACTCCGTGAAATACCGCGACCTCAGAGATTTCATCCGTCAACTCGAAACCCTGGGCGAACTCAAACGCGTGTCCGTACCGGTTTCCACTCATCTGGAAATCACAGAGATCAGCGACCGGGTATTACGAGCGGGTGGACCGGCCCTATTGTTTGAAAACGTTCAGCAGCCAGGACGGGGCAAAGCCGAAATGCCCGTGCTGGCCAATCTGTTCGGCACGCCGCATCGGGTAGCGCTGGGCATGGGCGCCGACAACGTCGAAGCCCTGCGCGATGTCGGCGAACTATTGGCTGCGCTGCGCGAGCCCGAGCCGCCGCAAGGGCTGCGGGACGCTTTCTCCAAAATCGCGATGCTCAAATCGGTACTCTGGGACATGAGCCCGAAAGAGTCGCGTAGCGCGCCTTGCCAGGAAATAGTCATTGAAGGCAAAGATGTGGACTTGACCCGCCTTCCCATCCAGCATTGCTGGCCCGGGGACGTAGCCCCCTTGCTTGCCTGGGGACTGGTCGTCACCCGGGGGCCGCAGCGCAAGCGGCAGAATTTGGGGATTTACCGGCAACAACCCCTGGGCCGCAACAAGCTGATCATGCGTTGGCTGGCTCACCGGGGCGGCGCGCTCGATTTCCGCGATCACATGGTGGCCAATCCCGGCCAGCCCTTTCCGGTAGCTGTAGCGCTGGGGGCAGACCCCGCCACCATCCTGGGGGCGGTCACGCCTGTGCCTGACGCCTTGTCCGAATATCAGTTCGCAGGCCTGCTGCGCGGCGCGCGCACCGAAACCGTGCGCTGCCTGGGCTCGGCGCTAAGCGTGCCCGCTTCAGCCGAAATCGTGCTCGAAGGGCATTTGCTGCCCAGTAGCGACCCACGCGCTAACGCGCCGCAAGTGCCCGCGGGCGTAACGCCACCGCCGGAAAATGGCTATGAAATGGCGCTGGAAGGCCCTTATGGCGATCACACCGGCTACTACAACGAGCAAGACTGGTTTCCGGTATTCACTGTAGACCGCATCACCATGCGTCGCGATCCTATCTACCACTCCACCTATACCGGCAAGCCGCCCGACGAGCCGGCCGTACTGGGGGTGGCGCTGAATGAGGTTTTCACCCCTTTGCTGCGGCGCCAGCTTCCTGAAATTGTGGATTTCTACTTGCCGCCCGAAGGTTGCAGCTACCGCCTCGCCATCGTATCCATACGCAAACAGTACGCGGGCCATGCAAAACGCGCGATGTTTGGAATATGGAGCATATTGCGCCAATTCATGTATACAAAATTCATCATCGTCGTGGATGACGACATCAACGTACGCGATTGGGCTGAAGTCGTCTGGGCCATCACAACTCGTATGGATCCCGTGCGAGACAGCACTTTGGTCGAAAACACTCCCATCGATTACCTGGATTTTGCATCGCCGGTATCGGGTTTGGGCGGAAAAATGGGACTAGACGCCACCAACAAGTGGCCAGGGGAAAGCGACCGGGAATGGGGCCGCCCTATCGTGATGGACCCGAAGGTCAAGCAACGCGTGGATGCACTCTGGGGTGAACTGGGTCTTTGACCTGACGACAGGGTAAACAGGCCCGCCTGCGTGGGTCCTGATTAGCCCTCGTCTTGGCCTGACGCTTGACGACTGCGCCGCCTAGCCTCGCGCATTGGCTGCTCTGCCTTGAAGCCGCGCCAGATCTTGAATGCTTCGTAGGCGACAAAGGCGCCGCCGCCAAACTTGAGCAAGCGAAACACCCCGCGAAAGCGGACACGGGCAAGCAGCATCGAAGCTACTGAAGAAACCATGGGATAGCGGCGCAAGGTGCGCCACACCTGGAATGCCGTCGTCATTCCCCCGCCGGACGTCAAGCGAGGCAACACCGACTTCAACATCTGGGAGGGCGAAACCGCCGCCTTCGCCCTGCCTATATGCGCGGCGAACTCCAATCTTTCAATAGACGCGCGCGCAATCAGCAATTCTTTGCGCGCCTGCATGTTCTGGCGTTTGTCGCTCATCGCGAGCCCCGTTGCGCCTGCGACGAATCAGCATCGGCAACCGCCGCCAACATCTCGCGGTCGCGTTCAAGCTCGGCCAGAGTTTCGTCGAAGGGCATCGGCGCCGACGCGGCCTGCTGACGCACCTTTAGCAACAAGAGTATTCCCACCAGCAGATAGGCAAGCCCCACCAAGGAAATGGCGAGATGGCGATGCTCGGTATCCCAGAACAAGACTACAACGAGCAGCGAAAACATCAGCAGGCCAAGCGTCAGGCATAACAGAGCTGCCAAGGCGATCAGCACCATGCTCATCAGACGCGTTTTTTCTTCGGCCAGCTCAATCGCAACCAGTTCGATCCGGGTACGAATGATGCCGACCGAAGTTGCTGCCAGCGCCCTCAGCGAGGTGAGTAGATGCGGAGAGGTGGACACGCTATCCGATCAACGACGGCTATTGACCAGCAAACCGGCCAGAAACCCGATGGCCCCGGCCAAGCCGATAGCGCGCCATGGGTTGTCGTGCACGAAATCGTCGGTTACCCGAGCCGCAGCCTTGCCGCGTTCATACATGGAGTCTTGCACATCAACCAGTTTTTCCCGCGCACGCTTGAGTGAAGTCAAGGCACGTTCGCGCAGTTCCACCGCACGATCTCCACTGCTGGATGCTGCTTGCTTCAGAAGATCTTCAGCGTCGTTCAGCACCACTTTCACGTCGGTAATAAGCTTGTCTTTTCCGGCTGTGTACATATTTCGTGCTCCCGTTCGGTACTGCAATATTATTCTTTCGCCTTGATCATAGCAGCCCGCCTGGCAGACTGAAACCTTTAGCTAGGGGGAAGCAGCATCGGGTAACACCTGCAACGCATTTCTTGCGGTTTCAGCGCGCGGCCAACCACTCCACCAATTTGTAGCCGAAGTCGCTGGCCAGTTGCGCCTTGTCGTCATTGACGATGCAAACCACTAGATAGCGGCGCCCTTTGTCAGACAAGACATAGCCGGCCAGCGCGCGCACGTCGCGCAGCGAACCGCTTTTCAAATGGGCAAGGCCAGCGGCGTCCGAGTTCCGCATGCGGCGCCTGACCGTGCCGTCCTGGCCCGATATAGCCAGGGACGATATGAACTCCGGCATGATTGGAGATCGCCATGCCGCGGCCAGCAGGCTGGCCATGCTATCTGCGGAAATACGCGCTTCGCGCGACAGCCCGGAACCGTTGTCGAGAACGAGCTCAGGAAAACGCAAACCTCGCGTAGCCAGAATCGTAGCGACGGCCCTATCGCCGCTCGCCACTGTGGCAGGAGCCGGGTCATAGGCCGCGCCCAAGGTCAAAAGCAGTGACCGGGCCATCACGTTATTGCTCAGCTTATTGATCCGGCGCACGACATCACCCAAGGGAGCCGAGTCATGGTGAACGAAAGGCAGCGCATCCACCGGCACGGTTCCGGCACGCATGCGCCCGCCGAGGCTGCCCCCCATTTCGCGCCACAATATGCGAAAACTCGCCTCCGCATGCGCCTGCTGCGTCAGAGCCAATCGATAAACGCTGAACTCGCCGCATGAACCGGCAGCGGTGCCGGCCACGCGCAAGTTGACTCCGGAAGATGTCAGAAAAGGTTCGGTTTTTACCACCGGCGAACCCGGGCAAACGGCATCAGACCACTTGACGGCGCCTTCCACCTTCACACCCGGCGCCGGCGGATCAATCGTTACCGACCAGCGACGAGCCGCCGGGTCAGGCGTAAACAGCAGCCGCACCGCGCCGAAGCCGACCATCCAGGCATCGGGGCTCGCGTTATAGGCCCGGGACGGATCGCCATCGAATGCCCCCGGATCAACTCCCACTGCGCCGAAAACCGAGCGATCGACAATGACCTCAGGAATCTTGCGCACGCCACGCAGGCGCAACTCGCGCAACAACTGCCACAAGTCTTCCAAACCGAACTGGGGATCGCCGCTAGCGCGCAGGTAAAGCGGACCGGACAAGGACCCGTCCGCCTGGATCGCGGTACCTGGGTCGACCAATAACTGGGTACGCCACACATGCGCCGGGCCCAGACTGTCGAGCGCCGCGAAGGTAGTGACCAACTTCATGACCGAAGCCGGATTACGCGGCTCGGATGGATGAACGGCCACCAAACGGGGGCCGTCCAGTTCTTCGACCACCACCGAAAGCGCGCTGCTGGGAAGCCCGGTCGCCGACCACGCCGCCGCCAGTTCAGGGGGCAAGCCCTGAGCGCTGGCCGGCTGCAAAATCGAGCAGGCCAGGCCCACCAGACACAATCGTAGCCAACCCGCCGTCCGCCTGCCAAGCCCCACCACTGAGCCGCCGTTTGCGCTTCGATGCTTTACCACCCGTATCTCCTTGCCTGCAATCAAGCCAACAGGCTAAAGCATACCGGTTCGCAAATTTTCAGTTGTTCAAGGAACCCTCGTAGCGGACCAGCAGTTGTCTCATGTCGCCCACGGTGCCGCGCAGTGCTTCGGTGGCTCCCGCCAGCGCCGCTACCGACGCAGAGGTACGCTCTACCTCGCTGGAAATTCCTTCCATGCTGCTCGCCACTTCTTGCGATGCGGATGACTGCTGCTGCAACATCTCGGAAATATCACGGGCCCTTTCCACCACCAGCGTGGATGACTGGCGCACGCGCTCGAAAAAACCTGCACTTTCGCGGATTTGTTCGCTGCTGGACTGGACCGATGTCACCGCGTCCTGCATGGAAGCGGAAGTATCCGTCGCAAAACGGGTTATGGCTTCCAGGGCGTGGCCGATATCATCGGTACTACCCGCGGTGCGGTCTGACAAGGTGCGGACTTCGTCGGCCACCACGCCAAAACCACGCCCGTTTTCACCGGCGCGTGCCGCCTCGATAGCCGCGTTGAGCGACAGAAGCCGAGTCTGGCTGGCAATTTCGCTGATGGCCTGGGTTACCCCGGAAATCGTGGATACCAATGCGTGCAACGAACCAATCTGGGCATTGGTGCGCCCTACCGCCTGGGCCACGGAACTGGTGCCCCGCACCGAGTCGCCAATTTTGGCTTCAGCCGTATCGACTTCACCCAACGCCGACTCAGACAGGGATAGCGCCGCACCGGTATGTTGAGACGCTTCAGCGATGGCCACACTCATCTGTTCGACAGCGGCGGCAATGCTTGTCAGGCGATCGCGCTGTTCTTCGACTACGCGACGCATTGCGGCAATTTCGCTGGCGACATGATTAGCACTGCCATCAACCGCCGCCGCCACTTGCAGGACATCGCACACGGTCGACCGTAGATGAATACGAGTGGATTCGACTCGCATGCCCAGGCTGCGCATATTGAACTGATCACTTCCACGTATGGAAAAAGACAAATTCCCTTCACCGATCGCCGACAGAGCCAGATCCAGGCGCCGCAGGGGCGACTCCACCCGTCGATACCAGATCGGTATTCCCGCCCCCAGGATGGCGGCTTGCGCTGCAAGCCAGCCCCAATGAGGAACAAGCCATGCTCCCGCCGACACCGCTGCAGTCAGAACAGCCGCCCCTACGGCCCAGGGAGTTGGATTGTGCCACCAGCGCTGGCGGGGCGTAGCCGGAAACTTGGCCGTGCCTGCCGCAACGGCCGCATAGAAAGTTTCGAAACGGCGCGTTTCAGCCTGATCGGGAGCATCGCGCACCGACATGAAACCTACATGCCTGCCATTTTCGTACAAGGGGGTCACATAGGCCTCAACCCAGTAGAAAGCGCCGTCCTTGCAACGGTTTTTGATGAAACCGCGCCACGGCTGCCCGCGCTTGAGCGTTACCCACAGATCAGCAAAGGCGGCTGGAGGCATATCGGGATGGCGCACGATGTTGTGCGGCTGCCCCACCAGTTCTTCGCGAGTAAAACCGCTGATCTCGACGAATGCAGGGTTCGCATAAGTGATGCGCCCCTTTAGGTCCGTCGTGGTGACAATGGGCCGGCTTTTATGAACAAAGCGCTCGACCGAGGTAACGGGCAGATTCTTGCGCATGACACTCTTTCTACGAAGGGCAACACAGTGGTTGACGGCCACTGCGCTGCTTTATTGAGATCTATTTTTACCCCGCCGGCAAAAGCACCCCGCACGCTCTAGAATTGAGGGCTCGAACCGCCTTTTCCCTCAGGAGACCTTCATGAAAACCAAAGCTGCGATTGCCTGGAAAGCCGGGGCGCCCCTGACCATCGAAGAAGTCGACCTGCAAGGCCCGCGCGCCGGCGAAGTCCTGGTCGAAATCAAGGCCACCGGCATCTGCCACACCGACTACTACACCCTCTCGGGCGCCGACCCCGAAGGCATCTTCCCCTCCATCCTCGGCCACGAAGGCGCCGGCATCGTCCTCGAATGCGGCCCCGGCGTCTCCTCCGTCAAGGCCGGCGACCACGTCATCCCCCTCTACACCCCCGAATGCCGACAGTGCAAATTCTGCCTCTCGCGCAAAACCAATCTGTGCGGCGCCATCCGCGCCACCCAGGGCAAAGGCCTCATGCCCGACGCCACCAGCCGCTTCTCGATCGACGGCAAGCCCATCTTCCACTACATGGGCACCTCCACCTTCTCCAACTACATCGTCGTCCCCGAGATCGCCCTGGCCAAGATCCGCGAAGACGCCCCCTTCGATAAAGCCTGCTACATCGGCTGCGGCGTCACCACCGGCGTGGGCGCCGTCGTCTTCAGCGCCAAAGTCGAGGCCGGCGCCAACGTCGTCGTCTTCGGCCTGGGCGGCATCGGCCTGAACGTCATCCAGGGCGCCAAAATGGTCGGCGCCGACAAAATCATCGGCGTCGATCTGAACCCCGATCGCGAAAAGCTCGGCCGCCAGTTCGGCATGACCCACTTCATCAACCCCAAGGACGTCGACAACGTCGTCGACCACATCCTCCAGCTCACCGATGGCGGCGCCGACTACAGCTTCGAGTGCATCGGCAACACCACCACCATGCGCCAGGCGCTGGAGTGCTGCCACAAGGGATGGGGCCAGTCCTTCATCATCGGCGTCGCCGCCGCCGGACAGGAAATCGCCACCCGCCCCTTCCAACTGGTAACCGGACGCGAGTGGAAAGGCTCCGCCTTCGGCGGCGCACGCGGCCGCACCGACGTCCCCACCATCGTCGACTGGTATATGGACGGCAAACTCAATATCGACGACCTCATCACCCACACCCTGCCGCTCGAACGCATCAACGAGGGGTTTGAGCTGATGAAAAGCGGCGAGTCCATCCGCTCTGTCGTTTTGTACTAAGCAGAGGAAACCACAATGCTTGAATTGATCAGCCAGCACCAGTGCTTCGGCGGCCAACAACGCTTCTATAAGCATGACTCGAAAGCCATCGGCCTGCCGATGCGCTTTTCGGTGTTCATTCCCAGCCAGGCGCAAACTGGCCGCGTTCCAGTGCTCTTCTACCTTGCCGGGCTGACCTGCACCGAAGAAACCTTCATGATCAAGGCTGGCGCGCAGCGTTTTGCGCAGGAGCACGGCATCATGCTGGTCGCACCCGACACCAGCCCGCGCGGCGCCGGCGCACCGGGCGAAACCGATAGCTGGGACTTCGGCGTAGGCGCAGGATTCTATGTCGACGCCACCGTTGCCCCTTGGAGCACCCACTACCGGATGGACAGCTATATCGTTGAAGAACTGTTCAACATCGCTACCTCGGAACTACCCGGCAGCGCCTCGCAAGCTGGCATCTTCGGCCATTCCATGGGTGGTCATGGCGCTTTGGTCCTGGCCTTGCGCAATCCGGAAAAATTCCGCTCGGTATCGGCCTTTGCGCCGATTGCCAACCCCAGCGAATGTCCATGGGGACACAAGGCGCTGGGAAACTATCTGGGCGAGAATCGCGAAGCCTGGAAGCACTATGACGCCACGGAACTGATGCGCACTCGTCAGAATCCTTTTCCCGACGGCATCCTGATAGACCAAGGCTTGGCGGATCAGTTTCTGGAAACCCAGTTGCACCCTGAAGCGTTTGCAGCAGCTTGCCGACAGGCGGGGCAAGCACTGACCTTGCGCAAGCACGAGGGCTACGACCACGGCTACTACTTCATTTCCACCTTTGCCGAGGACCACCTGGCGTTTCACGCACGCACTTTGTGTAATGAACCGGCGGCTCGCTAGTCAAGACTAGCCTCACCAAGGCTATAGATAAGAACGAGCCTCTTGCGCGCAAAACTCCACCAGTGTCTCGACAAATAGACGGACACGCGGAGCCAGGTAGCGGCTTTCCAGAAAGGCGGCGTAAGCGGTGCGGGTTTCCGACGACCAGTCGGGCAGCAGACGGGTCAAACGCCCTTCCCGCACCGCACCGGTAGCCACATAGCGCGGCAAGTAAGCGAGCCCCAGTCCGCTTTCGGCGGCAGACAACAGGGCCGTGCTGTTATTGGCCCGCAGCACATGGCGTATCCGCAACTCCAACTCGCGCTTGCCTTGATACAGCAGCAAGGCAGGCGAATGGGCGGGGCCGTGGAAAGAGATGAAGCCATGGCGGCGCAAATCGTCCGGCCCGCTTACCGGCGGATGGCGCGCCAGATAAGCGGGGCTGGCGTACAAGCCCCATTCGATCGGCATCAAGGCCCTGGCTTGCACCCCTTCAGGTGCGTCGCGGCTGATGATGACGGCAACATCCAAACCTTCTTCACGCGGATCCAGGACACGGTCGCTCAGATCCAGATCTGCTTGCACGTGGATATTGTTTTCCATGAACCGGCACAAGGCCGGCATGACGGCGCGATTACCGAACGTGACCGGCGCCGCCACCCTCAGGTTGCCGGCGGGCTCCTCCGTGTAGCGATGCAGAAAAGCACTAGCACTTTTCTGTTCGGCCAAAAGCCGGGCGCAATAGTCGTAATAGGCTCGGCCGACTTCGCTTACGACAATACGGCGGGTGGTGCGATGTAGCAGCGTCACCCCCAGCGCTTCTTCCAACCTCCTGACTTCCTTGCTGACCGCCGACTTGGAAATCCCCAACGCGGCGGCAGCCTGGGTGTAGCTCATGGTTTCGACAATACGGGCAAAAATCGCCATGGAGGCGAGCTGATCGAGCTGGTTCATATTGTTTACCCAGGGAAACAATCAACAAAAATAGACAGAAATAGTACTTAAAAAACACCTACCTTGATATGTTTGCTCCGACGCGCCTGCATCGCCGCTACCAACCGTGTGCCCCGATGCGAGGCCGCAAGCCATGCAACGGAGAATCCAATATGCAGCAAACCCTCAGCCAAAAGGCTCTCGCCAAAGCCAGCGGGCGCCAGCACGTCGAAACCGGAGAGATAGTCTGGGCACGCGTAGATAAATTGATGTCGCACGACCCGTGCATGCCGGGCGTCGTGGGTGTCTTCAAACGCGAATTCGGCGCCAACGCAAAGGTATGGGATGCGGATCGCTTCATTATGATCCCGGATCATTTCGTCTACAGCGCCGACCCGCTGGCCAACCAGAATATCCGCATCATGCGCGAATTCGCCCAAGCGCAAGGCATCAAGCATTTCTACGACGTAGGCACGCCCAGCTACAAAGGTGTCTGTCATATCGCCCTGGCCGAGGGCGGACACAATCTGCCCGGAGAAATCCTGCTTGGCACGGATTCCCATACGGTAACGGGCGGAGCATTCGGCACGTTTTCGATAGGCGTGGGTAATACCGACGCCGCCTTCGCCCTGGGCACCGGCCAGATTCCCTTGAAAGTGCCGGCCACCATACGCGTGAACTTCCATGGCCAGATGCCCCCACACCTGATGGCGAAAGACCTGATTCTTGAGGTCATCGGCACCTTGAAGCTGGACGGCGCGACCTATATGACGCTGGAGTTCGGCGGCGACGTCGTCGATACGATGTCGGTCGAAGAGCGCATGACCTTGTGCAATATGGTGGTTGAATGCGGCGCAAAGAACGGCATCATGGTGCCGAACGCAGCCACCCTCGACTACTTGCGCGCCCGCACCGGGCAAGACCACGACGCCCCCACGCCGGATACCGGCGCGCACTATGCCCGCATCCTGGACATTGACGTTTCACGCATGCAGGCTCGCGTGGCCAAACCGCATTC
>JBEBXA010000053.1:0-27898 GCA_040391825.1 Pigmentiphaga sp.
TGGCGGAGAGTGTGAGATTCGAACTCACGGACGGTTGCCCGTCGGCAGTTTTCAAGACTGCTGGTTTAAACCACTCACCCAACTCTCCGGGCTGCATTCGCAGTGGCTTGCCGGGGTTTCGCCCTGGCAAGCCCATAACTATAATCGATTCACGCCGCTTTCGCAGAGAAATGGGGAACCGCCGCCAGCAATTGACGTGTATAGGGTTCCTTAGCATGGCGCAGCACCTGCTCGGCAGGCCCCTCTTCTACCAAGCGGCCGCCTTTCATGACTGCGATGTCATCCGCCAAATACTCCACCACCCCAAAGTTATGAGTAATGAATAGGTAGGCTATTCCCAGTTCTGCCTGCAAGGTATGCAGCAGGTTCAAGATCTGCGCCTGTACGGATACGTCCAATGCAGAAGTGGGCTCGTCGCATACCATCAGCTTGGGCTCTACCGCCAAGGCACGCGCGATGGCGATACGTTGTCGCTGTCCCCCTGAAAACTCATGCGGATAACGCGAGACAGCCTCTTGGCGCAAACCGACCTGGTCCAGCAAACGCGCCAGCCGCATACGGCGGTCGCTCGGGCTCAGACCAGGATGTAGCGCCAATAGGCCCTCTTCCAGGATTTCTCCTACTCGCATCCTTGGGTTCAAAGAAGCATAAGGGTCCTGGAAGATAATCTGAATATCGCGACGCAGGTTTTTAAGTGCGCCAGCCTTGGCATTGAGTAGATCACGCCCTTCCAGGGTAGCGCCGCCCGTTATACGGGCAGTCCCGTCCAGCAGGCGCAGCAAGGCTTTGCCGGTAGTCGTCTTGCCACATCCTGACTCTCCGACCAGAGCCAGGGTTTTTCCAGCTGCCAATGAAAAACTGACGCCGTCGACGGCTTCGACCCATCCGACGGTGCGTCTGAGCAGGCCTTTGCGGATCGGAAAGTGGACCTTGAGATCTCTTACTTCAAGCAAGGCTGACGATGCAGGCGTCACTGTCGGTACGGGTACGACGCTGATATCGGCTTGCAGCCCGGGCGCATCGAAATTGGCGGCGCCGGCAGGCTCGGCCTTGAAGCTGCCTTCCAGCGATGAAGACAGCGCTGACTGTCCAGTTTCGTTGGCTGCCAAGGCCTCGGCCTTGGCTTGTATATCGGTGGCTTCCAGTGCTGCCACGGCTTCCAGCCGCACACAGCGAACAGCATGCTCGGCATCGTCCCATATCAGGGGCGGCGGTGCCGCATCGCAAACCGGCGCATGGGCGGGACAACGATCCGCAAAGCGGCAACCGGTAAACATCTGGTTCAAAGCCGGCACAGTCCCGGGAATCGCAGCCAGACGCTGTCCCCGCCGGGCCATGCTCGGCAAAGCGCCGAACAGCAAGCGCGCATAGGGATGGCGTGGCTGCTCAAAGAAGATATTCGCCGGCGCGGTTTCAACGATCTGCCCCGCATACATCAGCGCCACATGATGCGCCATGCGGCGCACGATACCCAGGTCGTGGGTGATCAGCATCATGGCCATGCCCAGTTCCTGCTGCAATGTGCTTAGCAGGTCCAGCACCTGAGCCTGGATGGTCACATCCAGCGCGGTGGTGGGTTCGTCGGCAATAAGCAAGGTGGGTTCGGCCGCCAAGGCAATTGCGATCATGACGCGCTGTTTCTGGCCGCCAGATAGCTGGAAGGGGTAGTCGTCGATACGGCGCTCTGGCTCGGGGATACCTACCCGGCGCAGCCAGTCGATTGCCTTGGCGCGGGCCATCGCGCCGCGCAAGGCGGTGTGCGTCACGATGGTTTCCGTGATCTGATCGCCTACCCGCATGACCGGATTCAAGCTGGTGGCTGGTTCCTGGAAAATGATCCCCACCCGCCCGCCGCGCACACCGCGCATATCGCGCTCGGCCAAGCGATTCAGGTCCGAGCCTTCAAGCAGTGTTTGACCTCGCTCTATGCGCCCGGCATCGGGCAGCAGACGCAGCAAGGCCAGGGCAGTCATGCTCTTGCCGCAACCCGACTCGCCTACCAAGGCAAAGGTCTGGCCGCGCGCTATGGTCAGTTGCAGCGCGTCTACCGCGTGCACCAGCCCGTGGTCACTATCCAGCACGACATCCAGATCTCGTACTTTCAACAAGTCGGTCGATTGCGGATTGTTCATCAAAGCCTCAAACCGTTTTTGCCGCGCGGGCGCGAGCCCAAGCCGGCCTGAAACTGCGCGCGCGCGGATCAAACGCTTCCTGCACCGCATCGGCAAATAAATTGGCGGCCAGCACCAGCGCCAGCATGAACGCGAAGGCAGACAGCAGGCTCCACCAGATCATCGGGTCGCGCGACATTTCCATACGGGCCAAGTTGATCATCGAACCGAAGGAGTTCATCGAGGGATCCACCCCTACTCCCAGATACGACAGCACGGCTTCATAAAGCACCAGACTGGAAAATTCCAGTACGACGGTTATCAGCACGATGTGCATGACATTGGGCAGCAGATGGCGAGTCATGATGCGGGTATGCGATAGGCCGAAGGCGCGCGCGGCCTGCACATAGTCAAGTTCCCTCAATTTGAGGGTTTCCGCACGCAGCAGTCGGCACAGTCCGGCCCAACCCGTAACGCCCAGGATCAAGCACAGCAGGAACAAGCGCAAGTCGGCACGTTCGGCGCCCGTGGCGAACATATCGGGATTGGTGTCGATGAATACCTGGACCATCAACACGCAAGCGGCAATCAACAATACGCCCGGGATCGAAGTAAGCGTGGTGTAGACGTATTGAATGACATCATCTACCCAACCCTTGAAGTAGCCAGCCATGATGCCCAGGGACAAAGCCAAGGGCAAGGTCGCCAAAGTAGTGAGGCTGCCGATGATAAGCGCGGTACGGAAGCTCTTGACCGTCTGCACCAATACGTCATTGCCGGTGCTGTCGGTACCCATGACGTGATATCCCGTTGACAGCGATGCTGCAACACCGCCTAGCAGGCAAATGGCGCCAAAGGTAAATAACATGGCACGCCACGGTGCCTGGGTAGTTCCCCTGACGATAGCCTTCCAGCTTGAGCTAAAACTTGCCCGGTTCAGGCGCGCCATGACCCCCGCCACCAACAAGGCTGCAACAATCGCCAACAAAATACCTGCCACTGCACCGATGACGCTTAACCGCGCCACATCTGCTCCCCATTGTGTATCGGGGTCATCAAGATGGGCGCCGCCATGGCGCAAGCGCGGAAAATCACGCACCGGCTTGCCGTCCACCAGCACAGACTCTTTGGTGAACTGGCGTACCGCCAAAGGTGCGGAATAGGTCTTTTCCCTGCCGGCCATGGGTTTTTCCAACACGGCATCGAGCACTGACTTGGTGACGGGAGCATAGGCGCGTGCCGACTTGCCGCCCTCTACCTGCACGGCTTCCAGCAAAGGCCGGTAATGCAGGGAATCGAGCACGCCGATAATCACGAATACCCCCAGCACCACTGCCGAACACATGGCGGACGTATCTTGCGCCACGCGTGACCAAGTGTTGCGCAGCGTGGGCGTGCGCCATGCATGCCATGCATACAGGGCCACACCCAGCAGCAACAAAAACAGCGCAATATCGGTCCACAAGAAAACAAGCTTGGGCATCATGTCACTCGAATCGCACGCGTGGATCCGCGAGCGTGTAGGAAATATCAGCCAATATCAGGCCCACGATATAAAGTACCGAGCCTATGAATACCATCGCCCGCACGATGGCGAAGTCTTGGGCGTTGATGGCATCCAGCGTGTAGCTACCCAAGCCCGGTATGCCGAAGAAAGATTCCGCTATCAAGCTGCCCATGAACAGCAAGGGAATAGCCGAAATGGTGCTGGTAAGAATGGGCAACATGGCATTGCGCAATACATGCCGGAACAGCACCAAGCGTTCCGACAAGCCTTTGGAGCGCGCCGTTCGTACATAATCCTTGCCGATTTCTTCCAGAAACAGGGCGCGGTAGAAGCGCGCTTCAGGACCCAGCCGCGCGATGATCGCAACCACCACCGGCAAAATCAAGAAGCGAAAAGCATCGAACCCTCCTGCGAAACCGGAAAGCGGCACTAGCCTCAAGGTCTTCGAAAACAGATACTGGCCGGCAATGATGTAGAACAGCGCAGAGATCGAAAGCATGGCCACGCACAGCGCCACCCCCCAGAAGTCCAGGTAGGTTCCCCTGAAAAACACCAGCATCAAGGAAAAGGCCACGCTGGCCAATAAGCCGAGGATAAAAGTAGGTACGGCCAAGGCCAGGCTAGGCCCCATGCGTTGCCGAATCTCATGGCTGATATCGCGCCCGGCATCTGACGCGCCAAAATCGAACACGAACAGGCGCGCAGAGCGCTCGAAGAAAATAGTGTCGGTATAACGCTCGCTGCCCTTGGCCTGGCTGTTGAGCAACATCGGCTTGTCATAGCCGCGCTCCACTTTCCACTTCTCGATTGCATCGGCGCTGACGCGGCGCCCGCCAATGGCGAGACGCGCCATATCATCAGGGGTATTGACGGCAAAGAACAAGAGAAAGGTAAAAAGGTTGACCCCAATCAAGACCAATATTCCGTACAGGATGCGGCGCAGGATATAAGCGCTCATGCCTTTTCCTCCGGTGGGCTTGCGGCATCCACGGCCATCGCGCGCTCACGGCGCTTGACCATTCTCCAGGCCGGCACAAGCAGCAAGGCCAACAATGCCGCCACCAAGCCCAGAGGCCACCAAACGGGCTGGTTCCATTCTGCAATCTTGCGGGTACGCAATTCAGGATCTATTTTCATGTACTGGATGTCGTTACGGATCATCTGCGTCGGCTTGCCGTTACCTACCCACTGGTGATAGGCGCCGCCCGATTTTGGAAAATATCCGAACATCCAGGGCGCGTCGGTTTGCACGATGCTAACCATTTGGGCAATCACCTTTTCCTTTTCAGGTCCGTCATCAAGGAACTTCATGCGTTCGAACAATTTGTCGAATTCCGGGTTGACGTAATTCGATGCGTTCTCGCCCCCCACTTTGGCCTTGGCATTCGGGCCGTACAGCAGAAACAGGAAGTTCTCAGCATCGGGGTAGTCCGCATTCCAACCCCACATATAGATCTGTTCCACTCCCCTGCGCATCTTGTCCTGGAAGCGGTTGTAATCGGTCGCGCGCACTTCAAGCTGTATCCCCAGCTTGGCGAACTGGCGCTTCATCCAATCAAACTGCGAACGCGCCGACGGCGACACTCCACCCATCGCATCGTAGTTCAGGACCAGAGGCTGTCCGCTGACCGCGTTGCGGCCTTCCGGGTAACCGGCCTCGGCCAGCAATCGCTTGGCCTCATCCAGCGACTTGCGCACCACCTTGTCGCCTTGAATGTCATAGACCACCGGGTTGGCGCCCGCGGGAGGCTCCCGGTAACCCAACAAACCCGGCGGCAAGGGTCCATGGGCAGGCTGAGCCTGGCTGTTTTCGAATATGGTGACGTACTCTTCCCAATCGACCGCGATGCTGATCGCCTGGCGCAACTTGCGATTCTTCACTTCCTGTTCAGGGGTGTCCCCATGGCCGACTACCGGATCCAGCCAGTTAAACCCCATATACCAGTTCTGGGTTTCAACAGTGGTGGGTAATTTGATGGCGCGGTCCGCAAATAATTCGGCCTTTTCCTTCGAATCGCCAATGGCGACCAGATACGCCACGCCGTACTCGCCGCGCCCGATCTGTGGAATATCGTAGTAGCCCTGCATAAACTTGCCTTGCAGAGGCACGCCTTCTTTTTCGATATTGAAAACGATACGGTCGATGAAGGGTGTCAGCTTGCCGCAGTCCTCCAGCAGACCAGCCGCCCGGTCTTGCTCGCTTCCTTCGCAAGGATACGGTTCACCGCGAAAATTAGGATTGCGTGTTAATTGATGGCGCCGATTTTCGAGGTATTCGGTCAACATATAAGGCCCAGTTCCCACCGGCCAATAATTCAAGGTCAGGTTTTTTGCCGCCATACCAGCCTGGCTGTAGAAAGCGTCGGCCTCCCAGGGGATGGGCGAAAAAAACGCCATGGCAAGCCAGTACTTGAACTGTGGATACTTACCCATCACCCGTATACGCAAGGTGTGCTCATCCAGCGCCTCGGCGCCTTCGAAGCTGTATTTGCGCAGATCCAGCCAGGGCAAATCACGAACGGTAGGATCGATTCCTTTGCGCAGCTCCGCATCCACCTGCTTAAGACGATCGCCGTATTCTTTCAAGCCGACGATGTAGTCGGTCATGTGAGCAAAAATAGGAGACACAACGCGAGTGGTCGCCAGGCGGCGGATACCGTAGACGTAGTCATGCGCCGTCAGTTCGCGCGTGCCCGTCTGCGAAAAATCGGTGACAGCGTATTTTCCTTCCAAATCAGCGGCAGTCAGGTGCTGGTAGACGTGCTTGCCGGCCGCATCCACGGCAAAAGCGGGATGGGGCTGGAACATGATGCCCGGCTTGATCGGGATGTCGTAGATGCTCTGCACCACCTGTTCACCCGGCACATCATCCGGCAAGCGATTTCCTTGCGCGTCCACGTAAACCGGCTCAACCACCCGCTGGGCGGCACGTGGGATCAACTGATAGGGACGCTTCAGGTAGTGATAACCATACAGCGGTTCATAGATCTGGTAGGTGAACGGGGTTTCGTCCACGGAATACGAACTGGTCGGATCCAGATACTTGGGAGACCGTTGGCTAAAAGCGGTATACAGGACGTTTTGGCTCTCGGCGCCTGCCGTATAAGGGCTATTCAGCGGCGCAACACGGTCTTGATCGCCCGAACAGGCAGCCAACCCGCTCAGGCCGAGCAGCAGTCCCGCGCATTTGAGCCAAGCATACGCGCCCAGCGCGCGCCCATTCGCCTTGCCAGCGCGTATCGAGCGCATCAACCCTCTCCCACAGCTATGAACTCGCCCGAGCATAGCAAAAAGCCTAAGCTAGGCTAAGGGAAGCGCCTTAAGGAATACCCGGTAATGCGCGCCTCATATTTCCGTTATAAAGATTAGGCATACCCAAACAGGCGAAATTCATAGCAGTTTTAGAGCAAGACCGTTTAGCATCAGTTCAAGTCGCAATCTCTGCAATTCGCAATGAAGGAAGGCCCTATGTTCCGTTTTGTCCCCCTTTTAGTCGCTGGCATGCTGCTGAGCTCAGCAGCCGTCGCCCAATCCTACCCCACGCGCCCCATTACCCTCGTCGTTCCCGGCCCAGCCGGCGGAACACCAGACGTGGTGGCGCGTATGGTGGCTGACAAACTGCGCACAGAGCTCGGCCAATCGGTCATCGTCGAAAACAAAGCTGGCGCCAGTGGCTTCATCGGCACCAGCGCCGTGGCCAAAGCGTCGCCTGATGGCTACACCTTGTTGATGGGCTTTGCCCAGACAATGGCCGTCAACCCCGTTGTTTTCAAGAAAATCCCCTACGATCCGATCAAGGACTTCGCGCCGGTAGCCCGGCTGGTTGAGTTCGAATTGGCTTTGGCGACCCCCGTCAGCGTGCCGGCCAACACCCTGCCTGAACTGATCACCTGGCTTCAAGCCGGCAAAGGCAAATATGCCTACGGTTCCTTCGGTGCGGCCTCGCCCTCCCAGTTCGCCGGCGATATGCTCAACCGCAAAGCGCAACTCGACATGCAACACGTCCCCTACAAGGGCTCCGCGCCTCTCATCACCGACCTCGTGGGTGGACAAGTCCAGTTCGGCTTTGTCGTGCTGCAAGTCGCACAGAACCTTGCCAAGGCCGGCAAGCTGAAAATTCTTGCAGTGACGGGCTCGGAGCGGCAAGTCGCCGCACCTTCAGTTCCCACCCTTAAAGAAAGCGGATATCCAGAGGTCAACGCGACAGGCTGGTATGGCATTTATGCACCGGCGGGTACTCCGGCACCTGTTGTCGCGAAGCTGGAAAAAGCCATCGCCGCCATCATCCAGGACAAGGAAGTCGCCAAAACGCTGACTGCCCAAGGCCTTACCGCCGCCTTCATGGACCACCAAACCCTGGCTACGAATACCCAAAAAGAAATCGAGTACTGGCGCTCCATCGTTGCGCAGACCGGATTCAAGGCTCAGGACTGAGCGCAGCCGGCTCCAAAGCGAAGATGCCCTGGCCAGCCGGGGCATCTTGCCGCTCCAATTGCTTCGGATTGTTTTAAGTACTGACGTCACAGGCTGAACTCGCTGACAATAACCCCGTGATATTGGGCCAGGCGCCCGGGGGTTAGCCTGTGACGTACCCACGCTTAGACCGTCTACGCCACAGCGTACCGGTCTCGCTGCTTCTAGACACTGCCCAACGCTGGTCCACACACCGGGCGTCCAGCAAAGGCGCGGCGCTGGCTTTGTACATGATTTTCTCTTTGGCGCCGATACTTTTACTGGTCATCGCCATTGCGGGCTTCTTTTTTGGCGAAGACGCCGTACGCACCCAGCTACTTGCGCAAATCGGCGATTTAACCGGAGATCAGGGCGCCCAAGCCGTCCAGACGGTACTTGCCAGTGCTCAAGAATCAGACAAAGGCTGGATCGCCGCTCTGGTTTCGACTCTGCTGCTGATGTTCAGCGCCACCACCGCCTTCGCCGAACTTAAAGAAAGCCTGGACGAGTTATGGGACGTACCCGCCGCCAGCACCTCGGGCGTTTGGGCCATGGTCCGCAGCAGACTTCTGTCTTTTGGTTTGGTGCTGGTGCTAGCTCTGTTTCTACTGATCTCGCTCACCATCAACGCCGGAGTGGCGGTGCTGCAGGACTATTGGAAGGCGATGTGGATCGAATCGGTTTTTTCGACCGCCGCATTAGTCATATCCAATCTGTTTTCCTATGGCGTCGTAGTCGCCTTGTTTGCCGTGATCTTCAAGATGCTGCCCAATACCCGCATTGCCTGGAGCGATGTCATTCCCGGCGCATTGGTTACGGCCATCCTGTTTCTGGTCGGGAAAGGTTTCATCGGCCTCTACTTGGCACGAGGCAGCATTGCCTCTTCCTACGGTGTGGCCGGCTCAGTTATTGCCCTCATTCTTTGGATATACTATTCGGCGCAGATATTCTTCTTCGGTGCGGCATTCACGCGCCAATATGCCAATACCCTGGGCAGTAAAAAGCAGAATCAAGTCCACTCCCCTCCTGACCTAGGGTAGGATAGACTTTCCATACCCGTCAGGAGTCCACCTATGGCCTCGCTGCACCTCTCGCTGTTTTTTACCTCTTCGGTAATCCCTCGCAGCTCGCCCCCCGCAATCTGCAACTTCCCCATCGTGATGCAAGCGCGCCCGTCCCTTGATGGGCCGCACACAGCATCAGCCACGAATTGCATTCTGCTAGCTTGGCGAATCTCAGCAGGAGATCGACAGTTCTAGCCGCACCGCTCCCATCGCACCCCGCCGTATAGAGTCAAAACTCAATGGTCTCAGCCAACCATCTACCCCAAAAATATCTCTATGTGATCATCGCAGCTGCAATCACCTTGGTCTTGATTATCGACTTACTCACGCCCCTGGGCTACGCGGAATGGATATTTTATATAGTGCCGGTCGCGCTCTGCCTTCTGGCGACGGACAGATACGCGCCGCTGGCCGTTGCAGCGTTATGCACGACATTGCTGGCGGCAGGTTACTTATTGTCCCCACCGACCGAATTACCGTTTATGTCTATCGCCAACCGTACGATAGGCATGATCACACTATGGATGCAGGCCGGGGCTGTGTTTCTTTACATCCGCTCCAGGGCCGATCTGCAACGGCTTGCCTGGATCCAGCAGAGCCGGGTGCAATTTTCACTACAAATGCAAGGCGAGCAAACTACCAATGAGCTCGCCAGCAACGTCTTGCGCGCCGCGGCAAGCTATCTCGATGCCAAAGTAGGCGCTGTCTACCTGCTTGAGGAGGCGCGCCTGCAACGCCTTGCCTCCTGGGCGATCCACGGCGTTGAAACAACTCCACGTGAATTGGCTCTGGGAGACGGTTTGCTGGGGCAAGCGGCGTTGGATCGCAAGACCACCTCCGTGAGCGGACTGGCTGCTGACTATCTTAAAGTGGGTTCGGCCTTGGGGTCAGGATCAGCCACCCATGTCGTCGTGACGCCACTTACTGCCGACGGTGCCACGATAGGCGCCATGGAACTTGGGTTCACTCACCTTGCTCACCCTATCGCAGACATTCTGGAAGTAATACGCATCGAGGCCGAAAGCATCGGTCACGGATTGCGATCAGCGCTTTATCGAACCCAGCTAGCGACGTCGCTAGAAGAAACCCAACGGCAGAGCGAAGAGCTCCAGGTGCAACAGGAAGAGTTGCGAGTCTCCAACGAAGAACTCGAAGAACGCAGCCGCGCCTTGATGGACTCGCAAAGCCAGCTCGAAACCCAGCAGGCCGAGCTCGAACAGAGCAACAGCCAGCTTGAAGAACATACTCTAAACCTGGAAAAGCAAAAACAGTATCTGCTGGCTGCCCAGCGTTCCTTGACCGAGAACGCAGAGGCCCTGAAACAAGCGAATCAGTACAAGTCCGAATTTCTGGCCAACATGTCGCACGAACTGCGCACCCCGCTCAACAGCTCATTGATCTTGGCAAAGCTGCTCGCCGAGAACAAAGATGACACCCTCTCGCCCGATCAAGTGCGTTACGCAGAGACGATTTACTCATCCAACACTGATCTTCTGGTTCTGATCAATGACATTCTTGATTTGTCGAAAATCGAAGCCGGTCACATTGACATCCAACCAGAGCCGGTGACGATCAGCAGCATCCTGGATGCCATGCGCCAAGTGTTCGAGCCCGTCGCCTCGCAAAAGAAACTGGTATTTCGCACTGAGCAAGCCCCAGGGGCTCCAGAACTGCTAGTGACAGATAACCAACGGCTGCAGCAAATCCTGAAAAATCTGCTCTCAAACGCGTTCAAGTTCACAGAGCAAGGTGAGGTGGCACTACGCGCTTCGGCGGCCGATAAAGATCATATCCGTTTCGATGTCATCGACTCCGGCATCGGCATTTCCCCTGCTCAGCGAGACGCTATATTCGGAGCGTTTCACCAAGCCGACGGCACAACCAGTCGCAAGTACGGCGGCACCGGCCTGGGCCTGTCCATCTCGCGTCAGTTCGCTCAACTACTCGGCGGCGACATCAGCGTTACCAGCGAGGTCGGTACCGGTAGCGTGTTCTCGCTTACCATCGCGCTGGAAGCTCAAGCCCTGGTCGCCGACAACACCGCAGTACTTCCCAAACCACAGGCCGATATCCCTGCCCCGCTTATCCCTAGCCCGGCCCGGGCCTCCACGCCAACACCGGAATCTGCGCCCCCCGTCCGCTTCTTTGCACCCCGAATCGAAGATGACCGCCACCAGCGTACACGAGGTTCCCGATTGATCCAGGTCATCGAAGACGACCTGAATTTCGCGCGTATCCTCTACGATCTGGCGCATGAGCTGGACTTCGACTGCACCCATGCAAGCACGGCTGAAGACGGCATCGAGCTGGCGCGCGAAACCCAGCCCTGCGGAATTCTGCTCGACATGAACTTGCCTGACAACTCCGGCTTGATGGTGCTGGAACACCTGAAACGAGATCCGGCCACCCGACACATCCCAGTTCACGTGGTGTCGGTTGCCGATCATGAGGAGACGGCCCTGTTGCTGGGCGCGGTAGGCTATACCTTCAAACCCACTCAACGCGAAAAACTTGCCGAAGCTATCGGTTCCCTGGAAGCTCGGCTGGAACAGCGGGTGCGCCGCATCCTGGTGGTCGAAGATGATCCCGCCCTATGCGAGAACATACAGTTGCTGCTGCAAGGCCCCGACATTGTGCTAAATGGCGTGGGCACCATGGCCGACGCGCTTGAGCAACTGCGTACCAACAGCTTTGACTGCATGATCATGGACCTGGCCCTGCCCGATGGTTCTGGTTACGACTTGCTGGAAAAAATGGCCAGTAATGGGCAGTACGCCTTTCCTCCGGTCATCGTCTATACCGGACACACCCTGACGGTCGAAGAAGAGCAAAGACTAAGACGTTATTCGAAATCCATCATTATCAAGGGGGCAAGGTCTCCTGAACGGCTACTTGATGAAGTGACTTTATTTCTTCATAGCGTAGAGTCGGAACTGCCTATCGAACAACAACGCATGCTCAAGGAAGCACGCAAGCGCGACTCAGCCTTCGAGGATCGCCACATCTTGCTGGCGGAAGACGACGTACGTAATATTTTTGCGCTTTCGCAAATTATCGAGCCGCTGGGCGCTCGTCTTGAAATTGCTCGTAACGGACGTGAAGCTCTGGATCTGCTCGCCCGCAACGACAACATAGACTTGGTACTGATGGACATCATGATGCCCGAGATGGACGGACTGACGGCAATCAAGGAAATCAGGAAACAGGGGGCTCTTAGCAAACTCCCCATCATCGCGCTGACAGCCAAGGCCATGCCTGCAGACAGACAGCGCTGCCTGGATGCAGGAGCCAACGACTATATTTCAAAACCACTGGATGTCGATAAACTGCTATCGCTATGCCGAGTCTGGTTGCCACAGTAGGCGCTCCATGCTGCCAGACACCTTTGATGACGATATCGAACTGAAGTTGTTGCTGGAGGCCATCTACCTCAAATACCAGCACGACTTCCGCGGCTACGCAGTATCGTCGCTGCGACGACGTATGTCACAAGCCTTGCTGGCGTTCAACTGCAAAACCCTCTCGCAACTGCAGGGCAAAGTTCTGCATGACCCTGACGTTTTTCCTCAGTTGCTGCAATACCTGACTGTGCAGGTCAGTGAAATGTTTCGAGATCCAAGCTATTTCAAAGCGATTCGTGAACAGGTGGCTCCTATTCTGCACACCTACCCTTCAATCAAGATCTGGGTCGCTGGCTGCAGTTCCGGCGAAGAGCTTTGGTCACTCGCTATTCTGCTGGAAGAAGAAGGGCTGGCAGAAAGATCATTGTTCTATGCCACCGACATTAACCCTGAAGCCCTGCGTATCGCCGAAGCCGGTATTTACTCCACTGAACGGGTTGCGGAATTCAGCCGAAATTATCTTGCCGCAGGCGGCAAACGGTCGCTTTCCGACTACTACCACGCCGCCTATGGCGCGGCTTCCTTCTCTCGATCCTTGCGATCGCAGTTTGTCTTCGCCAACCACAGCCTGGCTACCGATAGCGTTTTCTCTGAAATGCATCTGGTGTCATGCCGCAACGTTCTGATCTACTTCAATCACGAGCTGCAAGACCGGGCCGTGGGTTTGTTTCGAGACTCGTTGGTGCGACACGGCTTCCTGGGTTTAGGTAGCAAAGAGAGCCTGCAATTCGGCAAATGCGCCAATGACTTCGACCACTTCGTGTCAGAGGAAAAGATATACCTGAAGCGATGAAGCCGACCTCCCCCTTCCCTCTGCTTTCTCATTCCTCGCCTATCCAGGCGATAGCCATCGGTGCATCGGCAGGCGGGGTCGAGGCGCTCGGAGTTCTCCTACCGGCTTTGCTGGCGAGTTTCACACCCGCCATATTCATAGTGCTGCACCTGTCTCCGGACAAAAGAAGCTTGCTTGCCGGTACTTTCAACCATCGTTGCGCCTTGCCCGTATGCGAAGTTCTGGACAAGCAACCCATAGAGAGCGGACATGTATACTTCGCCGCGCCCAACTACCACCTACTGGTAGAGCCGGACAAAACCTGGTCTTTGTCGCAAGACCCCGAGGTCAATTTTTCCCGGCCGGCCATCGACGTGTTGTTCGAAACCGCAGCCAGAACATATGGCAGAGACTTGCTGGGCATATTATTGACTGGCGCCAATAACGACGGCGCTCTCGGCCTGAAAGCAATCAGGCAAGCTGGGGGTAGAACATGGGTGCAAACCCCTGCCACGGCACTGGTAAGTACGATGCCACAATACGCTATCGATATCGATGCGGCCGATGAGGTGCTTACGCTGTCGCAAATGGCCCAACGCCTAAGAGCAGAACAGCAAGGAATAGGCTCCTTCCCGGAGAAATCGGAATAATGGAGAAAGGGATGTCACAGATCGTCAAGATTCTCGCCGTCGATGACATCGAGCAAAATATCATTGCTCTTGAAGCGTTGATCTACCGGCCCGGTCTTCAATTACTCAGGGCGAACTCGGGGGCGCAAGCTCTGGAACTTTTGCTCGAAAACGACGTTGCCCTTGCTCTGGTAGACGTCCAAATGCCCAATATGGATGGTTTCACTCTAGCCGAGTTCATGCGAGGCAGCCCCCGGACCCGCCACGTCCCCATCATTTTCCTTACCGCAACCGACCGCAATTCCAATCGAACCTTTCGTGGCTACGAGGCGGGTGCGGTTGATTTCTTGTACAAGCCGTTCGACCCGCATATCTTGCGCAGCAAGATCGAAGCATTCGTGCAGTTACAGCACCAGAAGCAGCAATTGGCGGAACAACTCGAGCAGTTAACCCAGTTGTTGCGCACGAACGAACTGTTTATCGCCGTGCTTGGCCACGATCTGCGCAATCCGCTTTCGGCCATCATGAATACGACCGAAGTCCTGCTTAGAACGAATACCGACCCGGCCTTGCACAGCTCGATCACCAGGATCAAAAACAGCAGCAATCGCATGTCGCGCCTGGTAAAGCAACTGCTGGACATCGCCCGCATACGCTCAGGCACCTTGGAGCTGACACCGAAGACGCTGGACTTGGGCACACTCTGCAGCACTATCATCGACGAATTCGAGCTAGGCGATGCCCCACAACACGCCACTCTGGAGCGTGTAGGTGATCTCGTAGGCTATTGGGATACGGACCGCTTGTCGCAAGTCCTGTCCAACCTGCTTGGCAATGCGATTCAACACGGTACGCCCGAGCAGCCCATAACCGTAAAAATCGACGGCAGCCAGCCCAACGAGTTGACCCTGCGCGTGCGCAACGCAGGCACGATTCCCGCCGACGTTCATAGTCGGCTTTTTCAGCCCTTCAGCACGGCCGCTCATGCGCGCGAGGGTTCCGGACTGGGGCTAGGCCTGTATATTGCAAAAGAGCTGGTCCGCCGCCACCATGGCAATATGGACCTCTACAGCAATACCGACGGGCAAGTCGTGTTCAGTATTACGCTGCCCAGGCGGTATTCACCGCACTGGCCCCCTCATTAATCAAAACCTATGCAGCACGTGGCGGATCGATCCAGACGAAGGTCTCGCCTCGCTTGATCATTTCATCCACGTCTTCCGCCGGTACTTCGTAATCGGTCCCCATCAGGCTCGCATTGCCGGAATCGTGTATGTGGATGACCGACGGTGGATCGTTGGCGATGAAATACCAGTAATAGCCTGGTTTGAGTTCGTGCTTGCCAGATTTCATTGAGAGCTCCGCAGTGGGTAGTGAGCTTGAGTCTTTACATCATACCCACACTCGCCCTCTAGGGCACTAGCGCAGTCACCTCGATTTCCACCTGAGCATCATCTTCGATCAAACCGGCCACCTGCACCGCAGTCATGGTCGGAAAATGGCGGCCGATAATATCGCGATAGGCTTTGCCGATTTCATCGTAGGCAGCCACATAGGCTTTCTTATCCAGCACATACCAGGTCATGCGCACGATGTGTTCAGGCTTGGCATTGGCTTCGTCCAACACCGCAACAATATTGGTCAATGCCTGTCTGACCTGTCCGCCTATGTCTTTGGCATGAAAGACGCCATGTTCGTCCCAGCCCACCATTCCACTCACCATGACATGGCGTCCGCTGGCCGCCATACCGTTGCTATAGCCGCGCGGCCGCGGCCAATGAGGGGGTTGCAGAATCTGGATGTTGCTACTCATGTTCAGGGCTCCGTTCGGCGATGCGCCGGCTTGGATGGGGGGAGAGGCTCGCCCGCTTCACGCAATAGCTCGCGGGCGATAATAAGCGACTGGACCTCGGTCGCGCCTTCATAAATGCGCAAGGCTCTGATTTCGCGGTAAAGGCGTTCAACAGGTTGTTCGCTGACCACGCCCAAGCCACCGAACATCTGCAACGCGGAATCAATCACTTTTTGTGCGATCTCGGTCGCGCTCATCTTCGCCATGGCGGCTTCTTTGGTAATACGTGTACCGCCATCACGCATCCATGCGGCGCGGTAAGTAAGAAGCGCTGCTGTGTCTATGCCGGTGGCCATCTCGGCCAAGCGTGCCTGGGTCAGTTGGAAGTCTCCTAGAGTCTGGCCAAACATTTTCCTGGTGGTGGCGCGATGCAAGCCCTCAGTCATGGCGCGGCGCGCAAAACCCAAGGCGGCTGCCGCCACCGACGTACGAAAAACATCCAGGGTCGACATGGCGATCTTGAAGCCCTGACCGGGCTCACCTAGACGCCGGGCGGCAGGGACACGGCAGTTTTCGAACGACAGACGGGCCAGCGGATGCGGGGCGATCACATGGATACGTTCCGCAATCTTCAAGCCTGGGCTGTCGGCATCCACGATCAAGGCGGAAATACCGCGTGAGCCAGGCGCTTCGCCCGTGCGCACGAACACGACGTAGAAATCTGCAATGCCGCCGTTGGAAATCCAGGTTTTTTCACCTTGAAGCACATAGTGCCCATCCTCCAGCACGGCAGCGCATTGCATGGCTGCTACATCCGAACCGGCCTCGGGCTCTGACAAGGCAAAGGCAGCTATCGCCCGGCCACTGGCCACTCGCGGCAGATAGCGCTGCTTCTGTTCGGCGGAGCCAAACAGGCTGATAGCCCCCGCCCCCAGGCCTTGCATGGCGAACGAGAAATCAGCCAGGCCATGATGGCGTGCAAGTGTTTCGCGTATCAGGCAGATGGCGCGCGTGTCGATCTCTTCCGCATGGCCGCCATATTCTTTTCCGGCCACGGCATGGCGCAACCACCCCGCTTCGCCCAGGGCAGTCACCAGAGCGCGGCAGCTCTGGTCAACGTCCCCTTCAACATAGGTCGAGAAATAAGCGCTGGCCCAAACCTCCAGCTCATGCGCCAGATCTCGATGGCGGGGTTCGAAAAAAGGCCACTGCAGGTGCTCGGCATGCACATCAGTCCCCTTCAAATACCGGCTTTTGCTTAGCCACGAAAGCATGATATGCGCGATGAAAATCATTAGTAGCCATGCAGATGGCTTGCGCTTGGGCCTCGGCTTCGATGGCTTCGTCCACACCCATATTCCACTCTTGCTGCAACATTTTCTTGGTCATCGCATGGGCGAAATTCGGGCCCTGCACCAAAGTGATCGCCAGTGCCCTAGCCTCTTTCGCCAAGGTTTCCGGTAAGCACAGTCTATTGAAAAACCCCCAGCGCTCACCCTCCTCGCCGCCCAAGGAACGACCGCTGAACAAAAGCTCAGAAGCCCGGCCTTGACCAATCATGCGCGGCAACAATGCACATGCCCCCATGTCGCAACCCGCTAAGCCCACTCGCGTGAACAAAAAGGCGGTTTTGCTGCGAGCGGTGCCTAGCCTCATGTCGGATGCCAGAGCCAGAATCGCCCCTGCGCCGGCACAAACGCCGTCAACGGCAGCGATGATAGGTTGCGGGCAGGCCCGCATCGCCTTGACCAAATCACCAGTCATACGCGTGAAGGCAAGCAGTGAAGGCATGTCCAGCTTGGTCAAGGGGCCGATGATTTCATGCACATCGCCACCAGAACAGAAATTGTCGCCCTCCCCCTGAATGACGACTGCGTGAACGTCCTGCGCGTATATCAAGGCGCGAAATACGTCGCGCAGTTCAGCGTAGGACTCGAAGGTAAGAGGGTTTTTGCGTTCGGGACGATTCAGCGTCAGCGTGGCGACACCATCAGCGATCTCGAAAAGAAAGTGTCGGGCGCGATAATCCGCCAACTCAGTGGGGTGGCCATGCAACATTCTTGATTCGCCAGAGAGATAACGCATACTTGTCTTCCTGTTCTGAAAGGGAAAGCCATTAAGGAAAATGGCCTTTCCGCAACGAGCTTGTCCATCTATTTGCGTTCATCAGGGAGCAAGCCGTTGAGGCTGCTTTTCAATTGCGACAAGAGCTCGATCAGCCCGTCTTTGGATGTCGCCGGTACGCCGGCGAACAACTCGATGATCCATTGCTCATGAACCGCGGCCATCTTAGAAAACGCGCGGCGTCCAGATGGCGTCAACTTGACCACGAAGGCTCGCCTGTCTTCGGCCGCGGGTTCACGCACGACCAGGTTTTCCTGTTCTAGCTGGTCGGTAATACCCGTCACGTTTCCGCCCGTCACCATCATGCGCTTGGACAGTTCGCCCATACGCAAACCCTCAGGATGGCGTTCCAGTTGAGCCATCAAGTCAAACCGCGGCAAAGTAATATCAAACTCGCTTCGCAGGCGCGAGCGGATTTCGTTCTCGACACGCATCGTGCACGACAACATACGTAGCCACAACACCAGGGATTGATGATGGTCTTCGGTCAGGCGCGACTCGAGATCCAGCACCGGCGAGGTGTCTGCCACTGCCCCTGGTGATACTTCAGAGAACTTCTGAATCATTCTTTTCCTTCAGGTGACTTCGCCGCCGGCCACCGCAATCGACTGCCCGTTCATTGCGGCAGATCCGGGCAGGCACAGCCATACTGCGGCATTGGCCACTTCTTCGGCTTGCACCAGTCTTTTCTGCGGATTCAGCGCCGCTAGCTCGGCCTTGGCCTGCGCCTCGCTGCGCCCGGTCCTGGCGACGATATTCGCGATCGCATCGCGGCTCAATTCTGTTTCGGTAAAACCTGGGCACACCGCATTGACGGTTACCCCCTTTCTTGCCACTTCCTGGGCCACGGCCCGCGTCAGGCCGATCACGCCGTGCTTCGACGCACAATACGCTGCTGTGTAGCCATAACCCACCAAGCCGGCGGTACTGGCGATATTGACGATACGCCCCCACCCGGCTTCGACCATGCCGGGCAAAACTTCACGCACGCAATAAAAAGTACCACTAAGGTTGACGTCCAGCATACCTTGCCACACGTCGTCGTCGGTACGGCCCAGCGGAGCCGACTTGGCTTGTCCCGCATTATTGATCAGGATGTCGATCCGGCCTTGATCCAGAACGGCTGCCGCCATCGCTTTCCTGACCGACATTACATTGCTTACGTCCACGACCAAGGCATATACCGAGCCGAAAGCGGACAGGCCTGCCACGGCTGCGTCCAATGCCGCCTTGTCCCTGCCGCCGATACCAACCGTAGCCCCCTCCTGCAGCAAAGCCCGACTGATTGCCAAGCCTATACCGCGCGCACCGCCGGTCACGAAAGCATGCTTACCTTGGAGTGTATTCATCGTCATTGCGCCAACAAACTCGCAGCTAGCTGCTGAGGCGTCAGGCCGGCGTTGGCGGCGGCTTGCTGTCGTTCCCGTTCCAGATTGCGCTCCAACTGCTGCCTGCCCGCGTAATACTGTTTAGGCCAGCCAGCATCGAAGCCGCCCGCCTTCGCGGCTTCAAGCAAGGTCCATGCGGGATTGGCCAAATGCGGGCGCGCCAGCGCGCATAAGTCAGCCCGTCCGGCGGCGATGATGCCATTGACATGGTCGGCTTCGAAAATAGCGCCGACGGCAATCGTGGGCATACCTGTTTCATTGCGGATACGATCCGCAAAAGGCGTCTGGAACATGCGGCCGTACACCGGCCTTTCAAGCTTGCTGACCTGACCAGAGGAACAATCGATCATATCGGCGCCGGCCTCTTTGAACAGGCGGGCAATGGCAACCGCCGCATCCGCGTCTATTCCCCCCTCAACCCAATCATGGGCCGAGATCCGCACGCTGATGGGCTTGTCTTGCGGCCATACTTTACGAATTGCGGCAAAGACTTCCAGGGGGTAGCGGCAGCGGTTTTCCAGCGACCCGCCATACTCGTCGCTACGCTGGTTGGTAAGTGGCGAAATAAAGCTGGATAGCAAGTAACCGTGCGCGCAGTGCAACTCCAGCCAATCAAAACCAGCGCTTTGCGCTTCCCGGGCCGCTTGTACGAAATCGTTCAAGATACGCCGCATATCATCCACGGACGCCTCGCGTGCTGTCTGAGACACACCTGCCAGATATTGCGTGGCAGAAGCTGCGAACAAAGGCCAATTACCGTGTTCGAGCGGTTGATCGGTGCCTTCCCAGGCCACGTGCGTGGAACCTTTTGCACCCGCATGGCCAAGTTGCATCGCGATTTTTGCGTCAGTATTGCCATGCACGAAATCAACGATGCGTTTCCACGCTGCGGTATGTTCGGGGCGGTACATGCCCGGACACCCAGGTGTAATGCGCGCATCAGCTGAAACGCAGGTCATTTCGGCAAACACCATGGCTGCACCGCCCATTGCCCGGCTGCCCAGATGCACCAGGTGGAAATCGCCCACACAACCGTCGTCTGCCGAATATTGCGCCATGGGCGACACAAGAATGCGATTCTTCAACACCGTGCCCCGAACCTTGAACGGGGTCAACATCGGCGGCGGAACCTGGTCGATTAAAGGAAGAGATAGCCCAGCCTGCTTAAAGGCACGCTTGGCCAGCCATTGTTCGTACCGCTCGACATATGCGGGATCGCGCAAACGCAGATTCTCGTGAGACAAACGCTGGCTGCGCGTCAACATCGAATACGCGAACTGCTCGGGCTCCATATCCACGTAGCGCTCGACATTCTCGAACCACTCCATGGAATTGCGAGCCGAACTTTGTATTTTGAGCACTTCGATCGCGCGCACCGCCTCGTACCCGGCCATGACGCTTTCCAGGCTTTGCCCGCCATAAGTGTCGAAGCAGCGCGCTAATTCGATGGCATCCTCAAGCGCCAGCTTGGTACCCGAACCAATGGAAAAATGCGCGGTATGAGCCGCATCCCCCATCAAAACCACCGGCACGCGCTTGGCGCCGCGCTGAGTCCAGTGCACCCAACTTTCGCAGACAATGCGTGGAAACCGGATCCAATTGGCAGCACCACTCAAGTGCGGCGAATTGCTCATCAAACTGTTGCCGTCCAGGTACTTCGCGAACAAGCGTTCGCAAAACGCCGTGGCATCCGCCTGGCTCATCTTGTCCAGACCGGCGCGCCGCCAGACTTCGTCGGGGGTTTCAACGATGAACGTGGAAGTATCGCCATCGTACTGGTAGGCGTGGGCCTGGAACCAGCCGTGTTCAGTCTGCTCGAAGGCGAAGGTAAAAGCGGAGAACAACTTCTTGGTGCCCAGCCATACGAAACGGCATTCACGCGTTTCGATATCGGGCTGGTAGCTTGACTCATAGCGCGTACGAATGCGGCTATTCAAACCATCGGACGCAACGATAAGGTCAGCGTCATAGCGCTCGGCAATAGCTTGGTCGTCGTTCACTTCGGTCTCAAACACCAGCTCGACACCGAGTGATTCGCAGCGTTCCTGCAATATATTCAGCAGACGCTTGCGGCCAATGCCACAAAAACCGTGTCCACCGGAACTAATTTTATGACCCTTGAAATGAACATCGATGTCATCCCAATGGTTGAAGGCCTGCAAGATATTGCGTGCGGTGGGCTCGTCTGCACTAGCCAGATTACCTAAAGTCTGATCAGAGAAAACCACTCCCCAACCGAAGGTATCGTAAGGCCGGTTACGTTCGATCACCACAACGCGTGATGACGGATCACGCTTTTTCATCAGTAAAGCGAAGTACAAGCCGGCTGGCCCACCGCCGATGCAGACAATATTCATGGTTCCTCCGTGCCTGGTCAATGTCTTATCAGACGGCAGACCGCAAGTTCGGTACGAGGTAGGCAACACTGGGAAGCCCGCGCGGCGCAATACCTTGACACTGCTTATCTTGCTATATATTTGATACTTAAAATATTTTTACGTCAAGCATAGTACAAGCAAACTTTAGCCTGCGCTTTCATAGCTGGTCGTTACTTCCAAGCATCCCGCAAGCGGTGAGCAATATCAATACGTGGGCCAGGCGCTCCGCCAGCGGCCGCCCCCCCTGCCTGCGGCGGGCGCGGCTTGGGTAAACGCTCGAACAGAGGGGTCAGCCGGTCGGGAATAAAACGGCTCCGGCTACCGTACACGTGGCGGTCCCCCATTCCACTTTGCTGATGCACGTAAAACCGCTGCGGCACAATTAGTTGCAATAACTCTTTGGCACGGGTCATCGCCACATACAACAAACGGCGCTCTTCTTCGATTTCTTCGGCGCTGCCGGTGCTCATGTCTGATGGAATGCAGCCATCGACCACATTCAACACATAGACGGCCTTCCATTCTTGCCCCTTGGCTGAATGGATGGTGGAAAGGATCAGATAGTCCTCGTCCAGCAATGGAGTGCCTGACTGTGCGCTGGTGGCATCAGGTGGATCAAGCGTGAGTTCGGTCAGGAATTGTTCTCGGGAGCCATAAGTGCCAGCTATCCGCGCCAGTTGATCCAGGTCTCCCTGACGCACCATTGCGTCATCGTGAATGCGCTGCAATTGCGGAAGATACCAGCGCATCGCCACATCGATATCGCCTGGCCAAGCCAAGGATGGGTCGCTCAGGGCAAGAAAGCTGGTGGCAAAAATCTGCCAGTCCTCCATTGCCGACGCGCCTGGCTTGAAATCTTGCAGTGCCGCCAGGGGATGGTCGGCTTCCGCCATGGCATCGAGCAAACGGCCTGCCGTGACGGGCCCCACACCGGGAATCAACTGCAGTACCCTAAACCCCGACAAGCGGCTGCGCGGGTTGCGCGCCCAGCGCAAAATGGCGAGCAGATCTTTGACGTGCCCTGCTTCCAGAAACTTCAGGCCGCCGAACTTTACAAAGGGAATATTGCGCCGGGTCAGTTCGAGTTCAAGCGCGGCACTATGGCTGGCCGACCGGAACAGGACAGCCTGGGTCTTGAGCGTCAAACCCGCTTCTCTTTGCGCCAACACCTGATCAGCCACCCAGCGGGCCTGCCCCGACTCATCGCTTACAGTCACCAATTGCGGCTTTTGCGATGAAGCGCGGTCGGTCCAGAGTTCTTTGGCGTAGCGCTCGGAAGATTCGGCAATGACGGCATTGGATGCATCCAGCACAGCTTGGGTCGACCGGTAATTTCGATCCAGCGTAAGGACATGCGCCGGTTGCGAAAACTCATGAGGAAAATCCAGGATGTTGCGCACCGTCGCCGCACGAAAGGAATAGATGGATTGAGCATCGTCGCCCACCACGGTCAAACCTCGTCCATCAGGTTTCATGCCCAGCAGAATGGCCGCCTGCAAGCGATTGGTATCCTGGTATTCATCAACCAGTACTTGGTCGAAAGCGCCGCCCAGCTCAGTGGCGATAAAGGAGTCCTTCATCATTTCCGCCCAGTACAAAAGCAGATCGTCGTAGTCCAGCACGTGCTGATCTTGCTTGGCCAGCACATAAGCCCCGAATAGCTGCTTCAACTCTTCCTCCCAAGCCGCACACCATGGAAAGTGACGCTTCAATGCCTGCTCGAGCGGCGCTTGGCTGTTCACCACGCGGGAATAGATTGCCAGACAAGTCCCCTTCAGGGGAAAACGCGATTTGCTGCCCGAGAATCCCAACTCATGGCGCGCGATACCCATTAGATCTTCCGCGTCTCCGCGGTCATGGATAGTGAAAGCATCCGATAAGCCGATGCGCGCCGCATAGTCGCGCAACAGGCGAGCACCCATTGCGTGGAAAGTACCCGCCCACGGCAAGGCAGGCGGCTGGCTTGAACGCAAGCCCAAGACCGTTTGCAGCACCCGCCCCACCCTTCTTTCCATTTCAAGCGCGGCCCTGCGGGAAAACGTCAACAGCATGATCCGCTGTGGATCGGTTCCGTTCAGCACCAGATGGGCGACGCGATGCGCCAGGGTGCTGGTTTTTCCCGACCCCGCTCCGGCAATGACCAACAAAGGACCGCAGTCGCCGGCATCCGGTCCTATTCCATATTCAACGGCCTCACGCTGGCCTGGATTCAAATCAGCCAAGGGATCGAAGGCAGTCGGGGGCGTACGAGGTAAAGCGCTGGACTCAGGCATGGCTGGGGGCAAAAGTTACTGTATATTCATACAGTATAAAACCACTTTGCTCTACATCGAACATGGCCATACATATCGGCATATCGTCCTGGACCGACAAAACGCTGATTGCCTGCCAGCGCTTCTATCCAGACAAGGTACGCAACGCTGAACAGCGCTTGAAATTTTACGCCTCGCGTTTCCCTCTGGTAGAGGTCGATAGCAGCTATTACGCCCTGCCTGATCCCCATACGGCTCACCATTGGGTTTTGCGCACGCCCGACAACTTTACTTTCAACATCAAGGCATTTCGTTTGTTCACCGGCCACCAAACGCCCAGCGATGCCCTGCCGGCGGACATCCGCCAAGCCGTAGGTTTCAGATCGGAGCAACAACTGGACAGGGCTGGTACCCCGCCCGAGCTTCGCGAAGAGTTGTGGCGCCGTTTCCTCATCGCCATCGAACCGTTGCGCATGAGCGGCAAACTCGGAGCGGTGCATTTACAGTTTTCGCCACGCGTACGGGCCGATGCGGCCGGCCTCAGTTTGCTTGAAGAGTGCTCGCAGCACTTAAGCGAGCACCGGCATTCCGTTGAATTTCGCCACCGCAGCTGGTTCGCCGGTGCACAAAAAACATCCACCCTCGCACTGCTGCGCCGTCTACAGGCGGTCCATACCATCGTCGACAGTCCAGGAACCCTTAGCGACACGATCATCAACACCGTGCCCAGCGTCTGGCACCCCACCCACCCTGAACTGGCTGTGGTACGTCTACATGGACGCAATCGCCAAGCTTGGAACCGCCCTGGCTTACATGCATCATCAGGGCGATTCGTCTATGAGTATTCGCGTCGAGAGCTGGAAGAAATTGCTGAACAGCTAAGGCATCTTGCGCGTGCCGTCGCCAATACCCATGTTCTGCTCAACACCAATTTTGAGGATCAGGGCGTACGCAACGCCACAGCCTTAAGGCAAGTGCTGGGCGACTCTCTTGCAGAGTCGCCCTAAGCGTTTTGGTCCAGCCTCGCTAATGCGACGAACCTTTGAAGCCCCAACTAACGAACCGACTCTCGTACCCGGCGCACCTCGGGCAAAGAAACCGTACTGGCTTGGTTACCCCAGCTTTGGCGTATAAAAGTAACCACCGCGGCGACGTCCTGGTCGCTCATGCTTTGCCCGAAAGGCGGCATACCATGCGGCTGCGGATTATCCTTCGTACTTGGTGCGAATCCCCCCGACAACACCAGGCGGATGGCATTGACCGGCGAAGAAGCCAGCACCGAGATATTACCGGCCAGGGGTGGCCAGGCAGGTGAGCGCCCCTCACCAGAAGCCTGGTGGCATTGCACACATTGCTGTTCGTAAATCTTGCCACCCGTTTCCATCACGGAAGTCGAGGCAGGAGATCCGATCGCCAGCTCATCGGTGCCGGCTTCCGGCAGCGCCTTCAAATAAACCGCCATGGCTTGAAGATCGGTATCCGCCACATGCTGAAACCCAAGATGCACTGATTCCGCCATAGGCCCGGCAGCGTGCGTTTGTCGGGAGACACCCGTTTTGAGCAAGTCGACGATATCCTGTTCCGACCACTGCCCCAAGCCAGTAACCTTGTCCGCGGTCAGAGGCGGGGCATACCAGAGCTGCCCGGGAATCAAGGCGCCGGCCAAGCCTTCGGAAGACTTCATCGCCCCAAGGCGGTTGCGGGGGGTATGACACTCAGCGCAGTGGGCCAAACCTTCCACCAGATAGCGTCCGCGCACCCATTGTTCCGACTCACCCGTCTCGTTCTTGAGAGGTTCCGGCCGGAAGTACAAAGCGCGCCAACCCGCGATCAAGAAGCGTTGGTTATAGGGAAAGGCCAGATCATGCGCGCGATTCGGCTGCTCCACCGCGGGCAGCGACCCCAGATAAGCGTACAGGGCATCGGCATCTGCGCGCGAGACGTTGCGGTAGCTGGGGTACGGGAAGGCTGGATACAGCAAGGAGCCGTCCGGCGCCTTGCCATTATGCAAAGCTCGCCAAAAATCATCGGCTGTCCATTTGCCCAGGCCGGTTTCATTGTCAGGGGTCAGATTAGGACCATAGAAGCGCCCGAATGGCGTCGCCAGTTCCCGGCCACCAGCATAGGGCTTGCCGCCCACCGCCGTATGGCAACCCATGCAGTTACCCATGCTGGCCAGATAGCGCCCTCTTTCAATAAGCCGGCTAGCGTCGTAGCTTGCCTGGCTCGAAGCAGGTTCGTTGTACTCGTGATAGCCCAGCCAAAACACCAAGCCAGTGCCAGCCACGAGAATAAGCAGCAAGGCCGCCACTACTTTCTTCAAGCTCATTTCGCACCCCCGACGACCGAGGCCTGGCTGCCGCAAGCAATCGGCAACGGTGCAGGCAAGGCCGCGATGGGCTCGGCACTTCCTTCAACAGTTTGGGAAGACAGCCACGCGGCTACCGCTCCAATATCTTCAGGCGTCAGACGTCTTGCAATATCCGCCATGCAATCGGGTTCTATAGCGTTGCGCAAACCATTGGTCCAGGCTCCGAACTGAGAACTGATGTAGTCATGCGGCACCCCCAGCAAACCGGGGATCGCTGGCTTGACCCCTGTCAAGGTTTCGCCATGGCAGGCTACACAGGCGGGAATATCACGGGCTTTATCGCCGTTGAAAACCAAAGTGCGGCCTTGTTCCAGCATATGGGCCGGCACACGAGACGGCTGCGGCGCCTGATAAGGTGGATGCTGTTCAGAAAACCAATTTGCGATTTGCTTCAAGTAGTCGTCAGACAGGTTTTCCAGCAAGTGCTGCATGGGGCGATATTGCCTTTTGCCATCACGAAAATATACCAACTGGTTGTATAGATATTCGGCGGGCTTGCCGGCAATGCGCGGATAGTAACCGTCAGGGCCGGCTTTGCCTTGCGCCCCATGACAAGCGATACAGGCTGCCATGCGGCCTTCCATCGTATTAGGTTCAAACACGGTGACTTGCGCCCACGCTGCGCTTGCCCCGATTAATGCCTGCGCCGTAAAACATAACGCGGCCAAGTAGATTTTTTTTGAGAAAAACATGTGTAGTTGAATCTGAAAACGCGAAACCGCGCAGAATCGTTGCGATAGTGTCAGTGTAGCGGCCTGAACTGTTATGAAACAGCAGCAGAATGAGCCGCAAAACACCAGATCAGTTGCAACCCATGCTGAGTGCGCCGTTCGCCGCATTCAAACGCACAAAACAAGAACCATTATGCTCCTACCGCAAAAAACACTGAGCCGGTCCCAACAAACCGAAGGCGGATAAGGCGATATTTCTAGGTTTTCGAATAGTGGGAAA
The DNA here is from genome assembly GCA_040391825.1 of Pigmentiphaga sp. Taxonomy (GTDB): domain Bacteria; phylum Pseudomonadota; class Gammaproteobacteria; order Burkholderiales; family Burkholderiaceae_B; genus Pigmentiphaga. The sequence continues at coordinate 27,193 of JBEBXA010000053.1, forward strand.
TTGAATTTCCACTGGAGCGATTCCAGACTTGCGCTCAGCAATTACCGCGGCAATTCTGGTCCAGAGCGCTCGTCAGCACTTCAGCAAACTTGCGACTGGCTCGTTCTTTTTTCAATAATTTTCTTTGGGCCAGAAAAGCAAGCAAGAGCAGAAAAAAAGCAGCAAGCATCAATGCCAGAAACTCGTCGGAATGAAAGAACAAGGGTTGACAGCTCAGGTCTAGTGATTGCCCTGGTTCCATTAATAGGTCCGACAGCTCGCGTATAGCCAGGACCAGCCCCGCCGCGAACACTATCGCGTAGCCAAGCCACCAGAGATATGGAGAGCGCCTTACTTTGAAATTAAACAACGACACCGCTCCTCCAAAGAATGGCAAACGCGGATATTAGGCGACGCGTCCTTTGCCTGAAAGGTGGAACAGCGCCGTATTCCTACCCTTCACTCTTCAAATCCGGCTTTGCTCAACTTGCCTGCGATAAAAGACAAGCTGCCGACTGACGCTCGAAACATTCCAAGCTCAAACCAAGGGTTCGAGAATCGAAAAATATCCAAACAGCCAATGCAAAAACAGAACGGGCACCTGATTGATGCCCGTTCTGAATAGTGCATTTTCGGACTGACAGCGCAATCAAGATCAGCGATGCAGACAAAACTGGTGCGCCCGGCAGGATTCGAACCCACGACCCCTTGGTTCGTAGCCAAGTAC